>NZ_JAGHWZ010000069.1:0-1478 GCF_017746015.1 Xanthomonas sp. A1809 | reverse complement strand
CCGCACCGCCGATGGCAGCGGCGTTCTTCCAGGGCACGCTAGGCCAATTCACGGCCTACTCGGCGCTGGGGCAGTTGGACCGGGCCAATCAGGAGCCGGGGGCTGGTAGGCCTTATCAACCGGCAGAGCCTCAACGTGAAAATAGTCAAGTTAACGATAGGGTGCAACATACAGCGCAAGTTAATACTAGAGCAGGTGGTGAATTAAATGCTCCTGTGGCTAATGCTGGCTCACGTGGTGCTGCTAATAATAATCAGGGCTCCTAACTGATCCTTTGGAGGATTAATGCGCTATTTTATTTTTGTTTTTTTGTTTCTTGCGAACAATGCCTATGCACAAACGGCTTGCCCCAACGGTGTGGCTCCTGGAAGCCCACAATGTGGGCCAGATTCTGGTACATCGAGAGGTGAAATTCCGCCTCCCCCTCCTCAGCCTACGGGGGAGTGGATAAAGACTTGGGGGGCAATTGTCAACTCAAAAGAAACGTCTCAGGCATGGGCTTCATTGGAGCAAACGTCAAAAGAGTCTGCAGAAGAAGATGCTATAGATCAATGTAAATCTGCAGGCTTTAAGGGCTGCTACGTTACCTTCACTTATTTTAACCAGTGTGTTGCAATGGCATCCTCTGCATCTGGTACTTCAGAGAGCGGCGTTTCTTCAGCTGCTAATATTTCGATTGCATCGCGTAATGCACTTAACACGTGCCGAGAAAACGGTGGTACCGGTTGTTCGGTGATATATAAAGATTGCACGAAGCCGCTTTTCAAAAAATACTAATTTTAATTGACATTAAAAATTCAATTTTAATTGGAAATTAAATTTCCATCATTTTTGATTTTTCTATTTTGGATTTATATGGCTAGGCTCTCAAGGCATATTAGTTTTACTGGAGTAGTGGTTGCGCTATTAACTCTTAGCTCTTGCAGCCAAGAAAACGCACCGCAAAGCCATTCGGCTGTCAGTGATGCAGTAATTGCTGGTCAAGATTTGAGTAAAACCCAGGTTTTAACTGAAGTTTCTAGCGAAGAAAAAAAACCATCAGTGGAATCTGTTGAGATTTCTAAACTGTCGACCGAATTTAAAGAGGGCATGTCCTACGGCGATCTCCGAAAAAAAGTTATCGGCGGTAACTGGAAACCAGTTGTAAGTGCTGAATGCAAAAAAAACGTGGTTGGCGATGACTTCGAAGGTGTGTGCTCCAAGGATCCAAAGCGATGTGCTATTTGCGATGAGTTGCCAGAGTTGAATATCTGTAGCGGCGACGGGCATTGTATAACGGAGTTTTCCAGCGTCGACGGTCGTCAAGTGTTGAAGGTTTCCACGTACGGCGAAATTCAAGACGGACTAGTAGAGGGTGATAAATCGAGGCTTTTCGTTTCTTGGTGGGATGTGTCGACTAAAGCTGACTGATTGGATTGTCGTTAATTTCGCAGGAGGTGCTAGATATGAGTAGTCCCTTTGTCGACTCCCCGTAAACT
>NZ_JAGHWZ010000068.1:0-672 GCF_017746015.1 Xanthomonas sp. A1809 | reverse complement strand
CGCTCGGTGTGCAAGCGAAGCAGCCGCAGCTGCATCAAGTAGTCAGCCAGGTTGATGCTGCGCTGGCTGAACTGGGTCGCATAGATCAGAAAAACCGTCAGCACCCCAATCGTCATATCCCCACTGAGCACCAACCGGGTGCCTTCCCAAATTACAAAGATGCGGCACAGGCCCTGGATGAGAAGCTGGACAGAATCAAAACCAATGCGGATCCGCTCAGCCCCGATGGTCGCGTTGGTCGCTTTCGCGCTGTAGTTCGTAAAGCGCGACGCCCAAAGCGCTGACTTGTTGAACAGTTTGATGGGCTGGATGCTTCGGACCGTCTCGTAGAGCAAGCTTTGCCGGCGTGCATCGATGTTGATCTGGTCGAGGTTGGCCTCTTTGAGTTTGGCGTAGTAGGCGTAGCGCGAACCCACATAGGCAATGGTGAAAGCCAACAAGGCGAAGGAAAGCGGCGCGTCGTAGCTCATCAAGAGCAACAACATGAGGAAAGACATCACCCCATCGATGACCGCTTCCAGCATCTTCGTCGTGAGTGACTGCTGGATGGAGTAGATCGACTGGAAGCGACTTGAAATATCCCCGGTGTGCCGCTTTACGAAATACGACTGGGATAGCGACACGAGGTGGCGGAACAAGTTGCTGCTCCACCGTAAGCTAGTGGTCGAAGAG
>NZ_JAGHWZ010000067.1:0-627 GCF_017746015.1 Xanthomonas sp. A1809 | reverse complement strand
GCCGCTGCCATCGGCGGTGCGGTGACGATCAAGGTTGTCATCACCAAGCCTAACCCTCCTTGCTGCAATGCCATGCTGCTGATGCCCTCACCACTTGAGCCTGGCATCGCGTACTTGACCAGGAAAGCAAGCGCCACTGCGCCAACCACCTTCGTCGCCAAGCTCACCGTGAAGCTCAGCACCGACAACGAAAACACCATCCCTAACCCATATAGCAGCCACTTGCTGAACAACGACTTCGTCGCCTGGAACAGCAGGCACATGATGAACAAGGGACCGAAGCCCACAAATAGTGCCATCCCAATCTTGTTCAACAGAAGCAATGAGCCGCCCACCACGCCGGGGCCGGCCATCTCTACCCCAGTGAACCAGCGTGCGCGGGTCTTCTCGTCGTCGCGCTGTTGGTTGCCTGCTGTCTGGATCTGATCGATGCTCATCATCGCGATCTGCATCAACCCCAGATTCTTGTCGATCGCATCGTAGGGACTTTTCGAATCCCCGGTCACTACTTGGGTAATGGACTGGCTGACACCCTCCGTCAGCGTCCAGTACAGTTTTGACGAACCCTCCGCCATGCTCGTCGCCAGGGCGATGATCAGCGAGGCGCGCAGCGCCGTCACCACCAGG
>NZ_JAGHWZ010000066.1:0-1278 GCF_017746015.1 Xanthomonas sp. A1809 | reverse complement strand
CTCGGGCGCGACCTGGCCGTGTACTACGGCAAAGGCGACAGCATGGAGCCGACCATCCAGGACGGCTACGCGATCCTGTTCGACACCACGGACACCCGCCCTGTCGATTGCAGCCTCTACGTCATCCAGCTCGACGGCATGGCCAACCCCGAGTACTACGTCAAGCGCGCCCTCGTGCTCGAGGCCGGCGTCTACTTCCAGAGCGACAACCCCGCCGGCGACCACCAGTGGCGCAAGCCAAAGCCCATGGTCTCAAATAAGCACCCGATCACCATCATTGGCCGGGTTCACTGGGTGGGCGGCTGGCGAGACTGACCGATCCTGAACAAAGCGGGGTCGGAGTCAAGTTTCCTTGAACTCAGCCGATGTTGTCGGGGTCTGATAAGCATTCGAGAAGCGCGGCAACCGCAACGTCGAACTACTCTGTGTCACTTGCGAAGTCAATAAATTATCGCCAATTGACAACTTGAATAGCTATACTTCCCCGCTACAACCTGCAGCAACCTGCTAAATGCAGTAGCGAAGCGCGCAGGTGCGGTGAAGCAAACTTTGTGGCAGCACAATCGAGGAGCCTACACATGAAGCATTTAAGTGAAGCAACTCGCCGGGGCGTACTTTCTGCATTTGACATTTTTCCTGGCGCAAGCAGGAGCGATCAGCGCGCAGAGCTTCTAGCCAACAGCACGCCTGATCGGCTGCTGGCTAAGGCATGGAGAGATGTTGGCAAAAGCTTGAACCTAGCAATGGAAGGCTATGGAAATGACCGACGCGAACGACGGTAACGATCAAAGCACTCCTGAGGAAGAGAACAAGGAGCGCGGATCCCTACGCCAGACAGAACACAAGGCTCGGCATTTAATTGCCGAGCTTGTTGAGAATCCAGCAATTCTGGAACACCCTGCCTTCAGGGCAGTGATGCTTTCCCAGAGCTATAGTGGGCCCACGCCGCCCGCTGAGGAATTTGCGGGATACGAGCGGGCAGTTCCTGGGGCTGGTCTGCAACTTCTCGACCTATCAAAGTCCGCACTGGCATCGAGCGTAAGAATTAATGAGCGCGCTCAGGAGCTTGACTACGAGGAAGCGAGGCGGGGCCAATGGATGGCGTACACGCTAGCCTTGGCTACCATAGCTGGCGCTGTTGCACTTGGTATGATCGGTGAGGGTTGGCCAGGCGCCCTTTTTGGCACGGGCGGATTGGCTGCGATCGTGTATCTGTTTATTCAGGGAAAGAAGCGCTAGACAAAACCCCGCTCCGACGGGGTTTTTGCTTTGTGGGGT
>NZ_JAGHWZ010000065.1:0-621 GCF_017746015.1 Xanthomonas sp. A1809 | reverse complement strand
GTCGACGGTGTTGGTGTTGCGTGGCCGATGAGCGGGCCTGACGCCTGCAAAGCGGTTGGTCTTGGCTTGGACCATTGCGCGGAAGGCGTCGTGGCCCAGGGCTCGCTGCTGCTGTAGATGAAGACGAATGTTGGCGAGCAGTTCGTCGGAGAGGGCTTCATTGAGCAGAGCACGGTACGCGTTGGATCGCTGGATCGGGTCGCTGCCAAGCGCAAGCCAACAGGGATGTGGTGTCAGCACGGAGTGCTTGCGTTGGCCTAGGTTGGCTGGGCAACTGGACCAGCGATACGTCGCCGGGTTGTCGGTCAGGCGAGCACGCACCGGATTGAGCTCAATGTAGCGATAGCAGCGAAGGACGTAGTCCGCACTGTCCACAAGACATGCCTTGTACCGGCCTTCCCACAGCGTGCCCGTGCGCCCGTGGCGGCCATTGAACAATGCGACGTAGTTTCGCCCAAGCCGTTGCATCAGTTGTCCGATGCGTCCCGCTGCAGGTGGCGTGACTAGCAAGTGCACATGGTTGTCCATCAAGACGTAAGCGTGCAGCTGGCAGCCTGTGGCGTGCAGGGCCTCATGCATCAGGTGCAGATAGCGCAATCGATCGCCATCATCCAGAAAGCA
>NZ_JAGHWZ010000064.1:0-1193 GCF_017746015.1 Xanthomonas sp. A1809 | reverse complement strand
CTTACTTGATGATCTTGGCAACCACGCCGGCGCCGACGGTACGACCGCCTTCACGGATGGCGAAGCGCAGACCTTCGTCCATCGCGACCGGGTTGATCAGGGTCACGACCATCTTCACGTTGTCGCCCGGCATCACCATCTCCACGCCTTCCGGCAGCTGGCAGGCGCCAGTGATGTCGGTGGTGCGGAAGTAGAACTGCGGACGGTAGCCCTTGAAGAACGGGGTATGACGGCCACCCTCGTCCTTGGACAGCACGTAGACTTCGGCTTCGAACTCGGTGTGCGGCTTGATCGAACCCGGCTTGCACAGCACCTGGCCGCGCTCGACGTCGTCACGCTTGGTGCCGCGCAGCAGCAGACCGGCGTTGTCGCCTGCCTGACCCTGGTCCAGCAGCTTGCGGAACATTTCCACGCCGGTGACGGTGGTCTTCTGCGTGTCGCGGATACCGACGATTTCGATTTCGTCGCCCACCTTGATGATGCCGCGCTCGATACGACCGGTCACCACGGTGCCGCGGCCGGAGATCGAGAACACGTCTTCGACCGGCATCAGGAACGGACGGTCCACGTCGCGGGTCGGCTCCGGAATGAACGAATCCAGCGCCTCGACCAGCTTCAGGATCGCCGGCACGCCGATGTCGCTCTGATCGCCGTCCAGCGCCAGACGCGCCGAACCGTGGATGATCGGGGTGTCGTCGCCCGGGAAGTCGTACTTGCTCAGCAGTTCGCGCACTTCCATTTCGACCAGCTCGAGCAGCTCGGCGTCGTCGACCATGTCGGCCTTGTTCAGGAACACCACGATGTGCGGCACACCGACCTGACGCGAGAGCAGGATGTGCTCACGGGTCTGCGGCATCGGGCCGTCAGCGGCCGAGCATACCAGGATCGCGCCGTCCATCTGCGCTGCACCGGTGATCATGTTCTTGACGTAGTCGGCGTGGCCGGGGCAGTCAACGTGCGCGTAGTGGCGGGTCGGGGATTCGTATTCGACGTGTGCGGTCGAAATCGTGATGCCGCGCGCCTTCTCTTCCGGCGCCGCGTCGATCGCGTCGTACGCCTTGAACTCACCACCGAAACGCTCGGCACCGATCTTGGTCAGCGCAGCGGTCAACGTGGTCTTGCCATGGTCAACGTGACCGATGGTGCCGACGTTCACGTGCGGCTTGGTGCGCTCGAATTTAGCTTTTGCCATG
>NZ_JAGHWZ010000063.1:0-1365 GCF_017746015.1 Xanthomonas sp. A1809 | reverse complement strand
GAACATCTCGCGCGTCGGCAAGCAGGCGTTGATCAAGCAGATTGCCGATTTCCTGGACGCGCATGTCGGCCGGTCATTCCTATGGACACCGCCGCTTTCGACGCAGGGGTACTACCAATGCACCGGCTACAACTCGGTGGCGCACGGCGCGGACAACTACACGCTTTCCGCCACCTTCGAACAACACTTTCAGCCGTAAGGGAACCTCATGGCACGCCAAATTATCGACCTCGACACTCCCCAGCAGGGCGGAGGCCGCGGCGATCCCCCGCGCGCTGCATTCCAGAAGACGAATGACAACTTCGGCGAGCTGTACCAGAAGAACGCGGATCAGGACACCGCCATTGCAGGCAAGGAGGCGTCGCTTGGATTCAGGCCCGTGCGCCAAGGCGGCGGCACGGGGATGGGAGCCAACACGGTCTACGTCGGCTGGAATACCGTTGGCAGCGGTCGCCTAAAAGTCCAGGTCGATGCGGTTTCACTCGGCGACATGCTCCATACGTCCTGGTACGACCCGCTCACCACGAACTCGCCCGGCTGGTTGGTTGCGACGACCCGTGATGGTCTTGCCGAGGGAGCAACAAAGGCAATCAACGGACGGCCCGGAATTTGGAAGTGCACGGGCGTGTGGCTCGATGGCGGTACCAATGCGATCTTCGTGAGGATCAGCTGATGAAGTTGATGCAGCCGCAAGACGGCATCGTTGAGGCGCCCACAGTTGCGATGGAATACCGCAACGCAGCATGGGGGGACGACACAAAGAGCTGGGCATCGTGTGAGGTGCTGCTGCCGGGCTATTCCGAGTGGATGCCCTTCAACGCAATGCCGACGGACCCCATGGAATATGGCCGCCTGTTGTTCGAAGCAATCCGGCTAGAGCTGGGCTGATGTCGATTCTCGCGGACATCCAAACCCTGGAGCCTGGCGCACGGGTGACGGTGTTCGAACTCGACGCAACCGCGCTGGGGGCAGACTCGCTGCTCTTTCACGCCCACCTTCAAAGCACTCCGATCGTGTGGCAGGGACAGGTTTACGACCCCTGGCCGGTGGAGGCCACTGGCTTCGAGCGCACGAGCGATCAGCCGCCAAACCCGCGCCTTCGGGTCGGCAACATCGACGGCACGATCACCGCGCTGTGCCTGCTGTTCGACGACCTTGTCGGCACGCGTGTCATTCGCCGGCAGACGCTGGCCAAATACCTCGACCCGGTCAACTTCGCCGGCGGCAATCCCACTGCCGATCCGGACGAACACTTCCCGGACGAGATCTGGTTCATCGAGCGCAAGGTCAGCGAAGACCACACGCAGGTGGAGTTCGAGCTGGCCACTGCCGCCGATCTCAACGGCGAGCAGTTGCCGGGCCGGC
>NZ_JAGHWZ010000062.1:0-600 GCF_017746015.1 Xanthomonas sp. A1809 | reverse complement strand
TGCATTTGACATTGAACTTAGCAAGCCGGAAGTGCGCGGGATTGCTTTAACGGAGCAGCAGTCACTTGCAGGCGGTAACCTACTCGAGATCTCAGGATTACGGCTTGCCAAGCCTGATGGAAGTGCGCTCGCCGCCCCAGGCGACCTTGTTTTCCGTGCGGGCGAGCGCTGGCTGGTCCGTGGCGAGTCTGGCGTGGGTAAAAGCATGATGGTGCGTGCCATTGCAGGATTGTGGCCGCACGGATCAGGAAGCGTGCACTTTAGCGCTCAAGCGCGCTCACGTACTCTATTTCTGCCACAGAAGAGTTACGTCCCCACAGGCACGCTGATCGATGCGCTGTCCTATCCCGCTCCTCATGGCACCTTCTCGCACGTCCAGTGCGAGCAAGTGCTGCGCTGGGTGCACCTCGAGGCACTCACCGAAAAGCTGGACACCGAAGCAGTCTGGCAGCAGCAACTTTCTCCTGGTGAGCAGCAACGCCTTGCCTTCGCGCGCGTATTCCTGCACGCACCAGAGGTCATTTTACTTGATGAAGCAACGAGCGCTCTCGACCCGGCGAATGAAAAACGCCTCTACACACTTCTCGACGAGAAGCTGCC
>NZ_JAGHWZ010000061.1:0-1204 GCF_017746015.1 Xanthomonas sp. A1809 | reverse complement strand
GCTAAGTTCAATGTCAAATGCACCGAGTCGCCTTACGGCCGAGGCCCAGATAAAAAAGCTTCCATCTTGCATTTGCCTGGCGAACCAAGAAAGCGCATTAGCGATCGCCATCACTGCGGCGCCGATCTGGGTGAATTGACCGTAGTCAATTTCACCCCTCATGTATCTAACATATCCAGGCATATTCATACCCAAACCAACCAGTCTCTGGTAGAACATAACGACAGCGATCATTCCAGCTGTTGCGATCATGATCGACCGCCAGTTGAGTACAATTCTGTTAAATAATGAATTTAGTCGGCCAGCCTCTGCGCGAGCTCCATCGTAAAGCGCGACCTGCTCAGCATTCATGCGAATATTGGCCATTGCGAAACGGTAGTCCGCTTCCTTGCGCTGCCGTTCAACATTCAGCTTCACCAGCGGTCGACCAACCAAAAACATTGCGACTATAAATATAATTAAAACAGTCCAGGTCGCCCAGAAAGTACCATTAGGCAGCGATATAAGTGATGAATTCCACGATAACCTGAGTGCGCCCCCAAGGCTCCACAATACTGTGCTATATGCAATCACACGCGTGATCTGCGACGCAAATTCCGAGAAAAGCTTCAGCGTCTGGTCCACTAACAAGAAAACATCTTCCGATATCCGTTGGTCCGGATTGTCGACGGATCCATCCCGTTCCATTCGGTAATAGTTGCGTTGAAATAACCATCGATCAGCGAAGTGCCGGGTCAGCCACACCCGCCAATCGATCTCGATCCACATGCGCAAATAGCTCTGGGAGATATCAAGAATGACTACTCCCAGAGTAATCATCAATAAAATAAGTGCGGTCGATTGGAGTTTGGTTATGTTCTTTGCTACCAGTGCATTTGTCAAAACTCCGGAGCGTTCATTCAGAAATACAGCGGCTTTGGCTTGAAGTAACAAGCAACCTACGAAAAGCGCGAGCAGCACCCAAGCTTTCGTTGAGGCACGGGCGCGCCAAAAAGGAGCCACGAGTTTCCCGAATGCGATCAACAGTGATGGTCTGCCGGCGCTTTCTGTCTGCGCTTTGCGATATCTTGTCAAGATCGGGGCGCTCATACCATTACCCTCGAGATTGCACTCAGATGAATCGACTTAGAATGAAATGCTTCAAGGGCGTCACGGTGAGCGATGCTGATGATGAGAGACCCCGGCAGCTTCTCGTCGAGAAGTG
>NZ_JAGHWZ010000060.1:0-968 GCF_017746015.1 Xanthomonas sp. A1809 | reverse complement strand
CGTAAGCTCCCCCGTCAAGCAGGCACTTCAAAAGTAGAGCTTTCGGCGTACTTGTTGCGGTACTCGACCGGGGTCATTCCGCCGAGCGAATCATGGGATCTTGCTTCGTTGTAGTCGATCATCCACCAGTGGGCGGCTTCGCGCACATCGTCGAGGCAGGCGAAGAGATTCAGGTCGAGCACTTCCTCGCGGAACGTGCGATTGAAGCGCTCGATGAAGGCATTCTGATTTGGCTTTCCCGGCTGGATGTACTGTAGTGCGACGCCATTGGTCTTGAGCCAGCTGGTGAACGCTTCGCCCAGGAACTCGGGGCCGTTGTCCGAGCGCACCACCTGCGGCAAGCCATGATCGCGTTTGATCTGCTCGAACACACGCACAAGCCGTTGCGAGTTGATCGAGGTGTCAACCTCGATGTGCAGCGCCTCGCGATTGAAGTCATCCACCACGTTGAAGGTGCGAAAGCGTCGTCCGCATGCCAGCGCATCGCTCATGAAGTCGACCGACCAGACCGTGTCTGGCAGCCTCGGCACGTAGAGCGGCACCCGCTCACGCTTGGGAAGGCGACGCTTTGCAGCGCGGCGTAGGTTGAGCTTCATGGCCTTGTAAACGCGATAGATGCGTTTGGGATTCCAACCTGGTTGCTGCTTGCGAAGGTAGTCGCTGCACTTCCAGAAGCCACGACTGGGGTGCGCTTCAACGTAACGCGCGATCTCGGCAATCAGCTCGGCATCGCGCACCGTCCAGTCCAGAGGCGGTGCATACCAAGCGGCACGCGACAGCCCGACGCATGCACAGGACCGGCGCAACGGCCGCGCGTGGACCTCGATAAGGAACCGCACCGCCTCGCGTTTACGCGCCGGCCCTAGAGTTTTTTTGCGATCAGGTCCTTCATTGCCGCGTTGTCGAGCGCCAACTCGGCATACATCCGTTTGAGCTTGGCGTTCTCGGACTCGAGCTCCTTGACCCGC
>NZ_JAGHWZ010000059.1:0-1456 GCF_017746015.1 Xanthomonas sp. A1809 | reverse complement strand
AGCGCTGCGCGCTGGCCCTCTGCGGTCAATGCGACCGGATGCGCTGCGTCGAACTCACGCACGCTTGTACCGACCACACGCTTGTTCTTTTGGATCTTCTCTGCGGCAATTTCCGTGCGGCGCGTAGCGGCCTGCATGACGCCAACAGATGCATCGAATGCGGACAACTCACGCGATTGCGTGGGCTGTTCCTGCATGCGGATACGTGCGTTCTTCGATGTGCATGCAACGCACAAGCCCCCGGGGAAAAAGTAGACGGTTGTTTCACCGCAGAAAGAGCATGTGCTGTTAGCCACGATAGAACTCCATGGCTGCGTCACGTGCATCAGCAGCATCGATGCGCGATGCGAAATAGCTCTGCTCGACAGCATTGCCGTTGACGACGATGGTCAACACGTAAATGCGAGGACCGCCCTGCACTCTGGCTGGCGAAATCATCCATGCAACAGATCGAGACTCAGCCACGGCGAAACTCCATGACACGGCAAGCATTGTTGTTGCCGTCGATGCATTGCTGCTGGATGGTTTCGTCGCGCTCAATTTGACGATCGATGCTTTGTGCTGCGCCAGCACCGGACGCATAGCCAACAAGTCCACCTATGCCGAAACCAGTTGCGCAGCACATCAAAGCAAGCGGGCCGATTTCACGGCAGAAAGCGATGAGGTTACGCATCGAGCACCTCGCCATAGCCCTGCCACTCGCGTTCGCACAACGTGGCATCGTTGAGGCGCTCTGCGCGCTCCTCAGCAGCAGCAACACACGGATCGACGTAATCGAATAAAGCGCGGTGATGCTCACGCTCAGCGGCGGCGATCAGATCCTGTTCGCGCAGCTGGCGAAGAATGGCAGCGTCGCGGCGATCCAATATGCAACCGACGAGGCGCGCTGTGCCGATGCTGCACACGAAGCAGGCAGCACCGAGAAGTGCGAATGCGATGACGTCCATGAAGCCCCCTCCCCTGCCCCTTGACGCGGACCCCGGAGGGGAGCCGGGGGTGCGCGGCGTTACCCAATGAGGTAACGCGAGCGCATGTAAACTCGACGGGTCACACGATGTCAACCCTGAGGGTCACATGAGCGCTACAGACGAGCTACTTGACAAGGTGAAAGAGAGCTGCTCTCTCCCGTCAGATATGGCTTTGGCAGAAAAATTGGGCGTCAACAGGCAGATGATTTGGAAGGCTCGCCACGAGGACAAGCCGCTTTCCGATGAACGAATTGCGCAGCTTTGCGCGATGGCAAAGCTCGACGGCGGTTCTTGGATGGCACGAATTCATGCAGAACGCGCGGCGTCCCCAGCAGAGCGCGCATTGTGGCGATCAGTGTTGGACAGGCTAAGCGCGGCCGCCGCGGTGGTCGCGCTGTTGGTCCTGGCGGTACACACAGGAGCGCATGAAGCGCTGCTAGCGGCCCTTTCGCCGGTAGCCCTTACCCACCCTCTATACATTATGCGAA
>NZ_JAGHWZ010000058.1:0-1188 GCF_017746015.1 Xanthomonas sp. A1809 | reverse complement strand
TCCTGCTGGACAAGCTGGGCGTAGACCCGGAGTGGACCCAGACCCGCCTGGGCGATGGCTTCTATGAGCAGCGTCTGGTGCTGGACCAGATCACCCAGCTCACCGGCCGTCGTTACCTGGGCAATTACGCCGATGGCGTGGCGCAATACCGCGCCTTGCTGGAATCCGGTGTGGCTGCTGCAGGCCAGCTGCAATTGAGCATGGGCGTGGGCTTGACCGCCGCGCAGGCCGCTGCACTCACGCAGGACATCGTGTGGATGGTGGAGCAGGAGTACCAGGACCAGACCGTGCTGGTGCCGGTGGTCTACCTGGCGTCCAACTCGCTGCAGCTGCGTGGCAACGGCGCGCTGATCGCTGGCGGCAACGTCGAACTCAACGCCACCAACGCCATGAGCAATCAGGGCGTCATTGCCGGCGCCGATGTCAGCATCACCGCCGGCAACCTGCTCAACCAGGGCCGTATCAGCGGCACCGGCACCGTGGCATTGGAAGCGCGCAACGACCTGCTCAACCAGGGCCAAATCGAGGGGCGCGATGTGGGGCTGGCGGCCGGCAACAATCTGGTCAGCGAAGCGTCCAAGGCCATCAATGGCGTCGGCATCCTGTCGGGCATCACTGCCAGCAACACCTTGCAACTGATGGCCGGCAATGACATGACGTTGACCGGCACCCGTGTGCAGGCCGGTGGCAGCGCGGCGTTGATCGCCGGCAACAACCTCAGCCTCACGCCCAGCGCCTTGCGTGACGACAACGGCCTGCTGCGCGGCGGCGACGCCGTGTCGGTGACTGCGGGCAAGGACCTGATCGTCTCGGCCGGCAACGATCTGCAACTGCATGGCGTGACCATCAAGGCCGGCGGCAGCGCGGCACTGCAGGCGGGCAACGACCTCTCGCTGACGCCGGCCACTGGTCTCGACGGCAAGCCCACCACCCGCACCAGCATCAGCACCGGCGACAGCCTGCAACTCAACGCGGGCAACGACCTGACCATCCGGCAGGCCGAGGTGAAGGCAGGCGGCGATCTGATCGCCGCAGCGGGCAACAACCTCAACGTCGAGTCCGTGCTCAACGAGACCGAGACCAATAGCTACAACGCGCGCAACGGCAAAACCCGCGTCACCACCACCACAGCCACGCAGACCATCGACCAGCAGGCGCTCACCGCTGGCGGCAACCTGATCCTCAGCG
>NZ_JAGHWZ010000057.1:0-1188 GCF_017746015.1 Xanthomonas sp. A1809 | reverse complement strand
TCCTGCTGGACAAGCTGGGCGTGGACCCGGAGTGGACCCAGACCCGCCTGGGCGACGGCTTCTATGAGCAGCGGCTGGTGCTGGACCAGATCACCCAGCTCACCGGTCGTCGCTATCTGGGCAATTACGCCGATGGCGTGGCGCAATACCGCGCCTTGCTGGAATCCGGCGTGGCCGCTGCAGGCCAGCTGCAATTGAGCATGGGTGTGGGCTTGACGGCCGCGCAGGCCGCTGCACTCACGCAGGACATCGTGTGGATGGTGGAGCAGGA
This sequence comes from Xanthomonas sp. A1809, assembly GCF_017746015.1. Lineage (NCBI taxonomy): Bacteria > Pseudomonadati > Pseudomonadota > Gammaproteobacteria > Lysobacterales > Lysobacteraceae > Xanthomonas > Xanthomonas sp. A1809. The sequence goes on along the minus strand of NZ_JAGHWZ010000057.1, from coordinate 917 downwards.
GTACCAGGGCCAGACCGTGCTGGTGCCGGTGGTGTACCTGGCTTCGAACTCGCTGCAGCTACGTGGCAGCGGCGCATTGATTGCCGGCGGCAACGTCGAGCTCAATGCCACCAACACCATGAGCAACCAGGGCGTCATTGCTGGCGCCGACGTCAGCGTCACCGCCGGCAACCTGCTCAACCAGGGCCGCATCAGCGGCACTGGCGGCTTGTCGCTGGAAGCGCGTAACGACCTGCTCAATCAAGGCCAAATCGAGGGCCGCGATGTCGCGCTGGTGGCCGGCAACAACTTGGTCAGCGAAGCAACCAAGGCCATCAACGGCGTCGGCATCCTGTCGGGCATCACGGCCAGCAACACGCTGCAACTGATGGCCGGCAACGACATGACATTGACCGGCACCCGCGTGCAGGCCGGTGGCAGCGCCGCGGTGATCGCCGGCAACACCCTCAGCCTGACGCCAAGCGCCTTGCGTGACGACAACGGCCTGCTGCGTGGCGGCGACGCCGTGTCACTCGTCACGGGTAAAGACTTGATCGTGTCCGCGGGCAACGACCTGCAACTGCACGGCGTGACAATCGCCGCTGGCGGCAGCGCGGCACTTCAGGCAGGCAACAACCTGTCGCTGACGCCGACCGCCAGTCTGGATGGCAAGGTTGCCACCCGCACCAACATCAGCACCGGCGACAGCCTGCAACTCACCGCGGGCAACGACCTGACCATCCGGCAGGCCGAGGTGAAGGCAGGCGGCGATCTGATCGCCGCAGCGGGCAACAACCTCAACGTCGAGTCCGTGCTCAACGAGACCGAGACCAACAGCTACAACGCGCGCAACGGCAAAACCCGCGTCACCACCACCACAGCCACGCAAACCATCGACCAGCAGGCGCTCACTGCCGGCGGCAACCTGATCCTCAGCG
>NZ_JAGHWZ010000056.1:0-1639 GCF_017746015.1 Xanthomonas sp. A1809 | reverse complement strand
TTGGCATCGTGGTGGAGGAGCGTGCTGCCGCGTGTGCAGGTTTACTGGAAAGCGAACATACCCGCCTGCGCGAGCTGGAACAGCGCTGGGTTGCCGAAAAGGCGTTGGTCGATGAGCTGTTGTCGCTACGCGCGCAACTGCGGGCCGGCAATGCGCCGGTGGAAGGCACCGGCAGTGCGCTGGAAGCGGAGGCCGAACAGCGTGCGTCTGGCGACACTGCCGTGCTCGACGCACCGGTACAAGTTGATCGCGACACCTTACTGGCACGTCTGCAGCTGGTGCAGGCCGAACTGGCAACATTACAAGGTGAATCGCCGCTGATCCTGCCAACCGTCGATTACCAGGCTGTGGCCGCCGTAGTCGCCGACTGGACCGGCATCCCGGTCGGGCGCATGGCGCGCAACGAGATCGACACCGTGCTGCGCCTGCCCGACCTGCTGGCCAAGCGCGTGATCGGCCAAGACCATGCCATGGAGATGATCGCCAAGCGTATCCAGACCAGCCGCGCCGGTCTGGACAACCCGGACAAACCGATCGGCGTGTTCCTGCTGGCCGGCACCTCCGGCGTGGGCAAGACCGAAACCGCACTCGCGCTGGCCGAAACCTTGTACGGCGGCGAACAAAACCTGATCACCATCAACATGAGCGAGTACCAGGAAGCGCACACCGTCTCCTCGCTCAAGGGCGCACCGCCGGGCTATGTGGGCTACGGCGAAGGCGGTGTGCTCACCGAAGCGGTGCGCCGCAAGCCGTACTCGGTGGTGCTGCTGGACGAAGTGGAAAAAGCCCACCCGGACGTGCACGAACTGTTCTTCCAGGTCTTCGACAAGGGCTGGATGGAAGACGGCGAAGGTCGCCGTATCGATTTCCGCAACACCTTGATCATCCTGACCAGCAACGCGGGCACCGACCTGATCGCCAGCCTGTGCAAGGACCCGGAGCTGATACCCGACCCGGGAGCCATGGCCAAGGCCATCCGTGAGCCGTTGTTGAAGGTGTTTCCGCCGGCATTGCTCGGGCGGCTGGTGGCGATTCCGTATTACCCGCTGAGCAACGACATGCTCGGGCAGATCGTGCGACTGCAGTTGAATCGCATCAAGAAACGCATCGAAGAGCGCTACAAGATTCCGTTCGAGTACGACGATTCAGTTGTTGAGCTGGTGGTGAGCCGGTGTACCGAGAGCGAATCGGGTGGGCGGATGATCGATGCGATTTTGACGAATTCGATGTTGCCGGCGATGTCGAGGGAATTCCTGGGGCGGCTTGCACACCAGGCATCCATCGGAGGCGTAGGAATGAGCACGAATCCAGACGGCTTCTCGTACCTGTTCCACTCGTAAGCTCCCCCGATCCGCAGACACCGCATAAGTAGATCTTTCTGGCATCGTTCCCAAGTCAGGAGGTTCCATGCGCACATCGAAGTTCACCGAGACACAGATCATCGCCACGCTCAAGCAGGCCGACGCAGGCGTTCCAGTCAAAGACATCTGTCGCCAAGTCGGCATCAGCACGGCGACCTATTACCAGTGGAAGAGCAAGTACGGCGGCTTGGAGGCGTCCGAGCTGCGGCGGGTCAAGGAGCTCGAGTCCGAGAACGCCAAGCTCAAACGGATGTATGCCGAGTTGGCGCTCGACAACG
>NZ_JAGHWZ010000055.1:0-6147 GCF_017746015.1 Xanthomonas sp. A1809 | reverse complement strand
GCCGCTGGATGCGGATTCGGTGGCGGAGCTTGCCGGCGGCGAGGCTCATACGCCGAGGCCTACTCGGTGCGGCCAGAGCAGCGCGTGCGCCCCCAGTGGCAGCTGGTTCGCGGTCTCGTCGGTGACAGCCTCGCGATTGCGGTACAGGTGCCCGGTGATCAGCAGCACTGCAGCAATGATGGCGGGATTCGCCACCATCGGGTCGAACCCTGCAGATCCGTCCAGAACAGCCGCAGCGAGCGAGTCCGTGTCCTTGTAGACCTGGCGATTGAGGAAGTCTTGCGCCGCCTGCTCAGCTGCTTCGGCATAGACATTGGCGCTTTCATCGTCGCCATCGAGCCGGACATGTGCCCGCACTTGAGTTTCAGTCACGATCCTCATCGTCAGGCCTTATCCGAACCCGTCGGCGCCTTGCGTCCCTTGTTCTTGGCCGGCGGTGCCATCTTGTTCTCGGCGGTTGGCGCAGCCTTGGCACCATCGAACTCTGCAATCAAGCCGCCGCGCAAGAGTTCTTTGGCGCGCTCCGGCGACCCGGTCCATTCGGTGCCGCGCTTCTGGTAGCCCGAGGGATCTAGAAAGCCCTTCAGTGCCATGTATTTCATGTCGATCTCCCGTAGACGGGCGGTTTTTCCGCCCGTCATTCAGCGGTTGTGGACGATCAGCCGCCCGACGGCGCGGCGAACTCGCCGTGCACGAACGACTCGGGGCGGTACACCGCCATTGCCAGACGCTCTTCCGCGCGGATCGTGACCATGTTCTTGCGGAAGTTGTCGCTGTCCTCGGTGGACACTTCGACCGCCGCGTCTTCCCGGTCGAAGACCTGCGCGGCGATGTCGAATGCGCCGACCAGGAACTCTCCCTCCGGCACAGCAGTCGTATCGACGACCGGCAGCTTCCACATGCGCGGCTGCCCCCCCTCGACCACGTTCACCCAGATGTAGCGGCCCTGCTCGTCCTTCTGCAGCTCGATATCGGCCCAGTCCACCGGGTTGAGTGCAATGCCGCTCGCGCGGTACTCCGCCACGCGGACCTGCAGAATTGCGCGACGGAGGATGTCGATCTTGGTGTCGCCGGCCTGGCGCAGTGCGTCGTCGAATGCCGTCGCCTGCGGGATCAGACCCAGCAGGTTCTGGCCAGTGCCATCACCCGCCAGGATCTGGTTCTCCTCGACGTACTTCAGGCCATAGATGGCGCGGCCATTGATGTAGCTCTGAAGGAGAGGCACATCAGCCAAGACCTGCTTGGAAGCCAGGAACCAGTGCGCGATCGTCTTGACCGTGGTCGTCTTCAGCTCGAAGGAGAGGTCCGACTGAGGCTTGAGGGCTGTCTCGGCCACCGGTGCGGCCATGTTCTGGAAGCCCGATTCCTGCACGAACTCGACCGAGTTGGAGGCGGTTCGCCCCGGCATGATCAGGTCGCGAATCGTGAAGGGACGATCCGGGCCATTGACGATTCCAGGCACGCGGGTCGGCTGGATGGCTGCACCGACGCCTCCGGTGCCCGTGGTGGCACTGGTGATGCTGGTGACAGCCTTGAGGTTCATGCGTGCAATGCCGCGCCCCTTGGCTGCCAGGCCGGTGAAGTCGTCCGATTCGGTGAACTGCTCGCCGATGGACTTGGCACCATCCGCATCGTTTGCGGCAGAACGCCGGGCCAGCTTCTGCTCGACTTCCAGCAGACGCGCGTTGATTTCCAGGCCGCTCTTCGAGAGCAACTCCAGCGCGTTCTTGGTGTCGTCCAGGATCTTGCCGTGGTTCTTGATTTCATCGCTCGCCTTCTCGGCGAAGACCTTGATCTCGTTGTCGCGCTCGTTGAGGGCCTGGATCAGGCCCTTCAGCTCCAGCTGGTCATCCAGCTGACCAGCGTTCTTCAGTTCGCGGCCGATCGAGCGCGAGAGGTTGGTGTATCGGGACATGGTTCGTTCCTCAGAAAGTCGGGAGGGTGAGACGGCTCAGGCTTTTGACCAGGCCTTCGGTTTCGTTCGCCGTGCTCCCGGACTCGCTCCGGTCCAGCAGATGCTTCAGTCCGCGATTGGCGATCACCGCGGCCTGGCTCTTCGAAAACCCTGCCTCGCGCAGGATCTGTTCGAATTCGGGGAGGGTCGGAAGCGACCCGTGGGCCAACTTCGACTTGATCGCGTCCACTCGCGCGTCGTCATTGGCGGGGAAAGTGACAAGGCTGATCTCAACCAGATCAACCTTCTTCAGAAGCCGCACGCGCTCTTTCTCGTCCCAGCTGTCCTCGCGGACGTAGTAGCCGATGGAGAGGCCGGAGACCGCGCCTGCCTTCATGAGGGCATGCGCTTCCTTGGCGCGGGCAACGCCGTCGATGATCAGCTGGCCTTCAACCTTGAGCCCGTGGCTGTCCTCCGAAAGAGCCGAGTACACGCCGATCGGCTCGCCGCTGCGGTGCTGCCAAAGCACCGGCACCGGACGTCCCTTGGCCTTGATCTCGGCAAGGCTTTCGGCGAATGCTCCTGGCGCCACCACCTCGCGGTAGCTATCCACGGTGCCAAACACCGAGCCGTAGCCAGAGAAAAGGCCGTCATCGCTGACGGCCTTCACGGACAGATCGAAGTCCCTGATCTTCAGGGTGGCGTCTTTACGTTTCATCGGGCTTTTCCTTTCCGGAGTCGAGCCACGCCAGAAGCGCCGCGCGGGCCTTCTGATCGCTGGAATTATCGCCGCCGAGTTGCTCGATCGGCAGGAGGTTGGACTGGACCGTTAGCTCTGAGGCTTTGCCACCACGCATTGGCAGGTTCTCTTTCGAACGGCAGTCGTCACGGCTATAGATTCCGTTCTGGACCATCGTGCTATAGAAAGCCGCCCTGGCCGCGCTGTCGGCGCGCAGCAGTCCCTCGACCACGAATTCGGCGAAGTAGGTGGGGCGCTCCTGCGGTGCCAGCAAGTCCTTCCTGATCGACTGCTCAATGCGACGCAGCCAAGGCGCCAGCGAGAAGGTCAGGAAGCCGATCATCTGCTGCTCGATGCCGGTTCCCCAGCTCGTCGACTTCTCGGCGTGGCCAACCATGAATGGAGGCACACCGAACCAGCGGCAGATCTCTTCTACGTTGAAAGCACGGGTACCCAGTAGCTGGGCATCCTCGGGATTCATTGGCACTTGCTGATACTTCATCCCCGCTTCTAGGATCATGGTCTTTCCGGCGTTGACGGCGCCGTTGAACTGCCCCACGAAGCTGGTCCGCAGCTCCTCCCGGTTGGTCTTGGTAAGGATCTGATCGGTCGACAGCACACCGCCGACGTTCATGCCGTTGGCGAAGACCTTGGCGGAGGCCTCATCTGCTGCCATCGCTGCGCCGAACACCTGCCCACCTGCCGAGATCGAGGAGATTCCCATCGTGCCGTTGGTGCTGAACCCGCGGACATGCCACATCGACGACTCGTTGATCACGCGCTGCTTTCCCTGCGCGTCCGTGTAGCGATATTCGAGCTCACCAGTCGTCAGGCGCCTGACAGCCATGCGCTGGGGGAGCAGGAAGTCGAGCGACACGAGGCGCCCGACGCTGTAGTGCTTCTCGACGTAAGCATTACCCCACAGCAATAGGCTCGCTACCAGGACCTCCCAGAACTGCACGGCCGTCATGTCGGCGTTCGGCTGGTTGTGCAAAAGCTCGTACAGAGGATGCTGCGTGGCCGAGACCCGGCTGCCGTCGGCCTGCCTCTTGTAGAACCCCAACGGAAGCGTGGAGATCGTCTGCGAGAGAAGGCGTACACAAGCCCAAACGGCCGACAACTGCAGTACGGTGCCATGGTTGACAGACTTTCCGGCCGAGTTTCCGCCACCGGCCCAGGCCTCCCAGAAGCTGGAGTCTGTTAGGCCGATCGGCACCCCAAGCCACTTCAGGATCGAGGACTTGAACGTGCCTGGCGCCTTGGCCTTTGTCAAAGCGGACATCAGCCCACCACAATTGGATTGGCGAGAAACTGGGACACGTCGGTAGCCTCTTCTGTTGCGATCGATATCCCCACGGCCATCAGCAGCGCGGTCATGTCGTCGATTTTGTCGGCCGAACGCTTCTTGTCCGGAGCCTTGTTCAAGTTCGGGTCGGTTCTGGCCACGAGGTTCGATGCGCACCAGGTGAGCACCGGATCACCCTCGTGCACCAGGTTCCCGCCTATGTAGGCGCGTTCGAGGTCCTGCATCGCCGGGTGGTAAGACTTGGTGCCCTGGATGAACTCCACCAGCGGCACCTCCGCCTTCACCAACCGGCTGACCATCTCTGTGGCGTTCCAGCGGTCGAACGCAATCGACTGCACGTTGAACCGCTCCACCACGTCGAGAACGGCCTGTTCGATCACCGCGTAATCGGTAACCTCGCCTTCCGTCTGTTCGATGAGCCCGGCAGCAACCCAGCCCGCGTATGGAACGGTTCCGCGTTCGGTGCGCTGCGCCACCGCTTCTGCCGGAACCCACCTCCTGCCCCAAGTGATGATCTGATCTCCGATTCGCCAGACCAGGCGCAGGGCAGTCAAATCGCGCGTGCTCGCCAGATCCAGGCCGCCCCAGCACGGTACGTCGCGGAGTGCATCCAGATCGACGGCACCGGCGCAGGCGTTCCACTTCGGCAGCGCGACCCAGCTGTTGGCTGACGCCGCTGGCCGATTCACGCGCTTGATCTCGAACTCGGCCAGCTTGGACGGCATCCGCTTTGCCTCGACCGCCTCCTTACGGATCGCGGCTAGTAGGTGCGGATTGGCGTCGATCAAGGGGTTCGCCTTGATCCACTTCGATTCATCGAAGGTGTCGTCGGCCTTGGTGCCGGCGGCCTTGTCTTCCTCATCGATGGCGTAGAACACCGCCAGGTAATGGTCGGCCTCGTGGCCGAACACGCCGGCGAGCAGCTGCTTCACGAACTGGCGGATCTCCGCCCATGGGCCCGGGTTGGTGTACCCCTCGGTTGTGGTGAACAGCCAGAGCGGGTTCTGGCGCGCGCCGGCGGCGGACTGCAGGACGTTCAGCAGGTCCGGCGTCTTGTGCGCGTGGATCTCGTCGAGGCCGACATGGGACGGGTTCAGACCGTCCTGCGTGCTGGCCTTGGCGTGGATGGGCTTGAAGCTGGCGCCGATCTCCATGCGGGTAATCGACTTCGCCCAGGTCTCCAGGCCATAGGCCTCCTTGAGATCCGGGGTCTTCTCCACCATCCGCTTGGCGACGTTGAAGATGATCGACGCCTGCGGGAACGTGGTGGCGGCCGAGATGACCTGGGCGCCCTCCTCGTTCTCGCAGCACTGGCAGTACAGCAGGATTGCCGACGCCAGCGTGGACTTCGCGTTCTTGCGCGCCACCGCGAACAGCGCCGAGGTGAAGCGACGCGTGCCATCCGGCTTCCGGAAGCCGAACAGCTGCACGACGAAGAACACGTGCGACCGGTGCATCCGGATCTCGGGCGTCTCCCACTTGCCCTCGACGTGCGGCAGCAGCTCGATAAACCCGCACGCGTGACACGCGTGCTCCGGTGAGAACCGGAACGGCGCGCCCCGCTTCTTCGCTCGTGCCAAGTCATCGATAAACCGCTTCGCGGCCTGCCGGATCAACTTGCCGAACCGCAGCCCCTTCCTGTCGGCGATCGCTTCCTGCGCGTACGCAATGGCCACGCCGACATAGTCGGAAGGATCCGGCTTGCGGGCGCGCGGCGCGGCCCTGCCCTGCTTCTTCGCTGGCGCCTTCTTGGCAGCCGGCTTATTTGCTCGGCGCTGCGAGCGCGGCGAACTTGTTGCCGGGCTTCTTGCTGTCGCCACCCGAACTCACCTTGCGCCTGCTGGCGGGAGTCATGCCGAACTCGGACATCAGCGCCTTGAACGCTGTGTCCTCGGCGGCCGTTATGTCCATCCCCGCCTTCTGCTTCATCACCATGCGTTGCCAGGCGTAGCAGAGTTGCTGGAGTGCGTAGAGGTCGACGACCTGCAACACCTTCGCCGCGACCAGCTGCGGGCCGAGATCACGCCACATTGCGGCGCCATCGGTTTTCAGATGCTGAGGGGCGTCGGGAAATTCATCGATCAGGTCGAACTCGGGAACGTCCGGCACCTCGCGGTCCGGCCGGGCCGTCCCGGCGATCACCTTGAGGGCCGGAGCTGTCGGCTTCCGTCCTCTCATTTTTCAACTCCTAATTTTGACCGTGCGAAA
>NZ_JAGHWZ010000054.1:0-2848 GCF_017746015.1 Xanthomonas sp. A1809 | reverse complement strand
ACCGTGCTCTGCTCAATGAAGCCCTCTCCGACGAACTGCTCGCCAACATTCGTCTTCATCTACAGCAGCAGCGAGCCCTGGGCCACGACGCCTTCCGCGCAATGGTCCAAGCCAAGACCAACCGCTTTGCAGGCGTCAGGCCCGCTCATCGGCCACGCAACCCCAACACCACCGACTGATAAGTTAACCTGACCCCGTTATTACCGGGAGATTCGCGCACCCGGCCAGGCAGATAGCGATCAGCCACAAGCGCGGCCTACGGCAGCAGCTAACGGGGCCAGGTGTCAACGCCGAAGTAAATCTGACCCACTTTCCGGGTCTTGGGTCACGACGCCTTCCGCGCAATGGTCCAAGCCAAGACTCACCGTTTTGCGGGCGTAAGGCCCCTTATCGGTCACGCAGACCGAACACCGTCGACTGGTAAGTCAACCTGGCTTCGTTATTTTCAAGGTAGCGACACAGCCCTGCTATCGGACATCACCGCGCGGGATTGTACGCCCGGTTCGCTTAATTACCTCCGTCAATTAACTCCGTCCCGTTTTCCCGGTGCAACGCGAGCACATGACAAAGCGCCGCACGGAGGCGGCGCTTTGTTGACTGAAAAGCTATTCCCGCGACTCACGCGAGATGCTGACAGCACAGGTCCACGTAATGAACATCAGCCCGCTTGTTTTTGTCCGCCCATGGACTGCGCCTGAGTAGCTCCCGTGTCGTCATCCGTCGGAGCAAGCTCCCAAAGAGTTTTTTCACCGGCGGGGGAGAGCGGATTGCTCTCGCCGTCAGCGGCGGGGAAGTTGCTTGGGGCAAGGGTGTAGCTGTAGAGCTCTTGCAGCACCTGCGCCATTGGCGTGTAGAAAAGGATGGAACGGGTGCGATCGTCACTGGACGAGATGACCCCGACCAGATGCCGGTCGTAGGTGACGACCGGTCCGCCGGAGTCGCCGCCGTCAAGGCTGGCGAACTCGGACGAGTCCGCGGCACCGAGGTGATCATAATTCGGCCGCCAAATTCCTGGCGCGAGTGTCATGCCGTGCCAAACGCACCGGACACCGGTGCGCCAACCGCTTGTGCAGAATGTCTCATCTGGCGCGTTGGACCACCCGCTCACAGGAAGACGTGCTTCCCGCCCGCCGCGCGGCATGAAGACCTGATTGCTCGCGCGGGGCCGATATTGCAAGTACGGATTGCAGATGGCAGCGCCGCTATTGTGATGTGCCTGGCACCACACATAGGACGGATTGGGCTCGGGCGGTACCTTCACAAGCTCGAGGTCCGAGGCTGCGGACTGCCACACGACAGTGCCAATTGGCTCGTTCTGGTCACCCAAATAGACCGTCCCGCCCGGTAGGGAGCAGTGCTTGGCAAGCACGAGCCATCGTGTGGCATTTTGGTACGGCGTCAGTCGATAGAGGATGTTGCTGGGCACCACCACCGCCCCGACGGTGCAGGATCCTGTATTCACGCCGACTTTCGAGCCAGAAATGAGCGGCAGGACGTCGCGGTCGGGATTGCGAGGAGGGACCACCTGCGCCATGGCAGCCGAGCATGCAAAGGAGGTGCTGATGACTATTGCGAGGCATGCCACGCGCTTTTGCATCTGTAGATTTTTCATCAAGAATCGGATCCTATCAGGGGTTTTCGGGATGACTCAAAGTACTGATTTTCCTGGCACGTTCGCGCCTTTATAGATCGATGATATTGGCGTGGTAGAAAGTGACCTTAATCAGTCATTGAAACGTCACCTTGAATCATTTCCCTGTGATTATCTGACAAAAGAGCATTACAAGTTGTCGAAAAACGAATTTCAAGGAATCGGCTCGGCCTGAAACACGAAGCATGGTCTCACCGTAAAGAGAGTGGCGCATTCTGGAACCGGGCGACGGAAGCGGTTGAATCGACCGCATCATCGCCGCAACGGCTTGGGCGAAACTACGTACCATTTTTCAATGGCCGCCACCGGTGCGCCGGTACGCTATGGAAAGCGCGGTACAAAGCATGTCTTGTGGACAGTGCGGACTACGCCCTTCGCTGCTATCGCTACATTAAGCTCAATCCCGCGCGTGCTCGCCTGACCGACAACCCTGCGGCGTATCGCTGGTCTAGTTGCCCTGCCAACCTAGGCCAGCGCAGGCACTCCGCACTGACACCGCATCCCTGTTGGCTTGCACTTGGCAACGACCCGATCGAGCGATCCAACGCCTACCGTGCCCTGCTCGATGAAGCCCTCTCCGACGAACTGCTCGCCAGTATTCGCCTTCATCTACAGCAGCAGCGAGCCCTGGGCCACGACGCCTTCCGCGCAATGGTCCAAGCCAAGACCCACCGCTTTGCGGGCGTCAGGCCCGCGCATCGGCCACGCAACACCAACACCGCCGACTGATAAGTTAACCTGACCCCGTTATTTGGGCTTGCACTTGGCAACGACCCGATCGAGCGATCCAACGCCTACCGCGCCCTGCTCGATGAAGCCCTCTGCGACGAACTGCTCGCCAGCATTCGCCTTCATCTACAGCAGCAGCGAGCCCTGGGCCACGGCGCCTTCCGCGCAATGATCGAAGCCAAGACCCACCGCTTTGCGGGCGTCAGGCCCGCTCATCGGCCACGCAACCCGAACACCATCGACTGATAAGTTAACCTGACCTCGTTATTAGCGGGCGTCAGTCCCGCCCATGGCCAAGCAACCCGAACACCATCGACTAATAAGTTAACCTGACCCCGTTATTTCCAACGCCGGGCTGCGAGTCTTGTTCCATGGCCAGACTTCCACGCATCGACCTTACCGGCATCCCGCAGCACATCGTGCAGCGCGGGAACAACCGCTTGCCCTGCTTTCTGGATGATGGCGATC
>NZ_JAGHWZ010000053.1:0-1492 GCF_017746015.1 Xanthomonas sp. A1809 | reverse complement strand
GCCGGCCCGGCAACTGCTCGCCATTGAGATCTGCTGCGGTGGCCAGCTCGAACTCCACCTGCGTGTGGTCTTCGCTGACCTTGCGCTCGATGAACCAGATCTCGTCAGGGAAGTGCTCTTCCGGATCCGCAGTTGGGTTACCGCCCGCGAAGTTGACGGGATCGAGGTATTTGGCCAGCGTCTGCCGGCGGATGACGCGTGAGCCGACCAGGTCATCGAACAGCAGGCACAGCGCGGTGATGGTGCCGTCGATGTTGCCGACGCGCAGGCGCGGGTTCGGTGGCTGGTCGCTGGTGCGCTCGAAGCCGGTGGCCTCGACAGGCCAGGGGTCATACACCTGGCCCTGCCAAACGATTGGGTTGGCCTGCAGGTGCGAATGGAACAGCAGCGAGTCGGCACCCAGCGAGGTCGCATCCAGTTCGAACACTGTCACTCGAGCGCCTGGCTCAAGCGTCTGAATGTCGGCGAGTAGGGTCATGCAAGTGACTTCAGTGCGGCAACCTGTGCCAACAGCTCATCCAAACGCTGTTCCAGTTGACTAATACGCCTGCTTTTTTGCTGGTGGGCCCGCACGGTCAGCGCAACAATCTGCGCGAGGTCATAGTTCATGGGCGTGGTAACCGCTTCTGCTGGCGCCCCATCCTCGCCCACGAGCTCAACGACTGTTTCGCCATCGGTCACGTCGGGCTTCACGTCGTGCACATTCTCGGCGAGCAATCCGACGAACTGCTTATCAATCGCAGCATATTCGGGCTTTAGCCGGTAGCTGATGACAACCAAGCGATCTAACTCCGCCGAAGCGTCCCCAGCGTAGCCTTCGATGTAGTCCTTCACGTCGGCAGAGGAGGTTGGGTTAAACGAAGTGGCCGTAACCACGCCCGCGGAGCTGATCGAGGCGGGAACCGAGGACCCTTGATAGACCCAGAAATAAGAGCCATTGTTCACCCAGTTGTACCAAGTGAGGCTGTTGTTGGACTGATCGTCAATACGGATGCGACCACCAGTGCCGCTGAATCGAATTTCTCCATTTACGGTACCGCCAGTGCGTGGCAAGGCGGCGTCGGCCTTTGACTGAGCGCTAGCGGCCGCAGTCTGAGCGGCGCTAGCCGTAGATTTGGCGGCATCTGCAGACGTTTTTGCCTCTGCCGCCGCTGTCTTTGCGGCATCTACTCCCGTATACAGCTCAGCGAAGTTTCCGTTTACCTTCTCGAAAGCGGTTCGTGGCGGATCTCCGCGCCCACCGTCTGACTGGGGAGTATCGAGATCAATGACCTGACGCGCCATGTGCGTTCCTTACGGCTGAAAGTGTTGTTCGAAGGTCGCGGTGAGGGTGTAGTTGCCCGCGCCGTGCGCCACCGGGTTGTAGGTGGTGCACTGGTAGTAGCCCTGCACCGAAAGCGGAGGGGTCCATAGAAACGACCGACCGGCATGCGCATCGAGGAAGGCGATGATCTGCGTGATCAGCTCCTCCTTGCCGACGCGCGAGATGTTC
>NZ_JAGHWZ010000052.1:0-1874 GCF_017746015.1 Xanthomonas sp. A1809 | reverse complement strand
CCATCAGCGATGGGCCGTAGCGCTCGCGGGTGCTGCTGGTCGTCTGACCGGGGATCGGGTGCGCACGGTGGTGCCACACGCACAGCGCATAGCCGAACAGGTGCCCGCGCCGGCGGTTGCCGCTCTTGCAGTGGTTGTAGTCGCAGCCCACCACCACCAACTGCTGCGGCAGCAGGCCGGCCGCCATGCGCACCACGCACGCCATGCACGGCCCTTCCTTCGACAGCTCGAACCGCGCCACCTCCTCGGCTGTCGGCGTGCCGGTGCTGTGCCGCATCACGCGACCACCTCGCCGGCAGTCACCTTTGCCAGCGCTGCCGCATATTCCACCGGGTGCCGATCGCAGTGATGCCATGGCGTTTTATCGGTGGCCACCCACTGCCCACGCTCAGCAGCGCGCGCTAGCCAACTCTGCGTCCAGAAAGACGGGCTGATACCCTGCGCCGCGATCTGCTTGGTGGTGATGTACCCCTGGGTCTTGAGCAGCGCCAGCACGCGCAGTGCCCCCGCTTTCCAAGGCGTCCAGCGCACCGGCGCCGGAACACCAGCTGGAACATCTGGCACATGTTCCGGCACGTCGCACCGCTTTGCCGGATTCCAGTCGAACAGGCAGTGCGCCAACCCCAGGTCGCAATACTTTCCGCCCTCGGCCACATAGCTGTCGTAGCGCAGGTTTTGCTCGATGCTGAACTCCGGCCGCTCTCCCTTCTTCGTCCATCCCATGTGCGGCTCCCACACTGCCACGCCGAGCATCCGAAGCATCCGCGAGATCCCATAATTCGACTCTGTCAGGCATGGAACGATCACGGCACGGTGGTCTGGGCCCTGGGTCTCGTATCGGGCTTCGTAATCAGCTGGCAGGATCTGATCTGCAACCTTGGCATTGAGCGCCAGCTTCGCCTCGATGCCGATCTGCCGGCCGCTATCGTGCACCGCCAGGATGTCGAAGCCGGCCGTCTCCGGGTAGCAGGTCCAGCCGGCCTGCGCGTTCATGTCGCGAATGAACACCTCGCACAGCTGCGCCTCTGTCTTGAACAGCGCTTTCGCGTCGGCGGCCTTCATGCCACCACCTGCAGCAGCGGCCGAATCGCGTTCGGGCGTAGGCGCCGGCCGACCAGCTCGAACCCTGCCGCGCGCAGTGTCAGGTAGGCGCCCTGGCGCAGCGGCGCGTGCCCGGCGTTGGCGATCAGGTTGTTCGCCGTCTCCATGCGCTCGAAGTTCTTGCGGCCGCGCCCGCAGTAGTAGCCGCGCAGTACGCACGCCATCACCACGTCCTGCCGGGCGATGCCGCCGATCACGTCCTCCACGCGCTGGGCGCGGGCGTCCACCTCCAGCGGCTTGAAGCCCACGTTCGGCGGCGGCATCTCGCCGCGGTGCTCGATCAGCACCTGCAGCATGTTCTTGCTGGCCAGCCCGAGATAGTCCATGTCCCGGTGCAGCGCGAATTCGTAGCCCCACCATTCCAGGTCGGAGCGCGTCGCCTCGGTGAAACTGTCGAATTCGGCCATGGTCAGGCCCTCCCCTGCACCGGCTCTGCGCTGCCGTCGCGGCCCAGGCACCACACCTGACCGTCGACGTGCACGTTTGCCCACGAGGCGCCCTGCAACAGCAGCCAGTGCGTCGCGTCGTCAAGCGACTGGAACTCGTGGCGCGCGGCGCGCGGGTCGGCTGCGTTGGTGTTCGTGTCCATCAATTCCCCCTCTTCTCTGCTGCTGCCGCGATGCGTTCGAACTTGCGTGCCTGGTACTCGTTGGCCTGGATCGCCGCGTTTTTGCTCTTACGCTCGCGCTCGCCAATGGCCGGTTTGCTGTGGATGCCGTCGAGCCGCGCACGGATCTGGTTGGCTTGGCTGCGCGCCCAGGCCGAGCGCTTGG
>NZ_JAGHWZ010000051.1:0-1433 GCF_017746015.1 Xanthomonas sp. A1809 | reverse complement strand
CCATCAGCGATGGGCCGTAGCGATCGCGGGTGCTGCTGGTCGTCTGCCTGGGCATCGGGTGCCCACGGTGGTGCCACACGCACAGCGCGTACCCGAACAGGTGCCCGCGCCGGCGGTTGCCGCTCTTGCAGTGGTTGTAGTCGCAGCCCACCACCACCTGCTGCCGCGGCAGCAGGCCGGCCGCCATGCGCACCACGCACGCCATGCACGGCCCTTCCTTCGACAGCTCGAACCGCGCCACCTCCGCAGCTGTCGGCGTGCCGGTGCTGTGGCGCATCACGACACCACACCTATGCGGCTGCGTCGGTATCGGGCATGCATACAGTTGCGCGCCGTATCGATCTGAGCGGCCGTCAGAAGCGGCAGACGCGGATTTACCACTGCCCCTATGCATCCATGACAGTGGTCAATCGTTCCGTGCCCGCAAATGTGTCCTACTGGGCGTGCGTGTTTTGCACAAACCGGAGCATCGCAGGTGTACGACGTCGACAGCATGGCTTCCATCGACGTCACAGCGAACGGAGCTTGCCCTTTGCGTTTCACAAGCTCGCCCGTAGACACCAAGGCAATTGCCTTGTCGCAAAACACGGTTGCCTCGCTGTCGCAGAACAGGCATTTCATGCCATCACCTGCAGCAGCGGGCGCACCGCGTTCGGGCGCAGGCGCCGGCCGACCAGCTCGAACCCGGCCGCGCGCAGGGTCAGGTAGGCGCCCTGGCGCAGTGGCGCGTGCCCGGCGTTGGCGATCAGGTTGTTCGCCGTCTCCATGCGCTCGAAGTTCTTGCGGCCGCGCCCGCAGTAGTAGCCGCGCAGGACGCAGGCCATGACCACGTCCTGCCTTGCGATGCCGCCGATCACGTCCTCCACGCGCTGGGCGCGGGCGTCCACCTCCAGCGGCTTGAAACCCACGTTGGGCGGCGGCATCTCGCCGCGGTGCTCTATCAGCACCTGCAGCATGTTTTTGCTGGCCAGGCCCAGATAGTCGAAGTCCCGGTGCAGCGCGAACTCGGAGCCCCACCATTCCAGGTCTGCGCGCGTCGCCTCGGTGAAGCTGTCGAACTCGGCCATGGTCAGGCCCTCCCCTGCACCGGCTCGGCGCTGCCATCCCGGCCCAGGCACCACACCTGGCCGTCGACGTGCACGTTTGCCCACGAGGCGCCCTGCAGCAGCAACCAGTGTGTCGCGTCGTCCAGCGATTCGAACTCGTGGCGCGCGGCGCGCGGATCGGCTGCGTTGGTGTTCGTGTCCATCAATTCCCCCTCTTCTCTGCTGCTGCCGCGATGCGTTCGAACTTGCGGGCCTGGTACTCATTGGCTTGGATCGCCGCGCTTTTGCTCTTACGCTCGCGCTCGCCGATGGCCGGCTTGCTGTGGATGCCGTCGAGCCGCGCACGGATCTGGTTCGCTTGATTCCGCGCCCAGGCCGAGCGCTTGG
>NZ_JAGHWZ010000050.1:0-3771 GCF_017746015.1 Xanthomonas sp. A1809 | reverse complement strand
AGCACACTTCGCATAATGTATATTATGTCAGGGCGCTACTTCGCCTGTTGGCTTCGCTTGCTACTGCGATCACGCCGCGGCGGCGACGATGGCACGCCAAATGGAGATTGGCATATGCGTGATCGACAACTGACCGGCCCCTGGGCCGGTTTTTCGTTCGTACGGGGCGAGCTGGTGACCCCGGAGGGAAAGGCATTCACGGCGACCCAGCTTACCTGGCTGGCGCTGACATCGAGCCTCGCGCGGGAATGGTCAGCCATGATGGACGAAGCGAAGCTGAGGACGTGCAACCCTCAGTACAGACGCCTATACGTGCCCAAGCCGCCGCATAGGTCAAGAGCTGCCAACGTGATCTACCTGCGGGACGTGATCGAGCGCAGGCAGCAAGAGCGGTCTTAAGTGGTGGATGGCGCGGGGTCCGCCGATCGAGCGCGGGTGGTCCGGCACACGCGTGGGCCTCGAACTCCACGGCGAGGGTGAGGCGTTATCCGTAGGGGCTATGCCCCTACACCCCAAAATCACATATCGAGCGTAGTCGGGCCTGTGTAGGTCTGGCCCTGATAGCCGGGAGACTCTGGGAACGTGCCCTGTGCGCGCGTCTGGCGCTCGATGGTCACACCGCTAGTGGTTGCAGCACCCTGCCCCTGCGGCGCGTCCTGCTCGGCCTTGGCGGGCTGCTGCGTGGCCGGGGCGGACGTGGTGTACGCGTGGTAGATGTTGATGGGCAGCGGGCCGTCCACCACGCGCCGGCACTCGGCCTGGGTCTGGTCGATCTGCAAGCCGTCGCGGTTCCAGCAGCGGCACCCACGATGACTGTCGACGCAGCCGGCGACAGCCGGAACAGACGGACCGGTCAGCGAAGTGTACTCGCCCGTGGCGAGGGCTTTATCGGACACCTCAAGCGGTTGTGCAATCAGCGTCGGTGCTGTCACCGGGTTCGTCTCCGCTGCGCTGCGCTCACCCGGTGCCGGCCCCTCCTTTTTTGGCACCGATGGCACAAGGAATGCGTACAGACCCCACAGCACGAGGCAGATCATCGGCGCGGTGATCAAGCCATTGCGGATCTTGGCCGGCAGCTTGAACTTGTGCGCGTCGGTGTGCATGGACGACGACTTGTAGACGTTGTACAGGTCCTTCGGATAAGACCAGATGCTTTCATCGGCACCCTTGCGCGCAGTGGCGCTGTAGGGGTTCATCACGCCGCGCGTAAACGCACACAGGGACGCCGATTGCAAGCCGAACGCGCGATTCAAATGCCAGTGCGTGCCGACCAGGCGAAACAACTCGCTGTCGATCTTGTCCGGCCACTGGGTGATAAACATCATGTCGAACCCGCGATGCCGGTGCTCGTCCATGTCCTGCACCATCTTGAGCGGCGAACGTCCCTTGCCCTTGAACGCCGGGAAACGCTTGTGCGCTTCGTCGTACACCACCAACGAGCCATCGGGCAGGGTGCGCCAATCGTCGGGCGCAGGCTCAACGCCGGCCAGGGTCAAGCCCTTGATATCGGTGTAGACCTTGCGGCCCTTTTCCACGGCCTTTTTGATGAAATCGACGGCGTACAGCGTCTTGCCGTTGCCGGGCATCCCGGTCACAAGGTAGATCATTTCGCCACCGCCTTACCGATGCCAACGCCGGCAGCGTTGATCGCCATGCGCGCCATGATGGCCGAACCGATGATGCTCATCGCGTGGCCGGCACCAGACATCAATGCGAGGCTCGCCACATCCGCGCTCAGCCCGCTCATGCGCGAGGACACGAGGTTGAGCGCGGCCAAAACCACAGGCGTGATCGCGGCATAGCTGATGACCGACAGCCCGGCACCGCCGAGCAGACGCGCAATCGCATCGCCAAAGAGAGACTGCAAAAGGGCTTTCATTTGCTGGTAGTACTCCGCAAGCCGGCAAGGATCATGACGGCGACGATGGATGCAACCGTGATCAAAGACGGCTTGAGCACCGTCGAGAAATCGCAGAGCGGCTGAAAGGAAAATTCACCGTTTGCCGCGTGACCGGCGACCGTAAACGCGAACTGCTGAGGTGCTGGACATGCGCCCTCGCCTACACCGCTGCTCCACGAATCCGGATCAATTTTCAGCTCCTGCTCGGGCAGCTCTTTTTCTGGCCCGGTGTCTTCGTTCTTGACCCAATCGATGAAGTCGCAAACAACACCTGCCCAATTACAGAACCCAGGCCAATCGCTCTCTAGACGCTCTGGCTTCGAGGGATCGGGCGCAGCCGGGGTATCGGGGCCAGGGTCAACACCATTGGCCGCTTCAAGCTCTTTGCGCAGGTTATTGATGGCATCGGTCAGCTCCTTCGTGCGAATCGGCGCACCGGTTTCGGGATCGATCAATATCGCGTTTATGACCTGCGGCGACTGCTTCATCAAATCGCCTAGCTCTTGATCACTGATGGTGCGAGGTTCCTGGCCGGTGCCGTAGATCGGCATAGCCACATTGAACCGTTGATAGGCGGCAAGCTCAGTGCCACCACCCTCGGTGACCTGATATTGCACAAAGCCCCATTCCGGATCAGCACGAACGACGGTGCACATGGTGTAACCGCCGGGGAGACTCTGGATATAGCCGCACAACCCTGATGGGTTCGAGGCAGGCGTGCAGTGATTGCCGGCTGCTCCGCCCTTGCAGACCATCAACGTACCGGGCGGGGCTTCACTGCCAGGAACGGAAGGGGTCTGCACCTCTTCTTTCAACTCATTGATGACCCAGCCTGCACCATTGATCAGATCCTTCGCCATCAACGCAACGCCATACCAGCCCAAACCACGCTTGACCGCGCCACGGGCCAAACTGCCAAGCGTGGCGGAAGACACAGGCACAGCGGCGGTGTACTGACGCACACCATTGACCACGCCGGTTACCCTAGCCTCCATCGTGACCGATGTGCGAATGCCAGTAGCCGTCGCGCCCGTGTAGCGTGCAGAAGTCGCATTGACATCGACACCAGCAGCGTAGGCCGCGCCGACCACACACACGACCAGCGCGGCACACAGCCACACCCTCAGTCGTCGAACAAGATGTGCAGCGCGTGCATTCCCACCCATAGCACTAACCAACCTTCCATACCGTTTCTCCCATGAGAAAAAGGGGGCCGTAGCCCCCTCCCCTTACTCCCCGTGGATCAACCGCCGCGAATGGCGGAACTGATCCAGCTCCACGCCTTGATGGCGGCGTTGGGCAGAATCTTTGCCGCGCCGATCAGGCCCACCGCTGCCACCACACCACCAAACGCCGTTGCTGCTGCCGAAACGTCGATATCCATTGCTTTTTCCCTATTTTTGAGTGTGTTGACCGAGCTTCTTCCAACCCCATGCAGCGGCATAGACCAACGCTATGACGCCGAGAAGCTGCCCCGCCTGCCCGGTCGAGAGAGGCGGAAGGAGTGACGGCGCAGGAAGCCACGCCTGCTGCGTGCAGGTCTGAGCCTGCTGGTCGTACTGCACGCAATAGAGGACGAGCGCTTGCTGTGCCATTGAATTAGGCGACCCGCGCCGCAGGCTGTGCAGCCTTCGCAGTCAGATCGGCAATGAGCCGGATACGACGACCGAACTCCAAACCGCCGTATTTGTTGTTCTGCATCGACTTGGGATCGATGACGTAGAAACCTTCGACGTATGGCGCTTGATCTTCGTCAAGGCTGATGGTGAACGGCAACGGAAAATCGCCCTCACGCAACACAGCGGCGGTCTGCTCGCGGAAGTGCGTTGCAGGCTTGCCATCGCGAGCCGGAAACGAACGGATGGCGACAG
>NZ_JAGHWZ010000049.1:0-6390 GCF_017746015.1 Xanthomonas sp. A1809 | reverse complement strand
TTTCGCACGGTCAAAATTAGGATTTGAAAATGAGAGGACGGAAGCCGACAGCTCCGGCCCTCAAGGTGATCGCCGGGACGGCCCGGCCGGACCGCGAGGTGCCGGACGTTCCCGAGTTCGATCTGATCGACGATTTCCCCGACGCGCCGCAGCACCTCAACGCCGACGGCGCATCGATGTGGCTGGATCTCGGCCCGCAGCTGGTGGCGGCGAAGGTGCTGCAGGTGGTCGACCTGTATGCGCTGCAGCAGCTCTGCTACTCCTGGCAGCGGATGGTCGCCAAGCAGAAGGCGGGGATGGACATAACCGCCGCCGAGGACACCGCCTTCAAGGCGCTGTTGTCCGAGTTTGGCATGACGCCGGCCAGCAGGCGGAAGGTGAGTTCCGGTGGCGACACCAAGAAGCCCGGCAACAAGTTCGGCGCGCTCGGCACGCCGGGCAAGTAAGCCGGCGGCCAAGGGAGCGGCGAGAAAGGCGGCACCAGCGAAGCGCGCGCCCCGCGCGAAGAAGCCGGATCCGTCCGACTACGTTGCGGTGGCCATCGCGTACGCGCAGGAAGCGGTTGCGGACAAGAAGGGCGCGCGGTTCGGCAAGCTGATCCGCCAGGCTGCGAAACGCTTCATCGACGACCTGGCGCGTGCGAAGAGGCGCGGTGCACCGTTCCGGTTCTCGCCGGAGCACGCGTGCCACGCATGCGGGTTCATCGAGCTGCTGCCGCACGTAGAGGGCAAGTGGGAAACGCCCGAGATCCGGATGCACCGGTCGCACGTGTTCTTTGTCGTGCAGCTGTTCGGATTCCGGAAGCCGGATGGCACGCGCCGCTTCACCTCCGCGCTGTTCGCGGTGGCGCGCAAGAACGCGAAGTCCACGCTGGCGTCGGCGATCCTGTTGTACTGCCAGTGCTGCGAGAACGAGGAGGGCGCCCAGGTCATTTCGGCCGCCACCACGTTCCCGCAGGCGTCGATCATCTTCAACGTCGCCAAGCGGATGGTGGAGAAGACCCCGGATCTCAAAGAGGCCTATGGCCTGGAGACCTGGGCGAAGTCGATCACCCGCATGGAGATCGGCGCCAGCTTCAAGCCGATTCATGCCAAGGCCAGCACACAGGACGGTCTGAACCCGTCCCATGTCGGCCTCGACGAGATCCACGCGCACAAGACGCCGGACCTGCTGAACGTCCTGCAGTCGGCGGCCGGCGCGCGGCAGAACCCGCTCTGGCTGTTCACCACCACCGAGGGTTACACCAACCCGGGGCCTTGGGCGGAGATCCGCCAGTTCGTGAAGCAGCTGCTCGCCGGCGTGTTCGGCCACGAGGCCGACCACTACCTGGCGGTGTTCTACGCCATCGACGAGGAGGACAAGGCCGCCGGAACCAAGGCGGACGACACCTTCGACGAGTCGAAGTGGATCAAGGCAAACCCCTTGATCGACGCCAACCCGCACCTCCTGGCCGCAATCCGCAAGGAAGCCGTTGAGGCGAAGCGGATGCCGTCGAAGCTGGCCGAGTTCGAAATCAAGCGCGTGAACCGGCCAGCCGCTTCGGCCAACAGCTGGGTCGCGCTGCCGAAGTGGAACGCCTGCGCCGGCACCGTTGATCTGGATGCGCTACGCGACGTCCCGTGCTGGGGCGGGCTGGATCTGGCGAGCACGCGCGACCTGACCGCGCTGCGTCTGGTTTGGCGGATCGGCGACCAGATCATCACCTGGGGTCGGCGGTGGGTGCCGGAAGAAGCGGTTGCTCAGCGGACCGAGCGCGGAACCGTTCCGTACGCGGGCTGGGTCGCTGCCGGTCTGATTGAACAGACGGAAGGCGAAGTGACCGATTACGCGGTGATCGAGCATGCGGTTCTTGATGTTGTGGAGCGGTTCAACGTGCAGTCGATTGCGTTCGATCGATGGAACGCTACGGAGATGGTCAGCAGGCTGGTGAAGGCCGAGGTGCCGCTGGTGGAGTTCATCCAAGGCACCAAGTCCTACCACCCCGCGATGCAGGAGCTGGAGCGAGCGTACGTCGCCGGAAATCTCGTTCATGACGGTGACCCGGTGCTGACTTGGTGCGCTTCCAACCTGGTGGCACGCAACGATCAGAACATGAACAAGGCGCCGGACAAGAAGCGATCGGCGGACAAGATCGACGACATGACCGCGCTGCTGATGGCAGTGGGAATTTCCATGAGCGCGGAGATGGATGGCGGGATGGATGACTGGCTCAGCAACCCGGTGAGGACTGGAACCCGATGAAAACCCTACCGAAGACCGGCGTGATGCGGCGGATTGCTGCAGCTGTCGACGGCTGGGTGCGTTCGTTTTCGCCCAAGGATAAGGACCTCTATGTCGACCGGCAGACGGAATCAGAGACAGGTGCAGAGGTAACCCCCAAGACAGTTTTGCAGGTGGATGCAGCCTGGTCCTGTGTCCGACTGATCTCCGAAACAATTGCAACGCTCCCGCTATCGATGTTCGAACGAACATCAGGCGGTAAACGCGTTGCCGGCCAACACCCTCTCCACTTCGTCATCCATGACCAGCCAAACGCAGATTCTACGGCCTCTGTTTTCTGGGAGGCGATGGTCGCCGCCATGTTGCTGCGCGGCGCTGCGCATGCCGAGAAGCTCTACGCCGGCAATCGCCTGATCGGCCTGTCGTTCCTGGACCCCGACAAGCTGGTGGTGAACCGCGACATCCAGGGCCGCAAGATCTTCGTGTATCCGCGGACTGACGGGTCTCGCCGCGTTATCCCGCGCGAGCGCATCTGGATCATTCCGGGCTTCACGCTCGACGGCCTGAACGGTGTTTCGGTGATCAGCTATGGCGCCAAGGTGTTCGGCGCGGCAATCGCCGCTGACAGGGCCGCAGCCCGCACCTTCAAGAATGGCCTGCTGCAAACCGTCTACTACAAGGTTGCCACCTTCCTGAAGCCGGACCAGCGCGACGAGTTCAAGAAAAATCTGATGGGCACGATCGAGCGAGGCGAAACGCCGCTGCTCGAGGGAGGCACCGATGCAGGGAGTCTGGGGATCAAGCCAAGCGACGCCCAGCTGTTGGAGTCGCGGGCGTTCTCGGTGGAATCGATCTGCCGCTGGTTCCGTGTTCCGCCATGGATGGTCGGCCACACTGAGAAGAGCACGAGCTGGGGCAGTGGCATCGAGCAGCAGATGATTGGCTTCCTCACCTTCACGCTTGGTCCTTGGCTCCGCCGTATCGAACAGGCCATCAGCAAGGATCTGCTGACCGCCGGCGAGC
Source organism: Xanthomonas sp. A1809 (assembly GCF_017746015.1). Taxonomy (NCBI): domain Bacteria; kingdom Pseudomonadati; phylum Pseudomonadota; class Gammaproteobacteria; order Lysobacterales; family Lysobacteraceae; genus Xanthomonas; species Xanthomonas sp. A1809. Next base: position 3,147 of record NZ_JAGHWZ010000049.1, on the reverse strand, counting down.
GCACGCGCTATTACGCGAAATTCGCGGTCGAAGGCCTTCTGCGCGCGGACAGCGCCGGCCGTGCTGCCTTCTACGCCGCCATGGTGAACAACGGCATCCTGACCCGCGACGAGGTGCGCGAGTTAGAGGACCGGGAGCCGATGGGCGGGAATGCTGCGGTCCTGACCGTGCAGTCGGCCATGTTGCCGCTCGACGCGCTGGGACAGAACGATCAGCAGGCGCAGCAGGTACGCGCCTCGCTCCGCGCCCTCCTGGGCATTGAAGAACCCGCCGCCGCGCGGGACTGAGGAACAGAGATGACGATAAAGACGCTGCCGGGTGCTCCGGAGGGTAGGCCCTGCGCCGCAGTCAGCAGCCAGATCCAGCCGCGCGCCATGGATCGCTGGAATGCGGGCGTGCGCGCTGCAGCCGAATCCGATGAGGAGCGAACCATCAGCGTCTATGACGTCATCGGCCAGGACTACTGGACGGGCGAGGGGGTCACGGCCAGGCGTGTCGCTGGCGCGCTGCGCGCGATGGGCAAGGGACCGGTCACGGTCAATGTGAACTCCCCCGGCGGCGACATGTTCGAGGGTTTGGCCATCTACAACCTGCTGCGCGAGCACGACGGCGAGATCACGGTGAAGGTCCTTGGCCTGGCCGCATCCGCAGCTTCCATCATCGCGATGGCTGGCGACACCGTGCAGATTGCGCGCGCTGGCTTCCTGATGATCCACAACGCATGGGTCATGGCGGTCGGCAATCGTAACGACCTGATCGAGGTGGCTGACACGCTCAAGCCTTTCGACGATGCCATGGCCAGCATCTACGCCGCCCGGACCGGCCAGGACCGGAAATCCATGGCCAAGCTTATGGATGCAGAGACCTGGATCGGCGGCGAAGCAGCAATCGAAGATGGCTTCGCTGACGAGCTGCTGGCCAGTGACCAGGTCGAGCGAGGTGCGGCAAAGGCGAGCGCATCGGCAGTGCGACGGATCGAGTCTGCGCTGCGTGCCAGCGGCATGCCTAAAAGTGAGGCCGTGCGACTCATCAGCGAGTTCAAGTCCAGCGCGGGTGATCCCGCTGGCGGCGGTGAGGGAGATCCCACCGATGACGGCCAGGCTAGCACTGGCCAAGCGTCAAACAGCGATGAGGCATTCGCCTCCGCGCTGCGTGGTTTTTCCCTCAACTGAACGGAGCAATTCCCATGAAGAAGTACAGCATCTGGCTGGCGCTGTTCGCGCTGGCTGCCCTGGTCGTGGCCTTCGATGCAAGCGCCGCCACCGCTATCCACCACATCCTCTCGCCGGACTTGGCTGGAGCGATGATGGCCGGACCGGTGCTCGCCGCGCTTCCCGAAGGCATCCAGGCCGAACTGAAGCGCATCGGAGACGATGTCAAGGCGATGGCAGAAAAGGCGCAGGACGAGATCAAGGCCAGTGCGAAGATGGCCGAGGACACCCGCGCCAAAGTCGATGATCTGCTGCTGAAGCAGGGTGAGCTGCAGGCGAACTTGCAGAACGCCGAGCAGATGATCGCCAAGATCGAAGCCAATGGTGCTGGCGGCGACGTCCAGCATCAGAGCTATGGCCAGCAGTTCGTCGGCAGCGACGAGTTCAAGTCCTTCGCCGGGAAGACCACGCCGCGCGGTCGCGTGGACATGACCTTCCAGGCGGCCATCACCTCGCTCACCACCGATGCTGATGGCTCGGCCGGCGATCTCGTGCAGACCACCCGGGTCCCGGGCGTAATTGCACCGCCGGATCGCCGCCTGACCGTGCGCGACCTCATCACCCCTGGCCGGATGGACGGAAACGCGCTCGAGTACGTGAAGGAGACCGGTTTCACCAACAACGCCGGGATGGTGGCGGAGACCGCTAAGAAGCCCGAGTCCAGCTTGAAATTCGACATGGTGAGCACGACTGCGAAGGTCATCGCCCACTACATGAAGGCGTCGCGCCAGATCCTGAGCGATGCATCGCAGTTGGCCAGCTACATCGATGGTCGCCTGCGCTATGGTCTGGCCTTCAAGGAAGAGCAGCAGTTGCTGAGCGGCGACGGCACCGGCCAGAACCTGCTGGGCATCATCCCGCAGGCATCGGCCTATGCCTCGCCACTGGACATCGCCGGCGCCACCATCATCGACCAAGTGCGCTTGGCGATGCTGCAGGCGCAGTTGGCGGAGTTCCCGGCCAGCGGCATCGTGATGAACCCGATCGACTGGGCACGCATCGAGCTGCTGAAGGACACCACGGGTCGTTACATCATCGGCAATCCGCAAGGCACCATCGGCGCCACGTTGTGGAACCTGCCGGTGGTCGCCACCGCCGCCATTGCTGAGGATAAGTTCCTCACCGGTGCATTCCGCCTGGGCGCACAGGTCTTCGATCGCTGGCAGGCCCGCGTCGAAGTGGCGACCGAGAACGAAGACGACTTCGTGAAGAACATGGTCACCATCCTGGCAGAAGAGCGCCTGGCCCTGGCCGTGTATCGCCCCGAGGCCTTCATTTACGGCGACTTCGGCAACGTCGCCTGATCCAACGAAGCCGGCCAAGGCCGGCTTCTTTCTGGGAGAACGACATGCTCATCAAGTTCAAGAAGCCCGACCCGCGGGCCGGCCTGACCGTGCAGCTGGATTCCAGCCTAGCTCAAAAGTTCCTCGACGAGGGCCGTGCCACCCAGGTGGGAGAGGGCGCTGAGGCTGCGCCGGAGCCGGATCCGCCGGCCAACGATACGGGCGCCCCGGCCGCCAAGAAGACCGCGGCGAAGCGGAAGCCCTGAGCCATGGATCTGGTAACCATCGAGCAGGCCCGGCAGCACTGCCGGGCCGACAGTTCCGACGATTCCTTGCTGACGGTTTACGTCGACGCAGCCGAGCAGGCCGCCCAGGACTTCCTCAACCGGCGCGTCTACCCGGACACAGATGCGCTAGCCGAGGCGGTTCTCGATGGCACAGCCGGCGGCGACCCGATCGTGACCAATGCCTCGATCACCGCCGCGGTGCTGCTGATCGCGGGCCACCTTTTCCGGAACCGCGAGGCCGTGACCGACGAGACCGCCAACCAGCTGCCGCTGGGAGCGCACGCGCTGCTCTGGCCGCACCGGGTAGGCCTCGGCGTATGAGCCTCGCCGCCGGCAAGCTACGGCACCGAATCCGCATCCAGCGGC
>NZ_JAGHWZ010000048.1:0-1029 GCF_017746015.1 Xanthomonas sp. A1809 | reverse complement strand
GGACCGGCTCTGGACATGGGTTGGATTGCATCATGGCCGTGGCAAGTCGCGGCAGCATCTCGCGCAAGCGGAATCGACGATTAAAACGATAGGCCGCTTCTCCCAGGTAGCGCCTTGCGTATTTGCCTTGCGCGATAGCGTGATACACGCCGCTGATGGCGCGTTTGAGATTGCCCAGCACCACGTTGAGCCAACGTGCACCGGCCGTTTCGGTCGCGGCACGACCACCGCCAGTGTCCAGCGTGGTGTGCGCGTGGCCGGCGTCTTCCAGCCGGCGGAAGCAGGCCAGCCCATCGGTGTAGACCTCGCATTCGGGCGCCAGGCGACGGGCAATCCAGTCCTGCAGCGAGGTGTTGTCGAAGCTGCGCACCGGCTCAATCACCACAAAGCGCGGCGCGGTGAAGGTGGCATCGGTCTGCACCGCAATCAGGAACGCTTGTTTGTTCTCTGATCCGCGTCCGGCCTTGCCACCGTTACGCTCGCCGCCGAGATAGGCATCGTCGATCTGCACGAAACCCGCCAATTTCCGCGTGGCTTCACGCTCGGCCATGACCTGCATGATCTTGTGCTTCATCCGCCAGGCCGTCTTGTAGTTAACCCCCAGATGACGCATCAGCTCCAGTGCGGCCATGTTGGTTTTGGTCGAGGTCAACAGGTGCAAGGCCAGCATCCAGGTGCGCAGCGGCAGTTTGGTGCCTTCGAACATCGTGCCTGCCATCAGACTGGTCTGATGCCGGCACGCGCTGCATTGGTAGTAGATCGCAGCACGCCGCTTGAAACGCGAGCGCACGCGCCCGGCACAAACAGGGCAACGAAAGCCCTGCGGCCAACGCCACGTGTAGAGCGCGCGATAGCACTTGGCCTCGGTGCCGTAGAACGCGAAGAACTCAGGCATCGACAATCCAGCCTGGAACTGCACCGCATTGATGCTCATCACGTCACCTCGTTGGCTTCAGAGTGACAGCAGCATCCACCCAGCGCGGCGCAGATCCTGCGACTGGCGGCTGAAGGTCAGGGCTAATCAGGAAA
>NZ_JAGHWZ010000047.1:0-4580 GCF_017746015.1 Xanthomonas sp. A1809 | reverse complement strand
GATTAGGACTGGTGTTAACGACGTTGATCATCACCGCACCGCCCATGGCAGCTGCCTTCTTCCAGGGTACGCTGGGCCAGTTCACGGCGTACTCGGCGCTGGGGCAGCTGGATCGAGGCGGTCAGTCAGCTCCGGCTTCTGGGCGGCCTTATGAGCCGGGGGCGCCGGCTCCTGACACTAATAAAGGGAGGGATCAATTCAATCCGTCTGGACAGGGATCTAGGCAATCTCAATATGCAAATAACGATACCGACACTGCTCCTAGCGGAAGATTTGGTAAAGCTAATTCAACTTCCTGATCAGTTAGTCCATAAAGTTTCAGGTAGCTCATAAGGACTAGAATCGGGGGTTTTATGAAATTATTTATTTTACTAATTTTTCTGTTTAGTTCCTCAGCTGCCTGGGGACAGACTGCTTGCCCAAGCGGTGTGGCTCCTGGAAGCCCTCAGTGTGGGCCAGATTCTGGTACATCGAGAGGTGATATCCCTCAACCGCCTCCTAGGCCCACCGGTGAGTGGCTCAAAACATGGGGAGCCATTGCTAGCTCGGATAATGGAGACATCGGAAGTAGCACTGGCAAGCTTTCCGAGAATGAAGCCAGAGTGGAAGCCTTAAAGGTATGCTCAGACTTTGGAAATTCTGATTGCAAGGTGAATTTCACGTACAAGAATCAGTGTGTCGCTGTTGTGCAGGCTGCAAAGGGCCGGACTGGTGGGAAAATTATCAGTGCAGCAACTGAAGAGATAGCAAAAAAAGATGCTCTTGATGAATGTTTAAAAGAATCTGGTGCTAAGTGTTACGTCAGAGGTACGGATTGTTCCAAGCCATTTTTTAGGAAATTTTAATCCAAAAGCGTAAGATGGATTATTATTTAGAATAAATGGCTGGTTTTTAGTGTGAGCGCCATATTTATTCGGAAAAAATTATTTTATCTTTTTTAAAGTGAAGGTGTTGTCCTTGTATGGTTAGGTGTACTGATTTTCCTGATCCATTCTTTGAAGTGCTAGCTTGACCTAACTTGGCGGGGTTTTGATGCCTATTTTTTTCAGAAGGGTAAATCTGGTCTTCGCGGGAGCTGTGTTTTTATTTTTTGCAGCTTGCAAGCAAGAGTCCATGTCGGAAGTGGCTGATGACATTTCCAAGCACTCTCGAAATTTGGAGCAGAATGTAGATTCTGTGAGTCATGCTCAAGGTGCTGAAAGCATCACGGATAAGCAAGAGCGTATTGCCCGCCAACAAGATGAGCTCCTGGAGCAGGCACTTAACAGCGACCAGCAACGGCAGCGTGGTGACCTAGCGAAAGATATAAAGCTGCGATCTTCATACGTTCAATGCGTTAAAAATGCAGGCGCGGTCGTTCCGGCATTGATGGAGTGCAATAGTCAAGAATATGCTTATCAGGATGCTCGCCTGAATGCGGCTTATAAACGCCTCTTGAAAAGATGGCCGGCAGAAAAGAAAGATCGGCTAAAGCAAGAGGAGCGCGATTGGATAAAGTGGCGGGACACACTTTGCAAATCGAATGGTGCGCTCGGTGGCGGGCAGGCGGAAGAATTGGAAGACACTTCTTGTAATTTGAATGCAACCGCGCAACGCGCCGAAGAACTGGAGAAGCGCTAATCATCCGGTTTTATAATGAACTGGTCAAATGCGAGGGTTTAACGATGGCAACTATGGATGGATGGCATTTGGGTATGACGTCTGCGCGGCATGAAAGTGGTCGGCGCGGTGTAGAGACAATCTCTACGGGTAAGGGAGACCACGGCGGCGTTTCTTACGGGGCTTATCAGCTTTCCTCTAAATCAGGCACTCTACGAGAGTACTTGGATCAATCACGTTATGCAGGCGAGTTTGCAGGGCTGTCTCCTACGACAGATGCTTTTGACGCGAAGTGGACTCAGCTTGCGCGCATTGATGCTGCGTTCGGCCAAGATCAGCATGATTTTATCAAGAGTACACACTACGACAAGCAGGTCGCGGCTCTAAAAGCTGGTGGGCTAGATCTAAGTGATCGTGGAGCTGCTGTTCAGGACGCTATCTGGAGCACATCGGTGCAGTATCGCACCTTGACTCCATCGTTGTTTCGAAAAGGACTTGAGGAAAAGTTTGGCGACAATTATCAATTGTCTGATTTATCAGATAGGCAGATTGTTGAGGCATTACAAGACTACAAGTACTCTCATACTGAAACATTGTTCAAAAGTTCTCCTACTCAATGGGATTCGCTACGTGATCGAGCGCTTGAGGAGAAACACGATTTAATTGGCTTAACTGAAGGTCGCCTACCTGCGCAAGGTAAATCGTCTGGATCCCAACGGTCTCCATCACCTCATGATGGCAAGTTGGAACAAGGCGAGCACGGCGAATCCGTGAAACAGTTGCAAGGCCAACTCGCTCAGCTCGGCGCAACCGGCCGTGACGGCAAGGCGCTGCAGGCCGATGGTGATTTCGGCGGCAATACCAAGTTCGCGGTGGAGCAATTCCAGCGCGCACATGGCCTGCAAGTCGATGGTGTAGTGGGGCAGCAAACACAGGCGGCACTCGGGAAAGCATTGTCGCAGCAGACGACCAAACACGCCGAGCAGAGCAGTGCTCAGGGTGTCCCTTCACATGCCACATCTGCTCCGTTGCTTTCCGATCCTCGCCACCCCGACAATGGCATGTTCGTCGGTACGGTAGGCAAGCTGGAGGCCTTGGGCGAGCGCGGTGGATTTTCCAACCGCAAGGAGCTGGAGCAGGCGGCCGGGCAGATCGTGTTCGAGGCCAAGGTGAGTGGTCTGCAGCGTATCGACAATGTGGTACCGAACAGGAGCGGCGACGGCTTCTTCGCGGTACAGGGCGAGATGACCGACCCGGCGATGCAGCGTGTGTTTGTGGATCGCAATCAAGCGCAGAACCAGCCGTTGGAACAGAGCAGCCATCAGGCGGCGGAGGAAAGCCAGCGCCAAGTCCAGCAAAATGCGCACCAAGCACAGCAAAACGTCGAGACACGCAGAGGCCCCAGCCTGTAAAGGCAGATAACGTTCGATGGATGGCCCCGGCACTCACCGGGGCCATTTTTTTTTTCGCAAGAGCGTAATGTATTGGCCAAGGAAGATCTTGCGATCGCCTCGTCATTTTATTCGCAGCTGCCAGGCAACTGGCGCTTCCGTACGCGCATCGCCAACCTGAGCTCGCTCAATTTCCTCGGCTTGTCGCCGCTGCACAATTTCGCCCAGGGCAAGCAGCACAATAACCCATGGGGTGACTGCGTCACTACCCTGCAGACAACCAATGGGCAGCCGTATTACTTCAACTTCCATGCGACGCATCCGTCTGAAAACTCCCTGGGAGAGAAGGCCATCGGTAACACGATGGTGATCGGTAAGTCGGGTACCGGTAAGACGGCGCTGATCAACTTCCTGTTGAGTCAGGTGCAGAAGTTCGACCCGATTCCGACCATCTTCTTCTTCGACAAGGACCGCGGCGCGGAGATTTTTGTGCGCGCGTGCGGTGGCAACTACCTGGCGCTGGAAAATGGTTCGCCGACTGGCTTCAATCCTTTCCAGTGCGAGCGCAATGAAGCCAACACCCAATTCCTGGCCGAGTTGATCAAGGTGCTGGGCGGCAAGGCCGAATACAGCGCCCGTGAGGAAGAGGACATCTATCGCGCGGTGGAGGGCATGCTGGACACGCCGATGCACCTGCGCAGCATGAGCAATTTCCGCAAGAGCCTGCCCAACATGGGCGACGACGGCCTGTATGCGCGTCTGCGCCGCTGGACCGCTGGCAATTCGCTCGGTTGGGTGTTCGACAATCCGGTGGATACGATCGACCTGACGCGGGCGTCGATCATCGGGTTCGACTACACCGACGTGATCGACAACGCTGAAGTGCGCGTGCCGGTGATCAATTACCTGCTGCACCGCCTGGAAGCGCTGATCGACGGCCGCCCGCTGATCTACGTGATGGACGAGTTCTGGAAGATCCTGGACGGCAAGGGTGGCCTGAAGGAATTTGCCAAGAACAAGCAGAAGACCATCCGAAAGCAGAACGGCCTGGGCATTTTCGCCACACAGAGTCCCGAAGACGCACTGGCCAGCGACATTGCCGCTGCATTGATCGAGCAGACGGCCACCATGATCCTGCTGCCGAACCCGAATGCCAGCCGCGACGATTACATGGAAGGGCTCAAGCTCACCGACGCCGAATATCAGGTTGTAGTGTCGCTGGATGAGCGCTCGCGCTGTTTCCTGGTCAAGCAGGGCCACGCGTCGGCGGTGTGCCAGCTCAACCTGCGCGGGATGGATGACGCGCTGTCGGTGATTTCCTCGTCCACCGACAATATCGAGATCATGCACCAAATTCTGGCGGGCAAGGCCGGCAAGCTGGGCGTCACCGTGGACCAACTGACGCCGGAGCAATGGTTGGCCGATTTCTATGCCAACCGCAAGGGCTCGGGCAAGCGCAAGTCGGCCAAGGACAAGGAGGTCGAAGATGCATAGTCAGTCCAGGCACGCGAAGCGGTTCCACACCGCACCATCTTTATTTGTGTCACAGGAGGCGAAGAACACCATGGCAATCAAGTTCAGACATTTTTC
>NZ_JAGHWZ010000046.1:0-4609 GCF_017746015.1 Xanthomonas sp. A1809 | reverse complement strand
CGGAGATCCATCGCTCCGCGAATCTCATCGCTTGCCGAAGGCTGCCGGTCTGTGGCGCCGATATCCGGGTGCCTCGCCAGGAAAGCCAGATTGTCCCACCGGAAATGTGGGCGACGGTCCCATAGTTGAAATGCATGAGCGCGCTATCTGCGGTCACGGAGACCCAGCGGCAGGCAGGAGGGAGAGGGCGGCGCGACATGCAGCCATCCTGACAGGCTGCCGTCTCAGGCGTGGAGATGAGGGCAGCAGATGCCCTGGCCGACTCACCCGGGCTTGCGCTTGCGCAGTTGCGTCACCTTTGCCGGCTCTCCCGTCAGCAGCTTGTGCAGTGCCTCCAGCGCGGCCAGCTTCTCGCCGGCGTAATCGTGCCGGTCGTAGTGCCGGTTTTGGACCCCGCCCAGGCCGTGTGATTGCAGCTGGCCGCGAATTTCCTGGCTCTGGCCAGCGGCCGCCAGCCGCGTCTCGATCGTTCGCCGCAGATCACCCGGGGTGAAGCGGCCGCCTTCAAGCTCCCCGGCGTCATCCATCGCGATCACCACCGCATCGAACGGCGTGCGCAGCATGTCGTAGGTCGCCGGCGCCGCGCCCTCGCTGAGCGTGAACAGGTAAGGCCCGAGCGGTTCATTCCCCCTCATCACCTGCAGCGCTTTCTCTGCGTCAGGTAGAAGCGGGACATAGTGCGCTCGGGGCTTTTTTCGTCGCCCTTTGCCGTCGAGGATCCGCACCGTCCCGGTGTCCAGGTCCAAGCCGTCTACCTCCATCCGCGACAGCTGGGCGATGCGCTGTCCTCCCGTCAGTAGGTGGAACTGGAGTAGTGCGCCGGCAGCGCCTGGGAGTCGGGCGATACGCTTCCAGTAGGCGCGAAGTTCGGCCACCGATAGCGCCCGGTCTTTGGCAGCGCTGCTGCCCTCGATCGTGGCCAGGTCGCGGGCCGGGTTCGCGGACACAGCCAGGGCGCGCATCGAGGCCGGCGCGCGCGCATCCTGCCGAGCACGAATCGCTGCAGCATACGCAGCGCGCAGGTGCGACCGGATCTTGCCCGCCGCCCTCAACTTTCCTGACGCCGCAACACGCGCCAGGACGGGCAGAAGGTCGTCAAGCGTCACGTCGCCGGCCGGCATTTGCCATAGCAGCGGCCATGGGCCTTTCACGTGCAAGGCGATCGAGTTCTCTGCCTCCCTCGCGCTGATCTTGCCGGCGTCCTTTAACGACTGCACGTATGCATCCAGCAGCGCCCCCAGCGTGGCTGCCGATTTGGCCGCCTGAGCTGCCGCCGCCGCCCCACGCTGGCGCTCTGTCTCGCGTTGTTCAGCATCCAGGACCGCCCGAAGATCCCGATCACCAGCCTGGTAGCGTTTCGACAGCTCCGACGCTCGTGCGCGCGCCTCAGCCAGGGTTAGCTCGGTGCCCAGCGGCAGGCGTTCCTGCACGCGGCCGGGCGCCGTATACCGGTAGTAGAACGCGATGGCGCCAGAGGCTAGCCGACGTGCCTGCAGCTGGCCTGCGCCATGTGGTCGCGTATCGTTCGCCCATTCGCCTGGTTTGAGTGCTGCCAGGCCGCGCGCTGTGAGCTGTTGCCTTCCCTGTGCCATTGGTGCCTACCTGGTGCCTACTTCCCGCGAGACCGGGGGAGCCGACTATGCACGTCCAAGCACTGGAAGTTCAAGAGCGGCGGGGGTGTCGAGTTCATCGGCGCACTTCAATGCACATCGGCGGATTGGTGGACAAGGGCTCATAATCCTTTGGTTGAAGGTTCGAATCCTTCTGGGCCCACCACAGAATAGTCTAAGGACGTCCGGTTTAGTCCAAGATGTGCGGAAAATCAACTGAAATAAGCACTTTGACGTCTTCTTGAATCCAGTGGCGTCCAGTTGCATCCGGTAACGAAGTGAGTCAGGCTGTGAGTCATGGAGCGACAAGGGGTCGCTCCGACTCACAACCGTCTGACTCACATGCTTACGGACGCCAAGATTCGCGCGCTTAAACCCAGGGAGGCTTCCTTTCGAGTCGCCGACTCAAACGGCCTGTGCATAGAGGTACGCCCCACCGGCTCAAAGGCGTGGCGCTATCGCTATCGTTATGCCGGCAAGCCAAGCATTGTGACCATCGACGAATACCCTGCCATGTCACTGATGCAGGCACGCACGGAGCGCGACAAGCTACGCATGCTGCTGAGGGGAGGCGCCAACCCGGCCCACGTAGCGCGTGTCGAGCGAGCCGTCCAGGCCGAGCGTATGAACACCACATTCGGCGCCATCGGGCTGGAGCTGTTGAATAAGCGCGCAAAGGAAGGTCTGAGCCCCGGCTCGGTCAAGCGTGAGCGCCGGCTAATCGAGAAAGATCTGGCGTCCATTGCCGACATGCCCGTCACTGATGTGAGTGCGCCCATCCTGCTGGCTGCACTGCGGAAGTTGGAGCAGCGGGGCATCATCGAGACTGCTCATCGGGCTCGTGCACATGCCGGACGAGTGTTCCGCTACGCTATTTCCACGGGCCGCGCCGAAAGTAATCCAGCCGACAACCTAGCCGGCGCTTTGGAGCAACCCAAAACCAGGCACTTCGCCAGTCTCACGGACCCCGAGAAGATTGGCGATTTGCTGCGCGCACTCTGGGCTTACCGAGGCGCCGCAGTAACGCAGGCAGCTCTCAAGCTTGCCCCCATGCTCTTCGTGCGTCCCGGCGAACTGCGGCATGCCAAGTGGGCCGATATCGACCTGGATGGCGCCGAGTGGCGCTACGTCACCAGCAAGACCAAAACTTCACATATCGTTCCGTTGTCGCTCCAGGCCGTGAGCGTGCTGCAAGATCTGTGGCCGATCACAAAGCGCAGCGACTACGTGTTCCCTGGCGTCCGCAGTTCAGACAGGCCGATGAGCGAGAACACAATCAACGCCGCCCTACGCAACCTGGGATTTGACGGCGAGACCATCGTCGGTCACGGCTTCCGCGCGATGGCGCGTACCGTTCTGGATGAAGTTCTGGAGTTTCGCCCAGACTATATCGAGCACCAGCTCGCGCATGCAGTGCGTGATCCATTGGGGAGAGCTTACAACCGCACGGCACATCTGCCGGAGCGCAAGAAGATGATGCAAGCGTGGGCCGACTATCTAGACGATCTACGGACACACTGAGGCACGCGCAGCGCTTGCCGGCAGGATTTCGTATGTGACTGTCGCGGAATTCCCCGCCTCAAAGGCGATGTTGACTCGGTCTACGGTCCCTGCCGACTCGCGGGATGTTCTACGAGATGTCCTGGAAGTCGAAGTGGCTTGCAAAACGCTCCTCCATTTTGTGCTCCTACGCAATTCATCGCACGTCAAACCAGAAAAAATGAATTTGAAATGCAGATAGTGCGTAGATGACCTATTCCGGGCCGTTGCCGTATTGATGGGGTGGATCATTGCATCTAGAGTTGCGTGCCTGGGTGCTGATAGGTCCAACGGCACTGTTCCTGGTTCGCCCTGTGTGGATCAGATCCTTACGTCGATAGAAGCGAGATTCAAAGGTGACGTCCGAATTCAACCCTGATGGAGCAACGCTTGCGATTGATGAGGATGATGCTCGGTACGTAAAAACGCGGAGTATAGGTAGCGCTATGAGGCGGGTCGTCTCGCCATTTTGGCGCTTGCCTTCTGCGCGGAGAACGTGGATTGCGGTGTTGCTGATTTTCGCAAGCATGGCCGCGGAGGCAGCCTCGGGCGTTCGAATCACGAAATTGATTGGCGAGCTCTCCGGCCAGTTCGTGAGCCGTAACGAATTGGCCATAATTCGATTGGCTGAGCAATTCTTTCTGCTTGTCTGCATCATGACAGCCAACTTCGTAGTTTTCGAATGGCTGCGGCAGTCGATCATGATCGACTGGCGTAAATGGTTGGTGGATAAATATCAGAATCTCTGGCTTGATAATTCCAATTTCTATCGGATGGAGAATAACGGCAGATCTGACAACCCTGATCAGCGAATTGCCGACGACACGTTCCAGCTAGTCGATCATTCGACAAAGCTCTTCACGATGGTCGGCCAAGACCTTATGAGGCTGGTGGGCTATGCCACAGTTCTTCTTTCTCTGGGTGGCGCACTCGATCTGCGGTTCTTGGGTGTCCCTTGGGTAATTCCAGGTGGCACGTTTTTGCTCGCACTGGTGATATCAATCGCGGTTACCGCGCTGGGCTTCGTCATTGGTCGTCCTCTCGTCGCATTGAGCGTGGCGCAGCAGCGAAAGGATGCGGACTTGCGCTTCGCTCTCGCAGCGATGCGCTCTAATGCTGAGCAGATCGCTTTGTACGGTGGCCATCGCGTAGAGCTACAGAGGACATCAAGCCTATTGGATCCAATCGCAGAGAACTGGCATCGGATCATTCGTTTTCAGGTCCGTCTCATTGGTTTCCAGTCCGGCTTTCAATCGCTACTCGTATTGAGCATGCCATTGGTCGGTATACAAGCCTATCTAGATGGCCGTTTGAGTTTTGCGGATCTGTATGTAGTGGGATTCGCATTCATGATGGTTATCAACGGCTTTACAACCTTGCTCAACCTGGCGGCATCGGGCGAATATTACCTGTGGGCGTCTGCTGTACATCGGCTTGATGCATTTGACATTGAACTTAGC
>NZ_JAGHWZ010000045.1:0-1934 GCF_017746015.1 Xanthomonas sp. A1809 | reverse complement strand
CTGTCGGTAGACAGCCGATTGAGGCTGGCATCGGCCGCACTTGCAATGGCACCGCCGACCAAGGCCGTGTTGCCGCCCACCTTAATGTCGAAGCCCCCATTGCCGGCTTGGATGCCGCTCTGCTCGGTCACGCTGGTATAGCTGCTGTTGACCTTCTGCTGACTGTAGCTACCGCCGCTGCCCGAGCCGGTCGCCAGGGTCAGACTGCCCTGCTGTTGTTTGCTTTTGTACTCATTGGTGTCCTGCTCGCTCTTAATCAGCAGATCGCCGCCGACACTGGCTAGGACCTTGTTGCCGACAGCTTGCGCGCCCTGGATCGTAGTATCGTTACCGCTCACCAATGTCAACGTGTCGTTGGCAGTGACTACGCTTTCCGCGCGCAAATCGCTATTGCCCTTGGCGCTGCCCTTGCCTGCAGACACTGTCAGATAGTAGCCAGTCGTCGCACCGACGCTGACACCGATCTCGCCGCCAGCGTTCTTGTTCTCCGATTTGGTGGTATTGGTTTCCTTGTTGCTCAGCAGGTTGAGATTGTTTGCAGCGGCCAGGGCCACGTTTTCACCAGCAATCTTGCTGCCGATGACGTTGAGGTCGCCCCCGGTCGCGGCGATGGTGATATCGCCGTTGCTGAGGATGCGGCTACCGCCGGTGGTTTCCTCGTGCGTGGTCGTCTTGCTCGACGAGCTGCTGGCGCCGATGCCAAGGCGCAAGCTCACGCCCGCCGCATTGGCTGCACCTTGTGCGCCATCCGCAGCGGCGGCGCCGGTCTTGGTCATGTTGCCGGCAACCGCCTGGCCGTCGTAGCCCTTCAGGCCATTGCCGACCAAGCCCACTGTGTCGCTGACCGCGTAACCTGCCTTGGCGGCGTAGAGCGCCTTCAGGCGATCGTCTTCGACCTCCGAGCCACGCTTGACAGCGCCGTAGATCGCCTGCGCGGCATCTACAGCCCCACCAGTCAACCCCAAGGTAATGCCTGCACTCTGCTGCTTGGACGTCTGCACCGTGTCCACGGTGTTTTCTGCCGCCGCAATCGTGACTTCCTTGCCCACGATGGTGGTGCTGGTGGCACTCAGCACCTCGCTACCTGTGATGGCGACCTTGTTGCCGGCCGTCATCGTCACCGAGCCATCCGTGCTGCCGACCAGGCTGCCGGTGTTGGTGACCTCGGTGACATCCAATCCATCGGTCTTCTTGGTCACGCCCAAGGCGACGCTAAATCCACCACCGCCATACAGGCCGGACTTCTTGACTGTCTTTTCGTGTTCCTCGCTGTGCGTGTTCTGCACCGCGTCCAACGTGAGGTTGTTGCCAGCGGCCAACACCACATCGCCGGTGCTGGCGACCTGTGCGCCTTGCGACAGCAGATCGTTACCCGCCGCGATCTGTACCGTGTCGCCACTGAGCGTGGTGGTGACCGCGACGTTGTCGTGCCACTCGTCATGCGTTGTCGTCGTCTTGCTACTGAACGTGCCCTTCTTCTTCTTGGTCATGTCCTGCACGGCATCGTGCTGCTCGCTGGCGGCGAGCAGGTTGACGTCGTTGCCGGCGGCCAGGGTGATGCCGCCTTCCTTGGTGGCGACGCTAGCCGCGGTCAGACTGATGTCATTGCCCGCCTGCATGGCGAGGTTGCCGCCGGCGCTGAATTCGGTGCCGTGGACGGTTTCGTCGCGGGTCGCGGTGGTTTGCTTGAAGCGCTTGCGCGTTTCCAGGACATCGCTGGTGTCCACCGTGGTCAGCGTGCTGGCGTTGATGTCGTTGCCGGCGC
Organism: Xanthomonas sp. A1809; assembly: GCF_017746015.1. NCBI lineage: Bacteria > Pseudomonadati > Pseudomonadota > Gammaproteobacteria > Lysobacterales > Lysobacteraceae > Xanthomonas > Xanthomonas sp. A1809. Next base: position 169 of record NZ_JAGHWZ010000045.1, on the reverse strand, counting down.
TGATGCCCAAGCCCTTGCCTGCATCAAGCTTGGCAGCGACCAGATTGACGTCATTGCCGGCGCTGAGGATCAGGTTGCCGCCGGCAGTGAGCGCCTGCTGGTCGATGGTTTGCGTGGCTGTGGTGGTGGTGACGCGGGTTTTGCCGTTGCGCGCGTTGTAGCTGTTGGT
>NZ_JAGHWZ010000044.1:0-1200 GCF_017746015.1 Xanthomonas sp. A1809 | reverse complement strand
TGTCGACTCCCCGCAATTCAATGCCAGCTAAAACTAGAGGTCTGCGGTTGATGTTGATCACGGAACTCAGCGGGCGTTAGTCCGCCCAGGCTGTCGTGCGGGATCTGTTGGTTGTAGTCGGCAAGCCAGTGTTCGGTCTGTTCGCGGACCTCGCTCAGCGTGCGGAAGAGATGCATGTCCAGCACGCCGCGCCTGTAGCTGCCGTTGAAGCGTTCGATAAAACCGTTCTGCATCGGACGCCCCGGTTCAATGAAGTCCAAGGCGATGCCCTTACGCTCGGCCCACTCGGACAAGGCCAGCGCGACAAATTCCGGCCCGTTGTCCAAACGTAGCTTGTTCGGATAGCCGCGCCAAGCTGCGATGCGTTCCAACGTGCGGATGACGCGGGCGGCCGGAAGATTCAGGTCCACTTCGATCGCCAAGGCTTCCCGACTGAAATCGTCGATGACATTGAACGTGCGAAAACGCCGACCGTCCCATAACGCATCGGACATGAAGTCGATCGACCATCCAGCATTGGGGCGATCACCGCAGGCCAGCGGCTGTGGATGACGCGTCGGTACCCGGCGCCTGCTGCGACGACGTTGATTGAGCTTCATCAGGCAATACACGCGCCAGACCCTCTTGTGGTTCCACACATGTCCGCGACGGCGGATGATTTGAAAAAGTTTTCCAAATCCACGCTCAGGAAAACGCTCGGCCAACTCGGACAACAGCGCGATAACCTCATCATCCCGATCGGGACGACGCTGATAGCGCATCGTCGAGCGCGCCACGCCAACCACCGAACAGGCCCGGCGCTCGCTCCAGCCATGCTGCTCGATGAGCCAGGCCAGAAGCGGGCGCTTGTGCGCCGGGTCTACAGTTTTTTTGCGATGACATCCTTCAATGCATGGTTTTCCATCGCCAGCTCGGCGTACATGCGTTTGAGCTTGTTGTGCTCGGTCTCCAGGTCGCGAAGGCGCTGCACATCAGCGGCCTCCATGCCGCCGTACTTGGATTTCCAGACGTAGTACGTCGCATCGGAAATCCCTAGCTCACGACACACATCCTTGACTTGGCGGCCACCCTCGACCTGCTTCAGCGTGGCGACGATCTGGCTATCGGTGAACTTGCTCTTGCGCATTGGTGGTCTCCTTGATGGCTAGTGTGCCCGGAGACCTCTAGTTATGGCTGGATCAAGTTTACGGGGAGTCGACA
>NZ_JAGHWZ010000043.1:259-792 GCF_017746015.1 Xanthomonas sp. A1809 | reverse complement strand
CGCTCCTCCACCACGATGCCAATCGCACGCTCGCGCTCGATGATGGCGTGCTCGGTCTCCAGCGATTCGATGCGGCGGCGACTGTCGTCCACTTCCGCAGGCGTAGCGTGCAGGCTCACCGCCACGCGCGCGCAGGCGGTGTCGAGCAGGCTCACCGATTTGTCCGGCAGCTGCCGCGCTGGGATGTAGCGGTGACTGAGCTTGACTGCCGCTTCCAGCGCTTCGTCCAGGATCTGCACACGGTGGTGCTGTTCCATCATCGAAGCGACGCCGCGCATCATGCGCACCGCCTTGGCCTCGTCCGGCTCGTCCACCTGCACGGCCTGGAAGCGCCGCGTCAATGCCGGATCCTTTTCGATGTACTTCTTGTACTCGGCAAACGTGGTCGCCCCCACGGTGCGCAAGGTGCCACGCGCCAGTGCGGGCTTGAGCAGGTTGGCCGCATCGCCGGTACCGGCCGCGCCACCGGCGCCGACCAGGGTGTGGGTTTCGTCGACAAACAAAATGATCGGCTTGGGGCTGGCCTGCACTTC
>NZ_JAGHWZ010000043.1:0-189 GCF_017746015.1 Xanthomonas sp. A1809 | reverse complement strand
GGCACATCGCCGCGCGCGATGCGTTGTGCGAAGCCTTCCACCACCGCGGTCTTGCCGACACCGGCCTCGCCGACCAGGATCGGGTTGTTCTGGCGGCGGCGCATCAGGATATCGACCACCTGGCGGATCTCGTCGTCGCGGCCGATGATCGGGTCTAGCTTGCCCTCGCGTGCTTGTGCGGTGAGGTCG
>NZ_JAGHWZ010000042.1:0-16695 GCF_017746015.1 Xanthomonas sp. A1809 | reverse complement strand
TGCTTCGCTTGCACACCGAGCGCATTTCAGACATCACGCACAGCGAGCCCGAGTCGTTTCTGCATGGCAACGGCGCACTGGAAGACGCTGCGCCCACCATTGCAATTGCCAACGGCTATTTCCGCTACTCGTCTACGGACAAGTGGATCATGAGCGCCTTGCAGCTCAGGGCCCCGGCAGGCCAGGTGATTGCAATTGTCGGGAACTCAGGCGTGGGTAAGACCACGCTCATCCGCGTTCTGGCGGGGCTTGAAGATCTTCAAGTCGGGGACTTCTTAGTCAATGGAGAGGATCTGCGGAAAGTCGGTAAGTCGAGCTACCGGAGCAAGGTCAGCATCGTCATGCAGGGAGACAATCTGTTGTCGGGAACGCTGTCGGAAAATATCTCCATGTTCGATGAGCACATTGATCAAGAGCGTCTTGTGCAGGCTGCGAAATTGGCATGCATCCACGACGATATTCAGCGTATGCCAATGGGCTTCAACACCAGAGTCGGCGACCTGGGAAATACGCTGTCAGGTGGTCAAAAACAACGGGTCTTCTTAGCCAGAGCCTTCTATAGGCGCACCAAGTTGTTGTTGATGGATGAGCCAACGACTGGGATTGATGAGCAGATGGGCATACAGCTGATGAAGAATATCAAGAGCATCGGCGCGACCACAGTCATTGTGACGCATGACAAGAACATCTCTCGGATGTGCGATATGCACTATCTCTTCGTGGGCGGAGCTCTAAGGCCCTTGATCAAAGAGCAGCCTAGCAAATTTGAACGGGACGAGGCCGGGGAAACGGCTGAGAAATCCAGCCAACAATGAGGGGTTGTAACGCTTATCAAAATAAATTCGAGGGAAAAGGCGGCAAGGCGCATTCAATGAAAAAAACGATCAGAAAAAAATCTACTCACAGGATGGAGTGCTGTAATGAGAGAATTGACAAGCGAAGAGCTGTTCTTAGTCGCAGGTGCGGCAGCCGCTGCGGACGTCGATCCAAGCGAGCCGCCTACGCTGCCGCCAGTGGTTGTTAACCCGCCACCTTCGGGGCCACCGTCGCTTCCACCCTCTCCGCCGATCGAGTTCCCGACACCGCCTCCGGGAGGTGGTGGAGGTGGAGTGCCTAACCCATTAGACAAGAATACGACCACGGATCTTGGAGCAGAGGTTGATATTTTGGTCAACAAGTCAGCGACCTTAGAAGGACTTGTTCAGTTGGCGCAGGCGAAAGGTTTTCAAATAGCGACCACGGATACATATTCTCGGACCGATTATGCTGCTACGGGCGGCGGAACGGTTTACATCAAAACCTATGCCAACGCGAGTGACACCGCGTCCCAATTAACGCATGAATTAGGGCATTCACTTTTTGATGGGGAGTGGAATACTGTAACAGATCGAGCATCGGCCATTAATATGGGTTTGGCAACTGAAGGTGAAGCAACAATCTACTCCATTGCGGTCCAGAGAGAGCTTACCGCACAGGGTATTGGTTTTAACATTGCCGCAGATCCCGCCAATGTAGCTTCTTACAACGCCACATATGACGCATATAAAGCTGGCCAGATAGGCTGGGATGCCGCTTCAGCGCAAATCGGCGAGTCTTTCAGGAATGGCGAGCATATTGATGTGAATGGAACCCCGGATAATAAAAGTGATGATATTACCTATGAGCAATACTATGGGAACTATTGGGACAGTAGGAATCCCGCTGGGGGCTGATGACATAGTATGAGGATCCTGAATTTATGAGGGTGTCTGGCATGATGTTTTCGAAAAAAATGGCGTTTTTGGTAATTCTCAATTTTTCTGCGGCGATGAGTGTGCACGCTGAAAATAAGGATTCTCAATTGAATTTGGATGAGGTTGTTAGTAAATTTTATAATCCTGCTAAGCCGATCAACTATGAAACTTTCCGTGATATCGGGTTCAGTGATTTTCGGCAAGTGAGTTCAAGCCGGTCCTTGAATATTGCTTTTCGTTCAGCTGCATTGAAGACAAAGGATCAGTATGGAGTCTCCTTTGTTGAGTTCAGGGTTCCACCTGAGCTCGACAAAGGAGTGAGCTTTGCGTATATGGAATTGACGCCCGGACGTTGTTATGAGGTTTCTAAGATCAAGCAGAAATTTGCGCTCACTCCATATGTCCTGCCACCCAATCCCCATGCGCCACTCGCCGATGCCAGCAAGGAGGTATTTTACAAAACCGATCTTGGTGAAACATCTGTGTATGTGAAAGCGAGTTCAAAGGGTGAGTGCTTGCTTGGGCTAACGAGAAGTCGAAACTAGGAGGTTTGCTGGCGCTAGCCAATTAGGCATCTATCTAATTGGCTAGCGCTGAGATAAGAAGCCGACAGGCTTGGCGTGAAACGATGAGTTCAAGCATTACATAGTCATAAGCAGCCGCTATGGGCTTTGGGAGGCGATTGCGTGATGTCACTACGGCTCGGGCCGCGCTCTGAGGGTGTTGCGAATGATGAGCGAGTAGACAAAGAGGGCAGGCACGCATGTCAAGCAGATGCCAATGAAAAACATGCCATAGCCCCGGATTTGTCCGTAGTGGGTTGTGAGATAAGCCACTGCAAGGCCTGAGAAGCCGGCAAGCACCCTGCCGAAGATCGAGTAGAAGCTGGTTAGCCAAGCGTAGTGCTCTCCTGCGCGTCCAAGCGTGACCAGCTTTGACATGTAAGCAACCAACGCGATGCCGGTATAGCTACTGGCAAGGTTTTGAAAAATAACGCTAGCCCAAAGCAGTTCAGCAGACCGCTCATTGGACGAAAGCAATGCAAGAACGAGGAGGGCAAGGGCTTGGAGAGCTGCGCCAACAAGAATGGTCGTGCTCAAAGACATGCGCTTCAAGCTAGTGCCTGCAGCCAAAATTCCGAGGAAGGCCGCTGGGATCCCAAGCCAAATATGCAGGGATCCGACCACGCTCTTTCCAATGCCAAGGGCATAGAAGAAAGGATTGATCATGGGACCCAGAAGAATATCCGGTAGGCGATAGCAGCCAATGAAGACGATGACCGCGATCCATCCTTGGAGCGTGGAGGGTCGAAGGGATATCAGCGTAGACCCCTGCTTCTTCGCACTCGCGCGATCTGGGGTGAGAGCGCTATCGGGGGCAGATCGCAGAAAGAGCGTTCCGCAGATCGGCACCAACATCAGGGGCAGCAGAATTGCATAAGCAACTTGCCAGGACAGCCGCGCTGCGAGCAAGAACACCAGACCGTCGCTCAACAGCAGAGCAATGCGGTAGCCAAATTGGTAGGCAGTGAGGAGCTTGGCTGGCTGCTGGTGCACTGCCTCTTGTTCGATCCGGAACGCATCGACTGAGGCATCCAGGGTCGCACCGCCAAAGGCTGCTGCGATGCAGCTCAGTGCAATCAGCGGAAGGCTGCCAGCGACAACGCTCAGGACAAGGCCTAGGAGAGAGATGGCGACCATGATCGAAGACAAGACAATCCAGCCTTGACGGTGCGACATGGTGCTTCTAACGACCGGCGCACGACGTTGGTCGAGATGGCGGGCCCATAGGAATTTGAGAGAGTAGGGAAGTGCGGTCCAAGCCAAGGCACCGATGACTGCGATCGAAAGCGACTTTTCGCTGAGCCAATAGCCTAAGGTGCTGCCGATCAGCGGATAGGGCAAACCAGAACCGAAGCCCAGGAACAAAAATCCAGTCCAGGCCTTGGTCGACCTTGATGTCACTTCGTGCATAGGCTGCAACTGCCTTGTCGCTTCGGTTCGTCCATTCGTATCAAGGAAGCAACGTGTCTTCCTCAGCTATTTTTGCGAAGTCTGTGGGTCTTGGTTCCCAGCATAGCGCCCGTCTTATCTCGCACCAAGCGATGCGCTTGCTTGAAGTGAGGGCGCAAGCGATGCCGGAGTGCTCTCGCCAGGCGTCGGTGATGCCCTGGCATAGCCACGAAATCCAAGATCCAGAGTTGATCACCTTCGTTCCAGTCGCTAATTGGCAAGAACGGCGGATCTTGCAGAACCAAATGACTGGCGGTTTCAGGCGTCAGATAAGCCCATAAGGCGTAGCCGGTCCAGACCCCGTCTTCGTCTTTAATCGTGACGAGCTGGCCTAGGCGAATTGCAGGCCATAGCCACACATAAGCCGCTGCGATACTGAACTTCTTGCGGTCAGTCTTGAACAGGAGTTGCATTGCCAGGCCAAGCGCCTGCGCATCAACGGCATTAGGTTGCATGGGCGGTGGTTGAGCTCAATGTTTGCGCTGCAACTGCAGCGTCCGGGAAGGTGAGCAGTGCGGCAGCGATTGATGCACGCCCGTTCAAGCTTAGACCTACCAGGTAGCTGGTGGGTTCGCAGTCGACACGCGCGACGGTTCGATGGCCAGAATTGGTGATGCCGAGTGTCTCATCTGCGACTTCGGCACCGAAGATCAGTGTTCCCCCACGCACGCGTGGCCCCTCCAGCTGGGCTGTATAGGCCATACGATGCGTATCAAAGAAATACAAGGCGGTGGACACGTGATCGCTTGCGTAGCCCAAGACAAGCCAGTGTGGTGGTAAGCCTTTCCAGACACGGCGTGAGACCGCGACCTCGGTTGCGATAAAGGCCGAGACCCGCTCGGGTCCCGACGACCGATCGGCCAATATCGACCGCACCAGCTTGATCGCTCGGCGCTTGGAGACGCGATAGGAAAGGCGTGGTCGTGGTCTCAGCCAGCGGTTGGCGGCACAAAGATGGAGAGCTGCGTTCGGAAGTGCGCGCAGGAGCGAGTTGATCTCCTCGCCTGTCTGAGAGCCCTGGGTTGCTTTGCCTTTGATGTGGTCAGAGAGCCAATCGTGGCGCTCATCGTGCTTTGTGGGCTGATCGAGCGCATAGTCAATGCGCTGTTGCTCGCGGTAGTAGCGCGCAATGAGCGCTTTGAAATGCAACGCCTCTGGGCTTGACTGAGGCAAGGCACACGCTTCTGCACAGTGATGGAGAAACGCAGCTTCCATGTGATGCTCGATCTGGATGAGCAGCTGATCGATGTTGGCGATTGCCTTGTCAAAGCGGGAATACTTCTTGAAGAAGTAGGCAAGCGAGGGAAGCGAGTGGCGAACATCACGCATCTCATCGCCGAAGAAGTGACGATGCCCATCGGTGCCACGCTTCCAGGTGGGAACTGCGCGGAAGCCGCCGAAATCCAGAAACTGCGCGTTCGATGTGATGTTGTCGCTTGTCGGGCGTCCGGTCCAGAGGCGATGCGCGCGACTTGCGGCAATCTGCTCGGCAAGGCGGAGGTAGAGCGCAGACAAGTCAACGCCTAGGTCATTGGGTTTGCCGGCATCGCGCTGCGTGTGTTCGTCGGCAAAGTGGATGGCATCTTTGACCCGCAGGCTATCTTGAAATTGATCGCTGTTTGCACTGCCTGATGTCCCGAAATACAGGCTGCGCTCGAAATGCGCCAAGCGCAGGAAAGCAGGCCTGATCAGAATGGCGCACCGCTCCGGCTCGTCGGCATCGGTGCGCGCCAGGGAGAAGCCGGCATCAATGATGGCAACGATGGGGACTGCCCCATGGGGGAGTTCTGCGTTGAGGATTTCGCTGGCGACTGCCTCGCGAATGGCATCGTAAAGATAGAGACAGCCATGGGAGTGTGACCAATCATGGGCCTCGGAGACCAGTGGCGTGGGGCCGGTTCCTTTGGCGATGAGCATGCCATCGGAGCCACAGCGGCCACTCCCCCCGTGGATCGCCCCACCGCTCCCACCATAGCGATCAGCGCCCAGTGTCTGTCCGCCGAAGGTGCCGGCAACGCAGTGGGCTTCGATAGAGGTCACGGCAAAGCGCTCAAGCAAGGACGCTGAGATGCGGGCCCGAGTTGGCGCGTCGTGGATGGCTATGCCTAAGTCGTGAAACCAGCGCTCATTGAGCCAGAGCAAAGAAGCATCCGGCAGTCTTCCCACTGGAAAGGGCACGAGCATTGAGGTGCTCACGCTGGCAAGGCTCAACAGGGTGGGGTGGTTCTTGTCATCCATGTCCCAGTAGTCATTGGGCATTTTGCTTCCTTGTTTCCGCAGCTATTGCGACTTAGCGTTCGATCGGCGTTGGTGATGCTACCAACCTGACGGCAATTCGTCCTGCGGCTGCTTGGATTTCCCGAGGCCACGGGACATCACTTCTGCATGGACAGTCAGCGTAAAAAACGACACATGGCGTTAGGGCGTAATCAGGCTCGTACAGGTCTTATTCATTCTTTGGTATAACTAATATTTATATGTGAAAAGAGCAATGGTTGATCCAACTGTCGCAAAAAAATTCAAAGAAAAAATTAAAGAGCAAGAGCGCACGGTTTCTGCTTTGCAGAAACCGTGCGCCAACGCTGCGCGTCGGTGCGGTGGCTTTCGCCACCTCGTTGCCTACGCTTCGCAATGCAACACAGCCACTTCAAAACCTCGTGACCGAGGTCTCTGTGCTGTCGAGTTCGCTTTTCTCTCGACACGGGATGTTATGCCGCTTCTTTGTGTGCTCCACAAACAGGAGTTTCACAAATGGCGATTTATCACGCAACAATGAAGTCTTTCAGTCGAGGCAACGGCGACTCTTCGGTCGCAGCAGCTGCTTACCGCGCAGGGTTTGATCTGTTCGATATGAGCACAGGGCTTGGCCACAATTATTCCCACCGAGGCGGTGTCGATTTCCATCAGATGCTTGCGCCGAAAGGAGCGCCCGAGTGGTGCTTTGATGCACAGTATTTTTGGAACGCGAACGAAGCGGCCGAGACGCGCAAGAACGCACGCGTTTGCCGAGAAGTCGAGGTGTCGCTTCCGCACCAACTTGATCCACACCAACGGAGAGCGCTCGCTTTGGCGCTTGGCCAATTGCTCGTCAATCGGTTCAAAGTCGCCGTATTGGTCGCTGTGCACACACCAAGCAAATATGGTGATCAGCGCAATCATCATGTGCATTTGCTGATGTCAGCGCGACAAGTCGGACCGGGAGGACTAGGGGAGCGCGCCTGCGCTGAGTTTGATGCGCGACAAGGCGGCGGCACACGAGCGCTGCGGCAAATCCGCAAAGACATTGCAATGGTCATCAATGCGCACTTGAAAAATGCGGGCGCCCCGGCTCGGGTAGATCATCGCAGTCTCCGAGCACAGGCACACGAAGCCGCGCGTAATGGAGAGTTTGAACGCGCCCGCGAACTCACGCGCCGGCCAGGCAAGCACTTGGGCAAAGCCAAAGTGGCGGTGATGCGCAAAACGAAGTTCACAGCAGAAGTGAGAGGGGCAGGTGGGCGAGAAGCAGCACTGGCGCTTTCAAAGCTTGTCGCTGAGCACATGAAAAAAAGCGGTGGTCTCGTGCACGAGGTGCCGCCGTCTCATAGCCATGCGACAGCACTTCGGGATCGGGTCAATGCACAGGCTTCTGGATTGGACGGACGCACAGCGGTTGGGCAGACACGATTGTCAGGCGCAGAGCGGGTGCGGCAGATCAAAGAGCGCTTGGCCCGCCAACCCGCCCCCCGCCCAGGGCTCTACACCCCTTACAGTGGACAAGCGCGGCATCTCAGTAAGGTGACGCGTCTGGCTCGCTCCTCGGGCCGACAAGACGCGGAGGTCCTAAACCAAGAGGCGCAGCTGATCGAAGATTGGCTTGAAGCCCAGCGAGAGGTGGCGCAGCAGTCTTTGGAAGTGCTCCGCCAGATCCCGGGTATCCAGATTGAACCCGAGTTCCAGCGGGCGCACTCCACACTCGTTTGCCGGCGAGCAGATAGCTACGCCACCAAGCCATTTTTCTTTGAAGACACCGAGATGCTTGCTCGCTCAATCAGCAAGTATGCCCATGCGTTGGTGCGACCTTACAAGGCGCGCATGGCCGTGCTAGATGCGAAAGCCAAGCTCTATGAGCAAGAATACGATCCCGATACGAAAGTGGTGGCCAGAGCACAGCGGCGCTTGGCGCGAACGAAGAGGCATGTCTCCCCGCGCATCCAAGCGATCCAGCAGGGGCGGATCAAGCGGGCTCGAAAAGCGATGGTGGAGACGGCTGAGGCCTTGGAGAAGAACTTTGCCCCACAGCCGATCGAGGTGCTGACGCCTGAGGCAACGGTTGGGGATTTGCCTTTGCCTGATGGCGAGGCTGGGGTAGCGCATTGGGAGTTGAAGTTCCGGCCACCGAAGCCAAGTCTATGATGGCTCAGATATTTCTGACCGCTGATCGCGCAGCAGACCGATGGTGCGCCTAGGCATTTGGCTGGAAGCTACGATCGTCGCGGAAGGCTCCCGCCAAATGATCGGAACAACGCCGCCCGCCATCGGCACCCGGCGCCGAGACTGAGGCTTCAATGCCAGCGACACAGGAGCCCCCATGCGGGGCTCTTTTTCGTGGCAAAGACTTTCGCTTTATGCATCTGGATGAGATTGGCAACACTGAAAGGCAGATCTCGATTTCGTAGTTGCTGAGGCGGCCCCTCATTGGCGGCGGGATAGCTACTTAGCGAACTTCTTATCCAAATACTGGAAAATCGCTCTGGCAGCGTTGATGACTAGGACCGCCTCATCGTTTTCTAACAACGCCTCGTTTGGATGCGCCAAGCTTCCGTGATTGCGAGCTGGATTGAGACTGTCGATGACATTGCTCAACGACCGCAGAACATTGTTCATCGTGTCCGATTGGCTGCCCAAGTCGCGCAAGCCCGGATGCTCGTTCCGGAGCAGCTTGAACAAATTGGTGATGGTCGCGCCGGCGGGGGCGTCAATCCCTTGGGCGTGACAGACCGCTTTGAGGTAAGCATGAAGTGCGGTGTGAATGCGGTCCACCGCGTGGGTCGGTCCTGCGCTTTGGATGAGCGTGTTGGCATCAGCCAATGCGCGCTTCAAGACATCGCTGGTGATAGATGGGCTGCTGTCTTGGACCGAAAGTCCGTCAGCACAGCGCGTGGCCAATTCCAACAACCGGCGGCAAGCCTGTTGGGTTCGAAGATGCTCACTGCCTTGGGGATACTTGCGAGCGATGCCCCGAAGGATCGCTGCTTGTTGATGTCCTTCGACCCCCGTCAGGATTGCAATAAAACGTTCCTTGGTCGTGTTGCCGGTGAAGGCATCCGGATCCAGGTCCAGATCACAAAAGCCAGGGTAGAACTCTCGGTGTGTCTTGTAGGAGAAGTCGCCCAGGTAGCCGCCCTCAACGCCAATGTAGCTGTGAACCACCCAGTGAATCTCGCTACTGCGCAACTCGCCCACAGATCCCCCAGATCGGCTGGAACACGCATTACATTGAGCGCATTATAGGCAAAAGCATTTGAGGAAGGCGCGGTGCTGCATCCCGCGCGTCGCGCTTCCTCTTAGGGGTGTCGATGGATCAGATGGCAGTGGCGCAGGCTGGCGAGGAGACTTCTTCGCTCCGGGGAGCAGGTAGCCTCAAAGACAAGGTTGAAAAAGCCCGTTTGGAGCTGTTGGATCTGTCGACACGCAATCGCCTGCTCCACACACCCAGAGGCGGGCGTGCAAAGACCATCGAGGTTGTCCATGAGCTTGCCAAGGCGATGTATCAGACCTTGGTGACCGAAGGAAAGCGTTTCACCTTTGTTGCTGGCAAGGAGGATCCGAAGCAAGCGAACGCTACTGATAGCCTTGGCGATGACGATGACATTGATGAGGTCCTACTTGACGAGGCACCGGAAGACCCAGGGCTGATCGCGCAACCCGATTTTGAGCTGGATGAGAACGGGCGTGTCAAAGCGCATTGGGATGCGCATCTCACAACACGCCTAACGCCGACAGGTCTGCAGAAGCGCTTATTGGATCTCTACATGGATGCGCGGACGCTTCAAGAAGAGCAGGGCGTCAATGTTCTTTACTTGGCCGTCGGCTACTTGCGTTGGCGTGCTACTTCCGCTCCTCAGACTGACCGCTTCGCGCCCTTGGTGCTCATCCCGGTGCAGTTGGAGCGAAGCACGGCAGGCGAGAAGTTTCACCTCAAATGGACCGGCGACGATATTCAAGCGAACTTGTCGTTGCAGTTGTTCTTGCAGCGCGAGTTTGGCCTTCGCTTGCCGAGCATTGATGAGTTCGAAACGCTCGATGTCGATGCCTACCTGGCCTCTGTGGAAGCCATGCTAGAAGGTAAGGAGACCTGGGGCGTGCTTCGTGATGACGCCATCCTAGGCTTGTTCTCGTTCGCTAAGTTCATGATGTATCGGGATCTTGACCCACAAAGCTGGGAGGCGCTGGGCGGACTCGACGCCATCCCGATGCTACGCGGGGTGGTTCAAGACGGTTTCCCAGGTGCAAGCCTAACCGACGAAAATAGCGAACTCGACCTTATCATCCCGCCAGAGAGGATGCGCCATGTCGTTGATTGCGACTCATCGCAAGCTCTGGTTGTGCACGATGTGCTTCAAGGCAACAACATCTTGGTCCAAGGTCCGCCTGGAACGGGGAAGTCCCAAACCATTGCCAACATCATCTCGGCAGCAGTAGCCGAAGGAAAGCGGGTGTTGTTTGTGGCCGAGAAGATGGCCGCGCTCGAAGTCGTGAAGCGCCGACTGGATCATGTCGGTGTGGGCGTGGCCTGTTTGGAACTCCACAGCAACAAAGCCAACAAGCGTTCTCTACTGGAGGAGCTTCGGCAAACGCTGCACTTAGGCGAGCCCAAACGAACCAGCACTTCGCCAATCATCGAGCAACTAACGGAAAAGCGCGACACACTCAACGCCCATGTTGCGCGGCTCCACGAAGCTCACCAGCCCTCTGGACTGACGCCATACCAAGTCTTCGGACACATGGTGCGCCTGCGTCGCTTGGGCTACACGACACAAAGCCTGCCCCTTGAAGCGCCGACCTCCTGGGCGTCCCATCAAAAAGAGGAGAGGGAATCGCTCCTGCGCGAACTGATCGAGCGAATTGAAGAAATTGGCGTTCCAGATGAGCACGCTTGGAGCGGCGTTCAGAACGATGGCCTCTTGCCGAGTGAGCGCGATCGGTTGCTCATCTTGGTCGCTGGATTGACCGAGCGATTGAACGATTGGGAGGTGTCGACCACTGAGCTTCACAGCGCACTGGATCTTTCACCTCCACTCCGATTTGATGACGCCGGCCTTGCCGTTCAGCGCGTTAAGGCTCTGCTTGAAGCGCCAAAACTTGGCTCCGATTCGCTTCAAAGCAAGGTCTGGGATGCGCCTGGTCGCGCTTCGACAGTCATCGATACGCTTGAAAACGCTCAGAAGGCCAGAGCTGCGGTCGAGGCCAAGATCCAGATGGAGGCGCTCGCGCGAGACTGGGATGCTACCAAGGCCACTTTGCGTGTTCTGCCAAACAGCTTCGTTTTGGGGAAAGAGCTGGCAACGTTGGGTGGGGCACACAGTGCCTTGGTTCGGCTCGGGCCTGATCTGACACGATTGACGCAGCTTCTAGCCGAGAAGGCACCACTTACGCTCGATCTGGCGCTTAGGCTGGTTGCCATCGCGGAGCGCGCCACGACCATTCCGGAACTTGACCGCGATGCGTTGGTCGCCCAAATCTGGGAACGGGGCGTCGATGCAATCGAAGAGGTCGTTGTGGCTGTTGAAACGGTCCAGCAGGCGAAGAGCCACCTGGCCTCTGTATTCCGCGACGCTGCATGGAGCAAAGACAGCGCGGAGCTTGAAGCGGCGCGTGGGCAGTTGGCGATGCGCGGCACGAGCTTGTTCCGCTTCCTAAGTGGAGATTGGCGTCGCGCCAATCAGACCATCCGCACACTCCTTTCTAACCCTAAGCTTCCGGCGTTGGACATGCTTGGATCGCTCGATGTTCTCCTGGATGCCAAGAGCGCTCAGAAGAAGATTGTTGAGCACGACGCCCAAGGACAAGAAGCGTTTGGCTCAAACTGGCAGCGCGAGCGCTCCAACCCATCCTTCCTCAGAGGCGTCGTGGCCTGGATGCGAACGCTCCGACCCTTGGGGAGCGGAGTTCGTGAGCGTTTGGCCGACATCAGCGATCGCGTATTGGCAACCGAAATCGCCAAACGCGTAAAGCCAGTTTTAGAAGAACTCGTTCGCGATTTGGCGCCTGTCCATGAGGCGTTGTTGTCTGCTGAGCGCAACCCATGGGGCGAGGAGACCGTCCTCAAGCGCGTTGCTCTATCGGAACTGGAAGAGAAGTCTGCCCTTTGGCAAGCTGCGTCCCAGCAATCAGCCCTATTGGCTAATGCGCAGGAACTCACGATCGAGCAGGCGCTTGCGGTCATTGAAGAAATCCAGCTGGCGCAAACTGCCATTACCGCTTACGACGCTCTGGCCGCTGATGGGACCTCAGCCTTTGGTCCGTTCTGGGGAGCACTAGATAGCAAGGTGCATGAGCTTCGCCAAGTCGCGTCTTGGATTGAACACAATCCAGAGCTTCGCTTGTTGGCTGTGCGCATTGTTGATCCCGAGTCATTGCTTGATCGGGCTGAGGGAGGTTCTTCTGCGGCAGGACTATTGGCCGGCGAAGTGATGGATCTTCTGGTTGGCTTGCAGTTTGAGGGCAACGCAGAGATCACGCGTAATCCGAGCCATGCACCTTTGGCAACACTCAAACTCCAGCTGGCAAGCTGGCAAGCCGACCCGGAAGGACTTCGGAGTTGGGTGTCTTACCTTGCCATTGCCAAGGAGGCCGAGCGTAAGGGCTTAGGTGCAATAGTCGATGGTCTTGCCAGTGCCAAGCTGGCGAGAGCCGATGCCTTGGGCGTGTTCGATCTGTCTTACTACGAAGCTTTGCTTCAAGCGCTGGTGCAGCGCGATCGTGCGTTGGCGAGCTTTGACGGGCAGCGGCAGTCTCAGGTGGTATCAAGCTTTGCAAGCCTTGACCAGGAGCGTATGCAGCTGGCTCGGTATGAAGTGGTCAAGGCGCATCACAGCAAGATCCCGCGCCAAGGCGGTGCAACCGGCCCAACAGCTATTCTTATCGGCGAGATGGCCAGGAAAAAGGGTCATCTGCCGATTCGTCAATTGATGCAACGGTGCGCCCCTGCGATCCAAGCGCTCAAACCCGTCTTCATGATGAGTCCGTTGTCGGTAGCGCAGTTCCTGCCGGCAGGCGCGCTGGACTTTGACATGCTGGTCATTGACGAAGCCAGCCAGGTGCAGCCGATTGATGCGCTCGGTGCGATCGCGCGCGTTAAGCAGTTAGTGATCGTGGGTGACGAGCGACAGCTCCCGCCAACACGATTTTTCTCCAAAGCACTGGGCGATGGCGGTGACCGGGATGACGATGAGGGTGGGGCACAGGCGTCAGATGTCGAAAGCATCCTGGGGCTTTGCCGCGCAAGAGGATTACCTGAGCGCATGCTCCGTTGGCACTACCGGAGCCGCCATCAGTCGCTCATTGCCGTTTCCAATCAACAGTTCTACGAAGGCAAGCTCTTCATCGTCCCCAGTCCCTACACCAGTGAAGCAGGTGTGGGCTTGCGGCTGCATCATTTGCCTGAAGCCATCTACGACCGGGGCAACACGCGCACCAACCCCAAAGAAGCCAAGGCAGTTGCACTTGCAGTGCTGGCGCATGCGCAAAACACCCCTCAACTCACGCTGGGTGTAGCGACCTTCTCGACAGCGCAGCGCCGCGCCATTCTCGACGAGTTGGAACTCTTGCGCCGACAGCACCCGGAAACAGAAGGGTTCTTTGCCGATCACCCGGCTGAGCCCTTCTTCGTCAAGAGCCTCGAAAACATCCAGGGCGACGAGCGCGATGTCATCTATATCTCTGTGGGCTATGGGCGTGATGCCCAGCGCCACATGACGATGAATTTCGGTCCTGTGAGTAATGACGGCGGCGAGCGGCGCTTGAATGTGCTCATCAGCCGCGCCAAATCGCGTTGCGAGGTCTTTACCTCGATCACCGATGAAGACATCGACACCGATCGTGCCAAGGGTAAGGGCACCTTTGCTTTAAAGCTCTTCTTGAACTACGCAAGGACGGGCCGCCTTACCCTCGCCACCCAGGCGCGAGACGCTAAGCACAGCGTATTCGAACAAGAGGTGGCCCAAGCACTTCGCGCGCGAGGCTACGATCTGCACACCGATGTCGGTTTGGCTGGCTTCTTCGTCGACATTGCGGTGTCTAATCCAGAGGAGCCTGGGCGCTACATTTTAGGCATTGAGTGCGACGGGCAGTCATACCGAGATGCCAGAAGCGCGCGCGATCGCGATCGCTTACGTGAAAGCGTGCTGCGTGACAAGGGCTGGCAGGTTTATCGGATTTGGAGTTCGGACTGGTTCCACCGTCCTGAGGCAGAGCTTGAAAAACTTGTTGTAGCCATTGAAAGAGCGAAGTCGGAGTCAGGCACCTTAGAGCCCAGTGCCAAGTCTTCGCACCGTGCGGTGCCGGTGGAGATTCTCACCGTCGATCGCGGTGAGGTCACTGAGATGGGACTCATTGAGGCGCAAAGTCCGCCGGACACTGAGCCTTACATCGAGGCGTCCTTCGCCGTGCCGAGCAACCAGTTCGAGCTGCATTTAGTGCCGACAGGGCAATTGGCGACCATCGTGCGGCAGATCGTTGAGGTGGAAAGCCCCATTCATCGCAGCGAGGTCGTGACGCGCGCACGGACGCTTTGGGGCTTGCAGCGTGCTGGCTCGCGTATCCAACAGGCGGTTGAAGAGGCGATTGGGTCAGTGGTGTCGACGGGTGGGGTCCAGATCGTTGACCAGGACTTCTTGGCCATTCCGGGGAAAGAGGTCCGCGTGCGGGACCGTTCGATGGTCGAGTCGTTGACACTGCGACGTCCCGAGTTTTTGCCGCCCGCTGAGATCAAGGTAGCAATTACCAAGGTTGTGACCGATAACCTCGGCGCTAGGCCGGACGAGTTGGTGTTGATCGTATCGCGTCAGCTTGGTTATCGGAGCACTAGCGCGCAGCTTCGTCAGCTCATTATCGATTGTGGCGATGATCTCATCGGGAATGGCTTCTTGATCGATAAGGACGGCACTTGGATGTTGCGGGGCTTAATTTAAAAAGATGAGATCATAATGATACCACTGATCCAGGATTTTATTAAAATTTTTAAGCCGCAGTGGTCGAAAGAACGAGAGCAAGCAAGGCTTCTCGCATTGAGAGTTTCTCAGCTTGATAGTGAGGTTCGTGCACTGCGTGCGGCGATTTTTGGTGAGGGAGGGCAGTTTGGTCTTGTTGATTCGCGGATTGAGGATGTCGAAGGTGATGTCGGTGCTCTAAGGGAGGGTTTGACTGAGGTTAAGAATGAATTGTCGAATCAGGCGACTTCATCTCTGCGTGTTGGAACAACCTTATTTAATGTGATCCTTAGTGCTTTTTTTGCGCTAATTTTTTTTGGATCTCCTGTGGTTTTGAATGAGGCTGAAAGTCGAGCGGTCTTCGATTACTTCCTTTATATTGGTCCGGCTGTGTCTGCAATAATTGCGGGATTTGGCCTGTATGTTTCGAAGGGAAAGCGAATTTTCGGAATTGGTGTTGATGGGCTATTTTTCTGCGTCTCCGCATCGTTTCTATTCCTGTGTGTCGTTGCCTACGCCTTTTCAAAGGGATATTTGGCTACGATGCTTTCCCAGTCTCTGGGGGTTTTCTTGCTATTGCCGCTTCTATGGATTCTGTCGTCGTTGATCGGAAAAAAAATATCAATTGGAATCGTGTCCTTTCTGGTGGTTTTCATTTTTGCTGTAGTCTTTGCGTTCGCCTGGATCTATGTTGTCAGTGAATACAAGTTGGAGCGGCCTGGCTTAATTATGGAGGCGGTGATAAAATTTTTGTTTAGTCACTGATGTGAATTTATCATGACCGCTAGCATCAGCCACCAAGCAAGCACTGTGATGATTATCGAGAGTATCAGCGCTATTCTTGTCCCAGGCCCTACATCGTGATTTTTATTTTCTTGGTGCGGCTTCCTATTCATTTCAGAAATTTCCAATAAAATCAATAAATAGCATTATTTAATTTTAAGTCAAGATATTGGTTATTGGTAGATTTTTGTATTTATTTTTGTTATTTTTCTAGGCAGGCAATTGCGTGGGACCAGCTGCGCACGCAGTTGGTGCGCGCGATGAAGCTTTGGCTTGCGCTTGGAAAGCAAGCGCCACAGCTGAGGCCATGTCCTCGGGACTCAGCCTCAACAACTGCTTTACCACCTCGTCCACAGCGGTGCCTGCGCCGCCCTGGCGTTCAAGCTGTTCAAGTTTTTTGCCCAGTGCCACGGGATCCGGGTTGAAGTAGCGCATGAAGGTTTTCAGATCCTTGTGGCCTGAGATCCTGGCTGCTTCCGCTGGGTTGAGGTGATGTCCCATTTCCGTGATGCGCGTGTGGCGAAGGTCGTGCATGCGCGCGGTCAAAATCTCTGGGTCTCCTAGCTTCTCGGCTACTTGCTCACGGACCCGATCCCAAGCTTGCGTGACGGCGTCTGCTCGAATGCGCTTCCCGCGCGAGGTCACAAAGACCGCTCCCTTCTTTGTTTCGCTGGCCTCGAAGCGCGTGGCGATCAAGGCCATGGGCTCTGAGGTCAACGGGATCACGCGCTCGTTGTATTTGCCGTTTTTGGCCTTGGTTTCGCGAAGTCGCGCCGTTTTCTTCTTGAAGTTGATGTCCGCCCAATCAAGCTTGACGCATTCGGAGCGGCGGGCTGCGGTCATACGCGCAAAGCGAATGACATCGGCCGTTGCCTGGTCGGTCCGCCCAGCATCAAGCTGCGCAACGATGGCGTTCCATTCCTCCTCGGTGAGCGTCCGGTCGCGCGCGTCATCCGTAAGCTCCCCCGATCCGCA
>NZ_JAGHWZ010000041.1:0-3366 GCF_017746015.1 Xanthomonas sp. A1809 | reverse complement strand
GATTAGGACTGGTGTTAACGACATTGATCATCACCGCACCGCCGATGGCCGCTGCCTTCTTCCAGGGCACGCTGGGCCAGTTCACGGCGTATTCTGCCCTGGGGCAGCTGGATCGAGGCGGTCAGTCAGCTCCGGCTGCTGGGCGGCCTTATGAGCCGGGGGCGCCGGCTAGAGAAACGCAGGATACTTCTCCTCAAAGGGCACGTGGAATAAATACCGTTAATTCTTCTGACGTTTCATCCCAAGAGCCTAGTTCAGGTAATCGTGGGCTTGCACAAAAGTAACTTGTCGCCTTTTCAGCTGATGTGGTGAAAAATGATTATTATCCGCTTGGCTTCAATTATTCTTCTTGTAAGTTGGACTGCCCCTGCTTTCGCTCAAACGGCTTGTCCGGCAGGTGTGGCCCCTGGGAGCCCGCAATGTGGGCCTGACTCTGGTACTTCAAGAGATGATATTCCCACGCCTCCGCCGAGGCCAACGGGTGAGTGGATTAAGACCTGGGGGGCAATCGCTGGCTCCGATTCCACCGGTGAGGCTGGAACTGCGGCAGGGGAGTTGTCGGAAGATAAGGCGAAGGATATTGCTATTCGTCGATGTTCTGTAAACGGAGCAAGCGATTGCAAGATAAACTTGGTTTATCGTAATCAGTGTGCAGCTTTGGTTTCTACGCAGTCGGATAGTTTTTATCAGGGATCTGCGACCAAGGAGCGCGCTATTGATTTAGCGATCGGAAACTGTAAAAAAAGCAGATCTGGTGAATGCAAGGTGCTATATTCGGGCTGTTCTGATCCAATATTCAAGAAATATTGATTTGAGTTAGAAGGATTTTCCATGTTGACGCGCGAATTAGCAAGGGCCGTAGCCGGGGTGATTTATTTGATTTGCGTCGTCTCGATCACAGCTTGCAGTCCTAGTAATGCTCCATCCGCAGAGGCTGACGGAGAAAAATCACCTGCTAAAAATCAAGCTAGCAAAAAACCTGAATACGAGTTGCAAAAGGATTTGAAAATGCCATCTACTGCTAATGCAAAACTCAACGAGCAGGGCGAGATAAGCGCAGATATCGGTGGAATTGCCGTTTCAGTTCATGCGCAGAGCTGCACCGAAGATAGCCCGGGGATCATGCTATGTAACCGTTCGCCGGTCGTGGAGGTGACATTCCCCGGAGCCAAGCCGATTGCACTGGAGCCTGAGGCTTTGTACGTGGATAGTAATTCCACGTTCTATCATGGTCCGCTAGACGACACTTACAAGAAGAACCGCCACTCAATCATTTTGACCGATATCAATGGCGATGGGCACGAAGATGTAGTGGTGTGGTCTGGAAAAGAGGGTAATTATGGTGGTCCCTCTTACAGTGTCTATCTTTTCGATGCTGCGCAGAAAATCCTTGTTTTCAATCAGTCGCTATCCGATATTACGGTAATGGCCAACGGTCTATTCTCCGTGAAAGGAAATATGCTGACGTCTACTTCTGGTGATGGATGTTGTATCCACGTCTTCGATACCTACGAGCTTAAGAATAACGAGGCAGTGCTGATAGAGCGGTTAACCGAAGACACGAATGATCCGGCTAATCCGAAGAAAAAGATCGAGCGGCTTCAAGACGGTGAAATGAAGGAGGTGTCCAACTAGAAGTGAGTGGTAATTGGTAGTGAGTACATGCAACGCATCTTCGGGTCTGCAATGCCGGTAGATGCAACAACAAATTCTAATGATATGCACGTACGGAGAATACTATGAGCGATGGACGTGGTCGGAGCACTGAAGGCTTTGGTGTGGATCGGGAGTCTTCTGTTAGGTTGATCGTCAAAACCGCTCTTGAGAACGGTGTGACAGATCCAAAGCAAATATCGTACATGTTGGCGACGGCTCAACATGAGACGCGTAATTTTCAGGCGCCTGAAGAAGATTTCGGACGCAGCCAAGCGCGCAAGCTTGGATATAGCGGCGGCGAGGAGTTCTATGGGCGTGGTTACGTGCATCTTACCCACGACTACAACTATGCGAAGTTCGATAAGTTGCTAGGCCTTAACGGTGAAATGGTCCGCAACCCGGACATGGCCAAGCAACCGGAAATCGCTGCAAAAGTTCTAGTTGTAGGTATGCGTGACGGCTTGTTTACAGGCAAGCCTCTTGATCGCTACATCGATCATGATAGCCACGACGTCTACAACGCGCGACGCGTTGTCAACGGAGTTACTCCTAGCAAACCCTGGAGCGTGAAGGCAGCCAAGGAATGCGAGGAATATGCGGGCAATTGGGAACGTCGCGTTCCCGATTTGATAGAAAGCGTCAAGCGCGATGGTGTCGATCTCAAGCACAGCGTGACGTCTGGTTCGACATCCCATCAAGTTTCGAAGTCCAATGATGGCAAGCTCGAACAAGGCGAGCGCGGCGAGCAGGTGAAGCAGCTCCAAGGCCAGCTTGCTCAGCTTGGCGCCGTTGGTCGCGATGGCAAGCCGTTGCGCGCGGATGGCGATTTCGGCGGCAACACCAAATATGCGGTCGAGCAATTCCAGCGCGAGCACGGGTTGCAGATAGATGGCGTCGCAGGTCAGCAGACCCAGGCCGCTTTGGCCAAGGTGTTGGCCCAGGCGACACCCAAGCAACCTGAGCACACGGCCGCGCCTGCTGCGCCGGCACAGGCAGCCTCCAGCCCCTTGTTGTCTGATCCGCGCCATCCCGACAACGCGATGTACAACGGCGCAGTGAGCAAGCTCGAGGCGCTGGGTGAACGTGGCGGCTTTGCCAACCGCAAGGAACTCGAGCAGGCAGCCGGCCAAATCGTGTTCGAGTCCAAGGTCAGTGGTTTGCAACGCATCGACCATGTGGTACCCAACAAGAGCGGCGAC
The DNA here is from genome assembly GCF_017746015.1 of Xanthomonas sp. A1809. NCBI lineage: Bacteria > Pseudomonadati > Pseudomonadota > Gammaproteobacteria > Lysobacterales > Lysobacteraceae > Xanthomonas > Xanthomonas sp. A1809. Next base: position 511 of record NZ_JAGHWZ010000041.1, on the reverse strand, counting down.
GGCTTTTTCGCAGTGCAGGGCGAGCTGACCGACCCGGCAATGCAGCGGGTTTTTGTGGATCGCAATCAAGCGCAGAATCAGCCGTTGGAAAACAGCAGCCGGCAAGCGGCCGAGGAAAGCCAGCGTCAGGCCACCCAGGTGCAGACTCAAGAAACTGCTTCGCGCTCGATGTCCATATAGGTCGGGTGTGTTGGTCGTTGCGCTTCGGCGATCTTGTAAATCGCCAAGGCGGTCAGGAATGCTCGCCTTGGCTCTACTTGCAACGACCTGCGCAATGAGATTGCGATTTTCCAGTGGAATCTGTTGCAGCGAACGACGGCGTTGGTGGGGGTGGTGGCGCTCACGGTGCTGACGCTGTGGATTTTGATCCAGGGCTATCGCAGCGTGACCGGGCAGTCGCGTGAGGCGGCCATGGGCCTGGTGGTGACGGCGCTGCGCGCCTCGCTGATCATCGCCCTGGCGACGAGCATGGCGGAGGGTTCGTCAAAACTGTACTGGACGCTGACGGAGG
>NZ_JAGHWZ010000040.1:0-3501 GCF_017746015.1 Xanthomonas sp. A1809 | reverse complement strand
CCGCACCGCCGATGGCAGCGGCTTTCTTCCAGGGCACGCTAGGCCAATTCACGGCCTACTCGGCGCTGGGGCAGTTGGACCGGGCCAATCAGGAGCCGGGGGCGGGTAGGCCTTATCAACCGGCAGAGCCGGCTCCCAGGAGCGAGACAAAAACCGCTACTACGGAGCAGCTAGGTGGTCGAGTGGCAGGAGTTCCGCAACAAGAGAATCCCCAAAGCGATGGGCGTTTAGGAAAAGCTAATGCTTAATTCAAATTTAATGCGCAATATTCTTTATATGTCACTTGCTATTTGGTGCGGCTTTCCTTTCGCAACTGTTGCACAGACCGCCTGCCCAAACGGCGTTGCGCCTGGAAGTCCCCAATGTGGACCTGATTCAGGCACATCAAGGGCTAATCCAGCTCCGCCCCAGCCTACGGGTAGGTGGATAAAAACATGGGGAGCCTTGGCTAAGAACTCCTCTGGGGACATGGGGTTTTCCGCTGGAAAAATTGAGAGGGATAACGCTGAAGCAGAGGCTATTAGTCGCTGCGAATCTTTTGGGGCTGGAAGTTGCCAAGTTTTTGAAACTTTTAATAATCAATGTATTTCTACCGCAGTTTCCTCGTCTGGTCAGGCAGGCATTGCTATCGCACCTACGAAAGAGAAAGCATCAAGCTTGGCTACTGAAAAATGCGAAAAAAGTTTCGCTGGCGTGTGTAAAGTAACACTTGCTGAGTGCACCCGACCTATTTTTGAGAAGTTTTAGTTAGGTGGTTGACTGTGGTAGTTGTTGTCTGTTGGAGATATCTGGTCTGCTGCGGCTGTGAATAAAATGTCTGCGACAGAGGTAGAAGGAAGGGCGTGATTTATCATGTGGCTATGGAAGTGAGCGATTTATTTGTCTTCAGGTTGCGCTAGGTTGGTTCTTAACTAATACTGAAATACAGTATTGAGTTAAATGGATTTTATCTAAGTGAGATTTTTGTGATAAAAATTATAATAAATCTAATCGGCATTTTGATGCTCAGTGGTTTTTTGCTGCTTGCATCATGTAAGCAAGAAGCTGCCCCAGAAAAAATGGCTGTCATGCCTCTTGAAAAACAGCAAAATTTGCAAGGAAGTCAGAGTAAAAGTGTGTCTCAGACCAGGAGTTCAGAAGGAGCCGAACGAATGACATCACTTTACCAAGTCGTTTCGTTACTTGTTGCCAGGAACGGAACGCCTTGGGCGATCTTTGATTCAGTTCCCGGTGTGCAGTGGCGCGATACTTCCCCAAAATCTAATTCCGATAGCACAGATCCCGAGAGTGCGCAGTATCGCAGCGGGACCTTACTACTCGATGGATTTGGCGCAGTAGATGTGCCGGATGGAGGCCAGGGTGCTGAGGTAGCGCCGAATCAAGCCAATGAAGGCGAGTCAGGCATCACGCTCAATGGCGATGCGCAGAGTGTGCAATCCATTGCAGTGAAGAAGTTCTACGCTAGTCCAGAGTATTCCGAAGTCTTGAAGCGCCAGTTGCCGGCGGCTACATCGGTGCGATTGATCGCAGACAAGTGTGGGGGAGACGATGACGGTGGGCCTGATTCATTGCAGACCAAGTTCTATGCGATCGGTCTTAATGCAGGTGAGGCATTTGTAGAGGCCTATCTAGACGATGGTACAGAAACGCGTGGGCCAGGCTCCACAACGTTCGTTTTTACGAAAACCAAGCCGCAAAAAAGAATTCAAGCGCTGCAATGTAAAGAGTTGTGAAGTAGTCACCCCCAGGCACCAGTAGAAGGCTGGTGTTTTTCCTAACCGTCATATCCAGAGGACATGCATCATGGCTGATAGACGAGAAAAAGCGGCGGCCACCGCTCAAAGCTACGATCAAGGCAACATAGCGGGTCTCGATGACGCGATGACTCGTCGTCTGATTGCATCGACCGTCATGACCGAAAGCAATGGCGGCGATTTGCAGATTACTAATAGACAAGGTTACGTCGGTCGTTATCAAGCAGGGGCGGGCTGGTTAGCCGATGCGGGATATGTAGATCGTGCCAAGCTCAACGCCGCGATGACCGATGCCGGTTTCGATCCACAAAAGGTACGTGGTGCGGAATGGAAGTGGGCGAGTAGCGGTGGTATGACGCGTTTTCTTGAGGACTCCTCTAACTGGAAGAACGGGTTGAGCCTTGAGCAATACAAGTCATCGGCCGCATTGCAGGATGGTGCGTTCAAGATCAACAGCGACAAGGCTTATAGCCAAGCGATCCGCAATGGCGTGTTGGACGAAGGTGATGATCCAGCCAAGGTGGCAGGCTTTCTGAAAGCCCGCCATATCTCAGGCTACGGTGGTGCACGCGAAGCGGTCACTGGCGGGCGGGTCATCAGCGACAGCAACGGCACCAGCAACTATGACTACATGCACGACATCACACGTAATCGTGATGGAATGGATCAATACATGCAGCCGGGCCGTTCGCATGCCATGCATACGAATACCTCTGCTGTGCCTCAACAGCCGAAGCGCGATGCATCGCATGACGGCAAACTAGAACAAGGTGAGCGTGGCGAGCAGGTGAAGCAGCTTCAAGGCCAGCTTGCTCAGCTTGGCGCCGTTGGCCGCGATGGGAAACCGCTGGACGCGGATGGTGATTTCGGCGGCAACACAAAATATGCCGTCGAGCAATTCCAGCGCGAGCACGGGTTGCAGATAGACGGCGTCGCAGGTCAGCAGACCCAGGCCGCTTTGGCTAAGGCGTTGACCCAGGGGACATCCAAGCAACCTGAGCATACGGCCGCGCTTGCTGCGCCGGCACAGGCAGCCTCCAGCCCCTTGTTGTCTGACCCTCGCCATCCCGATAACGCGATGTACAACGGTGCAGTGAGCAAGCTCGAAGCGCTGGGGGAACGTGGCGGTTTTGCCAACCGCAAGGAACTCGAGCAGGCAGCCGGCCAAATCGTGTTCGAGTCCAAGGTCAGCGGTCTCCAACGCATCGACCATGTGGTGCCCAATAAGAGCGGCGACGGCTTCTTCGCAGTGCAGGGCGAGATGACCGACCCGGCAATGCAGCGGGTTTTTGTGGATCGCAACCAAGCGCAGAATCAGCCGTTGGAAAACAGCAGCCGGCAAGTAGCCGAGGAAAGCCAGCGTCAGGCAATCCAGGTGCAGACCCAGGAAAGTGCTTCGCGCTCGATGTCCATGTAAGTCGGGCGTGTTGGTCGTTGCACTTCAGCGAGCTGGTACATCGCCAAGGCGGTCAGGAAGTCCGCCTTGGCTCTACTTGCAACGACCTGCGCGATGAGATTGCGATCTTGCAGTGGGAGTTGTTACAACGCACCACGGCCTGGGTAGGTATGGTGTCATTGATGGTGCTGACGCTTTGGATTTTTCTCCAGGGCTACAGCATCGTGACCGGCCAGTCCCGCGAGGCGGCCATGGGCCTGGTGGTGACGGCGCTGCGCGCCTCGCTGATCATCGCCCTGGCGACGAGCATGGCGGAGGGTTCGTCAAAGCTGTACTGGACGCTGACGGAGG
>NZ_JAGHWZ010000039.1:0-3880 GCF_017746015.1 Xanthomonas sp. A1809 | reverse complement strand
TCCTAATTTTGACCGTGCGAAAATTTGGCTGAGCGGCCGGTGTCCGACCCCAACCCCTCAAAGTTTTGCCCTACCCCCCGGGGTTGGGGACGGTCGGCCGACCTGCCGCGTCGCGGATGCGAACGGTTCGCGCCGCGCGCCGCCTCGGCCTTGGTTTTGGCGATGTGACAGTCGACGCAGATGGCCTGCAGGTTGTTGTCTGCGCCAGTCCCGCCTTCAGCTTGGGGGACGATGTGGTCGACCTCCTCGGCAGCCGTGACGCGGCCAGCGGCGCGGCATGGGACGCAGAGGTATTGGTCGCGCTTCATGATCTCGTCGCGCTTGCGCCGCCACGGCCGGCCGCCGCGTCCTTGCCCGTAGTTCTCGGGCTGCGCCTGGGCAACGTGGACCGGCGCGATCCGCTGCAGTGGCTTATGCCGCGACGGGAAGCCAGGCATCAGTCCAGGCTCATGGATTGATCTCGCTCACCACCAGACAGCTCGCAGTCGAGCGTGCATGCCGGCTGCTCTTGCTCTTGATCATCGCCAGCCAGTGCAGCGATCAGCGTGTCGAGCTTCTCCTCGATGCGATCTAGCTGTGTCGCATGCAGATGAGTCACGGCATCACCTTGGTGCGGTCTGCGGTAATGATTGCTTGGCAGGCGTCGACGTGGTCATCAGCGTCTCGGCCGACTTGAACAACAGCGCCCGCAACCTCGCTTCGTAGTTGGGCGTGCGCATCACGTTCGATGGCGCCGGTGACGGAGCGGGACAGGAGGTCGGTATTACATGTGGCGAGGTCGTTGCGCAGCTGGAGCACACCACTGCGCAGGTCAGCCACAACAGCATCAGGGACGGCCTGGGCCGCCTGCCGGTCTTCTTCATGCTTGGCTCCAATGTCGGCCAGTGCCTCGGCGTGTTTGTGTTCGATGGCGCGCGCCGCCTGCTCAACTTGTAAGGCTTGCTTACCAGTTGCTACCTGGACATTGGCCGCAGCCGCCTCGGCCCGATCGCCTCGCCATGCCCAGCCAGCACCGACCATGGCTGCAGACCAGAGCAGCGAAGCAACGATGGCGATCAGGATGCGATTCATGCCAATGGCCTACCGATCGTGATCGGGCTAGCCAACACCTTGTCTTCGCGCATGAAGCAGGAGGCAACCTCCAAGGACAGGTCTATCAGCAGGCACCACAGATGCAAGGCGGGCACCTTCGGCGTGCCAGTCACCTGGTCATCGCCATCAACGCGCAGCCATGCTGGCACACCGAACAATCGGCCTTCGTGAGTCATGCCGTTCGCGATCGCGACTGTCTCGCGGACGTAAAGAGCGGGGAGCAGCCCGGCCAAGCACGACAGGGTGCGCTTCATGCGTTCACCATTTGACGTAGACGTTTGCTGAGCTTCCGGGCCCGGCAGGCCACGATCCCACTTGTCAGGCACTGGGCTTTCTCGAACTGTTCGAACCGAAGTAGTAGCCGCCGACGATGCCGGTCAGATTGACCAGACCACCTACCAGCAGCAACACGATGTCTTTATTTTCTGGCGGGATCGCCACACCAAGCATTGCGGCGAGAATGACCAGGTTGGTGGCGATCACCAACAACGCCAGGCCGCCGCGCGCTTGCGCGAGCGTATAGCGCGATAGGCTCACGATTGCAGGCTTGCGGCGCCCATGGCGAGCCGCATTACCAAGCGAGATACCGCGCGTTTGTCGCGCTCCGTCGCATCGCTGAAGAGCTCCCAGCGAAACTCCTGAATCACCGAGCCGAACTCCAGCCAGTCACCGCGGCGCGCCGCTGCCCACAGGTCCGTGGCGTCGCGCACCAGCTCGGCGCCGATGATGTCCGCGATCGCAATGATGTACGGCAGCGACGGGCGCATCTCCGGATGCACGGCGAGCAGTTCGAAGAAGCGGCCTCGCAAGGTCTCCTGCGCTTCCATCACGTCCTCGGTCAGCTCCATGGTGGCTACCCGCTCACTCTGCTCGCGCGTTTCGATGGCGCGCCCATAGCCCAGGCGCAGCACATTGCGCGCATCGCGGCGCGGCCGCGCGGTACGGCCCCAGCATTCCTGCAGTAGCTCAACCGCCTCGGTGAGCGATTGACGCTCTGCCGCCAGCAGGGTCGCGTCGTCAAGATCCGGCACCATCATGCCCCCAGCGCCTTGAGCGCCTTGGCGTAGCGCGCCCGCCGATCGGCGGCACCGTTCTGCCCGCCGTTGACCCGTTCGGTGATGTCGTCGAACCGACCGGCATCGGCCAGTGGGTTCAAATTGCGCGTGTCCCAGAATGCCGCGGCGGCGAGCGCGCCCCACTTGGGCTGCTCCAGCGCCTCCGGCTGCTTCTCGAAGTCCGGCACGTCCCGCACGCCCTTGGCGCGCAGCGTGTCGCGCATGCCGGCGTAGTTGGCCCGGCCCGTGTTCTGGATCGGGCCACGTCCGCGGTAGCGATAGCCATCACCGCTCGCTTCATCGCCATTGCCCAGGCGGTTCGCATATGCCGCATTCCCCAGGCCGACCGAGTTGCGTGCCAGCTCCTTCGCCCGTGGCAGCAGCGACCGCCAGCGGCTGTTTTCCTTCGCGCGCTTGCAAGCCTTGATCAGGTTTTCGAGGCTGTAGTTCAGCCCTTCCACCACCGCTGTGAGACCGGTCGACTCGTGGCCGACCTGCGCCAGGAACGCGGCCATGCGGCGCGGCGTGCTGATACCGTACAGGCGGCACGCCTCGCTGATCGGTTCGATCCAGCGCTCTGCAGTCTGGTCCGAGCAACCCACCGCCATCTTCAGTTGTTGGGCGGTCAGCTGCATCGTACTTCCTAAAATGAAAAACCCCGCCGAGGCGGGGTAGTAAGAGTTAAAAGCTAGACTTAGCCACGCGGCGGAAATGGGTCATTTCCGTAAGTTCGCTCATCTCTCCATCGAGAGTCGGCTCCTTGCACGCGAACCCCCGAAGGCGTTTTTGCTATCAGCCAAGCGGCGTTCGCTTGTGCAGCCGCATGATTCACAGCGTCCAGTTGAGTCCGAAAGTGAGTCTCTTGCGCAAGCAGACCCTCGCCTACGCGAACAGCCCATCCACCCGGCTTCGTGACCACATACCAATAGCGCCTTGCCATAGCAATTCCTTGCTGCTTAGGTCAGGCATTTATAGAGCCCATGGCTCGGCATGGCTATAGGTATGCGCGGATACGTAATGTTGAGCCGGCACAGCAGGTTCGTCGCTGAAGCGCCGCCGTCACGGAGCGCCTCTTCTATGCGACTCCAGCGGAGAGCCTCACGGCTGGCCGGTTGCCTGGATTCGCACCCACTGTGACTACCGACTCGGAAACCCGGAACGAAAAAAGCCCCCAGATCTCTCCGGAGGCTTTTCTCACCAATGCGCTTAATTTACTTATTTACCCCTGGGTGTCAAACATATTTTTCATCCCTACATCGGAGCCTCTCGCCAAGCCTTGCCGCTGGCACCATCAGGCCAGTCGGCATGCACCCCTGCAGCATCCATCGCCTGCTTCATAGCAGCCTTATCCACCTGCTGATCTGTGTGCATGTGCAACCACGGACCATGCTGCCAGTACTTGCCGAGATCAGATGCCATGCCGGCCACCGCGGCGCACGCCGCGCGCTCGCTGCACGTCGGCATCGTCCACACCTTGGCGATGCGAACCGGGCTGGCGTCCTGCACCTGCTTCAGGGTTGCGGCCAGGTCTACCGACCGTCCAAGGCGAAACGCGCTCCTACCGTCAGCCAGCGGCACCGCCGCCAGGTAAACCCACCACCGTTTCAGCGCGCGCTTCATGCCATCACCAGTTGTCGTTCAATCCATTCAGTCTGCAGCGCGATCAGCTCGTCGTCGCTGCCGTAGGTCTCGTGGAACAGCGCGCTCCCGTCCATCAGCGATGGGCCGTAGCG
>NZ_JAGHWZ010000038.1:0-3033 GCF_017746015.1 Xanthomonas sp. A1809 | reverse complement strand
GAAGCGCAGCAGGGCGGTGGGCGATGAGCAAGGCGGCCGAGATGCGCATGCTCCGCGACGAGCGCTGCAACCCCGTTGAGATCGCGACTGCGCTCAACCTGCCAGTGAAGCGGGTCCAGCGCTTTCTGCAGGCAGACGCTCAACCGAAGTTCCACAGCCACCGTAACCGGACCGGCACGATCGCCCGCGCATTTCGTGGCTGGCGCGGGCAGTCGTTGGGCGGCGTGGTGATCAGCCTATGAGCGTCGAGGCCATCACGTGGGCACTGAAGCAGCCCCTGGACAAATCCTCCGCCAAGTTCGTGCTGGTGGTGCTCGCCAACTGCGCGGGCGGCGACAACTGGGAGGCTTACCCATCGGTTGCTTACTTGGCCGAGGCGACGGGGCAGGACCGCAAAACGGTGCTGACGAACATGGCGCGCCTGGTGTCGGCGGGGCTGATTCGCGACACCGGCCACCGGCGTGGCACCACCAGCCAAGTCATCGTCTATCGCCTCAACCCGCCTTCTGCTGATGCTCAGCACTCGGGTTCATCCGCTCCTTCGCCCGCCGTGGAACATGAAAACGAACAGTCCCAAAAACGGGACCGTTATTCCGTGGAACATTTTGACTTTGAAGAGGCCCGAAATTGGGACTCTTCCGAGGGGCAAACAGTCCCGTTTTTCCCTGGGAACAGTCCCGTTTTTCCGCCGAAACAGTCCCAAAAACGGGACACGGAACCGTCATATAACCATCAGGCAACCAATACACCACACACCACTGGCGCCGACGCTGCGCGAGGTGTGTGTGGAACCGATGCAGGTTTCATCGCAGCAGCGTTGAACCGAGCATCCCTGTCGCTCAACCGTCCTTGGCTGCGCACCACGAGCCAGCACCCGGAACTGATCGCAGCATCAGGCGAGGGTGTCACCGCCGAGCACCTGCTCGAGCTGTCCGACGTCTACCCGGACAAGTCTGCCGGCTACCTGATCGCCGCGGCTCGCCGCCAGCGCGCCACCGGCGCCAACACCATCACCTTCGGAGCATCTACCCATGCAATCCCTCGCGAAAGCGCTGCCGAGCGCACCCAACGCTTTGCCCGTGAAGCCATCGAGCGCCAAGCAACCCGCCACGCCGACGCCGATTTCGATCACGTCGATCGCCACGGTGTGGACGCGCATGGCTGAAATCTACGGCACGCGCTGGACCAGCGGCTTCGGCGCGGACCCGTCCACCGGCGCGGGCAGCACCTGGGCGAAGGGCTTGGCGGGCGTCACGGCGCAGCAGCTTGGCGCAGGCCTGACGGCGTGCATCACCGCGGCGGACCCGTGGCCGCCCACGCTGCCGGAGTTCCGCGCGCGCTGCCTCGGCGTGCCGAGCCTGGCACAGGTGGCAAACGAACTGCGCGGCGGCGGCGACCGCAGCGGCTTCACGGTGCTTGTCGGCATGAAGTTGGATGGCTATCGCTACCGCGGCGCCAGCGCCAGCGATGCCGATCGCATGGTGCGCGAAGCGTACGAACTGGCGCGCGACCACGTCATGCGCGGCGGCGAAGTGCCGGAGCCTGCTGCCACCGCACTACCGCCGCCAGCGAAGGTGCCGGAAGTTGCAGACCGTGATGCCGCGCGCGCTGCGCTGGCGCGGGCGGCTGCAGAGCTGGGCGACGCCACGGCGGTGACGGCATGAAGAACTATCCGACCCGCGTGCGCGAATGGCTGAAGGCCAACCCCGGCGCGCACACGCCGCAGGTGATCCTGGACGGCATTGGCATCGAAGCCGGCGCGAAAGCACGGCGGCCGTACTACAGCGCCATGAAGGACAACAGCGAGGGCGGCTATCTGAAGCGCTCCGGCACCGGCCGCCGGACGGCCTACGAATTCCTGTGTGACCCGCCGCCGCGCGCAGTAGGGATCAGCCAGCAACGGATCGAGAAGCACCGCGCTTACATGCGCCAGCGCCACGTCAACAACGGCGGCCGGACGCTTGCCGAACGGCGCGAGGACGAGGCGCTGCGCAGGGCGGCACGTGCCGAACGTCTATTGCGAGAACAGGCCGAGCGCCGCGCCCTTCGCCAAGTGCAGCGCGACCTCACGGAGCGGGCACGCCCGGCGCGCAAGCCGCAGCCGAAGCGATTGCCCAACGGACACACCGTAATTGCCGTGCGCGCCTCAGTGGCTCGCCGCGCCGCTGCGGCGGCCGCATGCGCGCCGGCTCAGAGCGTCGCCGACTGGATCCGCGCAGGCGGGCAGGTGATGCGCCTGCCGGGGGTTGAGCAGTACATCCCTGATCGGTGCCGCGCTTGATCACTCTGACGCTCCCGTGGCCGAGCAAGGACTTGTCGCCAAACGCGCGCGTGCACTGGTCACGCAAGGCGAAGGCCACGAAATGCGCGCGCCAACTGGCAGTCCTTGCGGCGTTCCAAGCCGGGTGGAAGGGCCTGCAGCTGCCGGAAGGGCGGTTGCACCTGTGGCTCGATTTCTACCCTCCGACCAGGCAGATGCCGGACGACGACAACATGCTCGGCCGCTGCAAGGCATACCGCGACGGCTTGGCCCACGTGCTGGGCATCGACGACCAGCGATTCATTTCCCACCCGCTGGTGCGCGCTGAGCCGCGCAAAGGCGGCGAGGTGGCTTTCATCATCACCGGCGCGAGCCAGGACGTACACCCATGAGCCAACTCACAATCGCCGGCGACGCGCCGGCGGTCACCAGCCGAGAAATTGCTGAACTGGTCGAATCGCGTCACGACAACGTGCGTGTGGCCATCGAGCGGCTCGCCGAGCGCGGCGTGATCGCTTTACCTGCGGCGCAGGAAAAGCCCACCGGTGGGCGCCCGAGCATCGCTTACGTCTTCGCCGGTGAGCAGGGCAAGCGCGACAGCATCGTGGTCGTCGCGCAGCTGTCGCCGGAGTTTACCGCGCGCTTGGTCGACCGCTGGCAGGAGCTGGAACGCCGCATCGCCGCGCCGGCCGACCCGCTTGCGCTGCTTTCTGATCCGGCTGCGCTGCGCGGGCTGCTGGCCAGCTATGCGGGCCGCGTCGAGGAACTGACCC
>NZ_JAGHWZ010000037.1:387-3787 GCF_017746015.1 Xanthomonas sp. A1809 | reverse complement strand
GAAGCGCAGCAGGGCGGTGGGCAATGAAGTCCACAGGTTATCCCCAGCAGCTGGCCGTAACAGCAACCAAGGGTGTTTTGCATGATGCGCGCCGTTATCAAGTGCCGGTGCGAAACATGTCGCGACGCCAGGTGTGGAATCTCTTGAAGCAGGGCTGCAACGCAGCCGAGATAGCGGCTGCTGCGCACGTCAGTGACGCGGTCGCCGCTTCGATGATTGATGAAGCGCTGGGCCGCGTGCGTGGTGAGTCGCTGCGCGAGCAGGACCGGCAGCTTGCGGACCACCGCGTGGGCCATGCGCTAGGCGGCCTGGTGGTGAGCTTGTGAGCGTCGAGGCCATCACCTGGGCGCTGAAGCAGCCCTTGGACAAGTCGTCCGCCAAGTTCGTGCTGGTGGTGCTGGCCAACTGTGCCGGCGGCGACAACTGGGAGGCCTACCCGTCGGTGGCCTACCTGGCCGAGGCAACAGGACAGGACCGCAAGACGGTGTTGACCAACATGGGCCGTCTGGTGTCGGCTGGCCTGATTCGCGACACCGGGCATCGCCGCGGCACCACCAGCCAAGTCATCGTGTATCGCCTCAATCCGCCGACTGCTGGTGCTCAGCAAGGCGACGCGCCGGCTCCCGCGCCGTCCGTGGAACATCAAATAGAACAGTCCCAAAAACGGTACCGTTCTTCCGTGGAACATTTTGGCTGCGAACAGGCCCGAAATTGGGACTCTTCCGAGGGGGAAACAGTCCCGTTTTTCCCTGGAAACAGTCCCGTTTTTCCGCCGAAACAGTCCCAAAAACGGGACACGGAACCGTCATATAACCATCAGGGAACCAATACACCACACACCACTGGCGCAGACGCTGCGCGAGGTGTGTGTGGAACCGGTGCAGGTTTCATCGCAGCAGCGTTGAACCGAGCAGCCATGTCGCTCAACCGTCCCTGGCTCCGCACCACGAGCCAGCACCCGGACCTGATTGCCGCAGTAGGCGAGGGCGTCACCGCCGACCACCTGCTCGAGCTGTCCGACGTCTACCCGGACAAGTCTGCCGGCTACCTGATCGCCGCGGCTCGCCGCCAGCGCGCCACCGGCGCCAACACCATCACCTCCGGAGCATCCGCCCATGCAATCCCTCGCGAAAGCGCTGCCGAGCGCACCCAACGTTTTGCCCGTGAAGCCATCCAGCGCTACGCAGCCGACCACGCCGGCGCCGATTTCGATCACGTCGATCGCCACGGTGTGGACGCGCATGGCTGAGATCTACGGTACGCGCTGGACGAGCGGCTTTGGCGCTGACCCGTCCACCGGTGCCGGCAGCACTTGGGCGAAGGGATTGGCCGGCGTCACGGCGCAGCAGCTCGGCGCAGGCCTGACGGCGTGCATCGCCGCAGCGGATCCGTGGCCGCCCACGCTGCCGGAGTTCCGCGCGCGCTGCCTCGGCGTGCCGAGCCTGGCACAGGTGTCGAACGAGCTGCGAGGCGGCGGGGACCGCAGCGGTTTCACCGTCCTGGTGGGAATGAAGCTGGACGGCTATCGCTACCGCGGCGCCAGCGCCAGCGATGCCGATCGCATGGTGCGCGAGGCGTATGAACTGGCGCGCGACCACGTTATGCGCGGCGGCGAAGTGCCGGAGCCTGCTGGCACAGCGCTGCCGCCGCCGGCGAAGGTGCCGGAAGTTGCAGACCGTGATGCCGCGCGCGCTGCGCTGGCGCGGGCGGCTGCAGAGCTGGGCGACGCCACGGCGGTGACGGCATGAGGAACTACCCGACTCGCGTACGCGAATGGCTGAAGGCCAACCCCGGCGCGCACACGCCGCAGGTGATCCTGGACGGCATGGGCATCGAAGCCGGCGCGAAGGCACGGCGGCCGTACTACAGCGCCATGAAGGACAACAGCGAGGGCGGCTATCTGAAGCGCTCCGGCACTGGCCGCTGCACGGCCTACGAATTCCTGTGTGACCCGGCGCCGCGCGCAGTAGGGACCAGTCAGCAACGGATCGAGAAGCACCGCGCATACATGCGCCAGCGCCACGTCAACAACGGCGGCCGGACGCTTGCCGAACGACGGGAGGACGAGGCGCTGCGCAAGGCAGCACGTGCCGAACGGCTATTGCGAGAACAGGCCGAGCGCCGCGCTCTTCGCCAAGTGCAGCGCGACCTCACGGAGCGGGCACGCCCGGCGCGTAAGCCGCAGCCGAAGCGATTGCCCAACGGACACACCGTAATTGCCGTGCGCGCCTCAGTGGCTCGCCGCGCCGCTGCGGCGGCCGCATGCGCGCCGGCTCAGAGCGTGGCCGACTGGATCCGCGCAGGCGGGCAGGTGATGCGCCTGCCGGGGGTTGAGCAGTACATCCCTGATCGGTGCCGCGCTTGATCACTCTGACGCTCCCGTGGCCGCGCAAGGACTTGTCGCCAAACGCGCGCGTGCACTGGTCACGCAAGGCGAAGGCCACGAAATGCGCGCGCCAACTGGCAGTCCTTGCGGCGTTCCAAGCCGGGTGGAAGGGCCTGCAGCTGCCGGAAGGGCGGTTGCACCTGTGGCTCGATTTCTACCCTCCGACCAGGCAGATGCCGGACGACGACAACATGCTCGGCCGCTGCAAGGCATACCGCGACGGCTTGGCCCACGTGCTGGGCATCGACGACCAGCGATTCATTTCCCACCCGCTGGTCCGCGCTGAGCCGCGCAAGGGCGGCGAGGTGGTTTTCATCATCACCGGCGCGAGCCAGGACGTGCACCCATGAGCCAACTCATCATTGCCAGCACCACCATCCGCCGCGACGACTCGGGGCGCTACTGCCTCAACGACCTGCACCGCGCTGCCGGCGGGGAAAAGCGACACCAGCCGTCCGACTGGCTGCGGCTGCAGCAAACAGTCGAGCTTGCCACCGAAATTAGCGCGCAGTCGATACCGGGAATTCCCGGTATCCATGCGCGGCAAGGGTTTGGCACGTTCGTGGCCAAGGAGCTTGTCTACGCGTACGCCATGTGGATCAGCCCCGCCTTCCACCTGCGGGTGATCCGGGCCTACGACCAGCTGGTAACGGCGCCAAGTTCTGACCCGCTGGCGCTGCTGTCGGACCCGGCCGCCCTGCGTGGGCTTCTGGCCAGCTACGCCGGCCGCGTCGAGGAACTGACCCCGAAGGCTGAGGCCCTGGACCGTATCGCCATTTGCGATGGCTCGCTCAGCCTGCGCGAGGCGGCCAAGACCATGCAGATACCGGAGCGGAAGTTCCTGGCCCTGCTCGAGCAGAAGCGCTGGATCTACCGCCATCCGCTGGCCTCGACCTGGCTGGCCTACGCCGGCCGCCTGCACAGCGGCTGCCTGGAGCACAAGGTCACCAGCGGCGCCAAGCCGGACGGCAGCGAGTGGGTGCGCACGCAGGTACGCGTCACCGCGAAGGGCCT
>NZ_JAGHWZ010000037.1:0-351 GCF_017746015.1 Xanthomonas sp. A1809 | reverse complement strand
TACGCACCACTGAGGCCCCGATGAGCGAAGACCTGATTTCCGACCAGCCCGCGCCGCAGCCGCGCCGCATGAAGCAGCCGACCAAGGACGTGCTGCGCGCCAACCTGGGCAGCAACCTGCAGAAGCTGATCGAGGTCAGCAGCGAGAACGAGCGGTTCCGCGCGAGCTGGTGCTGGCCGCTGTACGTCTGGACGCAGCGCATGCGCACCGCGTTCAGCCGCGGCGGGAACGGCCAGGCATGACCGCGCCGGCCAAGCGCTCGGCCTGGGCGCGGAGCCAAGCCAACCAGATCCGTGCGCGGCTCGACGGCATCCACAGCAAGCCGGCCATCGGCGAGCGCGAGCGTAAGAG
>NZ_JAGHWZ010000036.1:0-1463 GCF_017746015.1 Xanthomonas sp. A1809 | reverse complement strand
CGATCTGCGTCAGCGAGGTCTGACCGCCGCCAACGATGTTGGCGACTGGAATGGTGGCGGGGTCGACGCGCGTACGGGTTGCGTTCGCGCCCGTCGTGACACCGGTACCGGCGGCGGTGGTCTGCACAGTCGCCTGATCGACGCTGCCGCGCACCAGGCCACTGTCGTTGGACATCACGGGTGCGACCGACATCTTGACGATGCCGCCCGATGTGGCCAGCGTGGCGTCCTGCGTGTTGGCGCCGACGTGCGTGCCTGCGCTGCCGCTGGTGCCGGTGGCAACTTGGATACTGCTCGCGCCGCCGTTGGCACGGCCGCCCACTGCCTGGCCGCCCACTCCACCGGCGCTTTGCGCGGTGCGACCATTCAAGCCAACTTGGGCGCGGATGCCGTCGAGCGCGCTGCCGCTGATGCTGCGCCTTGCTGCAGGTCCTGCTGTCGACCAAGGCCGCCGTTTAATTACCTCCGTCCCTGATGTCTTCTGATGTTTGGAATGTAAAAACAGGTCACCATTCCTTTAAAATTTGCATATGTGCTCCATTGCGGATGACATAAACATCTTCGTATTGGAAAGAAAGTACAAAATTATACAGACTGGTGGCGTCAAGCAATTTAAGAAAATTTTCAACATCTTCGCGACTCTTGCCTAGCGAATCTGCCCTTGAATGGAAGCTGCCAGTGATTCCCACTAGCCACTGAAAATTGACCCCCTCAGCAACTAAAGGCTCAGGTTTATCATTACAGCGAAAAACAAATCGAGAATTTGATTTATTGAAATTTCCAAATATAGCCCCTTCTTTGCACTGATAGCTATTTTCCAGTTTATTCAGGAGCATAATTATATCATCCAAACTAATGCCATTTTCAATTTCAAGAATCATGGTTATAGTCATTTCGAAACTCCAATATTTTGAACTTCCTATCTTTCATAATATAAATTTTATTCAACCCTTTCACGGGATTTGCTTTTAATGCATTCCCTACTTGATCGAGAGTCAAAGGGGAGTCGGCAAGATTTACAACGATAATACTTGCCTGATCTTCAACCTTATTTGCCAAAGTTTTTATGACAGATATAGGACTGTTAGTCCTAGGAGAATAAACATCTGCAAGCTCTCCATTTATCATTAGATCAGGATTGGCCTGATTTTTCTTAATGTTTGGAAGCTGCTCAATATTATAGCCAGCTTCAGCAAGCCCTCGAGCTGCCTCATTCTGACGATTGATTGAACGTACATGATCTGGTGGCGCATTGGGTGGTGGCACCTCAGGCTCACCCAGCAACGCTCCTCCCCTTGCTTGCCCCAGTCCAGCCTCACTATCAGCATCTGCAGAGGCAGCCGACGCCCTCGTCGATAGCGCCTTACTTTCTAAACCTGCATTCTTTATTGAATTGCGGATGATATTTGTGAATTGGCTCCCAACCAAGCCTCCCGCTTCTCCAACGACGATGCCTGCCCACA
>NZ_JAGHWZ010000035.1:0-14671 GCF_017746015.1 Xanthomonas sp. A1809 | reverse complement strand
CGATCTGCGTCAGCGAGGTCTGGCCGCCGCCGACGATATTGGTGACGGGGATGCTGGCCTGGTCGACGCGCGTACGGGTTGCGTTCGCGCCCGTCGTGACACCGGTACCGGCGGCGGTGGCTTGCACAGGTGTCTGATCGACGCTGCTGCGCACCAGGCCACTGTCGTTGGACATCACCGGTGCGACCGACACCTTGACGATGCCGCCCGATGTGGCGAGCGTGGCGTCCTGCGTGTTGGCGCCGACGTGCGTGCCTGCGCTGCCGCTGGTGCCGGTGGCAACTTGGATACTGCTCGCGCCGCCGTTGGCACGGCCGCCCACTGCCTGGCCGCCCACTCCACCGGCGCTTTGCGCGGTGCGACCATTCAAGCCACCTTGTGCGCCTACACCACGCAGTGCAGCGCCACTGATAACGCGACCATCGCTTCCGACAGCGCCGTTGCTGATATTGGCGCCATTGATGCTGACGCCTTGGTTGCCGGTCATGCTGGCGCCTAGGGCGATATAGCTGCTATTGGTCGTTGAGGAGCTCAGCCTCTGGTCTTCTTCTTCGTAATAACAGACGACCTTCTGTCCAACCGGCTGCATACAGTCATTGGTGATCGCGGTGACGATATGTTCCACATCGCTTTGGCGAACCGTTTGATTCAAGGCCAGCGCTTGGTTGAGCAGCTGCTCGCTTCCCAAGAGCATCCCATCCGAGAGTCCGCCAAGACCTCGCTGGTTGGCAGCGAACAGGCCTGCTGCAGCGATTGTCGAGGCATTATTCGTGACGCTTCCCGACAACAGGATGTTCCCGCCCGCCGCGATGCGTCCCTCAGCGCTTGCCGAAGACAATTGCTCCTGTTGAATGACCCGATAGTTGCGATAAATTCCCGGCGCAAGCCCCTTGTAAGGATAAGGTGCCCGGGCTCCCTGGAGGTTCCTAATCGCTTTGCCTTGGATGAGTTCACCACCCGAATACACGCCGTCGTTGCCGGGATCGGTAGAGACGCTGGTGGTGTTAATCACGCGACGCCGATTATTGAGCTGCTGGGCCGCAATCAAAATACTGCCATCGGCCTCAATACTGCCCGAGAGGTTATTCACCACCCCGGTCCGCGAAACCAAGGTGCCACCACCATCCTGCGCACCACCGATGGCGATATTGCCCAGGCTGAAAATGCGCGCATCGCGATTGAGCAACTGATCGCGCACGATCAGGTTCATATTGCCGGTGGAGCCGAGCAATGCCGAACCGTAGGCAGCGTTGTCCGTCGCACCGCCAAAATCTGCGCCATTGACCAACGTACCGGTATTCACCGAGACATTGCCGCCGACGATGCTGCCGGTGTTGTAGACGCTGTTGGCAACAAGCGACAACGCCCCGTTGCCGGAAATGCTGCCGGCGTTGTCGATGACGTTGCCGCCGTTGAGGCGGGTATCGTTGGAGACGATGTTGGCGCCGCCGCGGTTGGTGATGCTGCTGGCGATGATATCGAGTGTGCGCGCCGCCTTGAGCGTGGACTCGTTGACCAGGTTGCCACCCACACGCAGGTTGAAATTGCCGTTGCTGACCAGGTCGGCGCCGGCGCGGTGCGTGTAATCGCTGCGCAGGGTCAGATCCAGTAGGTTTTGCGCGAGAATACTGCCGCCACCGTCGAAACCGACCGTGTCGATGACCACATCGCCGGCACCGCCGGTGACGCTGCCTGCGCCAATCTGGCCACCGGCATTGCTCAGGTTTTGCAGATTCAGGCGAACCGATTGCTCGGCCTTGATCTTGCCGTTCTGGTTATCGAGCGTGGCACCTGCGCGCTGCAACAGGAAGTTGGCGCCGGCATAAACGCTGCCGCCCTGGTTGTTCAAGGCATTGGTATTGGCGATCAGGTCGCCGCCTGCCACCAACTGGCCGCTCGTGTTGGCGATGCTGGCCGCATCGATCACCACACTGCCGCGCCCACCCAGATTGCCGTTGGTGTTGGTTAATGCGCCGCCGGTGGTGATGCGGGTCAGGCCACCGCCATTGTTGACGATGCTGCCTTGGGTGTTGTCGATCCGTCCAGCGGATGCAGTCAAGGTGTTGCCCGCATCGAGCTGGCCACCGCTGTTGAGCAAGGCACCGGTGACCGCCACATTCAGATCACGGCCGGCGCTGAGCTTGCCGGCTTGATGATTGTCCAACTGGCCCCGTGCAGTGATGCCGAGGTCGCGGCCGGCCTGCAGATTGCCGCCGGCACTACTGATGTTTTCTGCAGTGATCACGGCATCGGTACTGGCACCGATCGTGCCATTGCCATTGTCCAGACCGCGGTTCAATTCAACGCGTAGCCCCCCGCCCACGCCCGCATTGGCAATCGCCTGCACGGTACCGCCAGCATTGCTGAGGCTGTCGGCACGCAAGGTCAATGCACCGCCGCTGGCCTGAAGCAGACCGTTACGGTTATCGACCGTGCCGCTGGTTTGCACGTTCAATGCCCGGGCCGACACCGAGCCGGCCAGATTATTGAGACTGGCTGCGCTCACGCCTGCGTCGCCTGCCGCAGCGATGGCGCCATTCTGGTTGTTCAGGGCGCCGCTGGCGCCGAGTGTCAACTGGCCCTGCGTCAGGATGCGTCCGCCGCCGTTGCCGAGTGCACCGCGGCTGGTCACCGACAGCGTGCCTGCGCCGGCATGCTCGATACGGCCCTGCGCATTTTCAATGCTGGCAGCGGTGATGGTCAGATCCTGACCGTTACTGGCCAGCGTGCCGGTGGTGTTGTCGATGGCACCCCCAATCACCACGCGCGTCGCACCCGCGCCGCTCTGCACCAGACCACCGCCGACATTGCTGAGGCTGCCGCCGTCGATACTCAGCTGGTTAGCCTGAAGTTGCCCGCCGACAGTGTTGAGGCGGCCATTGTCGATAGCGCCGGCGGCCTGCACGGTGAGCGTTCCGCCCGCGAGCAGGTTGCCGCCACGATGATCGAGGCTACCGCCAGTAGAGAGTGCGACATTGCCGGTGGCACGCGTGGTGGTGCCAGCCAACTGCAGCTGACTGCCCTGCGCGGTGAGATTACCGCCTGCCAGCAGTGTGCCGGAGGCAGTGAGCTGACGATCGGCAAGCAGGCTGAGCGTGCTTCCGCTACCCAGGCTGCCGTCTGCGTTAATGCCGGCACCCACCGTACCGGTGATGCCGATCTCGCCTGCGCGAAGGCTTAGATTGCCTGCTGCGGTGGTTTGCCCGGCGTTGTCGATGCGCGCACCTTGCACAGCGACGGTCGTCCCGCTGACAGTGCCCTGCTGGCGTACGAGCGCATCACTGACCAGCGTGAGTTGTTGGCCCGCGACCTGCCCGGCAACCGTCAGGTCGCCTTTGGAGCGCAGGTCGAGTGTGCTGGCCGCGCTCAGATTGCCGCTTTGCGTCAGCGCACCATCGGCCTGTGCCGTGAGCGCCCCTGCTGAGGCCAAGCGGCCATCGAGCTGCAGGTTGCCACGACTGATCAATGCCACATCGCCACGCTCGCTGCCTAACTGGCCACTGCTGCTCAGCTGCCCTGCTTCCACACGCAAACCATCGCCGCCGATCAGATCGCCGCGGTTATCCACTGCACCGTTGGCGGTAACGCCAAGCCGCTGCAGGCCATAGGCCTGACCGGTCTGGCGTAGCGATCCGACACCAAGCGAAAGTTGGTTGCCGGCGCGCACGGCACCGGCATTGTCGAGCAGGCCAGCGATGGACAGCGTGGCATCGCCTTGCGCAAGCAGCACGCCCGTCGCGGTGTTACTCGCACTGGCAGCAGTCGCAGTCAGACTGCCACCGGCCGCGACCTGCGCGGCGTTGGTCAACGCACCGGTTGCGCTCAGCACCACGTTGCGGTCTGACTGCACCACACCGGCAACCGCCAGATCGCCGGTGCTGCGTAGATTGATGTCGGTGGCGGCAGCGAGTGCACCACGGCTGTCGATCGCTGCGCCGTCAAGGCTGATCGCGGCGCCGCTTTGCAGCACTGCCGCTTGCCCGGTCGCGATCTGCGCGCCACGCAGGGTTGCGTTCGCTGCGGATACCGCCTGGCCGTTCAACGTGAGTACGCGTTGCGCCTGCAGATCCAGCTGCGATGCCGATTGCAGCGTGCCTTCAGCAGCGAGATCGCGCCCGGCCTGCAGCGCGACGGACTGCGCCTTGAGCGAACCGGCCTGTTGCAGATCGCCGCCTGCGGTGGCTCGCAGCGTGGTGGCTGCTGCGACCACGCCCTGCAAGGTCATATCGCCCTGGCTGGTCAACGTCACGTTCGCCGCTTCGCTGCCGAGCTGGCCGCTGCTACGCAACGTATCCGCTTCCACCAGCACTGCATCCCTGGCGATGAGACTGCCGCGGTTGTCCAACATGCCAGTGACTGTGGCAGTCAACGCCTTGCCGGCGACGGCAGTGCCGCTCTGATCGATGCTGGATGCGGTGATACGCAGATCGCCGCCGCTCTGCAGGCTACCGGCGTTCTGCAGTGCACCTGTCGCCAGCGTGAGGCCCCCCGCTGCGGCAAGTACACCAGCTGCTGCGCTGTTGATCGAACCTGCCTGTAGCGAGAGGTCGCGGCCCGCGAAGACTTGGCTGGCGTTGCCGAAGGCACCGCTGGCGCTTAGCACGACATCGCGATTGGCTTGCGCAACACCCGCCAGGGAAAGATCACCGGCGCTGCGTACCGCAAGGTCAGTGCCAGCATCCAGCGTGCCGCGGCTATCGATTGCCGCACCGTCCAGGGTGATGGCGCCAGCACTTTTCAGCACCGCATCGCGAGCGGTCGCGATGCTGTTGCCACGCAAGCTGGCGTCGGCGCCAGCCTGCGCCTGGCCGCTCAAGCTTAGCGTGCGCTGTGCCTGCAAGGCCAGCGTGGAAGCCGATTGCAGGGTGCCACCGGCAACGAGATCACGGCCGGCCTGCAGCGCGACGATCTGTGCGCTGAGCGTCCCTGCCTGTGAAAGGTCGCCCCCTGCAGCGGCTTGCAACGTGGTCGCGGCAGATGCCACGCCCTGCAACGCGATGTCGTTCTGGCTGGCCAGTGTCAGCGCGCCGGTCACCGAGCCCAGCTGGCCATTACTGACAATGCTGCCCGCGGTGATGCTCAGATCCTTGCCGGAGACCAACTGGCCTGCATTCTCGAATGCGCCGGTAGTGGCGATCGACAGCGCGTCGCCGCTATAGACACGACCGCGCTGCAGCAGCGACCCGCTATTGAGCGAAAGGCCTTGCTCTCCATGCAGGCTGCCATGATTGTCCAATACCCCGGCAACGTCGACACGAAGATCGCGCTTGGCGCCCAGGGTTGCGTCTGACGCATTCATGGCACTGGCAGCCTGCACGCTCAGATCGCGCGCGGCGATCACTTGGGCACCGTTGTTCAAGTTACCTGCTGCGGTCAGCGCAATGTCGCGGCCGGCCTGCGCTACGCCGCCCAGCATCAAGTCGCCGCCACTGCGTAGAGTCAGATCATTCGCTGCATCGAGCGCGCCACGGCTCTCGATGCTGTCGCCTGCCAAGCTGATCGACGCACCGCCCTGCAGCACCGCCGCAGCGCTGGTCGTGATGCTTGCACCATTGAGCGTGGCATTGGCAGCACTGGATGCCTGGCCGTTCAATGCAAGCGTGCGTCGTGCCTGCAGATCCAGCGTGGATGCAGACTGCAGGCTGCCATTGGCAGTGAGGTCTTGCCCGGCCTGCAAGGCAATCGACTGCGCCTTGAGCGAACCAGCTTGCTGCAGGTCGCCGCCAGCCGATGCCTGCAAGGCAGTCGCGGCGGCGACCACACCGTCCAGCTGCATCGCGCCCCGGCTGCTTAATGCAACACTGGCCAGCTCGCTGCCCAATTGGCCGCTGCTGCGCAACGTGCCTGCATCGATCTGCAGCGCGTCCCTGGCGATCAGGTTGCCGCGGTTGTCCAGCGTGCCGGCGACTGTGCCGCGCAAGATCCTGCCGGCAGATGCACTGCCACTTTGATCGAGACCTGCCGCCGTCATCTGCAGGTCGCCGGCTGCCTGCACGCGGCCGGCGTTGTTCAACTGTGCTGCCGCGGTGAGTGCCACATCCCCATCGCCCGCCAATACGCCGGCAGCGGTGTTCTCCAGGCTATGTGCCTGCGCGGTCAAGGTGCGCCCGGCGAAGACCTGCGCTGCATTGGTCAGCGCCCCGGTAGCCGTCAGCTCAACATCGCCGCTGCCCTGCGCAACGCCCGCCAGCGTCAGGTCGCCCAGGCTACGCACACGCAGACCGCTGCCTGCATCGAGCTTGCCGCGGCTATAAATCGTGCCGCTATCCAATGCAATCGCACCGGCGCCCTGCAACACCGCATCCTGGCTTGTCGTCAGCGTGGCAGCACGCATGCTGATGTCGCCACCAGCCTGGCCTTGCGCAGCGAAGGTCAATGCTCGTTGCGCCTGTAGGTCAAAAGTCGAGGCAGATTGCAGCGTGCCGCTCGCGGTGAGGTCGCGACCGGCACGCAACGCCAGCGATTGCGCCTTCAGCGAGCCGGCTTGCTGAAGATCGCCCGCGGCGTTGGCCTGCAAGTTGGTTGCGGCAGCCACCACACCTTGCAATGCGATATCGCCCTGGCTACCCAATACGACGCCTGCAGCTTCGCTGCCCAGCTGGCCACTGCTGCGCAAGTGGCCAGCATCGATCTGCAGCCCATTGCGTGCCACCACATTGCCGGTATTGTCGAACGTGTCGACAACCGTTGCGGAAAGCGTGTTGCCGGAGCTGACGCTTCCACCCTGGGTGAAGGAATCGGCATTGATCTGCAATGCGTTGGCAGCGTACAGGCTGCCGGCATTCTCAAGCGCGCCGCCAGTACGCAGCTGCGCATCGCCGCCAGACGAGAATGCCGCGTCTTGCGCGTTGCGCAGGCTGGCTGCATCCACCTCCAGTGGACCAGCAGCGATCACCTTTGCGCTGTTATCCAGCGCGCCGACCGCTTGCAAGGTGGTACTGCCTGCGCTCTGCACGGTGCCGTCCAATGCCAACGCCCCAGCGCTGGCGATGCGCAGGTCGCCGCCAGCATCGATGACGCCGTCGTGGGCGACACTGCCGCCACGCAGTTGCAACGCGCCATCGCTGTGCAGTTGGCCGCGCTGATGCAGCGCGCCATCGGCCTGCAGATCGAGCGCGCCTGCCGAACGTACGACGGCATCGCTTGCAAGCTCACCTGCCACGGCAACCGTCAGCGCGCCACGCGTGCTTTGCAGCGTGCCGGAGAAGCTGGCATCACCGCCGCTACGTAAGTCGACGCTGGCCGCGTTCACGGTACCAGACACCTGGGCGCCGCTTGCGGCATCCATTGCTAATGCGCCGCCTGCGACGGTATTGCCGCTCAGGCGCAGATTGCCGCGACTGCGCAGCGTGGCATCGCCACGCTGGCTGCCGATATCGCCGCTGCTTGCCAGTTGCGCAGCGTCCACAGTCAATGCGTCGCCTGCGACAACGGTGCCGCTGTTGAGCAGCTGGCCGGTAGCTACCACTTGCGCATCGCGTGTCGCAGACAGGCTACCCGCAGTGGTGAGGTTGGCAGCCTGTAGCCGCAGATCGCGGCCGGCATACGCACTGCCTGCGTTGTTGACTGCACCGGCGCTACGCAGGTCCAGATCGTTGCCTGCAGACACCGCAGCGCGCTGTGCGATGTCGATCGACGCTGCGTTCAACGCAAGCGCATCGGCTGCGATCAGCTTTCCCTGCAGTTCCAGGCGCCCACCCGCGCGCACATCAGCCCCCTGCCCGGCTTGCGCCAATCCAGCCACACGCACGTTGCCATTGCCGTTGATCTGCAGCGCACTTGCCGCATCCAGCGTGCCCAGTGCGTCGACGGTATTGGCGTTCAGTGCAATCGTCGCGCCGCTCTGAAAGGTACCGGACAACGCAATCTGCGCTGCGCGCAGATTCGCGCTCGCGCCGCCATAGGCCACGCCACCACTGCGCAAGAGCCCATCGGCGCCCAGATCCAGGGCGCCGGCGGCGTGCAGGCTGCCATCGGCATTCAATTCCGAGCCGAACAGACGGATCGACCCCGCGCTACTGCGGCCAACATGGGTCACCCCACCACCGGCTTGCGCATCCAGTGCACCGGCGGCCACCAGGTCGCCTGCAAGCGTCATGCTTGCAGCACGCAGGGACACGTCGCCTTGTTGCGAGCCAAGCACTCCACGCTGATCGAGCGCGCCGGTGGCACGCACATTCACAGCATCCCGCGCGACGGTGGTGCCTCCCAGGCTCACTTGCCCTGCGCTGTCGATCTGCAGATCGCCACTTTGCGCAGCCAATGTGCCGCGGCTCACCACGCCGACCCCGGCTTCGGTGGCGATCAGGCGAATGCGTTCGGCATACATGCCGCCCAATTGCGCCACATCGATACCGATCGCAGGAAGGCCGCCGTCGGCACCTGGCAGGACGTCCAGCAGCATGCCGTCGTAGCTCACCCGTCCGGCACCAGCGGAGGCGACCAGCTCCTTGGTCCAGATCGAGCCGTCTACACTGAGCTGACGCGACAACAGATCCAGGCGATCCACATTGAATGCGTCCAGACCGTTGCGACCGATGCTCAGCGCACCGCCGGTGATGCTGAAACCGTTCAACGCACCATCGCTACCCAGGTTCGGCGTGCCGGTGGTCAGGGTGACGCGCGAGGTATTGAGAAAGCCGCAGCCATCGCAGGAAATGCCGTTGGGGTTGGCGATCACCAACTGCGCTTTCGCACCGGCGATCTCGGTATAGCCCTGCAGGCGGCTGCTGGCCGAGGTGACTTCGTTGAGGATCAGCGACGCGGCACCGCTACGCTGCAGGTTGTTGTTGCCGGCAACGTAACCGCCCAGCTCGGTCTTGGAGATCTGCGCACTGTTGTTGAGGATCAACCCATTCGGGCCGACATTGAAGTTGCTGTAGCGGTTGTGCGAAATGCCGCGTGCATTGGGCGCGACGATGTCCACCACCGGCACGCCATTGGCAGCAACCTGCTGGCCTGGCGTTTGCCCTCCAGGGTTGGCGGTTGGCGCAACCTGCGCCCATGCCGGAAACGATGTCCAGGTGATCGTGCAGCACAGCAACAGTGCAAGCGCCCGCTTGCCCTGCTCGGCCAGGTAACCACGCACGCGCATCGCTTCGTTATCCATCGTTTCTCTCTCGCCGCCTGTTGGCGTCATCAATCAACAAACGCGTAGCCGGCTGGCGACGCGATCCGTGTCAGAACTGGTAGATCACACGCACGCCATAGGCCGGCTGCGCACTTGCAAATCCGTCGGGGCGGTGGATCGCCCAACCGGCAAACGCATCGACGCTGGCACCGAACCAACCGCCACGCAGGCCCACCGCGCCGCCCACCAAACTGCGACCGCGCAGCCCGCTGGCGCTGGTGCCATCGATGCGGCCGGCGTCCAGGCCCAGATACGGGGTCAACCCAATCTGCTGCACTGGGAAACTCAAGGTATTGCGCCAATACGCGCCTTTTTCGGCGCCAAGCGTCGCTTCACCGTCGAAACCACGCACGCTGTAACGGCCACCAATGGTGACGAACTCGGAACCTAGTAGCAGTTCGCCGGCGGTCTGTGCACGCAGGCTGCTCTCCCACGCCATCGGTACCGGGCCCAGCTTGAACGGCAGCGCCGTGCTCACGTCCAGCGTGGTCACGGCATAGCGAAACGTCGGGAAGCCGACCTGCGGGTCGTAGCCGGTCCACTGGCTGTTAAACCACGGCGTGCCGCGCCGATGCGCCAGACGCATGTCCAGCTGCATCGCGCCCAGATAGCGCCGATGCGCGAAGTAAAACTCCGCGCTGCTGGTATCACGGCGCTGGATGCCGATCTCCACGCCATCCAGATAGCTGCGCGCACGCCGCCGGCCAATCACCACACCGGCCGAAGTCTTGCTGGTGCCGTCGCGATGCAGCACGCGCTGAATATCCAGCTGCGCATTGCTGGACTCGCCACTGGACTGGAAGGTTTGTAAAAAACCGTCTACGCGCTGGTGATAGCGGTACGACGATGCCGACAGCGCGAACGTCCACCATCCCCAAGGCAGGTTGTAACTCAGGCTGTTGCCGCGTGTGCCGCGTTCTTCGTCGCGTGTGGCCAGGTCATGGCTGTAGCCAATGCTGAGCAGATCGTTGAGCCCCAGTGGGTTATCCAGCGAAACGTCCAACCCACCTTGCACACGGCCGGTAGCCTCCACACCGGAATCGTCGGCGTTAGCCACACCGCGCCAGCGTCGCCCATGCTGCAGGGTGATCACCAGATCCGATTCGCCTGGTGCTTCGCCCGGGGCGATATCGATCTTTGCGTCCTGCGACGGCAGACGCTTGAACTGCTCCACCGCCTGCTCGATGGCACGCAGATCCAGCAAGTCCCCCCTGCGGAGCGGCAATGCCGTTTTCCAGTGCGCGCCTTCGGTGTCGGACACCACGCGCACCTCGCGCAAGCGGCCGGGCAG
Source organism: Xanthomonas sp. A1809 (assembly GCF_017746015.1). Taxonomy (NCBI): domain Bacteria; kingdom Pseudomonadati; phylum Pseudomonadota; class Gammaproteobacteria; order Lysobacterales; family Lysobacteraceae; genus Xanthomonas; species Xanthomonas sp. A1809. The sequence goes on along the minus strand of NZ_JAGHWZ010000035.1, from coordinate 4,250 downwards.
CAGTTCCAAACGGAGTTCGCCACGCGACAGATCCTGTTCCGGAACGCCGATGCGCGTGGTGACCAATCCGCGTGCGACCAACTGATCCAAGGCGCGGCGCCGGATGATGTCGATGCCGGCACGCCCGATGCAGCGACCTTGGTAACGGCGCAGAGACTTCCATAACCACGCAAAGCGCGTTGCATCATCGCCTGCGCCCGACAGGCGCAAGCGGGTGATCGAAAAACACAAGTCTTCCTTGGGCAGCACGGTGCTGCGCGCGTCCACGCGGTCGGCGTCCTCGCGCGGGCCGGCAAAGGGCGCTTGGCGCTCCTGTTCCTGGCGACGCTGAATCTCCTCGGCCTGGCGCAATTGCTCCTGCCGATCCAGCGTTGTCGGTGCCGACTGTTGTGCAGCCGCCAGCCCGGCGACTGCCCACAGGCAAACCGCCAGCGCCAAGGGCGCCGATCGCATCCACATCTGTCCTGCCCCCTGTGCGGCGGTCGCGCTACTGCACGCCGTCACCCGCATCAGCGTGCCTGGCCACCAAAACGGCGGCGCCACCCTTGAGCACGCTGAGTGCGGTGCGACTGTGACGGAATGTTAAAAAACGGTCAATGCGCAGTGTCGGGGAAACCCTGTAAGAAAAACCCGAGCGTCAGTGTTTTGTGATGAAAATCACTAAAAAACGGATCCATTGATTGTGAAGGCTCCGAGTTACGTCGTAAAAAGTCAAAGCTTTTGACCTCAACGTCTTCAAACGTGCCGCCAATGGGATGCGCTCTCGGATGTCCTGTGAGGCGTATGAAGGACTACGCGCGTCGCCACTTGGTTGAATTTTGATGAAGTGCGCAATGCCGCATTGGATCTGAGGGATAAGCCGGCCTACTTTAGTTCGCTTCGTTCGCCGTGTGCGTGGCCCAGGCGCACCGCGCTGAAGTTGGGCCTGCACTGAATCGTGCCTTCACACCGCTCACCTCATCCGCCTAGACCGAGCAACGACGCGGCCGGCAGAGCTACACGGACGCCCCAGCCATCTACGAACAAGTCTTGCTTGCCAACTCGCGCGACCAAGGGGCCAGCACAATGCACAGCCTCATGCCCAGCGAGCTGGGCGTCGCGCCGCTTGCTGCAGATCAAGCGGCGGCAAAAACCGCTGGCCAGGCTTGAAAAGTGGTGAGGATGCGGCCGCTGGGACCGCTGTGAACTTCAAGAATTCACTTCTGAATCTGACTCATTGGAACTGGGTGTCCCAGTCCGTTGTCATTGATCCCATCCGCCCGGCGCAGTTGGGACGCGGATGGGAATTTGACACGCCAATTCGAAATGCTCGGCACCGTGCGCGTAGGGCAGACCCAACCATGCCTCGAACGCTGGCAGGTCTGTCGGCAGATATCCGCTGGCAGGCAGCCATGTATCGCGGACCCAACCAAACGCGCGCATTTCCAGCGCCAGTCCTCCCCGTATCACGACCTCGGCCACCTTCATGGGTGGAAATCGGAAAACGCCGATCTCACCGCAATGACGCCCATGCGTGACCTCGACCGCGACGTCGTACCGGCAATCCGCTGCAGATGCCAGACGAGGTTGATCCCAGAGGTAGCCCAACCACTGATGATGCTCGACGCCGGCGTCTCGTGCCCATGCCACCAAGCGCATGGCTGCTGCTTGGACGGAGCCTTCCTCAAAGGGGCGGTGCACGCGAAGGTACTGGACCGTCCGCTCCGGGAGATCGCGCAGCGTGACCGAAAATTCCTGCGCCTGGTCTGCAGCGCTGCCGCCGAGGCCCGACACACCTGCCAAGGTGTCGTCCAGCGCACGCCGACGGCCGGCCAGGCACGTCTCAAGATCCAGTTTTCTTGGAGAGCATCCAAAGTGTCTTCGGAAGTTCCTGGAAAAATCCGATAACGACGAAAATCCCCGACCCAGCGCGATGTCTGTCAAAGGTTGACGATTGCCTTGGGAAATATCGCCCAGCGCATTTTCCAGGCGTCGGCGCAGCACGAATGCATGCGGGGTTTCGCCCATGACGGCGCGAAACATGCGCTGAAAATGGAACGGCGAAACGCAAGCCGCACCTGCGATCAGAGGCAGCGACAGCTGCCCGGCAAGGTTGACCTCGATGTAGTCCAGCGCACGGTTCACGCTCTGGACCACGGTAAGGGGCACCCTTTCGTTGATCGGCATGTGCGCAAGATCCGACAAGTGGCTGCAGTGACGATGCTATATCTTGATCCCGTGGACAATACGTTTTCCATCAGGGCTGGCAGCGTTGCCTGCCATTCAATCCAATGACGAAGGCTGGCAAGGGATCAGACATGCACGGAGTGACAGGGATCGGCGGAATCATCATCAAATCCAAGGACGCACCTGGATTGCAACGGTGGTACGCGGCGCAGCTGGGGATCGAGGTGCAAACGTGGGGAGGCACAGTGTTCGACACCAGCGCGGGTGTGGAAGGCGCTGAAAACGCATTGGCCTGGGCTGTTCACGACGAAACAAGCGCCCAATTCGAGAACACCACCGCCCCGTTCATCGTGAATTACCGGGTCAACGACCTGGAGTCGCTGATTGCCAAGCTCAAAGCTGCGGGCTGCCGCGTGTCAGAGAAGATTGTGAAGTCCGAATTCGGCCTGTTTGCCTGGGTCATCGACCCGGACGGCAATAAAGCGGAATTGTGGCAAGCGATTTGAGAGCTGGCGAGATCACTGAAAAAAAAAGATCGGAGTGCGCATCGATCTTGCATATACCAAGTCCGCGCTGAGACAAGTGCTGAAAAGTCATCGTGTCGTTTGGCACGGTCTTGCCGACCGACAGCTCGCTACTATCAAACGCCCGTGACGTATCCGGTCGACATGTCTCAATCAAAGTGGTCTGCTCTTGCTAGTCGCAATGCCCCGTCCGTTCTAAGCCATCCACTCGCCAGGCTGGCGATGATCTTCGTGGTGATGGCGCTCGCCTACTTCCCTTGGCTGCCCTTTCCTTGGCGCATGCCAGCGGTTGGCCTGATCGGGGCCGCACTTGTGTGGCAAGAGACCCGCAGCCGTTGGGCCTGCGGCCTGAGCTGGCAACGGTTTGGTCCAACAGTTGGGTGGACAGCTATCCTGGTGCTGCTGGTCACCGCTCTCATCACGCCAATCTTTCAGCCGCTCATCGACTACCTGACAGGCACGAAGACCGACTACAGCGCCTATGGCGCGCTTCGTCATAACGCACCGGCTGCACTGCAGCTAATCGGCTCTGCATGGATCAGCGCAGCCATCGGTGAGGAGTTGGTGTTTCAGGCATTTTTGATGCATCAACTGGAAGCCTTGTTCAAGCGCAGCAGTCTAGGTCGCCTCACCGCAGCCATTGTCGGAGGTGTCGTGTTTGGCGCCATGCATGCGAGCCAAGGCATCTCGGGAATCGCGCTGACGGGTATCGTCGGCGCAGCATTCGGCTATGCGTATCTGCGCTCTAACCGCAATCTGTTGGCGCTCATCCTGGCACACGGACTCGTCGATACCTGGGGCGTCACGACGCTCTATCTTGGGTGGTATTGACCGCCCCATGCGTTAATGCCCGCGCGGTAAATCAGGCTGCGGCACTGGAGCGTTCGATCATGTCCAACGGCTGCGACGTCGGGCTCGGTATTGCCATTCGTGCATGGCGGCATGGCCTATCAACTTCGAGCGAGCAAGCGCGGCAGCGGCGGCGCCCTCGACCAGAGCAGCACCTTGCCAGATACCGTGGCCCATCTGGGCGAGGCGAGAGTTGACTTGCTCGATGCCAGCCGACCACTCCTACGAATGTTCTCCCATCTTGCACATCAGCCATCGATTGCTGGTGACCCCGGCCCGATTCGAACGGGCGACCTTCCCCTTAGGAGGGACAACGTCGCTAGACTAAGACCCAAGCAGCACAAGGCTTTGCGTGGAAGTCCAGCCTGACTGTGGCAAGTCTGTGGTAACGACCGGCCTAGTCATGCCGATTATCAAAAAAGTGGTGACCCCGGCTGGGTTCGAACCAGCAACCTCGTCCTTAGGAGGGACGCGCGCTATCCAATTGTGCCACGGGGCCATCTGTCTAAGGATACAGGGAGACGCTAAGTGAGCAAAGCCAAAACAGCCGCCAAGCCTGGGCGCACCAAGACCTTCAGCGGCACGCTCCCACGCGGCATCAAGGCCTCCCAGGCCGTTAGCTCGGTGGCGGGAGTGACGCTCAGGACGGATGGGCAACTCAGGTGGGAGGCGCGCATCCGAAGGTCCCTCTGTCGACTCCCCGCAATTCAA
>NZ_JAGHWZ010000034.1:3437-6899 GCF_017746015.1 Xanthomonas sp. A1809 | reverse complement strand
GGCGAGCAGTTGCCGGGCCGGCAGATCATCGCCAACACCTGCAGCTGGATCATTCGCGGAGGCTATCGCGGCCCGTACTGCGGGTACAACGGCCCACCGGTGGCCGACATCAACGACAACCCGGTGAGCGATCCGGCGCTTGATGTCTGCGGCGGCAAGGTCCGGTCCTGCAAGCTGCGCTTTGGCGCGAACAACCCGCTGCCTTACGGCGGATTCCCCGCCGCCGGCCTGCTGCGCACGTAGCGCGCGAGCAGCATCTAGACCTTCCAGGCCCGCCATGTGCGGGCCTTTTTCATGGGCGATCACATGGAACACGCAACCCTCATGGCCATCCAGGCGCATGCCGCCGCTGAGTACCCGCGCGAGTGCTGCGGGCTGGTCGTGCTGTCCGGTACAGGCGAGCAATACCGGCCGTGCCGCAACGTCGCCACCACGCCCAGCGAGCACTTCATCCTGCCGGGGGAGGACTACGCCGCTGCGGAAGATGCCGGCCAGATCGTGGCGCTGGTGCACAGCCATCCGAATGCGTCAGCGCATGCTTCGGATGCGGACAAGGCGATGTGCGAAGCCAGCGGGCTGACGTGGCACATCATCAGTGTCGGGCAGGTCGACGGGGTGCCGGAGTGCGGCGAGGTGCAGACCATCCAGCCGAGCGGCTATGTGGCGCCGTTGGTGGGTCGCCAGTTCGCCCACGGCGTACTCGACTGCTACACGCTGGTGCGCGACTTCTACGCGCGCGAGCTGGGCATCCAGCTGTCGCACTACGAACGCGCAGATGATTGGTGGAACAAAGGTGGCGATCTGTACGCACTCGAGCGGCTGCAGGCCGAGGGATTCGCGGAGATTCAGGACGAACCCCAGCGCGGCGACATGATCGTGATGCAGATCCGCGCGCCGGTGCCGAACCATGCCGGCGTGTACCTGGGTGAGGGGCAGATGCTGCACCACCTCGCGGACCGGCTGTCGGTGCGCGTGCCCTACGGCGGCTATTGGGCTGACCGCACGGTGCGTGTGGTGCGCCACAAGCTCGCCACCGGCGGTGCTGCATGAGCATGCATGCAGTGCCCAAGGTGCGCGTGGTGCGGCTGTACGGCGTGCTGCGCGCCAAGTTTGGCAAGGAGTTCCGGCTGGCGGTGGCATCGCCGGCCGAGGCCATCCGCGCGCTGTCCGTGCAGCTCGCAGGCTTCCAAGGCTTCCTCATGGGCGCCAAGGATCGTGGACTGACGTTCGCGGTGTTCAACGGCCGGCGCAACCTCTCAGAAGATCAGCTGCACGATCCGCCCGGGGATGACGCCATCCGCATCGCGCCTGTGCTGCAGGGTTCAAAGCGCGGAGGTGTGCTGCAGACGATCGTCGGCGCAGTGCTGGTAGTTGCTGGCGTAGTCCTCACTTCGATGGGATACGGCGTGATCGGCGTACCGCTAACCAATGCCGGCATCGCAATGGTGATCGGTGGCGTTGTGCAGATGCTTTCCCCAACGCAGAAGGGATTGGGCACGCAGGATAGTCCGGACAACCGCCCGAGCTATGCGTTCAACGGGCCGGTGAACGTGCAGGCGCAAGGGAATCCCGTGCCACTCGCTTACGGTCGCTGCTGGATTGGGTCGGCCGTCATCAGTGGTGGCATCTTTGCCGAGGACCAGCAGTGAGCGGCGATGCGCAGGAGCGCGCCCCAGCGCTAAACGGCGCCAAGAAGGGGGCCAGCTCTGCCCGTACCCCGGTGGAAACGCCGGACAGCCTGCAATCGATCGCTTACGCGAAAATCATTGACCTTTGGAGCGAGGGCGAGGTCAAGGGTCTGGTCAATGGAGCGAGGTCGGTATTTCTCGATGGCACGCCGCTGCAAGCGGAGGACGGCTCCTTCAACTTCCAAGGCGTTCGCTTTGAGACTCGTACGGGCACCCAGGATCAAGAGCACTTAGCCGGCTTTCCAAGCGTCGAGAACGAGAACTCCGTAAACGTCGAGCTGCGCAGCGATCAGCCGGTCGTGCGAAGCTTCACCAATCCTGACCTGTCCGCGATCCGCGTGCGCATCGCGGTGCAGGCGCTGCAGAAGACCAACACCACGAACGGTGACATTGAGGGCTACAGCGTCGGCTACGCGATCGACGTGGCCACCGACGGCAGCGCTTTCAACACGGTGATTTCCAATGCATTCACCGGCAAGACGACCACGCTATACGAGCGCAGCCATCGCGTCGACCTGCCCGAGGGCAGCCAGTGGCAGATCCGCGTTCGACGCCTGACGCCCAACGCAAACAGCGCAACGATTGCGGATACCACGCTAGTGCAGTCGATGACAGAGATCATCGACGCAAAGCTGCGCTATCCCAACTGCGCGCTCGGCGCGCTTGAGGTCGACGCCAGCCAGTTTGATGCGATCCCATCGCGAGCCTATTACGGCGAGTGGTTGATTGTCTCCGTGCCCAGCAATTACGACCCGGAAGCGCGGACGTATGCTGGCGTGTGGGATGGCACCTTCAAGCCTGCATTTACGAGGAACCCTGCCTGGGTCTTCTATGACATGGTGACCAAGGACCGATACGGCTTGGGCCACCGCATCCCAGCCGCTTGGGTCGATCGCTGGCGGCTGTATCAGATTGCACAGTACTGCGATCAGATGGTCAGCGATGGCATGGGAGGACAGGAACCTCGCTTCACCTGCGACATGTACCTGCAGACCAGGCAGGATGCCTACAAGATGCTGCAGGACATGGCGGCGGTGTTCCGCGGCATCACCTACTACGCTGCTGGGCAGGTGCTGGCATCGGCTGACATGCCGCAGGACCCGGTGTATGCCTTCAACCAGACGAACGTCATCGACGGCCGGTTCACCTATTCCGGCTCAGCCCGGAAGGTACGACATACGGTCGCGTTGGTCTCCTGGAATGACCCGGACGACTTCGGTCGCGCCAAGGTCGAGACGGTGGAGTACCGCCCGGGCATCGCCCGCTATGGTATCCAGCAGGTGGAAGTGGCAGCGATGGGCTGCACGTCGCGCGCCCAGGCGCAGCGCATCGGCCTCCATATCCTGTACACCGAGAACCTTGAGACCGAGACCGTCACGTTTGGTGTGGGCCTCGAGGGAGCGGTGCCGCAACCTGGCGACATCATCGAAGTGGCAGACCCGAACCGGGCCGGCCGCCGCAACGGCGGGCGCATCAAGGCAGCGGGGTTGCAGTCGGTCGACCTGGACGTGGTGCCGCCAGGATTGAGCGCCGGCGATACCATCCGCGTCCTTGGCAGCAATGGCCGCAGCCAGGCCCGCACTATCAGCGACATTGCCGGCTCGACGGTTTCAGTCTCGGTGCCATGGACCACTGTGCCGGTGGCGACGTCGGTCTGGGCTGTCTCGACGGCCGAGCTCGCGCTGCAGACCTTTCGGGTGCTGGGCGTCACCGAGGGTGACGGAGCTGAGAACGCCATCACCTACCAGATCACCGCACTCGAACATGTGCCACA
>NZ_JAGHWZ010000034.1:0-3307 GCF_017746015.1 Xanthomonas sp. A1809 | reverse complement strand
TATCTGGCGCGCGTGCGCGCGGTGAACGCGCTCAACGCGGTGTCGATGCCCGCGCTGTCAGCGCTGACCGAGATCACCGGCAAGATCGAACCGCCGCCGTCGTTGGCCAGCCTCACCGCAGCCGGCATCATCTTCGGCATCGACCTAGCGTGGTCGTTCCCGCAGGGCGCTACCGACACGGAGCGCACCGAGATCTGGTACAGCCCGGCCAACAGCCTGGAGGGTGCAATCAAGCTGGGTGACTTTGCTTACCCGCAAGCGCGGCACTCGATGCTCGGCCTGGCCGCAGGCGCGCGGTTCTTCTTTTGGGGGCGTTTGGTCGACCGCAGCGGCAATATCGGCCCGTGGTATCCGCTCACCAATGGCGTGATGGGTGAGAGCAGTACCGATGCCACCGCGATTTTGGAGTACTTGGCCGGCAAGATCAGTGTCACCGAGCTCGCGCAAGAGCTGCGCACATCGATCGAATCCATCTCTGACCTCGTTCCCTTGGTCTGGGATCCTGAGGCCACCTACGTAAACGGGCAGAGCGTTGTCTATGCCGGGGTAATCTGGAGTTGGACAGGGGAAGAGTCCGGCAACGAAGAGCCCCCAGGGACGCAATGGAAGAACGTTGGCACGGCGATCGAGGAGGCCGGTGCAATCGTGGGTCGTGTGCAAGATCTGGAGCTCAGGATCGACGACCCTGAAACCGGCCTGGCGGCAGTTGGCTCCCAGACACGAGGGCTGGTGGCACGCTTCAGCTCTTGGTTCGCAGGCGATACAGCGGGCGGCGTTGGCAATATGCCTGGATACGCCGGAACGATCAGCGTCGAGTCGGTTATTGCCAGTGGCGACTATGTCCAGGCAAAGCGCATCGATACCGTGCAGGCGTCGCTCGGCGAAACGAATGCCAGCGTGCAGCAGGTCTCTCAGACGGTTGTCTCGTTGAATGGCAAGGTGTCCGCCACCTACAGCGTGCGAGCGCAGATCACCAGCGCTGGTCAGATCTACATGGCCGGCATGGGCGTCGGGGTCGAGCAGCAGGCAGACGGCAGTTACCAAAGCCAGATACTGATGCAGGCCGACAGGTTTGCAGTGATCAACGTGGCCAACAACGCGGTGACTTCGCCGTTTGTCATTCAGGGCGGACAGGTCTTCATCAACCAGGCGCTGATCGGCAATGCCTGGATCACCAACGCCATGATCGGGGACACCATCCAGTCGAACGGTGTCGGCGCGAATGGCCAGCCTCGCTGGAAGCTGGATAAAAACGGCACGCTCTCGATGAACGGCGCGAACAATGGCGGTTTCATGACGCTCAACGAGCAGGCGCTGCGCTTCTGGAACGCAGCCGGCACCGTCGCGCTGTTCGAAGCCGGCGAGCTGCTCTGATGGCACGTGGCATCCGTCAACGAGATCCGGACGGCAACATCCTGATCGACATCTCCACGCGCATCACCAGCAAATTCGGCGCGGTCAGCATCGCGGCAGGCTCCAGTGGCTCGATCGCCGTCCCGGCTCTCGGCACCAACGAGATTTATTTCTGGTTCTCTGCCAGCAGCAGTGCCCAGTTTGCCCAAGCGCCGCTGTTCACCGTGGACGAGCAGGCCGGGACGATCAGCTGGAATTACGGTGGGGGCAGCAACATGGGCACGCAGATCGGTGGTGTGCTCACATACGGGAGGTACTGAATGGCTCTTGGCGTGAGAATCCGCCCCGAGGGCGGGAACATCATCCAGATCGACACGCGTTACGAAAATCTCGCGTTGAAGCAGAAGGGAACCGTGACCGCTGTCGGTGCCAGTTCGGGTGGTGCGGCCCAGGGCATTGGCTTCGCCACCGTCACAGTTGGCGGTGGCAACTCTCCGCTCATCGCCGTCACCTGCGCCTCGTTTGTTGGCCTTCGCAATCGATCCCAGAACGGGAGCACCTTCACCTTCGAGCTTGTGTGCGAGACGGCCAACACCGCTATCCAGTACTACGTCTTTGACACCACCGACGTGGCGCAAATGGCGTTTGTCACAAGCAAGGGGGTGCGGTTCCGCGACCCGGCCACCGGCCGCATCGCTTTCGATTCGCGTTACAAGTACATGCGGGTGATCGGCCGCATGCGTGCCACCGCAGGTACTGCGCAAACTGACTTTCCGACCCAGGCTGACGGGGTAGCGATCGCGCTCGGGCACACCGGTGCGTCATACACCATCGTAAGCGGCGTGATCGGCGGCGGCCCTCGGTGGGCGATGGACCGCCTTGCCTATGTTGCAGGAGTTCGATACACGCCGGGCACAGCATCAGCAAAGGGCATCAACACGTACTACGACCACGCCGAGGGCAACCAGGGCAGCCCACCGGCACCTCCCGGAACGTTCGGGACCATGCAGGTGGATTGCCTGCTGCTCAACGTCCGCAATTACTGAGCAGGCTCAACGCGGCGCACCCCGGTGCGGTCCTGGAATTTGATGCTCCAGGGAGTGATGAGATAGCCGGGCCGGCGGTAGTAAATGGCCGGGATATGATCCTCGCGCGCGTCCCTGGCGATACCGTTTACGAGCAGATAGGGCGATGTGGTCTTCGGCACGTCGCACCATTCCTGCCGCCCGTCGGTCTTCAGCGTCAGACTGTACGGGCCGGCACCCTGGATCTCGCCACACACTATGGATCGGGTGCTCACCGACGCGGCGCGCGCGCGCGGTGCAATCCGAGCCACGAAGGCGTCAAGGCTCTCACCCGCAGCGGACGTTTCGCGGTGCAGCTCCGTTGCATGGCCGGTTTTCAACGGCGGAGGGTCTGCAGCGAAGGCGGGGAGGCTGGCGCCAAGGAGCGCCAGGGAGGCGGCGGTGGCCAGTAGTGGATGCATTACGTTCTCCTGTCGGCTACACCGGTCATCGCCGGCGGCGCGAGATCGTCTCGGCGCGCAGCCAAGATGCTTTGCGCGTGCTCAAGAAAAAACGTTCACTTGCATGCGCGGCGCACATCACCGGTGAGGAAAAATCCGACCCCGCATTGCGGTCCCGCCCGATATGTGCATACCCATGCCGGTGGCAATCTACACATGCCGGACGCGGGGCCACAGGCCGCTCACCCGCGTGGCGCCTGAGCAGCGCCACGCCGGCACCTATCCCCACGTGATCGTGGTCGAGCCGATGGATTCCATCGCGTCCATTTCGGCGTCAGTTGGTCCCCATCCGGCCACGTCCAGTGGGGCCGCCGCAGTGATCGCCCGTGGCACCGACTTCCATGCACTGCGCTCGCCCCCGCCTGTCTTCCTTGGCGGCTTCCTCGCGCCGGGCAGGCCTGTTCGCGCGGAGATCCATCGCTCCGCGAA
>NZ_JAGHWZ010000033.1:0-4706 GCF_017746015.1 Xanthomonas sp. A1809 | reverse complement strand
CTGTCGCCATCCGTTCGTTTCCCGCTCGCGATGGCAAGCCTGCAACGCACTTCCGCGAGCAGACCGCCGCCGTGTTGCGTGAGGGCGATTTCCCGCTGCCTTTCACCATCAGCCTTGACGAAGATCAAGCGCCATACGTCGAAGGTTTTTACGTCATTGATCCCAAGTCCATGCAGAACAACAAATACGGTGGCCTCGAGTTCGGCCGTCGCATTCGCCTCGTTGCCGATTCGACCGCCAAGGCTGTTCAGCCTGCGGCGCGGATCGCGTAAGACATGGCCCGCGTCCTCACATGCGTCACCTTCGATGAAGGCTCGGGCCAGTGCACGCAAGAGGTCTGGTTGGATCAATCCGACTGGACGCATTACCTACCCACCGTTGACCAGGCCAACGAGGTCGGCGCGGCGTTTTTCACCTCAGTGATGATCGTCGCCGTCGCAAAACGCCTGCTATTCCCACCTGAAGAGAGAGAGTTGAAATGAACCGTAAGAACCGTGAGTCCCTGATCTACCGCGCCAAGGCGCTTGCTTCGTCCGCTAAGGCTCGCGCCGTTGGCATGGTCGGCACCGTCTCTATGTTGCCGTCCCTGGCATTCGCGCAGGAGGCGACGTTCGATCCCGCCACCATCACCACCAAGATCGCGACCTACGCTGGGTTCGCTGTCGTGATCATTCTGGCAATGGCCGCCGCCGTGTGGGGCATGCGCGCTGCCGGCATCATTAAGAAGTAAGGCGCGGATCTGCTGATCTGATTGAGCAACAGGGGAGGGCGACCTCCCCTTTTTTATCGGGGAAACGCAATGGAAGGTCTTGTGATGTTGGCGTGGTGGGTCATTCTCACTTCTGTCGCTGCGAGGATGTAATGGGCTGGATAACTCGCTATTTCGCGCGCGCGATTGTTCGCCGTATCGCCTACGTCATCGTAGCCCTGGTGTTCGCTGCGCTGGGTATCGGCAATGCACGTGCAGACTGCTTTAACGATCTGAGTGATGACGGTTCAGTGGTGATGTGTGGTGATCAGGGCGAAGCCGCTGCTGGCGGTTACAGCGCTGCCAACAAGATCAAGGCTCAGGGGATCGGAGGTGTTGCTTCCAACAATCTTCGGATTGAAGGCCCGACCGAAGTCAACATGTCCAGCAGGACGCTGGTATACCGCATCATTTGGGCATCCCAGAATCAGTTGGTGGCGCGTGTAGCGCGAGGATGGCCTGAGGCCAAGTCCTGCTCTGATCGCAATGCCACGCCACTTGCAGATGCGGCGCTGAGCTATACAGAAGCGCCGTCGTGTTTCGGTGGGTGTTCGGTGCTTGGCAACCGTTTTAGTCAGGCCAATGGCGCTGTCAAGGTGTATGGCATGACGGATCGCATGTATAGCGGTGAAGTGTGCGTGGCTGCCAAGCCAAGCAACGACATTGGTGAGGTGAATCAGGAAAAGGAAGATGCCACCAAACCTAAGCCACCTGAGTGCACTGCTCTTGGTAGCAATCAGACTGCATGTGTCAAGTCCAATGGCGACACCTGCGCCACTTCATCAACCGGTAAAACTTTTTGCTGGAAGCCCGCCGAAACCGGTAAAAAAACAGACGCCAACGATGCACAGGTGAAATCTCCAAAGGGCGATCCGGTGACGCCGCCCGATATCAAAATTCCAGACAAGGACTGGCAACGCACCGAGGGCCATCAGCAGACCGCATGCGTCAACAATACGTGCAAGACCTACAACGTCACCAACTTCTCAAGCGTGCCTGGCGGCACTCAGAAAAACTCGACCGGTGATAACAATGCCGATGGCAGTGGCAATACCTCAGGCAACGGCAAGCCAGGCACGGGCAGCAGCGATGACGGCAAGGACGACGATAAGGACTCCGCTTCCGATAGCGGTAACTGCACCGTTGCGCCCATGTGTACAGGTGACACCCTCAAGTGCCTGCATTTGAAATTCACCTGGAAAACGCAATGCAACACCACCCAGAACGAGATTAGTAAGGGCAGCACATGCGATGCGGGCGATGTGCCTGTGTGTGCTGGCAACAGCTGCAAGGCAGAGCAGTACGCGCAGCTGCTCCAGCAGTGGCGCATGCGCTGCAATGGCGAGGCGCTGCAAAAAGGCGTTGAAGGCCTTGCCGGAACCGGTGACGGCGATGATGGCAAAGGCTCTATCCTGCTCGAAGAGAAGGGCGACGGTCCAAAGCTCAATGAGGGCCTCGTCGCCTATGGCGGCGGCTCTGGCGGGCTGGGCTACGACTTCGAAATCGAAGGCCAGAAATTCCAGATGCCGCAGCAGGTTCTAGATTTTCTACCTGTGCTGCGCATCCTCATCATCGCAGCTGCAACGCTTGTCGCGTTATCCATTATCAGGGGGTCCTAATGAGTCTTTTCACTGAGGGTCTTGGCGTCTGGCTTTCCAAGCTGGTCATCGAGAAGGCAGCGCGCTGGGTCACGAAGACCTTTATCGGTCTTGGCATTGGATTCGGCAGCTACGCGCTCATTCTGCAACCGCTGCTTGATTGGGCGATGGTCAAGTGGCAGTCCATGCCCGGAAATATCGCAGGGTGGCTGCACGCGATCGGCATCGATGTTGCCGTCTCCATCATTCTTAGCGCCTACGGCTTCAAGGGCACTGAGCGCTTATTCCTTCGCAAGCGGGACGTGGTATGACCATCTATAAAACAGCGGCCATGTCTCTTATCACTGGCATTCTCGGCAGTGGCAAGACCTTGCGTAGCGTCAACCTGATGAACGAGGCCATCAAAGAAGGCGAGAAGGTCTACCAATCCGGTTTCAAGGGGTTGGCCGTTCCTGGCGTGATTGATTGGGAGGATCCGCGCAAGTGGCAGGAGCTGCCTGCAGGCGCCATTCTCTTCGTCGATGAGGCGCAGAAGTGGTTTGGTGAAAGGCGGGCAGGGTATGCACCCGACTACCTCAAGGCGATGAACACGATGCGAGGCGAGGAGGGTGTTCGCATGGTGCTGCTCACCCAGCATCCCAAGTACCTGGACAGCCACATCAAGGATTTGGTGGGTTGCCATGAGCACTTGCTGCGCGAGTCCGGCAAGCTGTCGTCGAAGCTGTTTCGTAGTGATGAAATCATGGAGGATCCTCGTAGCCCGCGTGGTCGCTCCAAGGCCGATAGCGAGACCTTCAAGTTTCCTATCGAGACTGCCGGCAAGATGTATGTGTCTGCGAACAGTGATCACACGATCAAGTACCGCATGCCGGCCTTGGTCAAGAAGGCCATTCTGATCGGCTGCACGGGCGCGCTGTTGCTGGGTGGTGCGTGGTTCTTCCTGTTCAAGCGTGCCTATAGCGACATTGACGCTGCGAAGCAGCAGGGTGGCTCTGCCGGGCTCGCGGCGACTACGTCGACGCGCACCGGCAGTGCTACCCCTGCTGCGACCTCTGCGCCTGGTCGCCCCAGCATGCAGACAGGAAGTGACTACGTCGCCGCCATCACGCCACAGGTTCAGGACGTGCCCTGGTCAGCGCCGGCGTACATGGCCAGGCCGATCGTGTCGGATCCTCACGTGTATTGCATGAGCACGGCGAACAGCTGCCGTTGTGTGACCGAGCAGAACACGCGTGTGCCGATGCGCGATGACGTCTGCAGGGAGATTGCCCGCAATGGCGAGCCATACAACCCGTTCAAGGCTCCTGAGCGTGTCGCTACGCGCACCGTCGCCGAAGCTGCTCAATCAGAGCACTCGCAACCCGGCGCCGTGCCTGGCGCCTCACATGCTGTTCCAGCGGCATTGCTGCAGAAGCAGATCAGGTCGCAGGGCACGTTCCCCGAATCGCCTGGCTACCAGACTCAGACGTATACGAGGGCAACAACCCTGGAAATGTAATTTCGTGATGCATCACGAAACAAGGCTTAAGGTTGGTCGCAACGCATCGCGGAGCCTTGGCGCGTCAGTGATTCAAAGCCATGTTCTGTCTTGATCAGCAAGCGGCCGCCCTGGCATCGCACGGTGTCCGGCCAATACATCACGTCTTTCGGCAACTCTAGGTTCTGCGTCTCAGTGATGACGTGCGTTTCGACCGTAGGAGGCGGGCAGGGTTGCCTATCGTTTCTCTCTTGCGTCAGTGCGCTCTTGTTGGCCACCAGTCCGAACGTGGTGCCTACCAGCGCCAGCCCTGCTATGAACGTCGAGATCTGCCAGCCTGCCTTGTCCATCATCGCCTCCGTGAGAATCCGGCGATTGTAGGGGTGTAGGGGCAGAGCCCCTACGGATAACGCCTCACCCGCGCCGTGGACCTCGTGGCCCACGTGTTTGCCGGACCACCCGTGATCTATCGGCGGACCCCGCATCAGCCACCACTGAAGACCGCTTTTCACGCCTGCGCCGGAGCACGTCCCGCAGGTAGATCACTTCGGCGCCTCGAGACAAACGAGACCCCGGAACCCTTGTGGCAGTAGGCTTTCGCGGATTCGCCGATCGCGCGTTTCTCTCGATGGACATCATCATTGACCACTCGCGTGCTATGGCGCACGTCAGCGCCCAGTACCGCATATCGCATGGCTCTATGTCGTGGCCTTCGGGAGTGAAGAATCGGTGTCCCTGGAAACCAAAACCGGCCCAAGGGCCGGTCAGGTCTACGCGTTCGTAGGTGTCTATCGTCATCCGGTCCGCTTCCTGTGGAGGGACCAGCATTGATAGGCCGCCAGGGCGCACAGGAGCGTCAACAGCACACTTCGCATAATGTATA
>NZ_JAGHWZ010000032.1:0-3837 GCF_017746015.1 Xanthomonas sp. A1809 | reverse complement strand
ACCCCACAAAGCAAAAACCCCGCCGGAGCGGGGTTAACAAGCGCTAGGGCGCTGATCGCGCTTTCTTAATCGAACGCTTTTTCGCCTTCCCAGGGTAGTCGATAGTGAGCTTCCCGTCTGACGAGGTCGCGCGCAGTCCAATGCCCCCGATCCCGATCGACATTGCTGGAAAAGATTCTTTCTGACCTTCCTCAGCCTCAGATTGGATGATCGAGTTTCCCAGCTTGTACTCCACCACCAGCGCGTACTTGCCTGCGGAAAGCTCACATTGGTCGGCGATTATGCTCGCCAACTCCTGCAGTGGGTACATGCGAGTGGCCATATTGTCTGGCAACTCGAGCGGGTTGCTTGTCTCTCTATTGGACGACACGGCTGATAGCTCCTCTGTAGAGCTCATCAGCAGCCACTACTGCTGAATATGTATCGAAATGCTGTTCAGGCGAATAAACAACGTAGTTGTGGCTGTGATGATTGGTAACGCGGCTGTCGCCGTGCAGGTAGCAATGGATTGCGCGTGCAACAACTTCGTTCAGGCTCACGCCGTCGTCTATCGCTCGCAGCTTTGCCTCACGGTGAAGCTCGGGTTCCACCCGTACGTTGAATGTCCCGCTTAGTGGCTTCAGCGGGTCTCGGTTGAGTTCCTTACAGGTCTCAATGTAATCGTCGACAGCCGCTCGAAACTCCGCCTCGATCTGCTTCATGTCAGCGGTTTCGTACGTCACAAGGTCATCGATGAACAAGATCTTGCCGCGACACACGCCCTTATCCAATACAAGTTCCGCCGTTCCGTCGTATCCCTTGTACTTCAGTATGTTCATTTTGCTTCAGCCTCTAAGAAGCCATTCATCCTAAGGTGTTCCACAATGTCGTTTATGCAGCCCTTATCCACCTCTGGCTGCGGGTGGGGCTCGTGGCAGTTAATCAGTCGATTCTTCTCTCGATGGAAAAATTTTCGTCTGGAACCGTTGCCCTTGATCAGCTCGTATCCGAGGTGAAGGAGGGCTGCCTGTAGATCATCCCACTTGACGTCGGATGGGGTCGGCTTCCTGCACATCTTTGCCAGCGTTTTGTCGTGCTTCCCCATGCCGCATCCTGTCGGTAGGTAGAGTGTAACTAAAAAATAGTTGCAAAGCGTGAAGCGGTACCTTCTACCGACAATTACTTCGTCGGCCGGTTTCCACCTGACCCCTACATATCGGCGCCGCCCAGCGTAAATCAAGGGCTCCGTCAGTCACGCCAGCCGCCTACCCAGTGGACACGGCCGATGATGGTGATCGGGTGCTTCTTGGAGACCATGGGCTTTGGCTTGCGCCACTGGTGGTCGCCGGCGGGGTTGTCGCTCTGGAAGTAGACGCCGGCCTCGAGCACGAGGGCGCGCTTGACGTAGTACTCGGGGTTGGCCATGCCGTCGAGCTGGATGACGTAGAGGCTGCCGTCGACAGGGCGGGTGTCCGTGGTGTCGAACAGGATGGCGTCGCCGTCCTGGATGGTCGGCTCCATGCTGTCGCCCTTGCCGTAGTAGACGGCCAGGTCGCGCCCGAGTAGGCCGCGGCGGCGGAGGCTGGTTTTCTTGAACTTGAGGCTGTGGGTCTCGGCGTACTCCTGCGCCTCGGCGCCGGCGCCCAGGCCCACTGCCTGCGACCAGCCGGTAACGTCCGCATAGTCCTCGTCCACATCCGGTTGGTTGCCAGACCCAAAGTAAAGCTGGTCGAAGCTCACCCCGTGATCTGCCGCGATACGCCGTGCCGTGTCGATCTCCGGACGAAACTTGCCATTCAGCCAGTCGTTGGCCGTTACGTTCGATACCTTGTATTGGCGCTGCAAATAGGCGCCCGCGCCACGCCGCGGCACGTCGTGGTTCGATAGAAGCTCTACAAGGCGCCGGCCAAATTCCGGCGCGTCCTTGTCGGGGGGTCTCTTAGGCATAGCCTAAATGATGCCTTCAGAAATATTAGGTTTGCCCTGTTGCTTGTTTATTAGGTTGCACCTAATATGGCTGGCATGGACAGCCAAACCCCACTGCAGAAAGCAATCGTCGTCGCCGGTTCGCAACAGAACTTGGCTAGCCAATTGGGCATTCGCTCGGCTTCCATCAGCGAGTGGAAGTCGCGCGGTCGCATTCCCGTTGAGCGTGTTCGTTCTATCGAGTCGGTTACGGGCATCAGCAAGCACGAGCTGCGGCCCGACATTTTTGGCCCTGATCCGATTCCAGCTGCGGCCGACTTGGCAACACAAACCGGTCATATCAACGCCGACACCAGCAAGCGCGCGCTGCGCGAAAAGCTCGGCCTCGCGAACGACGTAGGCTTGGCCGTGGTGCTGAAGCTGCCGCGCGAACAGGTCGAAGCCTGGGGCGACGACGAGCAGCTGCCTGCGCTGCCCTCGATCTTGGCTCTGCTGGCTCCTCCCGCCGTCGAGGCGCGCAAGGCGCCGGCTGACTGCGACGCCGACCGCATCGTGCCGGTCGAGGTGGCCTGACATGGCGCGCTTCACGGAAGACGAGCTAAGGGCAGCAATAAAGAATCCCGCTCTCGTGACGTTTGCATACGAGAGCGGTGTCTGCACCGGCATGAAGGTGTTGGGCGCTACTTCATTCCGGGCAGACCGCGCTCGAGTGGTGGCTGCAGGCCAGAGTCCTTCTGCAGCTGCAGCCGAGCGTTGTTCAAAAAACCCACGATTTCGCGACAAACGCGCAAGTGCTCGTCTCTCGTTGCGTCCGATAGCGGTGATTGCAGCATGTCTGCTGCTGAGCGCTCTGCTGCGTCGGCGAGGTGCCGCATGAGCACTTCGGTCGGGTTCTCTCTGTCGAGTGCGAACTGCTGGACCACTTGGTGCAGGCCATTTAAGCGGCCCATCAGGATGTCGACCATCTCGCGCAGGTCCTTGAGTTCCGCGCGTAGCGCTTGCGTTTCGTCCATGTCGCCCTCCTTGCGGGCAGTCGTTGGGGCCGTGGGGGCACCAGCGTACCGCGCTGAGGGCGACGCCTTCTTGATGCGTCCCGGCTAGGGCCGGCGCAGTTCCCGTGCAGTTGTTCTCCATGGCCGTGATCTTGCCGGCCGCCGTCACTCGAAACCACGTTCAGGTCGAAACCCGATGAACATTACCGATGCCGCATACCACACCGTTCACGCCTACCCGGGCGGTAGCGTGGCGCTGGCCACCCGCCTGATCACCACGAAGGACGATGGCCGCGAGCGCGCCATGTCCGACGCGGTGCTGCGCAGCAAGGTCAACCCAAACACGACCACGCACCACCTGACCCTGGCCGAGGCCAGCCAGATCATGGGTGTGACCGGCGACGACCGCATCCTGCATGCGCTGGCCGCGGAGCACGGCTACACGCTGACGCGCACCGAGGCGCCGACCAGCGGCAGCATGCTGGCTGCGCTGCTTTCCGCGTCGTCCGCGAAGGGGAAGCTGTCGCAGATCATCGGCGAGGCGATCGACGACGGCCGCATTACGGCAAACGAGGCTGCAGAGATTGCGGCCGCCTGCGGCGATGCGCAGGCACAGCTCGCGCAGGTCGCCCAGCACGCGCGTGCCGCTGCCGAAGCCGGGGTGCAGTGATGTCGTACGGAGCCAAGCACCCGCTGGTGCTGAAGTCGCTGCAGGCAACTCCGGCAGCACTGAAGGGCAAAGAGCTGACGGCGGTCGAGTTCGCGCGTTCGATGGCTGACTGCACGCGGAGTGTTCGCGACTCCGTGCGTGGCCAGCGTGCTTCGACAGTGAGCTTTCTCAAGCGCGACCAGTTGGCTCTCCGCATCAAGAACCTGGACGCACGCATTGCTTACTGGGAAGCCCGCGCCGAAGAGCTGGAAGCGCAGCAGGGCGGTGGGC
>NZ_JAGHWZ010000031.1:0-1495 GCF_017746015.1 Xanthomonas sp. A1809 | reverse complement strand
CCGGCAATGGGGGCTTCGACATCAAGGTGGGCGGCAACACGGCCTTGGTCGGCGGTGCCATTGCAAGTGCGGCCGATGCCAGCCTCAATCGGCTGTCTACCGACAGCCTGACGGTCGAGGATCTGCAGAACAAGGCGGAGTACAAGACTAGCGGCGTCTCGGTAGCTGGCGGCACGGGCAGCAGTATGGCCAGTGTGGCTATCGGTGCCGGACTGAGCATGTTGGGCAACGCCAGCGACAGCTCGAGCAGCACGACCAAAAGCGACATCGCTGCCGGCTCGATCCAGATCCGCAATGGCGACGCATCCGCGCTTGCAGGATTGGATCGTAGTGCGACCGAGTTGCAGCAGTCCGGGCTGAAGGAGATCTTCGATCAGAAGAAGATCGAAGATCAGAAGGAGCTGATGGGGCTGGCTGGGGAGATTGGATTTCGGGTAGCGGGTGATATCGCCAGCAGCATGCAAGAGCGTGCGGCATTGGACCTTGCCTCAGCAAGAGCCACCGGGGACAAAGCTGCGGAAGCAGATGCATTAGCTCGTAAAAATAGCTGGAGTGACGGAGGAGTAAACAAAGTTTTGTTGCATGGCCTGACAGGTGCAGCCGTCGCTGCACTTGGAGGAGAGAGTACACTTAGTGGTGCCATCTCGGCTGCAGGCTCTGAGAGAGCCAAACAGGTCATGGCTGATTATTTGGTCAGTCAATATATTGACCCCGATAGCGAGACGTTTAATAGCCTGATGGAGGCCGGTAGTGCAGCCATAGGCGGTGTTTTAGGTGGTGCATCAGGCGCAGCCATCGCAGTTGCGGGTGATCGGTTTAATCGTCAGCTGCACCCATCTGAGGTGAAGTTTTTAAAGAGTGATGAGGTTGTCCAGGAATACATTGAATACATGGCAAAAAATGGCCTCGTCCTCACGGAAGATGACGCGCGTGTCAGGTTAAACACATATGCCGCTTCAAAAGAAGACGAGAACTGGGCTGCATTGAATGGCACGGATACCCTTACTGAAAGTTTCCTTTCTAGTGAGTCGCAAGGTCGCTATTACACGGATTCGATGGGGAATCGCCACGCCTTCTTTCAAAGTACTGACCAGGAGTGGAAGGATCCAACGGTCAATCTGAATGCGCTTTATGGATCAAGATTTGATTCGTCGATAAAGAACTATATCGATGATATTCGTAGTCCTAACCATGCACCCACTCAAGCAAATAAGGAACTGCTATTCCGAGGGACGACCCTTGGGTACGACGCTGCTGATAAGCAAGCGAGCTTTGGGGGTGACCTCATTTCCATTGGGAAAGGGATGCTTCTGGGGATAGGCTCTATTGCCTTCAGCGGATATAGCGATCAGATCGGACCCTATGATGAGCTTGCGCTGAAGAACAACTATCAACTCCTGTTGAAAGATCAGGGACGTTGGGCGGAAGCCGGCTATGTAGAAGGCATTGATTGGGCGACGACTCAACGCCAGATGTGGGCAGGCATCGTCGTTGG
>NZ_JAGHWZ010000030.1:0-805 GCF_017746015.1 Xanthomonas sp. A1809 | reverse complement strand
CCGGCAATGGGGGCTTCGACATTAAGGTGGGCGGCAACACGGCCTTGGTCGGCGGTGCCATTGCAAGTGCGGCCGATGCCAGCCTCAATCGGCTGTCTACCGACAGCTTGACGGTCGAGGATCTGCAGAACAAGGCGGAGTACAAGACCAGCGGCGTCTCGGTGGCTGGCGGCACGGGCAGCAGCATGGCCAGCATGGCCATCGGTACCGGGCTGAGCATGCTGGGCAACGCCAGCGACAGCTCGAGCAGCACGACCAAGAGCGACATCGCGGCCGGCACGATCCAGATCCGCAATGGCGACGAGTCCGCGCTGGCAGGATTGGATCGCAATGCAACCGAGTTGCAACAGTCCGGGCTGAAGGAGATCTTCGATCAGAAGAAGATCGAAGATCAGAAAGAGCTGATGGGGCTGGCTGGGGAGATTGGATTCCGTGCAGCGGGTGATATCGCCGGCAGTATGCAAGAGCGTGCGGCATTGGACCTTGCCTCAGCAAGAGCCACCGGGGACAAAGCTGCGGAAGCAGATGCATTAGCTCGTAAAAATAGCTGGAGTGACGGAGGAGTAAACAAAGTTTTGTTGCATGGCCTGACAGGTGCAGCCGTCGCTGCACTGGGAGGAGAGAGTACACTTAGTGGTGCCATCTCGGCTGCAGGCTCTGAGAGAGCCAAGCAGGTCATGGCTGATTATTTGGTCAGTCAACATATTGACCCCGATAGCGAGACGTTTAATAGCCTGATGGAGGCCGGTAGTGCAGCCATAGGCGGTGTTTTAGGTGGTGCACCAGGCGCAGCCATCGCAGTTGC
>NZ_JAGHWZ010000029.1:0-39638 GCF_017746015.1 Xanthomonas sp. A1809 | reverse complement strand
TTGGCATCGTGGTGGAGGAGCGCGCCGCTGCGTGTGCCGGCTTGCTGGAAAGCGAGCACGGCCGCCTGCGTGATCTGGAGCAGCGGTGGGTTGCCGAGAAGGCATTGGTGGACGAGCTGTTGTCGTTGCGCGCACAACTGCGTAGCGGTAATTCATCGGTGGAAGGCACCGGCAGTGCGTTGGAAGCAGAGGCCGACACCGACGCAGATGCCGCTGTGGCGCAGTCGGCGTCTGGCGACACTGCCGTGCTCGACGCACCGGTGCAAGTTGATCGCGACACGCTGTTAGCGCGCCTGCAGTTGGTGCAGGCCGAACTGGCAGCATTACAAGGCGAATCGCCGCTGATCCTGCCCACCGTCGATTACCAAGCGGTTGCCGCCGTGGTCGCCGACTGGACCGGCATCCCGGTCGGGCGCATGGCGCGCAACGAGATCGACACCGTGCTGCGCCTGCCCGACCTGCTGGCCAAGCGCGTGATCGGCCAGGACCATGCCATGGAGATGATCGCCAAGCGTATCCAGACCAGCCGCGCCGGTCTGGACAACCCGGACAAACCGATCGGCGTGTTCCTGCTGGCCGGCACCTCCGGCGTGGGCAAGACCGAAACCGCACTCGCGCTGGCCGAAACCTTGTACGGCGGCGAACAAAATCTGATCACCATCAACATGAGCGAGTACCAGGAAGCGCATACCGTGTCCTCGCTCAAGGGTGCACCGCCGGGCTATGTGGGCTACGGCGAAGGCGGCGTGCTCACCGAAGCGGTGCGCCGCAAGCCGTACTCGGTGGTGCTGCTGGACGAAGTGGAAAAAGCCCACCCCGACGTCCACGAACTGTTCTTCCAGGTCTTCGACAAAGGCTGGATGGAAGACGGCGAAGGCCGCCGCATCGACTTCCGCAACACCTTGATCATCCTCACCAGCAACGCCGGCACTGACCTGATCGCCAGCCTGTGCAAGGACCCGGAACTGATGCCGGATCCCGACGGAATGGCCAAGGCCATCCGTGAGCCGTTGTTGAAGGTGTTTCCGCCGGCATTGCTCGGCAGGTTGGTGGCCATTCCGTACTACCCGCTGAGCAACGACATGCTCGGGCAGATCGTGCGGCTGCAGTTGAATCACATCAAGAAGCGCATCGAGGAGCGATACAAGATTCCGTTCGAGTACGACCACTCGGTGGTGGAGCTGGTGGTATCGCGGTGCACTGAAAGCGAGTCGGGCGGACGAATGATTGATGCGATTTTGACTAACTCGATGTTGCCGGAGATCAGTCGGCAGTTTCTCACTCGGGTGATTGAGGGCAAAAAAATCAATCATTCGCGCGTATCGGCCGTGGCGGATGGCTTTTTCTACGAATTCTGAGGGCAGAAAACATGGTGGCCAAGGCGACGGTGTATCTGAATGGTATCGAGCGCGGCAGCAGCGATGCCGCCATGGGTGGCGGGAGGCGGGGAGGGCGGGTCAACGATCTCGCCGATCACGCCGAACGCAAAGCCTGGCGAGAGGCATGGCCAAGGATCTGTCGTGAAATACGGGCGACCGCGGACGGAACGCCATTCGAGATCACCATCGAAGTCAACATGACGATCTGCGCGGACTGCCAGAAATGGATGATTGTTGAAGTTCGTCGCCATCTCGGCCAGTTGGGTCGAGCTTTTACCTTTCATGCCACGGTGGGAAAGGAAAAGCCGGTTGTCGTGGCGCGTGACACGGTGTGGAACGCGAAGGTCGGTCAATGCCGACTTTGGAAGGCTGATCGAAGCGATCTGCAGATGGGTCGTGTACGAAGAGACGAGGTGATCTATGAAAAGACGCGAGGATAGATGCGTACTCATTTGATCGCCGGCCGTGCATGCAATTGCAGAAAAGCTGCGATCCGAGGACGTCCGCTGCCAGACCCAATCGCGCAGCGCGCATCTGACGCGAAACGTCGGTTCGCGTCTAGTGATAGTTGGCTGCAGAAGGTGTGCTTCGACGCTTCTCCATCGCTGCATCAACAAGAACGGGATCCGAAATGGTCAATGCAAAGTACATCACAGAAGAAACCGCAGCCCATGGTCGCGTGCTGGCCTTTCCGAACGTCAGTTCATGCGTGGCGGTAGTCGTCGTGTTGCCGGATGAACTCGTCGGTTGGCACGTCACGGTGAAGACGCTCGACTCGATCGACAAGGGCATGGCCGCGCAGGGGGCCGCAAAGTTTCTTGACTATGCCAGAAGCGGGACACCCCGCAGGCTGCTCATCGTGGGTCACGTCACCCACCATGACCCCACGGCGCTGCGCAATTGGGTGCGGGCTCAGCTGGCTGTCGACCTGCCCACGCAGTCTTTCGATATCACCAGGCACCGCAAGGCAGAGACGAATGTCGCGTACCACCTCTTCTTTGAGCATAACGGCCACGACATTCCGCAGATCACCTTCAAGAATTCGACGAAGGTGGGAGTAAGCAACGTCACCAATGGCGAGAGCGGAGTGCCGAATGGAGGGCTGCCCGTTCACAACCGCAGTGCGGACTTCACGGTCAGTCGCTGGCACACGCTGCGGCGCCATTTCGTCGACGTATGACCTCCGGAGCTAGCAAGACAAAGAACGCGCCAGCGGACATGCATCGCATCTTCCCGCCGCAGAGAGAGCGATACCGCAAAGCGCCCTCCGGAAAACTTGGGTCAGAGTGAACTTCCTTTAGCTCGGTGGACGACATTCATTGATAGCTGCCAGGCAGGGCGATACCCCGCGACAAAGAACACATGTGCACATGAGAGGAGGCTTACATGTTGGAAAAGAAGATCAAGGTTGGCGATGACGCCAGCTGGCTTCCTAGAAAAGAAGGGGAGCTAACAGGCCGCGGTGGCTTGATAGAGGTGCCCGGCACGGTACTGGAGGGGTACGCCACGAAGTACCTTCCTTTCATCCCGAATGCCATCAGTGCAGTCCATTCGGGAGGACTGGATGTGATCAGTTACAACTTTAGCGGCTGCTTGATGGCTGCCTACACTGCTCAGGACGGGCGGAGAATGGTTTGCCACGTGTCGACGGGTGAAGGAAATGATTGCAAGAGCGCCTGGGACCAAATTAGGAGTACTTCGACGAACGTCCTTGAGTTTCGTCCATCCGATTACATCGACACCAAGGGACGTTCCTTGGCCGGGTGCTACGGACTGATCACAAACGATGATCGGAGTCTGGCCATTACCGTGGTTTCAGGTAAAGACCCGAGCTCAAGGTTCATCTCTGCAATTACCGTGGTTTCAGGTAAAGAGCCGAACTCAAGGTTCATCTCTGCGATTAAAAAGATGAGGTTCTGGCGGGATTAATGCGTTCCGCCCCTGGCGTGATGCGCAGAGTGAGGGCGATGCGTGGATCGACAGTTCGCGCAACGACAAGAAGATGCTGCCGTTCGTGGCGCTGAACACGGCACTGTTCAAGATGGCGACACAGACACAAGGATCTGATCACGCAGAGCCAGTACGACGCGGGCATGGCGCAGATGGGACTGCCGAAGGACTTCAGCTCGCGCTATGTCGAGGAGTCCGGCTATGCGCCGAGCAGCGAGGACGGCCTTGTGGAGGAGTGGATCAAACCCGGCCTGCGCGCGGAAGGCAGCGTCTGGCGGCGGCACGTGCTGAATCCGATCGGGGCATTCCTCGGTTGATGCGTTGCACGATTCAACGACTATTACGGAGAACGACATGGACAACGCAGTGACAGGGGCGCACGGCCAAGCCGGCTTGCATTGGGTAGGCCATGTAGGCCATGGACGAGTTGGATTCCGGGAGCACTGTGGAGCAATGCTGCGATCGCGCGTGCAGGATCCTGCAAGGCGGTTAAGCGCATGAGCTGCAGAATCCTCACCAGCTTCGCCATGGCCAACCATGGCTCGACCTTCATGCACTGGCTGCGTAGCGAGTTGATGAAGAGCCTTGGGCTCTACGACATCGATGCGGTGTATGTCGATTCGATCGTGTCGCGGTCGATCGACGATCGTGCCACGGTCGCTCCCGATACCCGCGCGCACATGCGTTCGCCGACGGGCGCAATGCCCATCGGTGCGATGCGCGAGGACTGGAATGCGCTCTATCAGGCGGCGATGCGCCAGGCGCAGTTGATGTTGTTTTGCTACACGGACGAGTTCAGGGACAGCCAGTGGTGCCGGCAGGAATGGGACCAGTTCATCGGTCAGAAGGCGGGGCGTCCTGCAGATCGACCGCTACGCGGGCTGATGCTGGAATTCACCACCGATGCATGCACGCTGCCTGGGAGTCGTGGTGATGGCGTGACCCGGATACCGGTCGCCAAAACCGATGGCGGGCGCTGCGGGCTGGCCTGGGACAAAGGGGACTACATCCTGTCGAGCACGGATTATGCACGGGTGCTCGCCCAGATCCAGCAGCTGATCCGTTAAGAGGGCATGCCGGGCATCGAGGCGATGCCATGGCGTGAGCGGGAAGACCTACTCGTCGCCGGTATGTGTGGCATCGCGATTTTCGATTTCCTGCGAGCCAGCGCGGCCGGCAAAGTCATCGCATGCCATCGACCTCCGCGCCGATGTACCGCAAGACCACTCCGGGAGCCTGATCATGGCCCACGCCATCACCTTGCAGTCGCCGCTGGGCAAGACGCTGCGCTTTGTGCGGATGAGTGCGCACGAGGCGCTGGGGCGCCCGTATGCGTTCGCCTTGCATGGCATCAGCCGCGATGTGGC
Organism: Xanthomonas sp. A1809; assembly: GCF_017746015.1. Lineage (NCBI taxonomy): Bacteria > Pseudomonadati > Pseudomonadota > Gammaproteobacteria > Lysobacterales > Lysobacteraceae > Xanthomonas > Xanthomonas sp. A1809. The sequence continues at coordinate 34,942 of NZ_JAGHWZ010000029.1, read as the reverse complement.
GATCGACCTGCGCGCTCTGCTGGGCAAGCCGATGGCGGTCAAGGTCACTTCGCCTCAGGGCTATGTGCGGCACTATCACGGCATTGTCGCCGAAGCCGAGCAGACCGGTTTCGAGCAGATCGAGGGGCTGCGCTACGCCACCTATGCCTTCTCGCTGGTGCCCAAGCTGTGGTTGCTCGGGCAGCGCCGCGATTGCCGGATCTACAAGAACAAGAGCGTGCCGGAGCTGGTGCGCGCATTGCTGGCCGACGTTGGCTGCACCGACGTCAAGTTGCGCCTGAGCGCGAGCTACCGGCCGCGCGAATATTGCGTGCAGTACCGCGAGAGCGGGCTGGACTTCGTCAGCCGGCTGATGGAGCAGGAGGGCATCTACTACTACTTCGAACACAGCGCCAGCACGCATACGCTGGTGCTGGCCGATAGCCTTGGCGGCCACGAGGCGGTGGCGCCGTTCGCGCAGATTCCGTACTGCCCGCCCGGACAGAAGGGCAGCCGGATGAAGGACGCAATCACCGACTGGTCGCTGGCGCGCAGCGCGCACAGCACGCGCGTGCGGTTGGACGACTACGACTATCTCAAGCCCAAGGCGTCGCTGCGGGTGAACGAGACTCCTGCCGAGTCCTCCGGACCGGCGTTGGGTGAGCTGGAGGTGTTCGACTATCCCGGCGAGCATCTCGATGTCGCCGCCGGCCGCCGCCACGCACAGGTGCGTGCCGAAGCACTCAACGTGGCGCAGGCGCAGTACCAGGGCTGGACCGATGCCTGCGGTTTGCAGGTGGGCGCGTTGTTCAAGCTACGCGACTTCCCGCTGGCCGAGCACAACCAGGAATACCTGGTGACCAGCGCGAACACCGAATTGGTCGAAGTGGATTATGTGTCCGGTGGCGAAACGGTTGCCGAGCCGTTTGCGTCCACCTTCCGTGCGCTGCGCAGCCGGCAGCCTTACCGCAGCCCGCAGACCACACCGCGTCCCAGCATCGCCGGATTGCAGACCGCGGTGGTCGACGGCAAGACGCCCGAGGACATCGCGGTCGACCAGCACGGCCGCGTCCAGGTGAATTTCTTCTGGAGCCCGCCAGGAACGCCGAACGCCGACTGTTCGTGCCCGGTACGCGTGGCTCAGGCGTGGGCGGGCAAACGCTGGGGCGCGCAGCACATTCCGCGTGTCGGCCAGGAGGTGGTGGTGAGCTTTCTGGAAGGCAATCCGGATCGTCCGCTGATCATCGGCAGCGTCTACAACGCCGACCAGATGCCGCCGTATGCCCTGCCCGAGCACCGCACCCGCAGCGGAGTGAAGAGCCGCAGCTTGTTGGGCGGCGCCGAGGACTACAACGAGATCCGTTTCGACGACAAGAAGGGCAACGAAGAGCTGCTGCTGCATGCGCAGCGCGATCTGCGCCACGAAGTGGAGAACGACCATTTCGTCACTGTCGACCGCAACGAGACCGCGGAGGTCAAACGCGAACGCAGCCACACCGTGGGCGGCAACGACCGTCTGGACGTGGGCAAGGCGCTGCGCATCCAGGCCGGCAGCGAGATCGAGCTGGTGACCGGCATGGCCCGCCTGCAGCTGAAGGCCAGCGGCGAGATCGTGCTCAGCGGCACCCGGCTCACCCTCGATGGACGCGTCAGCGTCGGCATCCAGGGCGGCGTCAGTGTCGATGTCAGCGCGATGGCCAACCTGACCCTGCGCTCGAACGCGTCGGTGCTATTGCAATCCAACGCCGTGACCACCGCGCGCGCCAACGCGGCGATGCTATTGCAGTCGTCCGGTCCGGCCGTGCTCAAGGGCACTCCGCCCATCATCGCCTGAGGACCGCCATGTTGCAGATTCTTCCCGCCGCGCGGCAGATGCGGCTCTCTCCCTGCGCGCATGCCGCCCTGGCGCCGGACATGGCGCCGGAGACTGCCGTGCGCGAATTGCTGGCGCGCGGGCTTGCCCAGGACGCGTTGCCGTTGGCGTTGCGCTTGTTGCCCAGGCCGTATGCGGTGGCGTGGTTGTGCCAGTGCATGCGCGCGCAAACGCTCAGCGGCCACGACAGCGAAGGTCTGCGGTTGGCGCAGGCGTGGGTGCAGCAGCCGGGCCCCAGCCAGCGCGAGAGCGCACGTGCATTCGCCGCCGACGACGACTATCAATCGGTCGGCGCCTGGCTGGCGGCGGCCGCGGCCTGGAGCGATGGCAGCCTGAGCGAGGAGGACGGCCCGCCGGTGGCCGATCACCTGACTGCGGCGGCGGCAGTGGCGGCGTTGCTGCATCTGGCTGGGCGCGAGCCTGCAACCTTCGAAGCGCAATTGGTGCGCTGGAGCGAAGATGCCGCACGGCTGCTGTCCGGATTGCGCGTGCGCGAGCGTACGCCATGAGCGCGGCGTCGCCCAGACTGACGCTGACGGTGCGCGATGCGCAGGCGGTGTCGGGCAGCAGGCCGCCGCAGGCCAGCTTCGCGGCAGAAGGCGGGCGCATCGGCCGCGACGCCTCCTGCGACTGGGTGCTGGAAGGCGAAGGCGTATCGCGCCTGCATGCCAGCGTGCGCTATCTCGACGGCGTGTATTTCATCGAGGATCACAGCACCAACGGTGTCCTGCATAACGGCGTGCCGCTGCGTGCCGGCTTCCCGGTGCCGCTGCATGCCGGCGACGCCTTGCGCATCGATGCCTTCGAGATCGACGTGGCGGTGGAAGGCGCAGGCGTCACCGCTGTTCCGGCGGCCACGCAGACCTGGAATCACGCCGAGCCGTGGACACTGTCGCCGACGCCACCACCGCAGCCATCCCAGCAACCGCCGCTGGAGCGCGAGCGCGATGTGTTTGCCGAACTTGGGGCAGCGTCGACGCAACCGGCCGACACCGACCCGCTGGCCTTGTTCGCCACTTCGTTCACGCTGGCCGGCAGCCAGGGCGATGCGGCGGCGTTCGGGCTGGGGCATGCGCCGGCAACGGCTGACGCCTACCGTGCCCCCGTGGCCGTGTCGGCTGCCGCTGGCGTCGTGTTGCCCGAGCATTGGGATCTGACACGCAGCGAATTCGCGCTGCCGCCGGCTATCGATGCAATCGCGGCCGTGCCAACGCCGTTGCAGCCCGCGCCAGTTTCCATCGTCGCCGCGGCGCCAGCACCGACACCGGCGCCAATGCCAATGCCGGCCTCGGCAAGCGAAGTCGCGCCGGCATCGACGTCCGCTGCGATCCCCGACGCGGCGCAGCCTGTCGTCGCACAGTCGCCGGATGCACCCGAACTGCCTGCGCTGTTCGCCGCCATGACCGCAGGCCTGATGGATGTATTGCGCGCACGCGCCGAGCTGAAGAACAGCCTGCGCCTGCCGGTCACGCTGATCCAGCGCACGGAGAACAATCCCCTCAAGTTCGCCGCCACCGTGGACGAAGCGGTCGCTCGCCTGTTGGCGCCAGCAGGCCCCGGCTATCTGACCGGTGCGGCTGCGATCGACGAAGCCATGGAAGACATCGGGCGTCACCAGGTGGCCTTGCTGGCCGGCATGCGTGCGGCCTTCGAGCATGTGTTCACCCAGTTCGATCCGGCGCGCTTCGAGGCCGACGCCGCCGGCCATTCCGCGCTCGCCGCCTGGGGCAATCGGCCCTGGCGACGCTACGCGCAGCACTACCGCGAGCTGCTCGGCGATCCTGACGAGCGCTTCCGCCGCCTGTTCGGCGAAGAGTTCGCCCGCGCCTACGAACAACAGCTGGCCCGCGCCAAGACGCAGGCCCAACCCGCAGACGGCGACCGAGCATGACCCCCTACAACAAGGTGATCTGGAGCGAGGGCCTGTTCCTGCGCCCGCAGCACATGCAACAACAGGAGCGCTATCTCGAGCGCTACATGGAACTGCAGGCCGGCGCGCTGCGCCCGCATGCGTGGGGATTCAGCCAATTGGAGTTGGAGCCGGAACTGCTTGCCATCGGCAAGCTCGGCATCCGCCGCGCCCGCGGTTGCTTTCCTGACGGCACGCCGTTTTCCATTCCCGATCGCGATCCGGCGCCGCCAGCCTTGGACGTGCCGGCCAACTGCCGCGACCAGGTGGTGAGCCTGGCGCTGCCGCTGCGCGCAACCGCCCAACCCGATAGCGCCTGGCCTGATGGCGATGGCAGCCGGCTGGCGCGCTATCGCGTGGGCGAAGCGGAAGTCGGCGATGCCTCCGGCAGCATCGCCGGCACCGTGCTGCTGGAAGTGGGCGTGCTGGCCAGTCGCCTGCGCCTGCAGTCCGAACCGGGCGAAGGGCTGGTGGAGGTGCCGATGGCGCGCATCGTCGAATGCCGCGCCGATCGACGGGTGATTCTCGATGACGCCTTCATCCCGACCGCCAGCCGGATCGAAGGCGCAGCGCGCCTATCTACGCTGCTGGCCGAGTTGCTGGGACTATTGCACCAGCGCGGCCAGGCGCTGGCCGAACGCGTGGCCGGCAGCGACCGGGGTGGCGTGGCGGAAATCGCCGACGTGCTGATGCTGCAGGTGATCAACCGCTACCAACCGCTGGTGGCGCATTGGGCGAGCGCGCCGTTGGAGCATCCCGAAGCGCTGTACTGCGTGCTGCTGGGGATGGCTGGCGAACTGGCGACCTTCACCCGTGCCAGCAAACGCAGCGGGCCATTCCCGCCGTATGCACACGATGCGTTGCAGGCGAGCTTCGAGCCGGTGGTGGTGTCCTTGCGCGAAAGCCTGAGCGCGGTGCTCGAACAGTCGGCGATCGCCGTGCCCTTGCAGCAACGCAAGTACGGCGTATGGGTGGGCATGGTGCCCGATCCTTCCTTGCTGGACTCGGCGGCGTTCGTGCTGGCGGTCAAGGCCGATCTGCGCGCCGAAGACTTGCGCAAGCGGCTGCCCACCGAATCGAAGATCGGCCCGGTGGAGAAGATTCGCGACCTGGTGAACCTGCAATTGCCAGGGGTGGCCGTGAGCGCGCTGGCGATGGCGCCGCGGCAGGTGCCGTATCACGCCGGTTGCGCCTACTTCGAACTCGATCGGCAATCGTCGCTGTGGAAGACGCTGCGCACCTCCGGTGGCGTGGCGCTGCATTTCGGCAGTGGTTTTCCCGGCCTGGAACTGGAGCTGTGGGCGGTGAGGAATTGAGATGAGCAATACGGTCGATCAACACGACGACGATGCCACCGTGGTCCGCAGCGCGACGCCGGCACCGCGGCCCGCCGCCGCCACGCCGGCTCGCCAGGCGACGACGCGCACCGTGCCACCGCCCGACCTGGATGCCGTCATGCGTGCGGCGCCGGGCGCGATGCAGGGCAATGCGGTGGTGCGCGCCGCCACGCCGCTGCTGTTGCTGGCGGTGCAGTTGCGACACTCCACCCAGACGCCGGACATCGCCACCTTGCGCGAACACTGCAGCACGCGCCTGCAGCGCTTCGAGCAGGAGCTGCGGCAACAGGGCATCGACGACAAGACCGGCATCGCCGCGCGCTATGTGCTGTGCACGCTGCTGGACGAAGCCGTGCTGGCCGCGCCGTGGGGCGAGGGCAGCGGCTGGTCGCAGCGCACCTTGCTGGTGACCTTCCACGGCGAGACCTATGGCGGCGCCAAGGTCTTCGACCTGCTCGATCGGCTGGCGCGCGATCCGGCGCGGCACCTGGACCTGCTGGAGCTGCTGTATCTGGCCTTGGCGCTCGGCTTTGGCGGTCGCTATCGGGTGGAACAGGGCGGGCGCGCGCGGCTGGCCGATCGCCAGGCCGAGCTGTACCAACTCATCCAGCGCCAGCGCCTGCCGGCGCCTGCCGAGCTGTCGCCCAACTGGCAAGGCGCGCAGGCACCGTTGCTGCGCAATACGGCGGCCACGCCGCTGTGGATCGCGACGCTGGCCTCGCTGTGCATCGTGCTGCTGGCGTTCGTGTGGTTGCATGCACGCCTCAATGCGCTGACCGCGCCGATCAGCGCGCAGCTGGCGCGCATCGGCCTGGAGCGGGTGACGTTGCCGATCCCGGCGGCGGCCACACCCGCAACCGCCGCAGCGCTTGCACCGCTGCTGGCCGCCGAGCAACGCGCAGGATGGCTGACCGTCCAGACCGAGGGCGATGGTCGCAGCACGGTGCGGCTGGCCAGTGCGTCCATGTTCCCCAGCGGGAGCGCGGAGTTGGATGCCGATCAGACCCGCCTGCTCGAACGCGTTGCTGCGGCGCTGGAACAGGTGCCGGGGCGGGTGGTGGTGGTGGGACATACCGACGACCAACCGGTGCGCTCGCTGCGCTTCAAGGACAACTTCGCCTTGTCGGCGCGCCGCGCCCAGAGCGTGGGCGCCGTGTTGGCGGCCGGCTTGCGCGACCCGCGCCGCGTCCAGACCAGCGGCGCGGGCGATTCCCAGCCCATTGCGTTACCGCCGCAGCTGCCCGGCAACCGTGCGCGCAATCGGCGCGTCGAAATCCTGTTGATTCCCGAGACCTGACCCATGCGCCTTGTGCTTGATTTCCTGCGCACCCGCTACGTCGCCAGTGCTGCCGTCCTCGCTTTATTGGCCATGCTCGTCTGGGTCGGCGGCCCCTATCTCAGCGTGGGCCGCATGCAGCCGCTGGCCAGCGTGAGCGGCCGCCTGCTGGCCGTGGCCGTGCTGCTGCTGGTGTGGGCGGGGTGGCGCTACCTGCGTTGGCGCCACGACAACGCCAAGCAGCAGCGCATGGCCGGCGAACTGGTCGGGCAGGGCGCCAGCGCCGAGGACGCCAGCGGCAACGACAGCCGCGCACGTGCAGCGCAGGAACAGGTCCGCCTGCGTGCGCGTTTTGCCGAGGCGATGGCGGTGCTGCGGCGGCGCCGTCGCAACGGTCCCGGCCTGCATGTGCTGCCCTGGTATCTGCTGATCGGCGCGCCCGGTTCCGGCAAGAGCACCTTGCTGCAGTCTTCGGGCCTGGAGTTTCCACTCAAGGACCATGGCAACCACGCCGCGCTGGAAGGGGTTGGCGGTACGCGCAACTGCGATTGGTGGTTCGCCGACCAGGCTGTGTTCCTCGACAGCGCCGGGCGCTATACCACCCAGGATTCTGACGCCATCGCCGATGCCGGTGCCTGGCACGGCTTTCTGGACCTGCTGCGGCGGCACCGCCGGCAGCCGTTGAATGGCGTCATCGTGACCGTGAGCGTGGCCGAGCTGCTGGAGCTCGATGGCGATGCCGGTCTGTCGCATGCGCGCGCGGTGCGTCATCGGCTGGACGAACTGGTCGACAAACTGCGCGCCCGCGTGCCGGTCTACCTGGTCGTGACCAAATGCGACCTGGTGTCGGGCTTTGCCGAATTTTTCGCCGATCTGGATGCCGCCGGCCGCGCGCAGGTGTGGGGAGTGTCGTTCCCACAGGCGCAGCCTGCCGATGACACCGATCCGTTGACGCGATTCCCCACCGAGCTCGAACGCCTGCTGGAGCGGATCGATCAGCGCGTGCTGGAGCGCCTGCATCGGGCGCGCGATGCACGCGAGCGTGCCGCGGTGCTGTCCTTCCCGCAGCAGTTGCGGTTGCTGCAGCCGACGCTGATGGAGTTCGTGCAGACCGCGTTCGGCCGCCATGGCTATGCCGGCCAGCCGTGGCTGCGTGGTGTCTATCTGAGCTCGGGGACGCAGCAAGGCCATCCGATCGACCGCGTCATCTCGGCAGTGGCGCGACACTTCGGCGTCGCCGCTGCCGGCCTGCCGCCGGCCATCAGCGCGCCACGCAGTTACTTCCTGCCACGCCTGCTCAACGACGTCGTCTTCGCCGAGGCGGGCCTGGCCGGCAGCCAACCCGGCAGCGCGCAGCGCCGTCGGTTGCTGCAGCTGGCCTGCTGGGCTGTGCTGACCGCCACCACCCTGGGCGTGCTGTCGGGCATGGCCGGCAGTTACGCCCGCAACGTGCAACTGATCGGGCAGGTGCGCGATGCGCTCGACGCCTATCCTGCCGGCGCGCTGCCTGCCGATGCCGGCGAGGCCGCCTTCTATGCCAAGGCCTTGCAGCGTTTCGACGCGCTGGCGCGCGCGCGCGATGTGGCACTGCCGCCGGGTCAGTCGATCCCGTGGTCGCGACGCTTCGGTCTGCACCAGGGCAGGGCCTTGGCGCGCGATGTGCAGGACGCCTATCTGCGCGACCTCAACGGCGCGCTGCTGCCGGCATTGGCGCAATCGCTGCGACGCAAGCTGGAGCAGGCCAGCAACGATCCGCAACGCTTGTATCCGCTGCTGAAGGGCTACCTGATGCTGGGCGACCCTGCGCGCCGCGACGTCCTGCATCTGGCCACGCTGGCAGGCACGGTCTGGCGGCAGATATTTCCCGACGATGCGTCGGTGCGTGCGGGATTGAACCGGCATCTGCGCGCCCTGCTGGGTCCGGTGGACGGTGCCCGCGCGCTCGCGCTGGATCGGCAGCAGATCGAGCAGACACGGGCGAGCCTGCGAACCGCCGAACTGCCGGCATTGGTCTACGGTGGCCTCAAGCTGACGCAACCCGGCGTCGATGCCGGCCAGGCGCCACGCCTGGATCGCCGCCTGGGCCTGTTGGGCGGTGTCTTCGAACGCCGCAGTGGCCTGCCCTTGTCTGCGCCATTGCCGCCGCTGTTTACCCGCCAGGCGTTCCAGGCACAGACCGGTGGCGGCATCGCGCGTGGTGTGCAGCAGTTCCTCGCCGACGATTGGGTACTGGGCACGGCACCGCTGGACCCGCTGGCGCGTTCGCAGCTGGAGCGCCAGGTATTGGCGCTGTATCAGCGCGATTACATCGCTGCCTGGGACAGCCTGCTGGCCGACCTGGTGCTGCGGCCGGTCGCCCAGACCGGGCAGGCGAGTGCGGTGGCCGCCAAGCTGGGCGGGCCGGCATCGCCGTTGAAGGCCTTGCTGGTGCTGCTGCGCGAACACACCCACGCACTGGGGCGCACGCCACCGGCCAAGGGCGGTGCGGGTGCTGCAGCGGGTGGAGAGGCCACCGCCGCGGCCGAGCCCGATGTGGCGGCCGACCCGATCGAACGCCATTTCGAGCCGCTCAACCGCTTGCTCGATGGCGGCCCGGGCGCCAGCGCGCTGGACGAAACCCTGGCCGCGCTGACCCAGATGAGCCGTACGCTGTTGGGCGCTGCTGCCGGCGTTGCCGCCGACCAGAACGATCCGGCGTTGCTGATCGCCGCGCAACAGGCCGAACAATTGCCGCCGCCGCTGGGAAACTGGATGGCGACCCTATCCGGCCGCGGCCGCGCATTGACTGCCAGCAGCGCCGGCGAGGCGCTACGCAACGCGCAGCGGCAGACGGCCGGACGCGAGTGCGCGCTGCTGGTGAGCGGGCGCTTTCCGTTCGTGGCGGGCAGCCGCAACGACATCCCGTTGCGCGACTTCGCCGAACTGTTCGGACCCGGCGGGCGCATGGACCGCTTTGCGCAGCAGTCCCTGCTCGGCAAGGTCGATACCAGCGGGCGCCGCTGGCAATGGAATCCGGGCATGGTGGCGGTCGGTGCCGACGACGTGCTGGAGCGCGCGCAACTGGCCGACGAGATCAAGCAAGCGTTCTTCGCGGGCGGCGGCGCGCAGCCGCAGGTCGCCTTCACTGTCTCCATCCCACCGCAAGCGGCAATCAGCCGGCTGCAACTGGAGGTGGATGGGCAAACCCTGGAGGTGCGCGAGGGCGCGCGTGCCAGCCAGTCGATGACCTGGCCCGGACCAACCCCGGGCCTGGTGCGTGTCGCCGCGTGGGACGCCAGCGGACAGGCCTTGCCGGTGCTCGAATACCGCGGTCCCTGGGCCTGGTTTCGGGCGCTGCAGGCCGGGCGGCTGCGCCGCAGCGGCGATCTGGACTACACCGCCAGCCTCGCGCTGGGCAGCGCCACGGTGCGGATGGACGTCCAGCCGGCGAGCCTGCGGCATCCTTTCACGGCGTCGGCCGTGCAGCGGTTCAGTTGCCCATGAGCGCCATGCAACGCCCGCCGGGTTTCTACGGCAAGCTGCCCGCGGTCGGCGATTTCGTGCATCGGCGCTTGCCGGAGAGCTTTGTCGACCCATGGCACGCGGCGATGCAGGACGTGCTGTCTGCCGCCGGGGCAGTGAGCAGGGCGCGTGCGGGCCAGGCGCCGGTGTGGCGCTTCTTGCTGCCGCCGGGCCTCGCTGGGACGGCCGCATGGGCCGGGGCGATGCGTGCGAGCGTCGATCGCGTCGGTCGCGCCTTTCCCCTGGTCATCGTCGCACCGCTGCCTGCAGGCGATGCCGATGGCACGACGGGTGCGGTCATGCCGACCTATCTGCATCTGCCAACGTGGCTGGATGCTGCCGACACAGTGTTGTGCAACATCGGTGCAGAGCGACAGCAGGACGGTGCCTGGTTGGACCGCGCCTGCGTGACACTCGCGCAGCAGGCGCACGACGAGACAACCATGTCGGCGTCGCCGCCGTTGTCTGCCGGCGCAATCACCGCTGGCAGCAGCCTGTGGTGGACGGCCATGACAGCATCTGCGCCGGGTGCCTGGATGCAGTTCGCCGGCTGGCCTGCGGCCTGCCATGCACACGCCCTGCTTGGCGCATTGCAAACAGCGAACGCATGCGTTGCAGAGGACATGCAATGAGCGCCTGTTACGTGTCCGCCGGGCGTACCGAGCAAGGCAATGTCAGGCGCCAGAACGAGGATGCGATCCTGCTGCGCGACGATCTCGGCCTGTGGGCAGTGGCCGATGGGCTGGGCGGCCACAGCGCCGGCGATCTCGCCAGTCGCATGGTCGTCGATGCACTGGCCGCATTGCGGCGCGACGGCGACCTGGCCAGCTTCGTCGATGCCATCGATGCGCAACTGGGCCAGGTCAACCAGCAACTGCGTGCATTGGCGCGCGCGCGGCGGGTGGACGTGATCGCCAGCACCGTGGTGGTGCTGGTGCACGACCACGACCTGCTGCTGTGCGGCTGGGTGGGCGACAGCCGTGCCTATGTCTTCGAGGACGGCCGGCTGCAATTGCTGACCCGCGACCATGTGGCCGGCGACAAGGACGAGTTGACGCAGGTGGGACGAGCGCAGCCGGCCGGCGGTGCGCTCACCCGCGCGATCGGCGCCGACGATGCGCTGTACGTGGACTGGATGGTGCGCGCGCGCCGGCCGGGGCAGCACTACCTGCTGTGCTCGGATGGCATCAACAAGGAACTCAGCGACGATGAGATCGCCGCCCACTGCCGGCGCGAGCAGCAGCCCGCTGCGCTGGTGGCGCGCCTGTTCGATACCGCGCTCGGCCGTGCCGGGCGCGACAACGTCTCGGCCGTGGCCCTGCGCCTGGCCCCACGGAATGCTCTGCCATGACCACCCGCGATCACGACACGACCGGCCGCACCTCGCCGCCGGACGACGACCGTACCCGCGTACGACCGGCCCGCGACCTTGCCGATACGCCACCACAGCCGCCGGCTGTGGATGACGATGTCACCCGCATCGCACCGCTGACCCAGCAGCGCGCCGCGCAGGCGTCGGCGGACGCGGCGACCCGGGTCAACCCGCCAACGCACAGCGATGACAGTGCCGGCGCATCGAGCTGGCGGCGGGTCGCGCAATTGCAGGGCGAGGCCCAGGTGGGCGTGGGCATGCTGCTGAAGGCACGCTTTCTGCTGGTGCGCGAAATCGGCCGTGGCGGCATGGGCGTGGTTTACCTGGCGCGCGACGAACGCAAGGTGGAGGCACGTGACCGCCATCCCTATATCGCGGTGAAAGTGCTCAACGACGATTTTCGCCGTCATCCGGATTCGCTGATCGCACTGCAGCGCGAATCGCGTCGCGCGCAGAGCCTGGCCCACGACCATATTGTGCGCGTGTACGACTTCGACAAGGACGGCGCCATCGTGTTCATGACGATGGAGTACATCGAGGGCGACGACCTACGCGGGCTGATCCGCAGCCGGCTGGGCGAGGGCATGCCGCTGGCCGAGGCATGGCCGCTGATCGAAGGCATGGGGCGCGCCCTGCAACGCGCGCATGCGGCCGGCATCGTGCATTCGGATTTCAAGCCGGGCAACGTCATGGTCGGGACCGGAAACGTGGCCAAGGTGTTCGACTTCGGTATCGCCCGCGCCGCGAAATTGGCCGGCGCCGAGTCCGGCGATGACCACACGCTGTTCGACGCGTCCACGCTGGGCGCGTTGACTCCTGCCTACGCCAGCCTGGAAATGTTGCGCGGCGACGAGCCGGCGTTCGCCGACGACGTCTACGCGTTCGGTTGCGTGGTGTACGAGCTGCTGTCGGGCCGCCACCCGTTCGGCAAGCAATCGGCGACGCAGGCGCAGGCGCAGCAGCTGCGCGTGGCGCCGTTGTCGACGCTGAGCCGCCGGCAGAATCGCGCACTGCGCAGCAGCCTGGCGTTCGCGGCCGCGGCACGGCCGACGATGACGGTCTTGCTGGAGCAACTGCGCCCACGTAGCCGCAGCGAGCGTGTGTTGCCGTACCTGCTGGCGGGCGTGCTGTTGCTGGCCGGCGGCGCCGGTGCGGCGGTGTGGCTGCAGGCGCATGCGCAGCGGGAGAAGGTGGCCGGGGTGCTCGAGCGCTTCTCGCCACAAGCGCCGAACCGGTTCGTGCACGAGGCGCATGCACGGGCGGCATTGTGGGCGCTGGGAGAGGACGACCGCCGGCGCTTGATCCTGGACCGCAGCAGCACCATCGAGGCCTTCCTGTTGAGGCGGCTGGATCACTATTGGCAGCCGGCACGCGGCCGCGAAGACTATGTGGGCGCGCAGCGTATTTTGATCCTGCGCGACCAGTGGAAGCTGTTTTCGCCACGCCTGGATGCGCGTCGCAGTGCCATGGAGCAGGAGCGCGATCGCCTGCTCAATGGTCTGGACACCGCGTTGACCGGCGCAATCGACGCCGGTGCCCTGTTCGAGGATCAACCCGGCAACGTGGTCGCGCTGCTCGACCGCGTGCGCCGCCTGGCACCGGACAGCGGCCTGCTGCGCCATGCCGAACTCGAATTGCGCTACCGGCGTGGATGCGCCGATGCGCTCAGCGCAGGTCGCGTTGATGAAGCACGCCGCTGGCTCGCGACCGGGCGCCGCGTGTTCCCGCATTCCACGCTGCTGCAGGAATGCGCACACGAGCTCGACGCGGCAACCGTCACCGCGTCTGTCGCGCCATCTGTCCCGCCGGCGCCGCTGGTGGACGATGCGCAGGCCCAGCGTGCCGCGCAGATCGCCACGCGCATCGAGTCGGTGCGCACCGCAGCGGCCGCCAATGACGTCGTCAAGGTGAAGAATCAACTTGCGCAGATCGCGGCCAGCAGCCCGGGCCATCCCTTCCTGCGCAGCGAAGACGCGCAACGGCTGACCGATGCCTATCTGGGGCTGGCACGCGGGCTTTGCCGCGAGGGACGCTGGAAAGACGCCAGCGCCGTCGTTGGGCAGGGACTGGACGCACAGGACGCCCCGCGCCTGCGTCAGGCGTTGGCGCGTTACCAGTTTGCGCTGGAGCTGGAACAGCTCGGCACCGCACTGCCTGCGCCGGCGGTGCTGCAGCGTCTGCGCGAGCGCAGGATGGCGCTGCAAGCGCAGGACGCCGACGGCTTCCGCGCCTTCCAGAGCGATGTCGCCAAGGCGGGCCGACAACGCGCGTCCTACACCGCAACACTGCTGCCGAAGCTCGAGCCGGTGGCGGCTGCGCCTGCAACGCCGACGAAGCCGGAAGATCCCTGTCGGGTCACGGCACCGCCTGGCGGTGCGGCCATCTGCAGCGACGACCTGGGCAAGCATGGTCGTGGCCCTGAACTGGTGGTGCTGCCCAAGCCCGGGCGGGCGCTGGCGATGATGCGGCGGGAAATCAGCGTGGCCGAATTCGCGGTGTTCTGCGCCGATACCAAGCGCTGCAGCGTCTCGCGCTGGACACGCAGGTCGGCGCCGGTGGACGACGTACGCCTCGCGCTGATCGGCGATTACGCCGCCTGGCTGAGCAGTGTCAGCGGCCGCAAATACCGACTGCCGCGCGATGCCGAGTGGTTGCGTGCGGCACGCGCCGGCGAGCGCGCCTGCACGGCGACCGTCTCCAACAGCTGGGGGCTGCTCGACATGGCCGGCGGCATCGCCGAGTGGGTCCAGGATGGAGACGGCGTGGCCGTGCGCGGCAGCCAGCGCGGTGCGGCTGCCTGTATCGGCCCCGGCGCAGTGAGCTCCAACGGCGAGGCCGCGCGCGGGATCGGTGCACGCCTGGTGAGAGACGTGGAATGAGCGACTGGGAAACCTGGGCCAACCTGGTCCTGCAGGACTTGAACGCGGCGCAGGCGGAGCGCCGCCTGGACCCAGCCGAGTATCGGCGGCGGCGCCTGCAATTGTTGCAATCGATCGTGCGCTCGGCAGGCCAACCGACCGAGCGCCGCCGGCGTGTCGCAGCGCCGCGCAACTTGCCGACCCCAATCGTGACGGTACGGCGCGATCGCCAGCCGCCGAACGCCCTGCAGGCGGCGTTGCGCTCGTGGAAACTGCGCTTATGGGCGGCGGTGATGCTGCTGGGCGCGGCCTGGGTGTACTGGCATGGCCTTTCTACGTTGTGACGCCCGCCATGCAGGCCGGCAACGCGGCTAGCGCGTTTGACCGACAGCCGCGAGCAGCCGCCAGGTGAGCGTGGATGGCACACAAAAACCACAGTGCAGACGTACTGCATCAGGATCCACAGCGTCGTCCACGCCCGCCCGGCGGCGGTGCGGTGGTTCTGTCAGCCGCTAATCGGAATGGTCCTGGCCCGACACCACTTGCAGCTCGTCGATCCCGCGTGGCGCCAGGTCGCGCATCAGCGCGGCAAAATCCAGGCCGACCAGCCGTTGCGCGCGCCGCAACAACAACGGCACCGGGCTGGAAGGCTCGCGCCGCGCGTAGTAATCGCACAGCTGATCGAGCATGCGGCGAACGTCGTCCGGATGCTCCAGGGCGTGCGCCCGCGGTGCGGGTGCATTGGCGCCGTCGGCGACGGATGCTGCATGCTCGGCTGGGTCGGCCGTGGAGCCGAAACGCTCGGCGACATAAGGCCGCAGGAACGCGCGCAACTCGCCCAGGTCGTGCGTCAACGGCGCCAGCTCCGGTCCATATCCCGGGGTGCGCTCGGCGAACAGGCCGGCCATCGCGGCGATATCGTCCTGCGCAGCGGCCAGGGCCGCATCCAGCTCCAGCAGCGCCTCCAGTGGACAGTCGCGCAGGCAGGCATCGATGGCGGCCGGCTCTGGCGCTTCGCTGGGGTCGTCCGCAGCGCGCTTGAGCGTGCCCTGCACGATGCGCAGATCGCGCAGCGAAAAGTGCCCAGGATGCAGTCCCTTGAACAGGCGGACGTTGCGCAGCTGCGTCAGCGTGCGCTCGCTGTCGGCCAGCGCCGCGATGGCGTTGACGCGTTCGGTCGGGTCGTTGTCCTCATCGGCATCCAGACCAGGATGGACGTCGTCCCAGAACCGCTCCAGCAGGTGCCGGAGCAGGCTGACGCCGCTGGACCAGCCCACCAGCCCGTCCTGGTGCAGGCGGGCAATGCTCAGCAAGATGCCCAGCCGCAAGTCCTTGGAGCGCAGCAACAAGTGCTCGGCGCTCTCGGCGACCTGACGCCATTCCGGCGCCTCGGGCACCAGCACGCCCGCGCCCAGTGCGCGTTCCTGACGCGGGCGCGCCAGTTCTTCCAGGCTCTGGAACTCCGGGGTGTATTCCAGGTTTGGACCGGACGGCGCCTGTGCGTCGACCGGCTGCAGTAGCTGTTCGCTGTCGATCTGCATGGCGCCGCTCACGAGACGGACAGCACGAGGTCGCCACGGCCGGCGGCGCGTCGCGCTGCCGGCCGTGGCGGGCGCTGCTGGAACCAGCAGTTCCAGCACGCGTTCGCGCAACCAGCGATGCGCGGCATGGCCATCGTTGCGGCGGTGCCAGGCCATTGCCAGCGCCATGTCCGGCAGCGGGAAGGGCAGGTCGAAACAGTCCAGCGGTGCATGCCCGCTCTCCGCTGCCAGCGTGGCCGGCACCGTGGCGACCATGTCGGTGCCGAGCACGATGTCGCGCGCGGTCGCGCACTGCGACACGGTCACCGCGATCTGGCGGGTGTGGCCCAACTGCTGCAGTTGCGCATCGATGGCGAGGTTGCAGGCCTGTGCGTGTGCCACCTGCACATGCGACAGCCGGCTGTAACTTGCCGCGCTCAGCGCTGCGGTACCGCGCGGATGGCCACGGCGCTGCACCAGCACGTAACGTTCGTCGCGCAGGCGGCGCAGACGCAGCGCGGAAGGAACTGCCTGCGCATGATCGATCAGCAGATCCAGCTCGCCGCTTTCGAAGGCGTCCAGGCTGGTGTCGGCACCGATCTGCACGAACTCCAGGCGCATCTTCGTATTGCCCTGGGCCTGGATCGATCCCGCCAACCCCGCACCCAGCGTGCCGATCGCATCGGCGGCGGCGGCAATGCGGAAACTCGCCGATGACGTCGACGGATCGAACGCACTGTCCTTGCCGAGCAGACTCAGTTTGCCGATGGCTTCGCGCAGTGGCGATGCCAGTTGATCCGCACGCGGCGTGGCCACCATGCCGCGCCCGGTGTCCGAGGGCATCAGCAAGGGATCCTTGAACAGCACGCGCAACCGTGCCAGTTGCGAAGACAGTGCCGGTTGGCTCATGTGCAATCGCTGCGCTGCGTGGGTGACGTTCTTCAGCTCGAGCAATGCGTCGAGGGACACCAGAAGAGGTAAGTCGCTTGGTCGGATATTCATGTCGTGGATCGCTCGTAGTGGAATGCAGGCGGCCTGCTGCGCCTGGGCATCCGCTACGCTAGGCAGCCCGCGCTACGTTCCGGTGTCGATCCGCAGCGACTGTGTTTCATTTGTCACAGAGCAGGGGTGCCTTCATCCTGCGTTGTAACTTCTAGCGTGCGACCCAGTGCACGTTCCAGCGCCATGGCCAGCGCGCCAAGATCGAACGGCTGCGCAATGATCTCGGCGATGGCGCCGCCCAAACCCTTGCGTGTCGCCAGGCTCGCACGTGTGGCGAGGATCAGCGGCAGCGTGGGTGCCGCGGCGTGCAGCGCGCCGATGGCCTGTTCGGCATCGCCGGCGCGATCGCGCTTGAGCAACACGCCATCGAAGCGCGCCGGATCGGCAGCCGCCATCGCGACGGCGGCCGGCAGCTCCAACATGCCGACCGGTTCGTGCCCGAGTGCGGCCAACATTTCTTCCAGGCGGTCGAGCTCGGCCGCGTCGTCGCACAACAACAGCAAGCTCGCATGGCGCGAGCGCGTCTTCGGCAGGGGAGCGGCCTGGGGCGCGGCTGTGATGCCCGTGCGCAGCGGCAGCTCGACCACGAAGGTCGTGCCGACACCGAGTGCGCTGTCCACGTCGATCCGCCCGTCGTGGTTATCGATGATCTTGCGAACCGTTGCCAACCCCAACCCGGTGCCGCCGCTGCGGGTAGTGAAGAACAGATCGAAGATGCGATCCAGTTGGTCGGGCGGGATGCCGATGCCGTGATCGCTCACACGCAATTGCGCGATGCGCCGGGGCGTGCCGTCGGTTGCAGTGCCTTTTCCGGCGGACAGTTGGATCGTGACCGTGCCGCGCATGTCCATCGCCTGCGCGGCGTTGCTGGCCAGATTCAGAATGATCTGCTGCAGTTGCGCCGGATTGCCCAACGCGTGCAGCGGCTCCTGCTCCTGCTGCAGGTCGATGGCCGCCGTCGAGGGCAGCGAGACCGACAGCAGCGAGACCGCGCCCTGCAGCAAGGCGTTCAATTCGACCGGCTGCACGTTGTAGTTCTGCACGCGGCCGAAGCTGAGGATGGATTCGATCAGATCGTAGGCGTGGGCGGTGGTATGGCTGATCTCGAGCAGGTGCTCCGAGGCCGGCGAGTGCGGGTCCAGTTTGGACAGTGCGATCTCGGCATTACCGCGGATCGCGCCGACGATGTTGTTGAAGTTGTGCGAGATACCGCTGGCCATGGTCCCCAGCGTTTCCATCCGTCGGGCCAGTTCCAGGCGATGTTCCAGCGCCAGCGCTTCGTCTTCGAGTCGTCGCCGCTCCAGCGCATCGAACAGGGTGTCGAGCGCGATATGCAGCTGCGGCAACAGTTCGGCCACTGTCGCCAGGCCGCGATCGCGGCGCGGGGCGCGTGGCGGCAGCCGCAAGCACAGCAGCGCAACCGTCCCGGCGTCTGCGTGTTGCCGCAGGCACAGCCACTGCGCGTCGCGCACGCGTTCGGGCGTGCCCAACACGGCGACGGTGCCGTTGGCGTCGACGACCAGCACATCGCTGGCGGCGATCGGTTGGGTGGATGCCAGCGCGGCAAGCATCGCGCGGAAGGTGTCGCCCTGCGGATCGGGCCAGATCCGCGCGTCGCTACCGACCGGGACCAGACCCAGGCGAGCGCTTGGCAGCTTGGCCCACTTCGCCAACCGCACCAGTCCGGCCTCGATGCCGGCGTCCAGCTGATGGCGATCGTTGGCCACCAGGCGGCGCGACACCGCGACCATCAAGCGATCGAATTCCGCGCGTCGACGCAACACCCGCGCGCGTTGCCGCAGCAGCTTGCCCAGGTACAGCAAGGCGCCCAACATGACCACGGCCAATGCCAGCAACAGGAAGCGAACCTGGCGTGCGGTGGCCTGCTGGCTGGCATGCTGCTGTTGCAGATACGTCTTGAGCTGTCCATACGAGGCCAGCGAAGCGATCGGACGCATGCGGCGGATGGTGGTGTCTGTCTCCGGCAGCAGCTTCAGCAGCATGCGTCCATGCGGGAGCAGTGGCGCGCTTGTTGTGCGTTGTGCCGCTTCGTCCAGGCGTCGGCGTGCCAGTGCCACTGCATCGCCGGTCGTGTCCAGGCTCAGGCGTTGTACCGCGCTCGCCAGCATGCTCGCTGCGCGCGCCTCAGCGGGATCTTCGCCTTGCCGGATCTGCGCGCTGCTCTCGCTCCAGAAGTAGGCCAGCGAATTGGACAGCAGCGAGTTCTGCGATTTGAACAGTTCCCGCTGCAGCGATTTCTCGTTGTAGTCGGCGTCCAGCGCCGCGATTGCCCGGAACAACGCAGGGTCGTGATCGGCCAGGTGGCGCAAGTGCTGCAAGATGTCGCGTGCGCGGGCATCGCCGCTCACCAGCGAATCGTAGTCGCGCAACAGGCCAATGCGTGCCTTCAGCACGTCGTTGTCCAGATTGGTATCGACCATGTCCAGCGCGTCCAATGCGTCCAACGCATGACCGTAACGCTGCGTGTCGCGATCCAGCGCCGCCATGCACAGGCTGAAGAAGATCAGCCCCGCCAGCAGCACGGCGCTGAAAGTCGTCGCCCACCTCACGGCGCCGGCGCCGTCAACTGCCGGCCTTGGTGCTTGCCGGTCAATGTCTGCAGAAATGCGGCAATGTCGGCCACATCCGCCGGGCTCAGTGTGACGCCCAGTTGCGCCGTACCCATGGCCTTGATTGCCTGGGGCAGGGTGGTCGCGCTGCCGTCGTGGAAGTAGGGCGCGGTGGTCGCGACATTGCGCAGGCTGGGAACCCGCAGGATCGGGGTGCCATGCCGTGCGGCGGGAGCGAAGATGCCGCTGCGCTGGAACAGGTTGCCGCCCACGTTGACGCCCTGGTGGCAGGAGATGCAGCCGATCGATTTGAAGGTGGTGTAGCCGCGCAGCTCCTGTGCGCTGAGCGCAGTGTCGCTGCCTTGCAGCCAGAGATCAAAGCGACTGCCCGGCGTGACCAGCGAGCGTTCGTAGGCGGCGATGGCATCGAACAGCGCGGCCCGATCCGGTGGCCTGCCATAGGCCGCGCGAAAGCGCTGATTGAGCACCGTGTCTTGTTGCAGTCGTCCTACCACCGTCGCGATATCGGCGCGCATGACGCTGGGGTTTTCCAGCAACGACGCCGTTTGCGCTTCCGGGCTGCGGAAATTGCCGCGCCAGCCCAGGCGAAAATTTGCGGTGGCATTGAAGACGGTCGGTGTGTTGAACGCTGGCGTCGCGCGCCCGGGCATTCGGGTCATCGCATCGGCGGCAGCACCGTTGCTGGCCAGGTGATGACATGAGGTGCAGGCAACGCGATTGTCGCCCGACAGCCGGCGATCATTGAACAGCAGCGCGCCGAGTGCGACCTTGCGGCTATCCAGGCCGGTCGCTGGCTGGATGGCGTGGATGGGCTCGCCTGTGCGCACCGACGGGGCTGCAATTTCAGCTGCCGGCACGAGCGGCATGACGAGTAACGCTGCAGAAGCGAGCGCGACTTTAAGGATCGGCGCCGGCGACCAACGCCATTTGCGATGGTCTGGCCTGGCTCGCGCCGGCGGCTGTGTCATCGAGCGTGCTCGACCGGCGGCGTGAAGACATAACCGGCGCCGCGCTGGGTCACGATCAGCGTCGGCTCGCGCGGATCCTGTTCCAGCTTGCGTCGCAGGCGCAGGATCTGCACGTCGATACTGCGATCGAACACGTCCTCATGCAGACGCGTGGCACGCATCAGGTGCTCTCGGCTCAGCGCTCGTCCAGGCGCATCGACAAAGGCGCGCAACAGCGCGTATTCGCCCTTGGTCAGCGGAATGGCGGGCGTACCCGCGCGCCCCACCGTGCGGGCCTGCAAATCGAATTCCCAGGCAGCGAAGCGCACCCGGCCTTCGCCCGCATCACGCGCCACGGCCACCTTGGAGGCGATATGGCGACGCAGCACGGCGCGGATCCGTGCGGTCAGTTCATGCAGCCCGAACGGCTTGGGCAGGTAGTCGTCGGCGCCCAGCTCAAGCCCCACCACGCGATCGATTTCGTCGCGGCGATGCCCGGTCATGATGATCACCGGAATGTCGGATTCCTTGCGCAAGGCGCGCAACAAGTCCAGACCGTCTTCGTGCTTGAGCATCAGGTCCAGCAGCAGGATATCCGGTTCGCGTCGACGCAAGGCCTCGGCAACCTCGCTGCTGCTGGTGGCGACAAAGGCTTCCATGCCGTGGGAGCGGATGTGGCCCATGACGACGTGTGCCATCGCCTGATCGTCGTCCACCACCAGCACCTTGGCGGCAGGTGCGGGACGTGCAACGGATACGTCAGAGGAGGAGGGGGACTTGGAATGCAGCTTGATCATCGACTCTCGATCCCGGCATGACCGCGTTCGCGGACAGATTCCGAGTGTCGACCGGCTGGGGTGACCGAATCGACCGCGTTGGGGGAGTGCGTCCATGCGCGGCGTGCCACGATACGCCGTCGCGGGGACGGCATCTTCACGCACGATGCTAGGGTGTTTTTGTGTCGGCTTGCCACGTCGACGAGCGGGTGGTCACGCTCCGTGCCGTGGTCGATGACGACTTTTGTTCGATCTTGTGACCAGCCACTCGCTCTGCGACAACACGGGTGAGGGACCGATCCCGTCGCCAGCCCGATCCGACCACGAGGTTTTCGAATGAACCGCATTGTCGAGTCTGCTTCTGTGGTGCGTGGCCGTCGCCGATGGTCGGCGACGGTCCCGTTCGCCATCGACCTTGGCGTCAGCCTGTCTTGGCGCTGCTCTTGGCTTTGGAGGTGGACTTGGCTTTTGTCGCAGCACCACGCGCTGCGCGGTCGATCACTTCGGACACGGTCTGCGCCTGCGTGATGAACAGCGCGTGGCTTCCCGGCACGGTGGTGATGTCCGCGCCGATGCGCTTGGCCATGTGCAGCAGCATCGCCTGGTCGAACGCCTTGTCCTCGGTGGCGATCACGGCCCAGCTCGGTTTGCTCTTCCAGGCCGCATGGTGCAGCCGCTCGCCGAATGCGGACATCTTGATCGGCACCTGCGACGCGGCCATGAATGCAGCGTCGGCGTCGCTCACATCATTGGCGAAACCGGCCTTGAAGTTGGCCGGGCGCACGAAGCCGAAGCCGTCGGGCCGGGTGTCGATCACGAACTCCGGCGTTGGTGCGAAGCCCTGGTACAGCTGCGCGGTGGTCTCGCCGGCATCGGGCGCGAGTGCAGAGACGTAGACCAGGCCGACGACCTTGTCGTGCACGCCGGCTTCGCTGATCACCGTGCCGCCCCAGGAGTGTCCCACCAGGACCGTTGGGCCGTCTTGCTGATCGAGCGCGCGCCGGGTGGCCGCGACGTCGTCGGCCAGCGAGGTGAGCGGGTTCTGCACGATGGTCACGCGATAGCCGCGCTTGACCAGGCGCTCGTAGACGTTGCGCCAACCGGAGCCATCGGCGAAGGCGCCGTGCACCAACACGACATTGCGTGCAGCATCGGCCGGCAGCGCTTCAGCGGGGGCAGCGCCCTGGGCAGCACTCATGGTGGCGGCAGCCATGGCGGCTGTCAGCAGTAACGGGAACGGGAAGCGCATGGTGAATCTCCTTGGTGAACGAGCGTGGTTGAACGAGTGAAGCGGCTCAGAGGCGATGGGCCGCTTTGATGATGTCGGCGGCGCGTTCACCGATGACCACGCACGGGGCCATCGTGTTGCCGCTGGTGACATTGGGCAGGATCGAGGCATCGGCGATGCGCAGGCGGTCGATGCCGTGTACGCGCAGTTGGCCATCGACGACGGAGAGGGCATCGCGGCCCATTCGCGCCGTGCACCCCTGGTGCCAGAAGGTGATGGCGGAGTTGCGCAGGTATTGGTCCATCTCCGCACCCGAGAGCGGCCCGGGCATCGCTTCGCGCTTCAGTAATGCGTCGAACGCCGGTGCATGGGCAAGCTCCCGGGCAATGGCGACGCTGGCACGCGCCGCCCGTAGATCGTCGGGGTGGGAGAGCGTGTTGGCGTGGATGCGCAGCGGCGCGCCCGGATCGCTACCGGTCAGGTGCAAGCTGCCGCGGCTCTTGGGATGCGACAGTCCGGCGAACACCATCCAGCCGTGGTCCGGCACGCCCATGTGCGCGGTTTCGGGCGTAGCCACCGGAAATTCCAGCTGGCAGTGGAACACGTCCGGTAGCTGCAACGCCGGGTCGGTCTTCCAATAGAGCGTGGCTTCCGAGCCGCCATACTGCGCAGCGATCGGCGCCCTGGATTCGAAGATGCAGCCGAAGGCCACATGGTCCTGATGGTTGCGGCCAACGCCCGGCAAATGCTGGACGACGTGGATGCCATGGGGACGCAGTTCCGATTCGGGGCCGAGCCCGGACTGCATCAGCAGCTTGGGTGTATTGATCGCGCCCAGCGACACCACCACCTCGCGGTCGGCCATGAACCGTTGGCGACGATCGCCAACGATCGCTTCCACGCCCACCACCGAGTGGCCGTCGAACAGCAGTCGGCTCACCTGCGTCTGCAGCAGCACGGTCAGGTTCGGCTGGTGGCGCTTGGGCCACACGTAAGCGCGAAAGATCGACGCGCGGCTGCCGTCCTTGACGATCAGTTCGGTCAAGGCGACGCCGCCGCGGCCTTCCATCATCTCGCCATTGGGACTATCGAACGTCGGCAGGCCGGTCGATGCGGCGGCCTCGACCATGGCGCTGGCAACCGGATGCGGATCGCGTGCGGTTTCGACATGGACCGGGCCACCGCTCCCGCGTCGCAGCGGATCGGCAATGCCCTGCCAGTCTTCGATGCGGCGGTAGACATCCAGCACCGAGCGATAGCTCCAGCCCTCGTCGCCGGCCTCCTGCGCAAAGCTGTCCCAATCCGCCTGGTGGCCGCGTGCCCACACCATCACGTTGATGGCCGAACCACCGCCCGCCACCTTGCCCATGTTGAGCGGAATCGCGCGATCGTTCAGATGCGGATTGGGCTCGGCAACGAATTGCCAATCGCGCTCGGAGCCAAGATTGAGCGGCCATTGGGTCGGGGTCATCACCTCCGGAACCTCATCGCTGCCGCCAGCTTCGAGCAGCAGAACCTCGACCTGCGGATTTTCTGCCAGCCGCGCGGCGAGAGCGCTGCCGGCGGGGCCTGCGCCGCAGACGATGAAGTCGTAATGACGTGTCAGTTGCGGTGTATCGGCCGTCAATCGGAGTGGATCGAAAATCATTGGCATCTCTTGAATCCGGTAGAGAAGCGGCAACGCAGTGCCTTTGCGCTTCCGAAAAGGGTGGGGGATGCATGCATGGCGCAAGCCAGCACGGCGCGATCCTGTCGACTCGGCGCATGCGCCAGGCAATTCCTGCGCTAGAGCGATCAAGGACTCTTGATGGCGGCAGCACGGCCAAGGCACAAAGGCGCGGCATCACGCCGCATGTCGATGCCGCTTCGGATACTGCAAGCGCACCACGACAGGTCGGCCGCAGCAGTATCTGCACTGCGCGTGCCGAGCGATATTCGATATTCATCGTATGAAGCGCGAGGCGTACGGTATAGCGCGCGTTACTCCAAAGGGGTAAATCGACCGCGCGACTTCCGGGCGACGCGACATCCTTTGCGTGCGCACTACCATGCGCGTCCGCTGCAATGCCGCTGCCATCGGAAAAGAGGCGCACGTGCGGCCCGCCTTGTCGCACAGCCCTACAGGCTGTCTTAGTGCTCGCGTCGTTTCCAGGTCGACACGCGTTCGCCGCTGGTATCCCTCTGGCTCTTACCGACGGTGCATGCAGCACTGTCCAATCGAAGTGGATTCCCTCGCATTCCCCCACACGAGATGATCATGCAGCAACCTCTGAAATGTACGAGCGCCGAACTGCAGGCCAACCCCCAGATCGTATTCGCACGCTTGCGTCCGCTGACGCCCGTCCTGCAGCGCGACGACGGACTCTATGTCGCGATACGTGCGCAGGATGTGCAGCAGCTGCTCGTCGACCCGCGAACCAGGCAGATGGAAACCGAGATCGCCACCGCGCGCGGTGTCACCGATGGTCCCTTGCTCGAGTTCCTGAAGCACACCATGGTGCTGAGCAATGGAACGGCACATCGGAACCGGCGCCTACCGCTCGTTCAGGCATTTGCATCGCGCTTCGTCCAGGACGTACGCCCCTACGCGCGTCGCGTTGCCGAACAACTGATCGATGCGCGCTACGACGCGGGCGCAATGGACGTCATCGGCGACTTCGCAAGCTGGCTTCCTGCGCGTGTCATTTGCCACATCCTGGGATTGCCCGAGACGGATATCCCGGCCTTTACCCGTTGCGTTTACAGCTTGTCACGCGCGTTCAATTCCACCTTTACCCCTGACGAAGTCCCCGAGCTACAGCAAGCTTCAGGCGAGCTCGATGCCTATGTGCGGGGCTTGATCGCCCACCGTCGGCGTCACCCACGCGAGGACTTCATCACCAGCTACATTGCTGCCAGCGATGCATCCGGGCAGCTCTCCCAGACCGAAGTCGTGGCGCAATTGATGTCCATCCTGCTCGCCGGGAGCGACACCACGCGCAGTGCACTTGCAATCCAGACCTCGCTCTTACTGCAGCATCCGGAGCAGTGGCAAGCGGTCTGCCGCGACTCAGCATTGATTCCGGCGGCAGTACGCGAATGCCTGCGTTATCAGCCGGCGGTGGCATCGGTGCCGCGTATCACGTTAGAGGACATCGTGCTGGATGACACCTTGGTGCCTGCAGGGAAGATCCTGTCTTTGTCCACGCTATCTGCACTACGTGACCCGGCGCTGTATGCGGAACCGGAGCACTTTGACATTCATCGCACTGACGCTCCCAAGCGCCAACTCGTATTCGGCGGTGGTGTCCATCGCTGTCTCGGTGAGGCATTGGCCATGATCGAGCTTGAGGAAGGCCTGGCTGCAATGGCGCAACGGCTACCGGACATGCGATTCGACGGCAATCCGGTCGTGGTCCAGGGTGGGTTCGGCATTCGGACCGCGCAAGACTTCCGCGTCAGCTGGGGCAGTGCCCGGACGGGTTGACGCATCGCGTAGCGAAGCACTCACTGCCGATCCGATGCTCGGCTATTACCCTAAGGTGCAATGCAGTTGCTGGACTTGAGAGCATTGTGGGGGCGGGGACGCGCAGTTACGGTAGTAGGCGTTCCAACGGGACCCATCCGCATGCAACAGCCTCCTCCGATCATGTTCGTCCTGGTCGATGCCAGCCGCTGGCAAACACCAGGACTTCCGCTATCGTGCGGTGAGGTGGCCGCCCGGCGCGATGCAGCAGTCAAGCCGGCCATGCTGGTGATGGGGGATGGCGCACACGCCCCCTGTGTGTTGTTGCGATCGGACGATCTCGATGGCATCGATGCGCAGCTCGACGAGTGGATCGTGGCGACGGCGACCAGGTTCGCGGACGCAATGGCGCGCTACGCAGCATTGACGCCGCGCGAGCGGCAAGCATTACAGCTGGTCACCGATGGCCTGCTCAATAAGCAGGCTGCCGCAGCCATGGGCATCAGCGAGGCGACACTGCAGATCCATCGCAAGCGTGTCATGGATAAAATGGGTGCGCGTTCGTTTGCCGAGCTGGTGCGCATTGCCGATCTGCTGGGCCTATCAGGCGATGCTTGCCACCCTCCCGCGCCTCCCGACCGTCACAACGCACGGGTCCCACCTCGTCCACGCCGGCTTGGCGCACGCGCGGCGTGAGCGTGTCTCGTGCCCCAGCGTTGGCATTTCGGCTTGTGCTGGGGTGGGCACTGACGCTGTGCGCATGTCTGCCGGCATTCGCACAGCTGGCGGAGGTCCCGCTTTTCCAGTTGCACCAGATGCACTGGACGGTCCAGACCGGCGCGCCAAGCGGCATGATCGCCATGACCCAGACGCGCGATGGCTATATCTGGGTTGTCGCCAGTGGAGGCTTGTTCCGATTCGATGGGGTCAAGTTCGAACGCGTCCAGCAGGTTGCCGGCGTTCCTTTGCCGACATCGCAAATCTATGCACTGTGGGCAAGGCCAGCGGGGGGCTTGTGGGTCGGCTATCTGTTCGGCGGCGCCAGCTTCATCGGTGAGGATGGAACATCGCAGCACTATTCCACTCAGGATGGCTTGCCACCTAACACGGCGATGAGCTTTGCCGAGGATGGCGGCCGCATGTGGATCGGGACCTCACGCGGCTTGTTCCGGTTAGAAGGCGGGCGGTGGACGCAGGCGGAAACGGCCTGGCAGTTTCCGCCGGTGCAAGTCAACCAGCTGGAACTCGACGGCGCGGGCACGCTGTGGGCTTATACGGACGATTCGCTGTACTTTCGCCGGCGTGGAGAGCGTCACTTCGAACTTGGCCTGAGGCAGGCGAACCATACCAAATGGAGTTACTTGCTGAAATCGCCGGATGGGCAGGTCTGGTTGGCGCAGCATCGATTAGGGCTCAGTGAACTGAAAGCCCCACAGGTCGGAAACGCATTGGCAATGACCTGGCAGAACTTTCCAGAGTCTGCCGCTGAGCTGCTGGTATTGATGATCGACCGCGATCGCATGCTTTGGCATGCGTCCTCCAATGGCCTCAAGCGGATTCCACTGCTCCGGCAAGACCGCACGGCAACACAGAGCACCCCGGCGAGCAAAGATGTCACTGCCCCCATCCGTCTGTTGGGCGAGACGCCGATCGCGCTCATGCAGGACCGCGAAGGCAACGCCTGGGTAATCTCTGATGGTGGGTTGTCGCGATTTCGTAGCTCTGCCTTCTTGCGAGTTGGGCTTGAGCGCGCTTCACGCGGTGCGGCATTGACTGCAGCGGGAGATGGCTCGATCTGGGTCAGTGATTCGGACCATGGACTGCACCGATTACGGAACGGATTAAGACAAGAATCGCTGCCGTCGTCCCATGAGAACTTTTCAGCCCTGCACCGGGATCACAACGGCACCTTATGGCTGGGTGGACGCCACAGTTCCATTTATCGCAGCAGCAGCAAGGGACTTGTCGAATGGCGTCCCCAGCACACACACAAAGCCAGCGGCATCCAGGCGATTGCCAGCCAGAAGGATGGCACGCTCTGGGTGTCGGTGATCCGGGGAGGCGTGTACCGGGTCGTCGACAATCGCTGGATGTTGTGGGGCGGGTTGGCCGCGTTGCCGCGCGAGCCGGCGACATCGATGACCGTGGATGCAGCTGGGCGGCTCTGGCTTGGCTATGTGCACAATCGCCTGGCGGTCGTCGATGGCGACCAAGTTAGGGTATACAGCGCTGCGGATGGGTTGGCGACAGGCCCGGTGCAGGTGATGGCCGTGTCGGGTCGCGATGTCTGGATCGGCGGCGAAAAAGGCCTCGCTCGTTTCGATGGCAAGCGGTTTCACTCGGTACTCAACAGCGAAGGACTTCGGTTCGGCAGCATCGCCGGGCTCATCCAGCGGGCAGGGGGGGAACTGTGGTTGAACACCAGCGATGGCGCGGTCTTCATCGATGCAAATGAAGTTCGCAATATCGTGGCAAACCCGGCACATCTGGCAAGGTCCAGGCTGTTCGACCACAACGATGGCTTTCCAGGAGCCGTACAGCTCCTGAGCACATGGCCAACTGCCATCGAAAGTACTGATGGACGGTTGTGGTTCACGACCTCCAGCGGCGTGGTTACGCTTGCGCCGGGGCCACTGCCACGCAATATGGTGACGCCCAACGTCTACCTAAAATCCATCACGGTGGATGGCCAGCGCACCAGTATCGAAGGACAGAGTCGCTCAGTGATAGCGCTGCCTACCAAGCCGCGGGTGATTCAGCTCGCCTATACCGCACCCAGTTTCACCATGCCCGAACGCGTGCAGTTCCGCTATCGCCTAAAAGGATCGGCCATGGGCTGGGAAGACGTAGGCACCAGGCGCGAGGCCTTTTTCACCGGTCTGCGCCCCGGGAACTATCGTTTCGAGGTTGTTGCAGCAAACGAGTCGGGGGTTTGGAACAACGCTGGCGCAAGCGTGGACTTTGTCGTTCCGCCCACCTTCGTGCAGTCACGCACCTTCCTGGCCCTGTGCATTGCAGCGATCGCCTGCGCCCTATGGGTGCTGTTTTTCCTGCGCATGCGCCAGGTCAAGGCAAAGCTACAATGGCGAAGTGAGGCGCGATTGTTGGAACGCGAGCGCATCGCACGCGATTTGCACGATACGTTTCTGCAGGGCGTGCAAGGGCTGATGCTGAGATTTCAATCGGCTGCCGAACGGATACCGGACGGAGAGCGCGCACGCGAACTGATGGAAGATGCGTTGGATCGCGCGGACAGAATTCTGGCCGATGGTCGCGACAAGGTGGCTGAATTGCGCACTTCGGTCTGCATGGACCTGCCGGATGCATTGGCGATGTCCGGAAGCGAACTGGCGCGCGATTATGGCGTGGCCTTCCAGGCCTCGGTGGAGGGCACCCGACGCGCACTGGATCCGCTGGTTCTGGATGAAGCCTTCCATATCGGCAGCGAAGCGATGGCCAATGCCTTCCGCCATGCGCGTGCCACCCGCGTGCAGGTCGTCACCGTTTTCGGGCGCCGGCAACTTGAGATACGCGTCAGCGACGATGGATCTGGCTTCGATCTATCGGGAGTCAAGGATGGGCACTGGGGCCTGAAAGGCTTGCGCGAGCGTGCCGCCAGGGTGCGCGGCAATCTCAGCATTTCGAGCAAACCGGGTGTTGGGAGCACCGTGCAATTGCAGCTGCCTGGCAGCTGGGCGTATAAAGACGCCCGAAGACGGCGCTGGAACTGGCGCAAGCTCCTTGGCATGCATCAGGAGGACCCGACGTGAATCGGGCTAGAGACACCTCGCCAGCGTTGATTACCGTCATGGCCGTTGACGACCATCCGCTGCTGCTCGACGGCATCAAGGCCGCGTTGAGCGAGCAGCCGGACATCGCCTTGATCGCCGAGGCCACAAACGGCCGCGAGGCGATCGAACAGTTTCGCGTGCATGGGCCGGACGTCACGCTGATGGATCTGCAGATGCCTGGCATGGGCGGGCTGGAAGCGCTGCGCGGCATCCTCAGCGAATGGCCGGAAGCGCGCATCGTGGTTCTGACCACCTACCGCGGCGACGCGCAGGCGATGAGCGCGCTCAAGAGTGGAGCCAGGGGCTTCATGCTCAAGGGAATGATGCGCAAGGAATTGCGCGATACGATCCGCGCAGTCCACGCAGGGCGGCGTGTGGTGCCTGCGGAAATCGCTATGGAACTGGCACAGCATGCCGGCGAGGACGACCTGTCACCACGCGAGATGGAAGTCTTGCGAGAGCTGGCGCGTGGCAACGCGAATCGGGAAATCGCCGAAAGCCTCAGCGTCACCGAGGGCACGGTGAAAGCGCATATGAAGCGCATCCTGTCCAAGCTTGGTGCCAAGGACCGTACGCACGCGGTGTTACTCGCCCTCAAACGCGGCATTCTCGAGGTGTGAATCGGGGCGATCTTGCGTCGCCTGCAACCCATCGGTCACCAGAACAAGATGGAGGCAAGGCGAAGGGGCCTTGCTCTGCAAGACGACTCCACCTAGGCGTGAGGGCGGCGCCTGACGGTCAAAGGCATAAGGAAAGATCATGGCGCTGCGTTGGTTATTGCTACTGCCGATCCTCTTGGGCGGCTTTCTCATTGCCGGCGTCCTCGGCAGTCTGTCGACCGCAGTGGTTGGCGTCTGGCATCTTCCTGGCGCAGGCTTCAGCGCCGCGCTGGCGGTTGTCATTCTTGCCTATGTCGCTGCGCCTGCAGTCAAGCTGCAGACCGCGCTCTGCGCGCTGCTGCTCGGCGGCGGCGTCGCCTGGTGGTTGCTGGAACCCTCGTTTTATCCAGAAAGCTACCGCGATCGGGGGGCCTATATGCCGACGCATCTGCCTCTGCTGGCGACCTGCCTTGGCGGACTGCTTGGACTGTTTACCGTGCTTGTCCATCACCAGCGGCGCCGTGTCGCGCATCGAACGCCAGGCTGATCAGGGCCATTCAATGCGCCCCCATGTCGACCAGGGCGAGGTGGACATGCCTACCTACGGAGAGTCCGGTCACGTCGGCATGCTTTGCTTTGAATTACAACGCATCTGACACTGCCTCGCCAACGTTGAGGCGGTGAACCACGCACATGCCAGGTGATAAACGATTGAGCTGGAGATGGTCGACCATGCCCGACTCACTGGCTTTACACGGGTAACTCTTGCAATCTTGCAATGCGCTTGAGCTTGCTATCAAGTCAAGGGCTTTTGGTGATATCACGTAATCCGGCGGCATGAGATACAGTCACGCAGCCCGTGACGCACAGAAGCGCTTTGGCCATCACCGCGATCGACGCGAGAGGCCAGGGCTGCAGAACGCTCTCCGATTCGGAGTGGGCCTGGTCTATCCACCCTGAGATAGGAGATGGCGGCGTTGCGTCGTCTGACACCCTTATGGATGCGCTTCATCCTGCACTGCTGCATCGCGGGCGCAGGATTGCTGTTTGCGCTAAATGCGCATGCGCTCGACCGCGAGCGCAACCTCGCGCAGCTGCATCATACCGCCTGGACTGCGCGCGATGGCGCGCCGAGTCAGGTACGTGCGCTTGCCCAGACCAGTGATGGCTACCTGTGGATCGGTGGAGCAACCGGCTTGTTCCGCTTCGATGGCGTGACCTTCGAACGCTACGACAGCATTGGCGGCTCGCAGCTGCCGTCGCCCAATGTCACCGCGCTGCTGGCGACCCGAGAGGGCGATCTCTGGATCGGCTTTCGCAATGGCGCAGTGGCCTGTCTCCGAGACAAGACCTTGCAGGTGTATTCGGGCAAAGATGAGCTCCCACCCGACATCGTGTTCGGATTCGCACAAGATCATGACGGGGCTATCTGGGCCGGCACCGCGCGTGGTTTGGCTGTCCGCGAGGGCAAACGCTGGAAGACGGTCGGCGTAGTGCAGGGCTTTCCGGAAGGCGAGCGCGCGCGGGTGCTGGGCGTCGATCGGACGGGCACGCTGTGGGCCGCCGGCATCGAGAAGCTGCTGTTCCTGCCGCGCGGCGAGCAGGTCTTCCGGGATACGGGCCAGCGATTGAATGATGCCGCTCAAATCGCTCAGGACGCAGCGGGACGCCACTGGATTGCCGAGACAGCGCGCGCGGTGCGGCCGCTCGCGTTGGCAAGCAGCGGCCGTGTCGGCAAGGACGAAGAAATCTGGGTGGGGTCGCAGGCCATCACGTTCGACCGAGATGGCGGGCTGTGGATCGCCACCGTGGGTGACGGCCTGCGCAGGATCAGCCACCCCGAACAACCCAAACCGGCTTCCAGGGTCGAGGTGTTTACGCAAGCAAACGGACTCAGTTCGGATTTGCTGATTGCCGCCCTGGAGGATCGCGAAGGCAATCTTTGGTTTGGCAGCGATAAGGGAGTCGATCGTTTCCGCCATGGCGATGTTGTACCGGTGAGCATACCTGGCGGACACGCCGGGTTCACCCTGATGGCGGGAGAGGGCGGTGATATCTGGGCTGCCAGCTTCTCGGCCAGACCTCTGCTGCAAATCCGCGGCAACGCAGTGATTTCGCATGCGCAGGTCGTCAATATCGACAGTGCCTATCGTGATCCCGTCGGTGCCATTTGGTGGCCAGGATATGTTGGTCTCTGGCGCTACTATCAAGACCGTTTCGTGCTGATGCCCTGGCCCGCTGGTGTGCGTGGAGGCGATTGGTTCTTGCACACGCTTCACGGCGATGGCAGTGGAGGACTGTGGGCCGACATCGGAGGCCATGGGTTCAAGCACTTCCGCGACGGCAAATGGGAAGACACCACACCGGGCGGATATCCTGCAGGCGCCACAAGTGCGGTATTCGAAGATACCCAGGGGCGCGTCTGGCTGAGCACGCTGCCCGATCGCTTGCACCGCATCGAAGGTGGCAAAACCCATACCTATACGAGCGAACAGGGGCCTCAGGTGGGCCGGGTGATGGCGATCGGTGGCCGCGGACCTCATCTTTGGGTTGCCGGCGAACTCGGACTGGCGCTGTACCACCAAGGGCGCTTTTCCAAGATTGTTTCCGCAAAAAATGACACGTTGGGCAGCATTTCTGGCCTGGTCGAAACTGCCTCTGGCGACCTATGGCTCAGCGATGTGCAAGGGGCGATTCGCATACCGGCTGCAGAAGTCTCGCAGGTGCTCGCTAATCCGACACATCCGGTGCGTTACCGAAGGTTCGACTATCTCGATGGCTTGCCTGGCGCCCCGCAGATGGCGCCGACCAACTTCACCGTAGCCGAAGCCAGCGATGGGCGGGTGTGGTTCGCCACCGACAACGGTTTGGCCTGGATCGATCCCAACCGCTTGCACCACAATCCGTTGCCACCGCCGGTGTATCTGCATGCTGTGGAGGTGGATGGTCGTCCGTTTTTGCCCGGAGCGTTGCTGCAATTGCCCGTCGGTGCACAACAACTACGCATCGCCTACGCCGCGCTGAGCCTTTCGATTCCAGAACGGGTGCGGTTTCGCTATCGGCTCGAAGGCGTCGATCAGGGTTGGCAAGACGCCGGCACGCGGCGCGAGGCGATCTATACCAATCTGCGTCCTGGCCACTATCGATTTCGCGTTCTTGCCGCCAACGAGGACGGGGTCTGGAACACGCAGGGTGCAGCGATGGAGATCCAGATTCCACCGCCCTTCTATCTGACGAGCTGGTTCTTGACGTTATGCGTGCTCGTTGGAGCCGGGCTGCTTTGGCTCATTTACCTGCGCCGACTGCGGGTTATGGAGGCACGCTTGCAGGCGCGGCTGGCCGAGCGCCATCTCGAACGCGAACGGATCGCGCGCGAACTGCACGACACCTTGTTGCAGGGTATCCAAAGCCTGATCCTGCGCTTCCAGGCGGCGATCGAAAAACTCCCCGTGAAGGAGCCGGCACGCATTGCGATGGAGGGCGCGCTCGAGCGTGCCGATGATGTGCTGAGCGAAGGGCGTGATCGCGTGCAAGGATTGCGCGCCGCTGCCGCGCCGGTCAGCGACTTTCCGCAGGCGTTGGCCAGCGTGGGCGCTGACCTGATGCACGACGCTGCACCGAACTTCCAGATGCGCGTCGAAGGTACGCAGAGACCGCTCGATCCACTGGTACATGACGAGATGTTCGGCATCGGACGCGAGGCCCTCATCAATGCGTTCAACCATGCACAGGCGGGCACCGTAACGCTCGAACTGCATTACGGCGCCAAGGCGTTGCGCCTGTGTATCAGTGATGATGGCCGCGGCATCGCGACCGAAGTGCTTGCCGCGGGCGTGCGGCCCGGTCACTGGGGATTGGCCGGCATGCGCGAGCGCGCTGCACGCATCGGTGCCACGCTCGCATTTCGAAATGGCGTTGCCACCGGTACCGAAGTGGAACTGCACGTTCCCGCAAAAATTGCGTATCGGCCTGCGGTGGCCGGCTGGCGAGGTTGGTTTGGCCGCATGGGTAAAGACCGATAGTTCCATTTTGGAGACAGGATAAACATCCTGCTCAAGAAAAAATCCAGCTCCTCTCGCAAGGGCCGCAATGAGGCTTTGCGCTGTTGAATTGCGAGAAAAACTAGGGTGATAAGCCTTTTCGACCGGAAGCGCATGACGGACCCTATTTCCAGGCAATCAGCCAAGAGTGGAGGGGCGACGCGACGAATATCTTGCTTGGCGCCGCGCTCCGCCTCGACGGTGGCGGCCTCGCGAACAGCGGATGCTGACGACGAAGGGGATTAGGGATGTTTATTTGGGGTAGGGAAGGGTAGCTTCCGACCCCAATCAGAATCTATCAGGCGAGTTGATCTGAAGACGACGTTATTTGGTCGTGGCCGTGGCCGTGTCGGACCCATGCCTTCGTGACGCTTGAGCGGTGCGTTCCTGCCGACGCTCACAGGCCTGCTTATCCGGCGCGCCAAAACGTCAGTGCAAGTGGCTCCGGGCAAGCTCGCGAGCTGCGCATGACCGGCGCGGGTCAGCACGATCGCCGCGCCGCTGCTCGGCCTATTGGGGGCTCAAGGTCAGTCCCCAGCAAGGGATGGCTCTAGCGTCGGCTGGTGAGCAGTGCGAATGAATCTGTATCTCAAAGCGCCAACGTCTTGTCCTGCGATCTTGCCGAAGTGCCGCTCTCGCTGCTCGCCAAGATCCATGACGACGACCTTGACCAATGACTGCTGAACCGCTTTTCGTTTGGCGTTCCGCCTACGCACCGAAGCCCGGATGTCGGTGGCATTCGCATGCCAGAGCAATCCGCGCAGCCGGCGTTCTGGGATCCGTTCGCCGCTCGGTGCACCAGATCGCGGTCGGCAGGCAAGTCTTGATCCAAAGCCAGATCCAGCGGAGCGGCAACCGCACCGCCCTCAATGTCATTTCGCATAATGTATAGAGGGTG
>NZ_JAGHWZ010000028.1:0-1731 GCF_017746015.1 Xanthomonas sp. A1809 | reverse complement strand
GTCGTTAACACCAGTCCTAATCCTCCCTGCTGCAGCGCCATGCTGCTGATGCCTTCGCCCGTAAACCCGTTCATTGCCCACTTTGCAACGAAGGCAGCGCCTACTGCGCCAACCACCTTTGTCGCCAAGCTCACTGTGAAGGTCAACACCGACAGCGAAAACACAGTGCCCAGTCCGTATAGCAGCCATTTGCTGAACAACGACTTCGTCGCTTGGAACAGCAGACACAGGATGAACAGAGGCCCGAACCCGACCACCAGCGCCATCGCCAGCTTGTTGAGCAGCAACATCGAGCCTGCAACGACACCCGGACCGGCCATGCCCAGGCCGGTGAACCACCGAGCCCGGTCTTTTTCGTCCTTGCTTTCCTCGTCACCGCCGGTCTTGATCTGATCCAGAGCCGACATGGCCACTTGCATCAACATCAAGTTCTTGTCGATCGCTTCATACGGGCTCTTTGAGCTGCCCGTCACTGTCTTGGTGATCGCCTGGCTGACTCCATCGGTCAGCGTCCAGTACAAGCGGGCCGAACCTTGCGCCATGCTGGTCGCCACCCCGATGATCAGCGCCGCGCGCAGCGCCGTGACGACCAATCCCATCGCCGCCTCGCGCGACTGACCGGTCACGATGCGATAGCCTTGGATAAAAATCCAAAGCGTCAACACCGTCAGGGACACCATGCCCACCCAAGCCGTCGTTCGCTGCAACAACTCCCACTGGAAGATCGCGATCTCATCGCGCAGATAGTTGTTGATCAGACGAAAAAATTCGTAGTTGGCGATGTTCGTCAAAAAATCCATATGTCACCACATCCACTAGACGGCTGCGCCGTGGGGCAGTCGATGCCCCGGGTTTGAGTATCTTGCCTAAGCAGGTAAACCAGCTCCATCAGTCCTTGTCGATCTCTAATCTTTCCATACCGGCTGGCGTGTCTGATTTAATAGCCTCGAACGCACCTTTCATCACCGCCCCTGCGACAAGCGTCTTACCGATGCTCAACAGATCGGCTGGAATCCAGGATGGCAACCACGAACTGCTTCCATCTCCCTTCGGCGGCTCCTTCCCCGCCATCGCGGCCTTCGCAGCGCCGGTTTGCAGCTCGGTCAAGAATGCCAAGCGCTTTTCGTAGGCGAACATTGCCGACTCCATCTGCTGGCGATCGATATCCATCATCGCCTTCAGCGCCAGAAGCTTATTGGTGTTGCTTTCCAGCTCGCCAATCTTCTGGTCGCCGATCTTCTTGCGCTCTTCCTCGATCGTGCGCAGACGCTCCAGGCGCTTGGTGGTGATCTCGTACATCGCCACCATGTAGTTGAACTGGGAATTGCGCGTGCGTTGGATCAGCTCGCAGGATTCCCTCTGCGAATCAGAGACAGGTGTTCCAGACGTGGACGCCGAACAGGCGGCCACACCCTCATCATCTGCCACCTTCTTCAAGGTCTCCTTGGGCTTCTCGACCTCCTTGCCGCTGGATTCCTTGCCCTCGCCCTTGCCCACCGTCTGATTGTCAAGGATCTCCTTGGTCGTTCCATTGAGCTTGTTGTCGATAACTTCCCATTGCGCACTGGCCGCTCCCGCCATGCTGAGCAGCACCAGTCCCATGAAGACCCGGGAAAAATGTCTGAACTTGATTGCCATGGTGTTCTTCGCCTCCTGTGACACAAATAAAGATGGTGCGGTGTGGAACCGCTTCGATTGCGTTGGCTGGCTATGCATCTTCAACCTCCTTGT
>NZ_JAGHWZ010000027.1:0-2155 GCF_017746015.1 Xanthomonas sp. A1809 | reverse complement strand
GCGCGCGCGCTGTGCGTACGGCGCCAGCGGCGGCGCAATGGGCGGCATATTGCGGGGCAGGTCTTCGACAGGTGGCGCCGGCGCGACAGCGGCGGCGATGGCCTCATACCAGCACTTCAGCTCGCGCCAGCTCTCTTCCGGCAGGTCGATGAAGGCGCCCCGCACGTAGATGTAGTGGCCTTTGGCGTCGGGTTCGGGCGCAACGAAGTCGATGCCGTGACTGCGGCCGACGACGATCGACACCGACGGCACGCCACGCACGAGCGACTGGAGCAGCCAGCTGTTGCTGGTGCCGTCCCAGCGCAGGTCCACGTCGTAGTGGAAGCTCTTCACCGTGTGGCGGTAGGTCAGGCGGCTCATGCGGCGCGGCCTTGAGGCACGGTGCGCATTGCATGCTCAGAGCAAGATAGATCGAACAGCTGTTGGTGAGATTCGTGGTCGCAAGCGGCGCATGTGTACGTCTTGGAGCATGTGCCGCAGTTGCGGACTCCAAACGACACGCCGATCTCGGCCGCCAGCAACGCGTCAATTGCTCGTTTTGCACCGTTTGGCCCGGCGAGCTGGGTAACGCAGACGCCATCTTTGACGACGTCAAAGCAGGTCGCGTTGCGCTGAAACACCAGGTAGCCGCGGTATTCGGCCGGCTTGGCATCAGTTGAATAGACGTCCGGGCCATAGTCCAGGCGTCCCTTTTGATACCAGGGGTTGATATAGGTGGCGCTCACGGCTGCACCTCGACGAGGGCCAGACCGTGCATCACGCACTGGGCGGCCACGGGCAGGGTGGTGGCGAGCGACGCAGGCGCATCGACCGGGATGACCGCATTGGCGCGGGCGCAGGTGTCGGGCAGGGCGTAATCGCCTGAGTCCACTGCGTCCACGGCATCGAGCGCGTCCTGCCAGCGCCGGGCGCTGAACTCGTCGCGAGTCAGAACGGTGGCGACGCCCTGGGCGCAGTCCGGCACACGGCCGGCGGTGGCGAAACCGTTGAGCGCAGCGCGGGCGATGCCGGCGCGCAGGCCCCAATCGTCGACGGTGGCCAGCTCATAGACCGCCAGCGCGGCGCAGAAGCGCGGCGAGGTGATCGAAAGCTGTTCGGGGATGCCCTCACCGGTGGCCGCGGTGGTTGCGGGCTCTGCGGCGGGCTGGCCGGTGACGGCGCAGCCTGCGGCCAGTGCGGCGGCGAGGGCTAGGCAGGTGAGGCGAGCGGTGACGGCGCGCAACGGAGTCTCCGTGCCCCGCGGCGGAATGCCGTGTTACTGGGGCGACGGGCCTAAATTAGGCCAAACCTAATATTGAGTCAATAGGTTCAACCTAATTTTCATGAAGCGATTCATCCGGCCTGAGTCGCCCTGTTTGTTATTATCGCGTTAGCTGTAGGGATGCGGCCCCACGCCGTAAAGATTGGAGTACGGAACGGACGATGGCTGAGGACAAGAAGGGCGGTTATTGCGACAACTGCGAGAAGTCGGTTGTGGTGTTTCGCAAGGGGACCAATCACATACTCCACCTGCTTATGTCGGTTGTGACAGCAGGCTTTTGGCTGATTATTTGGGTGCTTTCAGCGATCAAGTTTGGAGGCTGGAGATGCATCGAATGTGGCTCCACCCGCGTGCGCAAGATTCGCTAGCAGGCAGACCGCAGTGAGGAAAGAGGAACAGGCTATGCACAAGGCTTTGACAATCGCGATGGTCCTGGTCGTGGGTGCGCTACCTGGTTGCGTGCAACCAACGAAGCAGCCACGCCCAGATCAAGTCAGTGAGGTTCCGCCTGATCGCCTGTTCGACATCGGGCTGCAGGCGGCGCCCACCGGCTCAATTGCCATTACTCGTGATGTAGGACTCGTCGGTGCCGGCTGCTACTTGGGGGTGTACGTTGACGGCAAGCCGGCAGCGCACTTCAAGACAGGCGAGCGAGCCGTGATAACCCTCAGTGCCGGTCGGCATGTCATCACGTCGCGATCCGTCGGCGGGCGGGGCCTCTGTGGAGCAAACAGCGAGGAGCGTCAGGTAGCGCGCAGCCATAGTGCCGAGATATTTGTCGAGGCGGGCCAGGTGCGCTCATACCGGATACATACCAGGCTGGAGGGTGAGGCCACGATCGAGCCTGTGCTGTAGCAGGGCGCAGATCACCAACCCCACAAAGCAAAAACCCCG
>NZ_JAGHWZ010000026.1:0-10590 GCF_017746015.1 Xanthomonas sp. A1809 | reverse complement strand
AGCGACTTGAAATATCCCCGGTGTGCCGCTTTACGAAATACGACTGGGATAGCGACACGAGGTGGCGGAACAAGTTGCTGCTCCACCGTAAGCTAGTGGTCGAAGAGATCCACAGCAAGGTCCACTTCCTGGCAACGGTCAAGACGAGTTGGACCAAGAGCACGATCGAAAAGCCGATCGCCAATGTGGTGACCAGACCATCGTCCTTGACGCTGAGCACCTGATCCATGGTCAGTCTTAGATATTGCGGCGCAATCAGCGCACAGCCTTCCAAGAAGAGCGCCAAGATGCCCACCCCCCAGAACGCGGGCACCAGGGACCGAAGCGAGCCTGCCAGATCGCGAAGCGACACTGATGGCACGCTCTTGATCTTCTTGAAGGCCGGACCCGGATGCGCCTCCAACGCAATGCCGCTAAAAAGCTCATCGAACTCATCGAGCTTGATTTTTTTGACGCCCGCTGCGGGATCGCTGATGTGCACGTGCCCTCCCCTCACAGCCGTCAGCACGACAAAGTGCCCGTGGTGTAGGTGGACCATGCAAGGCAACGACAGCTTGGGCAGTTCGTAAAGCTCCAAGCGAAGCGGACGCGTCGTGAGCCCGTTGGCATCAGCGATTTCAATCAGCGAGGCGAGCGTTGCCCCACTGGTTGACACCGTAAAGCGGTTGCGAAGCTCCCCAAGACTCGTTTCATGGCCGTAGTAGGAGAGCAGCATCGCAATGCAGGCCAGGCCGCACTCACTCGACTCCGTCTGACGGATATGCGGCACACGGCGCTTCGAGGAGAACACCAGGCTTGGTTCAGCAGAGCGATCCGGCTCGGCATCGCCATCGGCGGATGGTGTCAAGACGTCCTTCATCGCTTTTCACCCGTTAAGCGCGATCCCATGGTTTGGAAGGGGTCAAACATCCACTCCCAGATCTTGCGGCCCTCCAAGATCAGTTCCGCGTCCACTTCCATCCCCGGCAGGAAGGGCTTCGCTTCTTGGGCAACTCCAATGGTCTGGGAAGGCAAGGCGACTTTGGCGGTGTAAACCGGCTCAGTGGGCGACTGGCGACCATAGCGGCGCTCCAACTCACCGAGGGGACTCGTTTGCGTTGACAGCGATGCGATGCGCCCCTGGATGGCGCCATATTTTGCTTTCGGGAATGCGGCGATGTTGAGCAGCACCTCGGTGCCGACATTCACATGTCCGATGGCCCTGGAAGGAATGAGGATTTCGGCTTCGAACACCGACTCGCTTGGGGTGATGGACGCGATGATCGAGTCGGTGCCAATGCGCTGACCTTGGGATGCATAGATTGCTGCAACAGTGCCGCTCAAGGGTGAAGTGATGGTTTGCAGCCGATCGGACTTGGCTCTGGCCACTTGATCTTCGATCGTGGACTTCTCACGCTCGATCTCACTCGCTTGTCTGCTGGCGGCTGTCTTTATCTCGGTGATTTCACCCAGCAATGCGGCACGCTGATTACGAAGTGTGGACTGCTGCGCGCGGGCATCCTGGATCTCCGCCTCTGCATCCAAGAGAGCATTTTCGTAGGTGAGGTAGGTGTATTTGGACACATACTTCTCAGCAAG
This sequence comes from Xanthomonas sp. A1809, assembly GCF_017746015.1. NCBI lineage: Bacteria > Pseudomonadati > Pseudomonadota > Gammaproteobacteria > Lysobacterales > Lysobacteraceae > Xanthomonas > Xanthomonas sp. A1809. Next base: position 9,012 of record NZ_JAGHWZ010000026.1, on the reverse strand, counting down.
CAGCGGCTCAATGGTCTTCAAAAGTTCTTTGTTCTTGGCGTATTTCTTTTCCAAGATTGAGATCTTGCGAGCGACTTCCTGCATCGCGCCGGTCGTTTCTTCGACTTGACGCGTCAGTTCCCGCTCGCGCTGGCCAGAAAAGTCATGCGTCTGCAATTGCTCCTTGGTCAGCTCTTCTGATCGGGTGAGCGCACGCTTGATCGTCTCATCGGACAAAGAGCGACCCGCTTCGTCGGTGATGTCGGCTGACAGCTCCGCAAGCACTTGGCCCTTCTTGACCAAGGCATTGGGCTTCAATGTCGTCGACAGGATGAGGCCAGGCGTTCCACTGCGGATATCCACTCGCCCATGTGTCGAAATGATCTGGCCCGACACGTGCTCCCGCTTGGAGTAGGACGCGGTCAGAACAAACGTGGCCAGCAAGAGGAAAAGCACACAGCCACAGCCAATCCAGATCCGGATGGACGAGGGAAACGCATCTTTTAGGTCGCCGAGTGTGGAAGTTGTCTCCGGCCCCTTCCGCTTGCGAAAGAGCGGTTGTTCTGCGTCATCCGTCTGACCTGACTCGCTATCCATAGCACCTACACTTCGAGATCTACTGCACAACTTGCGTGAGTTGAGGCTACCCGCGCAGACATTAAAATTACATTTGCATTTTGTTGATCTGGCGTTGGCATTGGCGCCAAACCTAAGTTCGCAGGCCCCACGCTATTGCTTTTTCAGCAACCAAGGCTTGCGTCAAGCGAAGGTGCGTTGCGCAAAGCGCAGCCACACATTGCTGGGTCGAAGCATGAATCCTACGCTCAATGCGTCAGCCACCGCTCCCATCACCACCACTGCCCCCATCGCCGCCAGACATCGCCTGCTGCTGAGAGTGGCCAGCAAGCGTCATGACGGGGCCTGTTGGGTTCTTGTCGATTTCTTCGCGCTCGCGCTGGAATTGCACCATCTCCTGCGCCCGTTCCTGATCCATTGCCTCTGTCTTCTGCAAGGTTTCATTGATGCCAGGCGATGGCGTGTTGAGCGAGGTTTCCGAGTGAAAGCCCGGCGTTTTGCCAAAGACAAAGGCGACATCATCTTGGATGATCACTTTGCGGAGTTCAGCCGCATGTTCGATCCCTGACTCTTTGACGGCATGCAATACCTCGGCCGTCTTCTCATCGGATGTGCCCTTGGGGAGCTGCGCCTGGATGGCAGAGAACAACGCGTAATCCCGATGATCAGAGGGAAACGCCTGCTGAGCGGCATCTTGGAGGGGCCTTGCTTGCTCAACCCGATCCTCATCGTGTTCGTGTGCGTTAGAGCGGGCAGTTGTCCCACCAAAACCTGGCGACGACGCATAGGCAGCGGGTTGGCGCTTCGGCAATACGATCTGTGCCGGCACTTCGCTTTGCGTTGGAATTGCCGGCGACGAGGCCTGCATCGCCTCTTGCTGCTCTGCCTGCACTGGAACAGCCGATGGCGCATCGTTCTGTGGCATGCCTACTCGGGCTTGCTGCTCGCTGCCCTGCTCCATCGCTGCATTGGCCGATGATGGCTCTATGGGCTTCAATGCTTCTCGGCGCGTGTGTTGTGCCTGGGACAACGCTTCATCCAGGTCTTGGCCGGCAACGCCCGTTGCCGGCAACCCTTGGTCTTGCTGGAACTGCCTTACGGCATGTTCGGTCTCTGGACCGTAGTGCCCATCTTGCGGCACGGCCTGACCGTTTGGACCCCGGGCATCACCCTGCTGCAAGCGATATTGCAAAAACTCGACTTCTTGCCCCCGGTCGCCTAGGCGCAGCCCTTCCACCTCACTTGATGCCGGCGGCGTCGGCACAGCGGCCTGAGTAGCCGCTTGATCGGCAGAGGTCGAAGCGGATGATGCCGATCCAACGCCCGGCGCAGACACGCTTGCCGTCGTTGGAACCCATGCCTCCGCCTTAGGCTGGACTGCGCCGGCTGTCGGGGGTGCGGCAACCTCAGGTGCCTGGGTTTCTTGGGGTTCGCGTTGCGGGACAGGTTCGGGCTTCGGTTCGGCGGGCTTGGCAGCCTGGGACGGCTCTTCCCGCGTTTGGGCGTTGACGGGGACAGGCATCACGACCGGAGCAGGTGTGCCGGCCTCTGCTACAGCAGGCTGCTCAGCAGCGCGTGCAACATCTCTATTCCGCTGCGCATCAATGGCTGCCTGAGGTGCTCGGGTTTCGTCCACATGCGGGGCGGTAACAGCTGTCGCCGCAAAGCTTGCGACCTGTTGCGCTTCTTGCGTGGACACACCTTGCCGATTGGCCTCGCGCAACGCTTGCTCGTAAGCATCGCGTTCTTGTGGCGATTGCGCATCAACGCGCAGGTCTGGTGCACCGGCCGAAGGCGGCTGCTCCTGCCGGAGTGACTGCACCTCGCTGAGTGCCTGATGGATCTCCTCAGTGCTGGTCGTTGCTGCAACACGCACCGCACCATCGGCGTCACGGCTAAGATGCTGGATGGGGCTGTCCACCGAATATTGGCCGGTCGCATCACGCTCCAATGCCAAAGAGCTGGTCGCTGCATCGATTCCGTTCGCCTCACGTGTCCGTTGCACCGCCAGCTGGATCGCGCCTGCAGTCTGGGCATTGGGCGCAACGCCATAGGCGGCATAGGTCGCTTCGGTATTTGCCTGGTCTTGCTGCTGTGGCGTTAGCGTTTGCCGCGCGGGCATCTGTGCCAATGCCTGCGCGTGCTGCTCCAATGCCGGTTGCAAGCGTTCGCGCGTTGCGTTGAGTTCCAACGGGACATTGCCTTCGGCAGCAACGCCGTCATGGCGCCACTGGCCTTGCGTATCGCGCTGATACTGCTTGCCGTCCGAGGCTTGCAACGAGTCCGGGTTCAAGGCTGTTTGCACAGCCGCTGGCACAGGGCCGAAGTCCTCCCAACCATTGCGCTGATACGCAGCTTGATAGGTTGCTGCAATTGCAGCCGGACCTCGGGCGATGTTGGCGTCAACCACCTGGGCTGCCTGCTGGTCCAACGCGACACTGCGCTCAGGACCTGCTGGATCCACCGTCCAGATGGGCCGATCGTTCCGATCGACTTCATCGGCGACCATCCGAGACCACTGGCCACTTGCCGAATCATGCCGCCAATCCCGTGCGTAAAGATGCGCAGCATCTGCCTCACTGGATGGCTGCACATAGGGGTTACTGGGTTGCACCTTGCCCAGTGCCTGCTCGGTCGCTTCGCCACTGGCGTGATAGTTCAGCTCGCGCGCTTTTTCGGGCAGTGCGAACATGCCCTGCTTCTGTGGCGTATCCACGCCATCGTCTTGCAGGTCGGCTTTTTCTTGGCGAAGCCACTGGCTGCCGTTGAACTCCCAGCTCACGCCCTGCTTGTCGGTCTGTGTATAGATCTGACGGTTGTCCCACAGCGTCGCGGCCTTGTCGGCAGCGGCACTGAACAGATAACCATCGGCAACTACCAACGCGACAGGGCCTGCACCGGTTGTGCCGACAACGGCAGCGGCAGCGGCGCCTCCCGCCCAGCCGCCCGCGCCTCGGGCAGCAAAGTGCAACGCTTCTGAGCGTGCAGCGGTGAGGTTGTCTTGTGCCAACAGCGTGCCAACACGCTCTCCGGCTTTCGACGCATCGTAGGCGGTAGCGGCAACACCCAAACCCGCAAGCCCTGCTGTCATGCCGGCGCGACGCAAGCCTGGGATTTCAGGTTCCGGCACAGGCACGCGTGCAGGTGGAGCCCCTGGTCGCACGAGTTCGTCGATGGTGGCAATGCCTTCAAGCCGGCTGTTCACGCCGTCACTGACGTGCAGCTCGGAGTGCTCAGCGAGCAACTTCGCTTGGAGAGCAGGATCGGATCTGGGGATTTCTTGCACATGTTCCGGCAGATCACGGTGCCACTCGGCCTGTTGTTGCCAACTCTCGCGGAGCTGCTGTGTCGCGACAGGATCTTTGAACCACGCGTTGCGCGCCTGTTCCAATGCCTGTCCCGGTGGACGTGCATCAGTGCGGCTATCGTAAACCTCAGCACCCTGGCGGTTGAAAATACGGATCGGCGCGCTGGTTTGCTCATGTACGGTGTCCAGGCTGATCGGCAGCTTGGTGTAGATGGCCTCGCGTGCGCCTTCGGGAACGTAGCGGCCGTGACCTTCCAGATCCAGTTGTTGAGCAAATCTTGCGTCGACGCCATGCTCGCTTTCCAGCTTGTGCGCGGCCATTGCACGCACCTCGACATCGTAGCCGCGCGATTGCAGATCCTTGATCAGTTCCGAACTCCACTGGCCATTACTGAGCGTGGTGTCGAAGATCAGGTTCTTCCTGCCTTCGATGGTGGCCTGCAACAGCTCATCAGCCCACTGACTGGCATCGGGATGGGTGTAGCCGGACCAGGTGTAGGGGTGGGCATTGCGGAGAGCTTTTACTTGGGGATGAAAGTCGCGTAATTCGTCTGGATCGATTTTTACGACATCCCCACTGAGTTCAAGCTGAGCTACTTTGGCAAGCCCTCCCTTACCTGCACCTGGTTGGCCTGCCAGGATGATGGCATTGGGATGATCGAAGGACGTTTTCTGGAACAAGCCACTTCTTGGAAATATTTTTTCATTGAGAATCTTCCCATGCTCATCATGGGTAAGCGCGTAATCACTCATGACCTTGCGCGCCATCAAAGTAAGAGGCTAAGTCAGCCATTGGACCCATGTTCAAACGACTGCATCCAACAGCAAAGTCCTTCTTCTCTGCCTTCTCAATCGCCGCAGGATCGCCACTGGCATAGGCGGCTTCGACTTCCTCGCGGGCTTCGGACATGAAGGATCCGATCCTTCCTTCAAGAGCCCAAATGGCGCCTTCAAGTGGCATTAAAATGTAAGGCTTCTTGATGTACGCATCGAGAACTTCCTGAAGACTTTGGATCAGCTCGGGGTAGTCTGCGAGTAGTTCACGCAAGCTCTGCGGCACGGGAGGCGGAAGTAGTTTTTTTTCATTCGACGCATTATCCCGCTTGAACATGTCGGAATTTCCTCCCAGGAAAGGTTGCCGCAGGCGTGCGCTCTTCGAAGTAGGCAAGCATGTTGCTGCCTTTCCAGTTGTGACTGAACCCCGCAGGCCCAAGCTGCCTACGCTTTTTCTTGGCCGCCTCCAATTTCACCGGGTCACCGTCCTCCTCAGCCTCCCTAAGCTCCCTATTGACTTCACCCAGAATGGAATCCAAGCAATCTTCTAGATTCCATATCGCGAGTTCAAGAGGAGGAGTTACCGATGATAGACTACCCACCGACTCTTTGAGGGCCGATTTCAATCTATCCATATATTCAGGGTATTCCTGAAAAATCTCCTGCAACCCTTCTGGAACAGGAGGGCATTCGCTAATCGATCCGAATGACGGAGAATTTTCCTGTGTCATTTGAACATCCTGCGCGATACGCTGGCTTTGACCATTGGGATACTTCGAACTTGGGAAGCCAAAATAGTCCATTAGACTTCGATCCCTCCAAGCACCAGGAGAGCAACTATGCAGCATCAGGAGAGTTTTCTCTTTCGCCTTTGCGATTGCATCTGCATTCCCACTCTTCTCAGCGACCCTTTCTTGCTCACGAGCCTCGTCTATAAACATTTCCAAACAATCTTCTAGTGCCCAGATCGCAAACTCAAATGGCGGAGTGATCGGCGATGGCTTATCGACCGACTCTTGGAGTGCGCTTTCCAACCGCGCAATGTGATCGGGGTAATCCTTGAAGCTTTCGCGCAAGCCTTGTGGCACTGGCGGTCGCTTGCCCATCGAACCAGGAGAAGAATCGTTATTCTGGATCGTGACAGCCTCCTGATCTAGGCGTTGCATTGGACGTGGAAGATTGGGCTTGCGCTTAGGCGTTGCTACGGACGCACCCGGTTGCAGTGGCCCTAACTGCTGCACGGTGCGCGCATTGATGATTGCCAGATCACGCAGCAGCTGTTGACCATGGGCTCCATCAGCCTTTGATCTACTTAGAGGCTTATTGGAAGGTGTGCTATCACTCATGCGGGGACCATCTGTAAGGCTTCAATCTTCACCCTCGGCAACAAGCGCTTGGTGAAGTAGGCATCTTCGTAATACTTGATCTTCTCGCAGAGCACCGGGCTTGGGATGCCTTCATAGAGGAAGACTTCCTTGTCGAAGCCCATCGCCTTCAACTCTTGCGGCAGCATCAAGGCGCGGCGCTGCTCGGTCTCCGAGTAGGACACGCTGCTTTGCTTGCCACTGGTGTGCGACTTGTTCTTCTTGCGCACCGTGGTGTAGCCGAGCATGTCCGAGTAGTCGTTGGCGTCTTGCTGTTCGCGTGGTGCGTAGACGATTTGCAAGGCATGGTTGGTGATGATGGTGCGCGAGACATCCTTGCCATAGGTGGCATCGAGTTGCGCCATGCTCTGGATGATCGGCAGCAAACGGATGTTGTAGCCGGCCATGTAGCTCACCGCGCTTGCAATGATGTCGACCCGGCCGATGGACGTAAATTCATCCATCAGCAGCAAGCACTGGTATTTGAGCGCTGCGTTGTTCTGCGGCAGCTCTTTGGTGTTGAGGTTGATGAGCTGACTAAACAGCAGGTTGATCAGCAAGCGGCTTTCAGCCAGCTTGTTGGGTTGGATGCCGATGTAGATGCTCATCTTCTTCTTGCGCACATCCGTCAGCAGGAAGTCGTTGTCGCTGGTTGATGCATCCAGGATCGGATTGATGAACTGGTTGAGCGGCTCTTTGAACGTGCCCATGATCGAGGCGAAGGTCTCTTCGGCTTGCGAGAGCAAATTGTCGAACGCCGTCTTGGCGTCGCGACCCAGGAAGTCGCGCTGCGAGAGCTTTTTGAGGTAGCCTTTCAAGTCGCTCCCATCGCCGGACGACACGCGATAGAGCATCCCAAGGGTTGGGAACATCCAGGTGTCTTTCGGGTGCTTGCGCTTGATCTGATCGTCCAAGCTATCGAACAAATAGAGCGTAAACGCCATGAAAGCATTGCGGGCATGGCTCACCCAGAACTTCTGGGCGTCGGAGCCATCCGGGTAGAGCATCGCCCCGATACTCATCAGATCCGACACGCGAAAAGCGGGATCGGGTGAGATGTAGCTCAGTGGATTCCAGCGATGCGTGCGCCCGTCTTCCGCGAAGGGGTTGAACAAGAACACCTCTTGACCCTGGCTCTTGCGCCAACCCGAGGTCAGGTCAAAATTTTCCTGCTTGATGTCCAGAACCACCACTGAGCCTTGGTAGTCGAGCAGATTGGGAATGACGATGCCCACGCCCTTGCCGGAACGCGTGGGTGCGGCCAGGATCACAAACTGCTGGCCTGGCAAGCGCACCAATTTGCCGCCGTGCTTGCCAACCACGATGCCGGTTGGTGACGGTTTGAGCATGTCCTTCTTGGCCAGATCACTGCCCGAGGCAAAGCGCGCATCGCCATGCAAGGCGGCTGCCTTCGGCTTGAACAGCGGGATCAGCAGTGCGATCCAGGCCACAAGCGGCACGCCGAAGCCGAGGGCGCCAGCCAGCTTGATCTTGGTGGCATAGGGAGCGAACTGCGGAAGGTCGAGCGCTTTGACGTAAGACCAATAGGTGCCGACACTGAGGGGACCGGCCACCTTCAACAGCATCAAAATCAACTGACCGGAGAGGTAGACCCCTGCGGTGAGGGCAAGAAGCAAGAGCGAGATGGCGACACTGAGCTTGATCTTGCCGGTCATGAAGTGCTGCCTTCCATCGTTGATCCCTGGCTTGTTTGAAAACGACCGTCCGCTCGCAAGATTACAGGATCACACCGCCCGCTTAGATCGGATGCGCATTGGCATCTGTGTAGGAATTGTCTGACGGGAAGCGTGCCAAGACATCAGCGGGACCTTGGCACTATGGGCTAGGCGCACCGCTGCGCTGGGCTTTGAGCTGCAATTCGGCGACGACCTTTCGCTGCTCCTCGACCGAGAGCTTGGCAAGCGCTTGGATGGCGTCTGCGACCTCATCGGTCTCGGCGAAGAAGGCAGCCAGTGGCATGCCGAGGGCGTCGGCCAAGCGCTTGGCGGTGCGTAGATCGCACTCGTTCACGCCCTTCTCGTAGCGATTGATGCGCGTCCTGGCCACCTCAGGAGCCAGTCCAGCGGCAACCCCCAAAGCTTCCTGGGTCAGCTCGGCCTTCTGGCGCGCGTGACGGAGGCGGTTGGCGAAGATGAGACGAGCGTCGTCCAGATCCAAAATGTGACCACAAGCATGCAATGTGATGAATGAGCATGAGGTCTCCGACTTGCCTTGTCTGTTACTTTATCAGTAACACGGTTCCGCCCGCCAATCAACTGCGACTACCAAGCACCAACACCGGTCATTCCTGGGCTGTGTGCGGAGGCGTGCAGCCATTGAGCATGTCGGCCAATCAAGCGTCCCGAACCTGCCGGTCTGGTGGATTTCTAGCACCCTTCCCTTTCCCTCTTTTGGAGATGCACATGTCAAAGCTTTGCTTGGCCCTGGTTGGCCTGACGTCAATCTGTTTGGCCAGCTGCTCTTCCGGTGGCCCCTCGCAGTCTGAGCGGGAGCATGCCTTCCTGCTGTTCGTTCAAGACAACAGCAATGAAGAGGCGCGCATCGAAGATTTCCAGAGCAATCAGTGCAAAAAGGCGGAAGGCGCGCCCAGCTACACCTGTGACGTAACGGCCAAGGTCAGAGCCATGGGTCGCGACTTTGGCAATCAGATGGACGGGGTTTATTCGTTCACCAAGATGGGCGGCACTTGGAAGATCACCGGTCGCGTCCAGTAGCCATCCGTTTGCAATCAACGATGGTCCCATTCTGTTCTCAGGAGTTCACATGACCGTTGGCACGTTTCTCATCTTGCTTGTCCTGGGCACAGCGGTGCTGGTCGCCTTCGTCGTCAATCGTGCTGACCGATTGCGCAACCAGCGGGAGGTCTTTGAGCGGGAGTTTGATCGCTCGTATTTTTGGCGACAAGGAGCTTTGGCGATCTCGATTGAACGGTCGCGGTTGAAGATTCGTGTCGGCAGGGCAGTGAAGATGGACCGGCTCTGGACATGGGTT
>NZ_JAGHWZ010000025.1:339-9566 GCF_017746015.1 Xanthomonas sp. A1809 | reverse complement strand
GCCGGCAGAACCGTCGCCTGGATCGCCAGGGCGCGATGAGCTCGGCGATGTTGAACATGTCCGCCAGCGTGGCCGGTATCGCCTCGCAGAACCGCATCGGTGCCGGCGTCGGTTTCCAGAACGGCGAGTCGGCGTTGTCGGTGGGCTACCAGCGTGCGATCAGCCCGCGCGCCACCCTCACCGTGGGCGGCGCACTCAGCGGCGATGACCGATCGGTTGGGCTGGGCGCTGGTTTCGGCTGGTAGCCGCAGCACGGCCACGCGGTCGCATGCATTCCCGCCGCCCGTCGCCGGGCGGCGCGCTTTCTTCGTCATGCCCTTTCGCACTCACCTCGAAGGAATCCCATCGTGATCCAGAGTTCTTCTACGCAGGTCCTTGTGCTTGCCTGCTGTGTCCTGGCGGCGTCGTGCAGTACAGCGTTGGCCGCCAACCCCAACGCCAACGCCGATGCGGCAGCAGCCAGTGCCCAACGCCAACAGGCCATGGCCAATGCGCCGGTTGACAGAATCATCGTCCGCTACCGCAGCGGGCAGGTCGGTACCGCGCGCGATATCGGCCGCAGTGCCTCGGCGGCAGTCAGTGCGGCCGCCTCGCGCGCATCCGTCCGTCTTGCGCCTGCCGCACGCACCAGTGCCACCGCAGCGCCAACCTATCTGCGCACGCTTGCCGCGGGCGGTGAACTGATCAAATTGCCTGCCCAGCTCAGTCGTGCCGATGCCGACCGGCTTGTGCAGGAATTGAGCGCAGACCCGGCGGTCGAATCGGCGCAGGTGGATCTGCGCATGTATCCGCTGCAAACCAGCGGCGCATTGCCGAACGATCCGCTGCTGCAAACCAATCAATGGCATCTCATCGACCCGGTGGGTGGCATCGACGTCGCCCAAGCCTGGAAAACAACGCAGGGCGAAGGCGTGGTGGTGGCGGTACTGGATACCGGCGTCCTGCCCGATCATCCGGACCTGGCCGGCAATCTGCTCACCGGCTACGACTTCATCACCGACCCGTTCTTCTCGCGTCGCGCCACGGCCGAGCGTGTGCCCGGCGCACTGGACCTCGGCGATTGGATCGCCGAAGACGGCGACTGCGGGCTGTTCTCGGTGGCCAGCGACAGCAGCTGGCACGGCACGCACGTGGCCGGCACGGTTGCCGAAGCCACCAACAACGGCATTGGCGGGGCAGGCGTCGCCTACAGGGCGAAAGTGCTGCCGGTGCGCGTGCTCGGGCACTGCGGCGGGCGACTCTCCGACATCTCCGATGCCATCGTCTGGGCGTCCGGCGGTCACGTCGATGGCGTACCGGACAACCGCGATCCGGCCGAAGTGATCAACCTGAGCCTGGGCGGTGGCGGCGCATGCGGTTCGGCAATGCAGGCCGCGATCGATGGCGCAGTGGCGCGCGGCACCACCGTGGTGGTGGCGGCGGGTAATTCAACGGCCGATGTATCGACGACGACTCCCGCCAACTGCGCCAATGTGATTGCCGTTGCCGCCACACGCGCAACCGGTGCGCTTGCCGATTACAGCAATTTCGGCCGTCAGATCGACCTGGCCGGCCCGGGCGGCAGCTCGATGTCCTTCATCACCAACGATGGCCCGGTCCGCAGTTTTGTTTGGCAAACCCTCTACACCGGCAAAACCACACCAACCTCCGGGCAGTTCACCTATGGCGGCACGCGTTACGCCGGCACCTCGATGGCGTCGCCGCATGTGGCCGGCACCGCCGCATTGGTGCAGAGCGCATTGATCGCCGACGGCAAACCGCCGTTGTCGCCGGCCGCAATGGAGAGCCTGCTCAAGCGCACTGCGCGCGCATTCCCGGTGTCGATTCCGGTGGCAACGCCGGCAGGGGCCGGCATCGTGGATGCCGGAGCCGCAGTTGCGCGCGCGTTACGTCGCTGCGACAGGGGCGATGTGGGGTGTCAGGTGGATGCGCAGCCTCTGCGTAATGGCGTGGTCCAGAGCGGCATCTCCAATCTGTCGGGCGATGCGGGGGTGTTCACGTTCCAAGCGCAGGCGGGTGCGGTGCTGAGTTTCATCAGCTTCGGCGGCAGCGGCCAGGCGGGGTTGTACGTGGCATTCGGGCGCGAGCCCACCGCCACCGACAACGACGGGGCGTCTACGCGTCGCGGCACCAGCCAGACGGTGCGCTTCACTGCGCCGCGTGCCGGCACCTACATCCTCAAGCTGGAAGGCAGCGGTTTCGACGCGGTGAGCCTGCTGGCGCGCCAATGATCCGACACGTCGCCATCGGTTCGGCGAAATCGTCATTTCCTTGGCGGTGAACGCCTGAAACACGGCCACCTCGCGCGCCGATCGACCGCGCATGCTGGCTGTGGGGCATGTTGGCCGCAGATCTGACCGGCCACCCCTGCATTTTGCGCAACCAAGCCCGCTGGCGTCCTGCCAGCGGGTTTTTTTGTCTTTTCCAGTTCCGCCTATTCAGCCCTGAAATGTCTCGAAGGACATGATCTAGGTCGCTGTTTTCCAAAGATTTATCAAAAATCTAATAAAAGCAAGCCGAAGTGTGATCAATCGCGCACTTCTCTTCGCTTTCTGTCAAAAACTTGACGCCCGAAATGACGGCTGTTAACACTCCGCTCAGTTCTATGGTTGGGTAGCGTTCACTTTTTGACTATCCAGGAAGCAGGCGCGAGCCGCTCCGCCGCAAGGCCCATGGCGCGAATCACTGCGGTCACTGCAGGCTGGAACGCCTTCTGCCGCCGGGTGTTCGCCACAAAAACCAGTCCAACAACTCAGGAGTCGTGCGTCGATGAATCGGATTTATCGCAAGGTCTGGAACAAATCGCTTGGCGTGTGGGCCGTAGCCTCGGAATTGGCCAGCGGCGACAGCCCCGGAGCGGTGGCCTCAGCCGCATTCATCGATCGCCGCCAGAGCCTGGCACTGGCCGCCGCCATCGCCCTTGCGCTGGGTGGCGCCGGATTGGCCACGCCGCTTCCTGCCAATGCGCAATCGGTGGAAGTAGGCCGCGGCGCCGCGGCGACGGCCAGCAAGGCCACCGCCATCGGCGCCAATAGCCATGCCAGCGCCACCGGTGCCGTGGCCACCGGCGCCGACAGCAGCGCCAGTGGCGTCAACAGCAGCGCGATCGGTCGCCAGACCAATGCGATCGGCGAACACGCCGTGGCCATCGGCTACAACAGTTTCGTGCGCCAGAGCGGCGAAAACGGCGTGGCGCTCGGCGCCAATGCCGGCGTGACCGGCGCAAATTCGGTGGCGCTGGGCGCAGGCTCGCGCACCCACGAAGACGACGTGGTGTCGGTGGGCAGCGGCAATGGCCGCGGTGGCCCGGCCACGCGCCGCATCACCAACGTCACTGCCGGCGTCAATGCCACCGATGCGGTCAACGTGGCGCAATTGCGCGACGTGGCCGATGTGGCCGAAGACACCGCGCTGTTCTTCAAGGCCTCTCCGGGCGAAGACAGCGTGGGCGCGTATGTCGACGGCGACAGCGCCCTGGCTGCCGGCGACGGCGCCAATGCCGTCGGCACGGCGACCACGGCGCTGGGAACCGGTGCCAATGCGGTAGCCAACAACGCCACTGCAGTGGGCGCAAACGCGCTCGCGTCCGGGCAGAACAGCGCAGCATTCGGTCACAACGCACAGGCCAATGGTCCGGCGAGCGTGGCGGTGGGCGGCGCTGCCGTGGACGAAGACGGCGAGCCGTTGGTCACCAACGGCGGCGTGCCGGTCACCACCGGCGCCACCAGTGCCGGCGTCGGCGGCACCGCAGTCGGCGCCAGCGCCAATGCCGATGGTTTCGCCGCCTCGTCGTTCGGCGTCGGTGCCTATGCGGCCGGTACGCAGTCTTCCGCGTTCGGTGCGGTGGCCAATGCGGCAGGCGATTACGCCACCGCCGTGGGCACGCAGACCAGCGCCAGCGGCACCAGCAGCACCGCGGTCGGTGGTCCGGTCGATTACATCCCGGGTCTGGGCTTCTTCGTGCAGACCCAGGCCAGCGGCGAAGCCTCCACCGCGCTCGGCGCCGGTGCGATCGCATCAGGCGCCTACACCACGGCAGTGGGCACGCTCAGCGAAGCCTCCGGCACCGAAGCCACCGCCGTGGGCTACTTCGCGTATGCACCGGGCGAAGGCGCAACTGCCGTGGGTCCGGAATCGTGGGCGAGCGGCGAACTGAGCACGGCGCTGGGCTATTACAGCACTGCCCGCGGCGCCAATTCGGTGGCGTTGGGCGCCAACTCGGTCGCCACGCGCGCCAATACCGTGTCGGTGGGTGCCGATGGCGCAGAGCGCCAGATCACCCATGTGGCGGCAGGTACCGAGGGCACCGATGCGGTGAATCTCGATCAGCTCACTGCGGTGTCCGATGTTGCGTCCACCACTGCGCGCTCCTTCGTCGCAACCGGCGATGGCGTTGCGATCGCACAAGGCATCGACAGCGTCGCTGCCGGTTCCAACGCATTGGCCGACAGCGACTACAGCACCGCGCTGGGTTCCAGCAGCGCGGCATCTGCGCAGGGTGCAACTGCCGTTGGCAGTGGCGCCAATGCCACCACCGACAACGCCACGGCAGTCGGCTTCAACAGCACTGCGGTGGCGCAGAACACCACGGCGCTTGGCGGCAACAGCAGCGCCTCGGGCGATGCCAGCACCGCAGTGGGCGGCGCGAGCCAGGCCACCGCCAGCGGCGCGACGGCGCTGGGTTACGAGAGCATCGCCAATGGCGCGGACGCCACGGCACTGGGTGTGGGTAGCGTGGCATTCGGCGACACCAGTACCGCCGTGGGTGGTGCAAGCGTGGCCTTCGGTGCCGACAGCGCTGCTTTCGGCGCCAATGCCGCGGCGGGCGGCACTGCATCCACGGCGATCGGCGCAAACAGCAGCGCCTTCGGCGAGCGCACCGTTGCGCTGGGCGGCGCCAGCAACGCGTCGGGCGATGACAGCATTGCGCTCGGTGCGAGCAGTCAGGCCGCTGCGCTGGGCACCACGGCCGTCGGCAGCAATGCCAACGCCAGCATCGCCAATGCCACAGCAGTCGGTTTCAACAGCAGTGCCGGCGATGACTACGCCACCGCACTCGGCGGTGACAGCAACGCATCGGGATATTTCAGCACCGCCGTGGGCGGCACCAGCATCGCCAATGGGCGCGGTGCAACGGCGATCGGCTACGAAACCATCGGCAATGGAACTGCATCGACCGCGCTGGGTTTTGCCAGTGTGGCGTGGGGTGACGGTGGTACCGCCATCGGTACCGAAAGTCTCGCCTACGGTGACAACAGCACGGCAGTGGGCGCGAATGCGGCTGCGGCCGATACCGGCTCGATTGCGGTGGGCACCTACGCAAATGCATATGGTCCGCGTGCCATTTCGCTCGGCGGCCAATCCAGGGCGACCGGCGATGAGAGCATTGCGCTGGGTTGGGAAGCGCAGGCTGAAGGCGACCAGGGCATTGCGCTCGGCGCGCGCAGCCAGGCCGGTGAGATGAGCACGGCCATTGGTAACTACGCCAGCGCCAGTGCCTCTTCTGCCACGGCAGTGGGGAACAACAGCAGTGCTGTTGCTAACAACGCTACCGCGCTGGGTATCGTCAGCATGGCGTCGGGGGATTCCAGTACGGCCATCGGCGGTTTCAGTGTCGCCAATGAGCGTGATGCAACGGCGATCGGCCAGGCAAGTATCAGCAGCGGTGTCGCATCGTCAGCGCTGGGCTCCGCCAGTGTTGCGCGGGGTTTTAACAGCACCGCAATCGGTACCGAAAGTTTGGCCGATGGTTACTACAGTACAGCGCTGGGCGCGAGTGCGCGGGCGAACAACTATTCGTCAACCGCCTTGGGCACTTACGCAAACGCGGTGGGGACAAGCACCACTTCGCTTGGCAGCCAGTCCTTTGCGCTTGGTACCGAGAGTGTCGCGCTGGGCTGGCAATCCAATGCTTCGGGCGAGCAGAGCATTAGTCTCGGCAGCGGTGCGTATACACCTGCCGACAACAGCGTTGCGCTGGGTGCAGGTTCGCTCGCCGATCGCGCCAACACGGTGTCGGTTGGCACAGTCGGCAGCGAGCGGCAGATTGCCAATGTTGCGGCCGGCACCGAGGGCACCGATGCGGTGAACCTGGATCAGCTCAACGCCGTGGCTGGCGCCGCTGAAAACACCGCGCGCCTGTACGCCGGCACCGGCACCGGCACCGCCGATGCGCAGGGCGAAGACGCGACCGCCGCCGGCTCCAATGCCACGGCCGACGGCGATTACAGCAGTGCGTTCGGGTCCAGCAGCCAGGCCACCGCCATCGGTGCGGTGGCCATCGGCAGCGGCGCCAGCGCCACTGCGCAATACGCCAATGCGGCCGGTTACAACGCAGCGGCCAGCGGCTTTGGCAGCGTGTCCAATGGCGCCTTCAGCCAGGCCAGCGGCGACTATGCCGTGGCCGTGGGTGGCGAAAGCGAAGCGGCCGGTGCGCAGAGCACCGCACTCGGCGCCGCCGCCGGTGCGTATGGCGATGGCGCGCTGGCGGTCGGTGCATTGAGCGAAGCGCAGGGCAGCGAATCCACCGCGATGGGCTATTTCGCCAGCGCCAGCGGCGAATCGGCCACTGCCGTCGGCGCGGAGAGCGTTGCCAACGGCACCAGCGCGGCGGCATTCGGCTTCGGTGCCGAGGCGACGTCCAACTACTCCACCGCCTTGGGCGGGTATTCCAGCGCCAGCGGTTTCAACAGCACCGCGCTGGGTAATTTCAGCACTGCCAGCGGCTCCAATACCGTCGCCGTGGGCGGCGATGCGGCCGCCACGGGTGCCTACAGTGTTGCCGCCGGCCAGGGCAGTGTGGCCAGCGGCTACCACAGCGTGTCGGTCGGCGGCGCCTTGCTCGGTCTGTTGCCGACCGAAGCCTCCGGCGATTACTCCACTGCCGTCGGTGGCGCGGCGTGGGCGCCGGGTCTCAACAGCACGGCGCTGGGTAATTTTGCCGAGTCAACCGGCGAAAGCAGCGTGGCGCTCGGCGCCGATTCGGTGGCCGATCGCGACTTCGCGGTGTCGGTGGGCAGTGCCGGCAACGAGCGCCAGATCACCAACGTGGCGGCCGGCACGCAGGGCACCGACGCCGTGAATCTGGACCAGCTCAACGCCGTTGCCGAAGCCGGCGCAGCCACGAGCAAATACTTCCAGGCCAGCGGCAGCGCCGATAGCGATGCAGGTGCCTACGTCGAGGGCGATAACGCGCTGGCGGCAGGCGAGGGTGCCAATGCCACCGGTACCGGCACCACCGCATTGGGTGCGGGCGCGCAGGCCGTGGTGGAGAACGCCACGGCCGTGGGCGTAGGCGCATTGGCTGGCGGCACCGGCGCGGCAGCGCTGGGCAGCAATGCCCAGGCGCTGGGCGAAAACAGCAGCGCGGTCGGCAGCAACGCGTTGGCCAGCGATATCGGCGCCACGGCAAATGGTGCAGGCGCGCAGGCGATTTCGACCTACACCACAGCGCTGGGCAGCGAAGCGGTGGCGTCCGACAATCAGGCCATCGCTGCGGGTTTCCGCAGTACCGCATCCAATGTCGGTAGCGCCGCCTTCGGCGGTTACAGCGAATCGACCGGCCGCCTGTCGTCGGCACTGGGCTATGGCGCGGTCGCGTCGAGCGATTACAGCACCGCCGTCGGCGCCGTTGCGTTGGCCTCCGGTGCCAGCGCCGTCGCCGTCGGCGAATTCAGCGAAGCTACCGGCGACGAGAGCGTGGCCGTGGGCGGCAGCACGTTCTTCGGGTTCATCCCGGCACGTGCCTCCGGCACGGGCGCAGCGGCATTCGGTGCCGGTGCCTGGGCCACCGCGGACTACACCACCGCCATCGGCTGGAATTCCTATGCCGACGGCGTCAATGCCAGCGCCTTGGGCCAGAGCGCAGCGGCGCTTGCAGACAACACCCTGGCATTGGGCGGCGGCAGCCGCGCCGATGCGGTCGGCGCCAGTGCGGTTGGCGTGGATGCGTCGGCGACCGGCATCAACAGCACCGGCGTCGGTCGTCAGGTGAATGCCATCGGCGAAAATGCAGTCTCGGTGGGCTACAACTCGTTCGTGCGCCAGAGCGCGGTCAACGGCGTGGCACTGGGTGCCAATGCGGGTGCGACCGGTGCCGATTCGGTGGCACTGGGGTCTGGCTCGCGCACCTACGAAGCCGACACGGTGTCGATCGGTAGCGGCAATGGCCGCGGTGGTCCGGCCACGCGCCGCATCGTCAACGTCAGCGCCGGCCAGGCGGCCACCGACGCGGTCAACAAGGGGCAACTGGATGCACTGGCGGCCGATGTGCAGACCACCAGCGGCATGCTCAAGACCACCGGCGACGGCGTGGCCTCGGCCACTGGCGATCGCGCCACGGCGGCAGGTGCCGGCGCCACCGCCAGTGGCGCACGCAGCGTGGCGGTTGCCTCCGGCAGCCGTGCCTCGGCCACCGGTGCCAGCGCAATGGGTGTGGATAGCAGCGCCAGCGGCGTGAACAGCACCGCGATGGGCCGGCAGACCAATTCCATCGGCGAAAACGGCGTTGCGCTGGGCTACAACTCCTTCGTGCGCGAAAGCGGCAGCAATGCCGTGGCACTGGGTGCCAACGCTGGCGCCAGCGGTGCCGATTCGGTGGCATTGGGCTCGGGCTCGCGCACCTACGATGCCAATACGGTGTCGGTGGGCAGCGGCGACGGCCGCGGCGGCCCGGCCACGCGCCGTATCGTCAATGTGGGTGCGGGCACGATTGCCAGTGCCAGCACCGATGCGATCAATGGCGGCCAGTTGTTCCAGTCGTTGAGCAATGCGGCCAGCTTCCTCGGCGGCGGTGCGGCGATCGGTGCGCAAGGCGTATTTGTTGCGCCGACCTACGTGATTCAGGGGGCCAGCTACAACAATGTCGGTGCGGCATTGACGGCGTTGGACAGCAAGGTCAGCGAGCTGGATGCACGCAGTGGCAGCACGCCGACCAGCACCGCCGCACGCACCGCATCGCTGCGCACCGCAACGGTACCGGCAGTGGCGGCGACTGCGGTCAGCGATATGTCCAGCAATGTCGCCAGCACTGCGGGCAATGCAACGGCCGCGGTGCAGGGCACGCCCACCGCCGCAATGGACGGCAGCATCACGCCGGCGGCCACGTCCACGGCAGTCGGTACGGCAGCAGTGGCCAACCACGTCACCGGTACTGCAATTGGCGGCAGCGCGTATGCGCATGGTCCCAACGACACCGCCATCGGCAGCAATGCCCGCGTCAATGCCGA
>NZ_JAGHWZ010000025.1:0-224 GCF_017746015.1 Xanthomonas sp. A1809 | reverse complement strand
CGTGCCAACACGGTGTCGGTGGGCAGCGTGGGCGGCGAGCGTCAGGTGGCCAATGTGGCGGCCGGTACGCGTGCCACCGATGCGGTCAACAAGGGCCAGCTGGACAGCGGCGTTGCCGCCGCCAACAGCTACACCGACAGCCGCTACAACGCGATGGCCGACAGCTTCGAAAGCTACCAGGGCGATATCGAAGACCGCCTGCGCCGGCAGAACCGTCGCCTGGA
>NZ_JAGHWZ010000024.1:1919-4881 GCF_017746015.1 Xanthomonas sp. A1809 | reverse complement strand
CTTGCCGACGCGCGAGATGTTCCAGCTCTGCCGTTTCGGGTTGATTCCGTCCGGCGACGTTTGCCGGTAGCCCTCACCGAACTGCGCAGCGCGCACGGCGAGCGTGACATTGCCGCTGGCCTCGGTTCGAACGGGCCAGGTGAAGACCTCAGCCACGGGCGCCACCTGGCGCGAACAGGCCGCCCGGGCGCATCTGCTGCTGTAGCACTCGCAAGACCATGGGCTGGATCATCTGGTTGAGCGCGCGGAGCATGTCGTTCTCATCGCCCTGCGCGCTGGTGCTGGCAGTGCCGTCGTTCTGAATGACGTTGCTGATGTGCAGGCTCACGCCGCCACCTGCACCGGTAGCCGCATCGGTGACGGGCCGGCCGGCAGTGATCGGCACAACGCGGCCACCTTGGTTGCCCGGGATCATGTAGGTGCGGCCGCCAGCCTCGTACATCTCCGGCCGGCCGCCCTCGCCTACCTCGTAGATCGAGCCCGCAGCGACGGGGCCGCCGCCAGCGCGCCCACCCGCGATGGCTCCGCCGATCGCCGCCACCCAGCTGTTGCCGGAACTGGCCGCCATGGTGCCGAGCGCCTTCAGCAACTGCGACGATGCGAGGTCTGCGAGCATGCGCTGGATCGTCTTCGCAAAGCCCTTGGTCATGCCGCCAAGCCCCTCCTCGAAGGGGTCGAAGAGGAAGTCCGAGAACGCGCTCTGCATGCTTCGGGCAGCCTCCAATCCGAATTCCTTCATCATGTCGTTGCCCTCCTTGGTCTTGGCGATCATGCTGTCGTAGCTGTCGCCATAGATCGCGGCGTAGTCGTCCATCGCGTCCTTCGTCTGGGCGTAGCTCTCCAGCAGCCTGGCCTGTTCCTCGCTCAGCGCGCCGAAGGCGCCGGTACGGATGTCATAGGCGACCTTGACGGCCTCGCCGATCTGCCCGTGAAGCGCCAGTTCTCGCTCCAAGCCCGCCAGGTAGGTGTTGACCTTTTCATCAGTCGCGCCGTAGATGGCCGCGATGTCTTCGTTGACGTCCTTGATCTGGGCCAGCTGCAGCAGGCTCTGCGCCTGCGCGCCGGTGATGCCCTTGAGCGATCCGCTCTGGAGTTCGTACAGCACCTTGGCGGATTCGGTGTTCTGACCGGTGAGCGCCAATTGCTTGGCCAGCTCCGCCGACATTGCGGTGTAGGTCTTCTGCAGCTCAGCCGCGGCCTTGCCCGCCTCCTTGTCGGTGTACTCGAACGCCGCCGTCTTGGCCGGGCGGACCAGCGCCGCATCGTCCGGCATCGCGCCGTTTTCGAGCAGCTTCACCTCGGGTCGGTTGCGCTTGGTGATCTCGCGTTGGAGCTTTACGCGCTCGGCGATCAGGTCATTGATCTGCTGCTGGCGCTTGAGTTCCTGCCCGTCAGTAAGGGGTAATCCAAAGCTGCCGGTGGTTCGATTACGCGCGCCGTCGAGCCGTTCCTGCACTTTCGCCATCTGTGCGTTCAACGAATCGGTAGTGGCATCGCCCACAGCACCACCGGTGTCGAGCCCGCGTAGCTCCTTCACCCGCCCGATGTAATTGACCAGCATCACCACGCCGTTCGCCATCTCGGCAGTCAGGCTGCCTACGAACTGCGTGATCGAGATGAATGCAGATTTGGTGCTGTCCGAACCGAGGAACGACGTCAGCTCCTTGACCTGAGGCAGCAGCTCGGCGCCGACTTGGTTCTTCAAACCCTGGAACGCGAGATCCATTTGGGCGGTCTGAACCCGCAACTCCTTCAGAGATTTCGCTGTCTGCGCATCAAGCACCACTCCAAGCCGCTCAGCCTCGTCGCCCCACTTGCGAAAGCCCTCGCCGTTGTTAGCCAGAAGTGGCCGCAGCAATGTGGCTTCGTCGGCGATCGCCTCCAAATAGGTGACCATGTCGCCTTGCGACACACCCGCCTTTTCGAGCGCGCTATAGTACTTCCCCAGCGCATCTGGTCCGCTGAGATTGCGGAACTCCTTGGCCGTCAGTCCAACCTTCGGCGCAATTTTGGTGAAGAAGTCCTGCAGCTCGCCGCCGCCTGTCTGCAGAAAATCTCCGACCTTTTCCTGAGTGTCCTTGAAGATGTCGGCCAGCTTGTCCTGCTGGATACCTACCGTTGCCGCGCCTGCGGCGAGCCGCTGAAACCTCTGCTCACTAGTACCCGACAGACGGGCGAAGCGCTCAATTTCACCTGAACTTGTGGCCAGCTGCCGCGTCCAGTTCAGTACTGCCGTGCCGGCCACGGCTAGGCCACCAACGACCGCGCCGCCGATCTTGCCGAAAGCAGCGCCCACGTCTGCGGCCGCCGCTTGGGAGTCCTTTCCGAACTTACGCACCTGCTTGCTGGCCCGGTCGGTATCGGTCTCGAACGAGCCGGTCCGCATCAGCAGATCAACGACGATTGAACCTGCAGTTGCCATGTTCGTCCTATCAGCGGTCGAAGCCGAGCGCCCGCACCACGTCGCGGTCGGCGTCGCTCAGCTCGGGGTCGGTGGGTGTGGGAGCGAGTGCCGTCAGCACCTGCTCGAACTTGCCGCCCATCGAGGCGGCGATGATCGCGGCCGGGCGGTGGTGCCGGTGCAGATCGTCGAAGGGATACAGCGTGTAGTAGGTGCGCCAGCCGGCCATCTCTGTTTCCGGCATCGCATCAATTTCGGTGAGCGTCTTCCCCAGCGCTAGAGCGAGGGTGTATCGGAACCACTCTCCGGTGCCTCGCTCGGCGAGCTGACGTTTCCCTGGTAACTGTGCACCCCGCTAATTGCGGCGGCGAGCGCGTACTGCACGCTGATCTTCAGGTTGCGAGCCTGCTCCAGCGTCAATGCCGGCTTCCCATCCTCCGTGCAGATCGCCTTGGCAATCAGGCGTGCCATGGATTCGGATTGCTTTTCCGGATCATCGCTTTGTTGGCCAACGGCGAAGGCTCGCACGACGCCTGCCTGCTGCTCGCGAATGTAGAACGT
>NZ_JAGHWZ010000024.1:0-1768 GCF_017746015.1 Xanthomonas sp. A1809 | reverse complement strand
ATCTCGTTGGTCGCGATGTCGATGTTCACGTCGGCGACGTAGCCCTTGAAGGCGAACCCGGAGCGAGCGCTTGCCAGAGGCGGTACCAACGCGTCGTCCACGCTCAAGGTCGGCGCGGCAGTGCCATCGCTCAGGCCGATGTACCAATCCACCACCTTGCCGCTGTCCTTCAGCGCGAACAGAGCATCGTGCGATGCGTTGCTCGGGATGTAGTTGAACGGCATGGACACCTGCGCCGGGTTGCCGAGGCCGCGCTGATAGGTGCGGTCCGTGGTCTCATCGAGGCAGGTGTCTTCGATCTGGTCGGCGGCACCGCCCAGGCCGGACGCACCGGTTGGGCATGCGAACTTGGTGATGGCCGGGCCGCCAGCGGCGTCCGGATCGACGAAAAACAGGTGCGTGCCCTGGGTCTTGACGACGCCCTCGGTCATGGCTGAATCCTCATGTGCGCCGCGCGAGGGCGGCTGTGTAGAAGCGACCAGGCGTCAGCGCTGGTCGATGAAATCGGCCTCGAGACCGATGCGGTAGAGCCTCGTTTCCGAGTCCCGGTTATTGATGACCACACGATTGGCGATTAGCACCGCGTCCAGCGCAGCGCGCACGGCCAGGGCCAGCTCTTCAATGCCAGAGTCGGTCGCGTGGTAGCAGTCGATCTGCACGCTGGTCGCGTCGCCTCTCGGCGCTTCGCTCAGCGTGTCGTACGGCAGGCCGGTGACGATCTGCCAGACGATGTAGGGCCGCTGCTCGTCCTGCGGCACCTCGCCGTGGCGGCCGATGCGATCGGCGACGATGGCGGCGACCGCAGGCGTGTGGATGGTTCGATAGACCTTGGGCAGCATCAGCGCACCACCCTGCCCTTGGCCAGCTTCTTCGTCAGCCGATCCAGTCGCGTCAGCAGATCATCGGTGACGATGTCGATCACCTGCGAACCGCGGCGCTGCACGGCCGGACGCAGCCATGGCCGAGCCGGCTGGAGGGCCGAGCCGTATTCCATGAGCTGCGCGGCACGGCGCGTGCTGGTGCGGGCACCCTTGGCATTGACGAAGGACACGCGGCGCACGCGCACCAGCTGGCGCTCACCCTTGGTGCCGGTCGGCGCCTTGCCGCGGCTGGCGATCACCGCCTTCACTGTGGTGCCCGTGCTGTCGTCGCCGTCGGCGGTGATCTGGCGTTGCAGGTTCTCCTTGGCCCGGTCACGCAAGAACCGCGCGCCCTTGGCCAGTGCCAGCTTCACAGGCCCGCCGCGCTTGCTCACCACTTCGGCAGGCAGCGACTGCAGCAAGCCGACAACATCGCCGATGCCGTCCAGCTTGATATCGACCTTCATGCTTACTGCCCGTCGTTGGTGCCGGTCGAAACCGGCAGCGTCAAATACTCCAGGCCACTCTCGCGATCGGCGAGTGCACCCTGGATGTTGTAGATCTCGGCATCGGCGCCGTTGCGCACGTGCACCGCGCGCATGCTCGCCAGAATGCCGGCACGGTACCGGATGGTGATGCGCGCCGAGACTTCACTCTGGCCTGCGCCGGCGGCGATGAACTCCCGGGCGGATAGCGGCTCGATCGCCGCGGCGAGCGTGCCGGCGTGCACCGGCTGCCAGGTGACCACCTGCACGCCGTCCTCGTCCCGCGCAGTCACCTGCCGCTGGATGCGGATTCGGTGCCGTAGCTTGCCGGCGGCGAGGCTCATACGCCGAGGCCTACCCGGTGCGGCCAGAGCAGCGCGTGCGCTCCCAGCGGCAGCTGGTTGGCGGTCTCGTCGGTCACGG
>NZ_JAGHWZ010000023.1:0-114398 GCF_017746015.1 Xanthomonas sp. A1809 | reverse complement strand
AAGTTTACGGGGAGTCGACACCGCGCCCCTGTAACTCCTAGTTACCATGAAGCCAACAGACACGCAAGATTTATTTTCAAAATCTGACGGAGTTTTTGGCTCGCCTGAACGCTGGAAACTATGCCCTTTGAACTATATTAGTTATTTAAAAATCACATTATTACCATAACGACCGTATTTCCAGTCCACTTAGTCTCGTCGTCTGTTAGCGAATCATCCAGAAGCATCAGCCAAATAGTTACCCCGAATCCTCGCAAGTCCAAACTTGGCGCGAAATTTAGTGAGTTCTTTGCATCCCTACGCCAATCCTCAGGAAGGACGAGACGCTACTTCTCCCGCCGCCAGTTCACCGACCCCTTGGTCTCGATGGTGCTCGATTCGGCTTCGATATCGAAGCCGCGGCTGAGCAGGTACTTGAGCGTCAATACCGAGCCGCCGCCGACCATCGACACGCCGTAGCCGACGTAGAGTTTGGGCGAGAGATATTTGCCGAAACCCACCACCGAACCCAACGTGCTGGATTGACTGACGCCGGCTTCGTCCAGGCCGAGCTTGGCGCCGATCTGCGAGGCGATCAGGCTGCTGCCGGCCGACAGGGCCGCCGAGGCGGCGCTGACCTGCTGGGTTTCGTCGCTGCTGGCAGTGGACAGGCCGCGGCCGAGGACCAGGTACGAGAGCGCCTCCGATTGCGACATCGCCGGTTCAGACCACACATCGGCACGCGGCGATTCGGCGCGGCCGCTGACGTCGATGCCGGCGGTGACATCGCCGATCTTGCGTTCGGCGCGCAGGCTCACGCGCGGGTCGGAGACGATGTTGTTGTTCCAGGTCAGCTGGCCACGGGTGATGGTGAGATCCTGGCCATAGGCCTTGTAGCGCCCACGCACATCCAGCCCGCCATTGGCGGTCATTTCGCGGCCAGGGCGCGCGCGGATCTGCATCTGCCCGCTCAGTCCACCCTTGAGGCCGAAGCCGCTCATGTTGACCTTGTCGCCGAGCACGATGGCCAGGTCCATGTCCAATGGCGATGCGGGCGTTTGTTCCGGGTCCACCGGGTCCAGCACCACCACGTCTTCGGACACCGAGGTGCCACGGTCCAGGCGTTCCAGGTCGATGTCCGCTTCGGGCACGGTGACCTTGCCGCGCAACTGCATGGTGTTGTCGGTAATGCCGAACTGCATGTCCGGGTTGGCGATGATGCGCAACTCGCTGGTGTTGTAGGCCAGCACGTTGTCGCCGCGGATATTGAGCAGCAACGGGGTGCTGGTTCCGAACCACGACAACCCACCATCGACGGTGAGCGTGCCGGGGCCGGACTTGGCCGAGGCGGTGATCTTGGCCGAGCCGTCCGGCAGCGCATCGAAGCGGCCCTTGCCCTCGCTCAGCGTCAAACCCATCGACGGGTATTCGGCAGTGAAATCGCTCAAGGTGGCATCGCCGCCGAGCAGCGGTTTGTCGCGGGTGCCGCGCAGGCTCACGTGGCCCTCGACCAGCCCCTTCGGCCGCACCACGTCGGCAATCACCAGCTCCAGCCAGTACAGCCGCGACATGTTCAGATACAGCTCGCCGTTGAGCGGCGCGTACGCATCCCAGCCGGTATTGAACTTGGCATCGACAAAGCCGGCGCCCTGGAAACCGATACCGAGCTTGCCCTGGATCTGTTGCTGGGTGAAATCGGCCTGCACGCTGAATTGGTCGTAGCGCAGCAACTCGCCGCGATTGGGATTGCCGGCCACTGCCGCGTAGCGGGTTTCGCCCAAGCGAATGCCGCCTTCGGGCGAGGCGATGCGCAGGCTGCCTTCCCAGGCGTTGCCGCGCGGCTTGAAGCTGCCGTCCAGCGACAGTTCGCCGCGCAGATAGATCTGCCGACCTTCCTGCTTGGGCAGCCACGGCTGCACCAGCGACAGCGGCAACGCGTCGCCGTGCACCACCATGCCCTCGCGCGGCCAGTTGGCGCTGGCGCACAGCGCGCCGCCAGTGGCCGCGCCCAGGCAGGTGTCGGACAAGGTAAACGCGGCGCCATCGGTGCTGAACTGCGCCGGTTTGCGCAGCGCCCAGGCATCGCCCTTGGCCGGTGCGATGCGCAGCGTGGCGACCTGCCCCTGCCAGCGCTCGCCGTTGCGCCGCACATTGCCCTGCAGGGCGACGCTGGCCATGCTGTTGGCGATGTCCGCATCCAGTCGCAAGGCCTCCACCGCGCCGCGCGCCTGCACGCGCACGCTATCCAGCGCCACACCGGCTTCGATGGCGGTGCCTTGCAGGGCCAGTTGCCCGTCGCTGCCGCGCCACGGCAACCGGCCACGCAGGCTGATGCTCTGCGCGCTATAGGTGTCCCAACGCAGGCCGTTGCCGGCAATGTCGGCGGTGATGTCGGGTGCGTCGCGCTTGCCGCTGACCTGCAGTTGCCCGCGCACGATGCCGGTGGCGCCAGGCAGCACGTCGTCCAGCTGCAACGGCTGCAGCTGCGCGGCGATATCGAGCTGGTCGCCCACCTTGCCCTTGGCGTTGATGCGGCTATTGCCCAGCGCCAGTTGCAATTCGCCTTCGCCCTGTTCGCCGCGCAACGCGAACTTGCCGTTGCCCGACAGCGCGCGTTGACGCAGCTGCCCGGTCAGGCTGGGTATCTCTGCAGTGGCCTCGAACCCCGGCGAGACACCGCCGGCAGGTGCCGGCAATTGGCGACCCTTGGACGCGATCTTGCCGGACAGGTTGCCGTTCCAACCCGGCGCGAAATAGCCCGGGTCGAACTTGGCCAGTTGCGCGCTGACATCCCATTGCAGCTCCGGCGCCCAGGCCACTTCACCGGTGAGATCCAGCGCGCCGCCCGGCGTTTTTGCCTGCACCTGCTTGAGCTGTGCACGTTGGTCATTGCCGCGGCTGTCGAAGACCAGCTCGGCCTGCTGACCATCGCGCTCCAGGGAGGCGCGGCCGATCGCGGCCCAGGCCTTCAAGGTGCCGGCCACGCCCAGGCGTGCGTCTTGCAACTCCACCGGCACCAGCGGCGCGTCCGGCGTGGCCGGATCCGCGGCCGGGGTGAAGCGCAGGCCGTTGGCGTTGACCGCAAACCGGAAACTCGGATTCTGGGTGTCGCGGAAATCGGCGGTGCCACGCAGTTGCGTGCGGCCTTCGAAGGTGTCGATCACCAACGGTTCGACAGTGAGGACCTGCTCGGCCAGGCGGACATGCGAGGGTTGCAGCGTGGCGCTCAGCTCTCCTTGCTTGAGGCTGCCGTGCAGATCGGCGTTGCCGCCCTTGCCGGACGCCTGCAGGTTCAGCGCGATCGGCGTGGCCGGCGGGTTGGCTTGCCCCTCCGCGGCCGGAATCAACAGCGAGGTATCCAGCGCCTGGGTCACGGCCTTGAATGCCCAGGTCGGGTCATCGCGGCCGGTGAACACCAGGCTGGCCTGCAGCGGCGCCGGCGCCCGGCCGGCAATGGCCACTTCCATCTTGTCCAGATCCCCGCGTGCCACCAGCCCCAGGCTGGCCGGGGTGCGCCCGCGTGCGGCAGGCAGCACGGCAGTGGCAGTCAGATCGGCACGGTAGTCGTCGTTGGGCAGGTAATCGCCGTGCAGGCGGAAGTCGCCCATGTCGGTGTCGATCACCAGATCGCGCGTGCGCAGCTCGCCGGTGGCGACCTCGAGCCCGCCCTGCACCTTGTGCAGCACGATCATCGGCTGCTGCAGCTGGGTGATGCGCAGGTTCTGCACATCGATCCTGTCGGCCTGGATCGCCAGCGGCACGTTGATCTGCGGCAGCGACTCGGGCCAGCTGGGCAGGGTGAACGGTTCCTCGCTCTTGCCCAGGTTCAACGTGGCATTGCTGACCTGCACCGCGTCCAGCTGCAGCTTGCGCCCCAGCAGCGGGCGCAGGTCCGGCTCCAGATACACGCGTTCTGCAGTGAAGTGGATGTCCTGATAATGGAAGTCCACATCGCGCAAGGTCAGCGGGCCGGCCACCGGGCCTTCGACGGTGCCGTAGGTAAACGTGGCGCCCACCGGCAGGCGCGCCACGACCTGCGCCAGCAACACGTCGCGCCCGGCCACGGTCTGCAGCAGCCAATAGACCGCGATCAAGGCCAGCAACACCAGCCCGAGCACGGTCAGGCCCGAGCCCACCCAGAACCGGCGCCGGCGATAAAAGCGCGGACGCGGTGCCGGCGGCGTAGGGGAAGGTGCGCTCACAGGTTGGCCCCGATATCGATGTAGAGCTGAAACTGCGAGTCGGGATCGTTCAAGCCATGTGCGATATCCACCCGCACCGGGCCCACCGGCGAGCGCCAGCGCAGACCAAAGCCGACGCCGGTATGCCAGTCGGGCCGGTCATCGAAGGCGCTGCCGCCATCGACGAACACTGCCCCGCCCCAGGGGCCGCCCTTGAGGTAATGCTCGTACTCGGCACTGGCGGTGACCACGTTCTTGGCACCCAGCGCGAATTCGTCGGGCTTGGGCGTACGCGGGCCGACTTCGCGAAACGCATAACCGCGGATGCTGTTCGCGCCACCGGCGAAGAAGCGCAGGCTCGGCGGCATCGCCACCAGGTCGCTGGTCCAGGTGGTGCCACCTTCGCCGCGCAGGATCAACCGGCTGTTGTCGCCGGCGCCCAGAAACCAGCGCAGCTGGCCATACAGCTGGCCGAAGTTGGTATCGGAGCCGGCACCTTCGGCGCCGCCGCGGATGAACATCTGCGCCGACACGCCGCTGCGCGGAAACAGCCGGTCGTCGACATTGACGTAGTTGGCCTGCAACTGCGGATAGATCAGGGTGGAGGTCTCGTACACCGCGCCTTCGAAATCGTCGCCGCTGCTGAAACGCCACCGCTCGCGCAAGGCGTTGATCGAGGCGATCGCGCTCCAACGCTCGTTGATCTGGCCGCTGCGGCTGCCGGTGAGTTTGACGTTGCGCAGGTCGATGTAATCGGTCTGCTCGTCGTACAGCCGCGCCGAGGCGGTGTACCAGCCATCCAGCCAACGGAACGCCGGCACGCGATAACTTGTCGTCAGGCTCTTGCGGTTCTGCGCGTAATCCAGCTGCGTGTCCATCTTGTGGCCGCGCGAGTTCACGTAACGCCGCTCCACGCCACCGCGCACACCGGCACCGCTTTCGCTGCCGTAGCTCAAGCCGGCGGTGTAGACCGTGCGCTTGGCGCGGGTAAGTTTGACGTCCACCGGCACGCGGCCCTGGTCGTCGGCCTCTTCGGGCTTGGGCTGGATATCGATGGTGCTGAAGTAATCCAGCTTGGTCAGCGACTCGCGTAGCCGATCCAGCTTGCCTTCGTGGTAGTAGCTGCCCTCCTCCCAGTACACCAGCGGGTCGAACAGGCCGTCGCGGAAGTAGTCGTAGTCGAAGCGCACCTTGCCCATGTCGTAGCGGCGGCCGCTGTCCCAGTTCAGATCGATGTCGGCCGCATGCTCGGCACGCGTGATCGCAACGCGGCGCTGGGTGAAGTCGGCATCGAAGTAGCCACGCTCGGCCAGGCGCCGGGTGATGCGCACCTTGCTGGCTTCGTATTGCGGATGGCTGAAGACCTGGCCCTCGCGCGGCTCGAACTGCTTGAGGTCCTGGCCCAGGTAGCGGTCCTGCTCGGCCCAGCCGGTGATCGAGATATGCGAGGTGCGCACCCGCACCGGCTCGCCACGGTCCACCGTGATCACCACGGTCACCCTGTCGCCGGCGCGCGGTGCGGCCAGCGTAATGGTCGGCGAGTAATAGCCAAACGGCTCCAGCGCCTCACGCGTCTGCCGCTCGGCCTGTGCCAACAGATATTCCAGACGCGATTCGCCCTGCTCCTTGCCCACGGCCTCATACAGAGACAGGGAGACCTGGATGTTCTCGATCATCTCGGCGTCGTCGCCGCCGTCCAACCCCTTGATTTCGATCTTGTCGATGGTTGCCCGAGCAACCGCTTGCAGCGGAACGAACAGGGTGCACAGCAAGGAAAGAGCAAACGCGACTTTAAGCATCGTCAAAGGATACCCAGCCTCGGCGTGAAGGGACAAAAAATCTAGGCAAGCGCGACTATACGGGGGCCGAGTGAAGTGGTTACAGTCGGCGTGTTGTTAAGGTTTCGTTGGCATCGATTGCGAGCGGCCCCCCAATTGCTGCTCGCCCGTTTACACCTTGAGAGAGAGGTCCGTTTCATGAAGCGTCGTTTGCTGGTTACCGCCGTATGCACCGCCCTGACGATGCCATCGCTTGCGATGGCACAGGAGCAAGGTGACGTGACCCAGTTGGACAAGGTCACCGTGACAGGTTCGTTGATCCCCCGCTCCCAGATCGAAACCGCGACCCCGGTGTTTTCGATCACTGCCCAGGACATCCAGCGCCGCGGCTTCAAGGACGTCTACGACGTGCTGCGCTCGCAGCCGATGGCCACTGGCTCCGTGCAGGACGGTCAGTTCAGCGGCGGCTTTACTCCGGGCGCCAAGTCGTTGAGCCTGCTCGGACTGGACCCGGGCTTCACCCTGGTGCTCATCGATGGCCGGCCCATGGCCGACTACCCGCTGCTCTATAACGGCCAAAGCAACTTCGTCGATCTGGCCAGCGTGCCGGTCGGCATGGTCGAGCGTATCGACGTGGCACCCGGCAACCAGTCCTCGATCTACGGTTCCAGCGCCATCGCCGGGGTGGTCAACATCATCCTGAAAAAGCGCATGGACGGCGTGCAGATGAACTACCGCATGGGCACCTACGATGGTGGCGGCGGCAACAACCAGCGCTTTCAGCTCACCGGCGGCAACGAGATCGGCGGCGCCAATATCGTGTGGGGGCTGCAGCTCAATAATCAGGACCCGATCTACGGTTTTCAGCGGCGCGATTTCGATTCCACCAACGACAACCCGGACCCGACCCTGCGCTACGGCTCGCGCATCGCGCTGCACAACACACCGCGCACCTACATCGACCCCGGTGCCGACAACTGCGCCGCGCTGGGCGCGCTGTTCAACGGTTCGGTGCAATACGACAACCGTGCCAACCGTGGCAATTTCTGCAGCAGCCGTGCCGAGCCTGGCTATGCCAGCATCCTCAACAAGGAGCGCAGCGCCAGCGGCTATGCCAACCTGAGCTATGCATTCAACGACAACACCGAGCTGTATTCGACCCTGCTGCTCAACCGCACCAAGGTCGAAGTCAACAGTGGCTCGCAGTTCTGGCAGACCTCTTCTGACACCGGCGGTCTGTTCTACAACCAGGACAGCCAGCAGCTGGAAAGCTATCAGCGCATCTTTGCGCCGGAAGAAACCGGCAATCTGAATTTCAACAATCAGCGCCAGACCGCCGATTCCTACAACATCGCAATTGGCCTGAAGGGCGGCCTGGGCGCCAGCAACTGGACCTACGACGCCTATTACGCCCGTTCGGAATACCGCATCGACAGCCGCCAGCAATGGCCGCTGGCCGATCGCATCGAAGACTTCTTCCGCGAACAATTCCTTGGCGCACCGCAAGGCGAGTACTACGGCTACCCGATCTACTCGCCCAACGATGCCAACTTCTATCGCGCGTTGACGCCGGCGCAGTACCGCAGCTTCAACGACGAAATCCGTACCAAGTCCAGAACCTGGACCCAGAACGTCAACCTGCAGCTGACCAACACCGAGCTGTTCAACCTGCCGGCCGGCGCTGTTGGCATCGCCGGCGTGTTGCAGGCAGGCAATCAGTACTGGACCAACCCGACCGACCCGCGTGTCATCGCCGGCGACTTCTATCAGCTGACCGGCACCCAAGGCAGCGGCAAGCGCGACAACTGGGCGGCCGCCTTCGAAACGCGGATCCCGATCCTGAGCACGTTGACCGCCAACCTGTCTGGTCGCTACGACGACTACAAGAACCAGGGGGGCGGTGGGGATTCCAAATTCACCTACAAGGCGGCACTGGAATTCCGCCCGATCGACTCGCTGTTGTTCCGCGGCAACTACGCCACCGCCTTCAAGGCGCCGGACATGGCCTTCAGCTTTGCCGGCGACAGCGGCTTCTTCCAGGGCGTCAACGATTACTACCGTTGCGCGGTGGAAGAACCGGGCGTGCCGATCGCCGATTGCACCTACGCTGGCACCACGATTTCAGGACGCCGGGCCGGCAATCGCGACCTGAAGTCGATCACGGCCAAGTCCTGGGGCGCCGGCGTGGTGTGGTCGCCAAGCGCACGCTTCAGCGTCAATGCCGACTACTACAACATCAAGATCGACCAGAAGGTCAGCGATCTAAGCACCGACAATCTGCTGCAGACTGAATCGGCGTGCCGCCTGGGCAGCCTGGACATCAATTCGCCTACCTGCGTGGATGCGCTTTCGCGGATCGATCGCACCGGGCCCGATGCACCGGTGCCCAATCGCCTGAGCAGCATCCGCATCAATCCGGTGAATATTTCCAACGAGGAAATCTCCGGTGTGCTCAGCAAGGCGACGTACAACCTGGCGACCGAATCCTGGGGCCTGTTCGTGTTCGACGCGCAGTACAACCTGACCCTCAAACACGAAAGCCAGCAGTTCCCGCAGGACCCGGTACGCGACCTGCTCAATGAGCCCTTCTTCTCAACCGAGTTCCACAGCATCACCAATGCCTCGGTCACCTGGCAGAAGGATGCGTGGACGACCACCTTGTTCGGCCAGCGTTACGGCCGCACCCCGAACCTTCTGTCGCAGCAGAGTACCGACGGCTACGCAGTGGAAGGAGCACGCAAGGTCGGCGCGTGGACCACGTTCAATGCAACGCTGGACTACGCGATCAGCGACGATATCTCGCTGACGGCAACGGTCAACAATCTCGCCAATACCCGCCCGCCGCGTGACCGCACCTATACCAGCTACCCGTACTACAACATCTTCAACTACACCGGCTACGGCCGTTCCTACATGCTGGAATTGAACTGGCGCTTCGGCGCGCACTGATTCACTGCACTGTGCATGCGCACCGCCGGCGGCAGCCAATACGGCTGCCGCCGGCGTTTTTGGGCTTGTGACGCAGCTGCGGCACTGTTGCTCGCCTGCATGCCAGCGCATGCGGTGATGACGTTGCGCAAGCAGACCCGGCTGGCGCAACCGCTGTCCATCGGGGCGACTGCTTCGGCGCGCATCGAACTGGAGGCCGATCAAACGTGCTCGCAGCGCGTCTGGTGCGCCGCCCAAGACCTAATGGCTGCTGTCAATGCACGCCAGCATCGATCAGACCCGCCTGCGACAACGCCTGCCGCAAAGGCTCCAGCTGGACTGCATAGCGGCGCCATTCCTCCACGTTGCGGCTGTGCACGCCCTCGCGCACCTGCACGCTGCTCAGCGTGGCCGACGCTGCGGCATTGCGCGTGATGTCGATCTGCCCCGGCTCGATGTCCAGCCCGCAATATGCCATCAACTGCTGCAGCACCGTGGATGGATCGCGCACCATCTGCGCGTAGTCCACATCGATCACCCGACCCGGCAAGGCAGCGCGCCATTGCGCCATCAAGCCGTGATGCGCCCGATAGTGACGCGCCAGTGTGTGCAGGTCGTAACTGTAGGCATACGAATCGCCGAACAGCGCGCGGTAATTGGAAAAACATACCGCCATCGGCTCGCGCACCAGGTGCACGATCAGTGCACCCGGCAGTGCGCGCGCAATCGCGCCGATCGCCACCGCATTGGCCGGCAATTTATCGATATACCAGCGCGCCGATCCGGCACGCCACTGCGTTTGTTGCAGATACCGCGCGCCAATCTGCGCATAATCCAGCGTGGGCAGCGCCTGCAACAGCGGCGCGTCCAGCAGACTGCGCCCGGCCTGATCGGCGCCCCAACGCAACTGATGACCGAAGTCGTTCAATTCGCCGGCCGAAACGACCTGCGAATGATTGCCCAGCATGCGCTCCAGCACCGTGGTGCCCGAGCGCGGCAGGCCGAGCACGAAGATCGGCTGCGGACCTTGTAAGGCACCGGTGCCTTGCGCTGCGAACACGCCCCGCGCAGCCAGGTCACCCAGTTGCGCGTACAGCGCGGCCTCGGCATCGGCATCGTGGCGCAGACGTGCATGCATCACTGCATTGCCGTGCTGCAGCGCGTCCCAGGCGGCAGCGGTGTCGCCCAGGTCCTCCAGCTCCTTGTACAACGCGAAGGCCAGCCCGGCACGATCTTCACTGTCGGGTTTGGCGAGCTGCAATTGCTGACGTAATTGCGCGACATGGTTGCTGCCGGTGGTCTGACGGCGCAGCCGCGCACGCGCGAGCGCTGCACGACCGTAGCCGGGCGACAGCGCCAGGGTCTGCTCCAAGGCCTGCGCCGCCTCATCCAGGCGCCCATTGAACTGCAGTTGCACCGCAAGAAAAAAACGGAAGTCCGGACCATCGAATCCGCACGCCTGTGCGCGCTGCATCATCGCCAGTGCCTCGACGTGTTCGCCCAAGGACTGGTGCACGTGTGCAAGCAAAGCCAAGGTCGCGCCGTCGCGGCACTGCGTCACCGAGGGATGCCGTAGCAGCGCGTGCAGCACGCGATGTTCGCCCACGCGCAACAAGGCCTGCGCCACACGGCAACGCATCGCCACATCGTCGCCCACATCGCGAGCGGCCAGCTGGAGTTGCGTCACGGCCTCGCGCATGCGGCCGTTGGCCAACACGGTGCCGGCCAGCAGCACGCGTGCAGCCACATGCGTCGGTTCCACCCCCAGCAGCGCCTGCAATGCAGACGCTGCCACGCCCAGGTCGCGCCGCGCCAACGCGGCCTGGGCGGCCTGCCAGTGCAGCGCGCCCGCCGACCTGGACATCAGCTGGACAGATGCTCGATGGCGGCGACGCTGCCGAGGCGGTCGCCGAGCTTCTTCAGCAGTGCGAGACGGTTGGCGCGCAGCTGCGGGTCGTCGGCATTGACCATCACGCCGTCGAAGAACGCATCCACCTGCGGGCGCAGGCGTGCCAGGCGTGCGAGCACGGCGACATAGTCATGGCGGTGCAGCGCATCGCCGGTGTCGCCGATGGCCGCTTCCACCGCTTCGGCCAGGGCTTGTTCGGCCGGTTCGCGCAGCAGGCTGGTGTCGATGTCACCGGGGATCTCGCCCTCGACCTTGCGCAGGATATTGCGGATGCGCTTGTTCGCCGCGGCCAATGCGTCGGCTTCGGGCAACGTGGCGAAGATGCCGATGGCGTCGATGCGACGGTCGAAGTCGTAGAGCGATCCGTGGGTCGCGCCCGGGTGCGCTCCTACGCCATGCGATGTAGGCGCGCCCTCGGGCGCGACCGAGAACAACGCAGCGACCGCATTGAAATGCGTTGCCGGAACGCCTTTATCAGCGTAGTAGCCGCGTAGGCGGTCAAGGATGAAGTCAAAGATTTCGGCATCTTGGCCAGACTGTGCCAGCGCCGTGTGTGCTTCCTTCTCGACAGATTTCGGCAAAGCAGCTCCTGCGTCCTTGGCTTTACTTAGCGCAGCTTCTGTCTTGAGTGTTTGCCTGGCACTGGCCTGAACATTGATCTGATTTCTTGCCTCAACAAGCAGCTTCTTCAAATCCAGATCAAACCCACTCTCAATCACCGTCCGCGCCAACCCCAACGCATTACGCCGCAGCGCAAACGGATCCTTGTTGCCGGTCGGCTTCAACCCGGCCGCAAAGCCACCGGCCAAGGTATCCAGACGCTCGGCAATCGCCAGCACCTTGCCCAGCGGCGACAGCGCGATGTCGTCGCCGGCAAAGCGCGGCTGGTAGGCCTCGTCGATGGCCAGCGAAATCTCGCTCGGCTCGCCGGCGGCCTTGGCGTAATGGCGGCCGGCAATGCCCTGCAATTCCGGGAATTCGTTGACCATGCGCGATTGCAGATCGTTCTTGGCCAATTCCGCAGCACGCCGTGCCTGCACCGGGTCGGCACCGACCTGCGGTGCAATCGCCTCGGCCAGCGCCGCCACGCGCGCGACCTTGTCGGCCACGCTGCCCAGCTTGGCCTGATACGTGACGCTGGACAGGCCTTCGCCCATCGCCTGCAGGCCCTGCTTGAGATCTTCGTCGAAGAAGAACTTGGCGTCGGCAAAGCGCGGACGGATCACGCGTTCGTAGCCCTTGGCCACTTCGGCCACGTCCTTGGAGTGGATGTTGGCGATGCCGATGAACTGCTCGGTCAAGGTGCCGCCGTCGTCCAGCACCGGGAAGAATTTCTGGTTGATCTCCATGGTTTCGATCAGCGCTTCCTGCGGCACCGCCAGGAAATCGCGTTCGAAACTGCACAGCACCGCCGCCGGCCATTCGACCAGGTTGACCACCTGCTCCAGGTTGTCGTCGCTGATGCGTGCGCTGCCGCCGGCCTGCCTGGCGGCCGCCTGCACTTCGTCGACGATGCGGGCACGGCGCGCGTCCGGATCCACCAGCACGTGCGCCGCGCGCAGCGCATCGACGTAGTCGCCGGGTGCCGCCAGCGACACTGCGCCCTCATGCATGAAGCGGTGCCCGCGCGTGATGCGGTCGCCGCGTACGCCCAGCAACTCGGCCGGAATCACCTCGCTGCCGAACAACAGCACCAACCATTGCACCGGCCGTGCGAAGGCGTACTCGTGCGCGCCCCAGCGCATCGGCTTGGGGATGGGCATCGCGGCGATGGCCTCGCGCAGGATCTCCGGCAACAAGTCGGCCGTGCGCGCGCCCGGCGTCACTGCGCGATGCACGAAACGCTCGCCCTTGGCGTCGCTGGTGCGTTCCAGCGCGGTCCAGTCGATACCGGCCTTGGCGGCGAAACCGGCCAATGCCTTGGTCGGTTGGCCTTCGGCGTCGAGGGCGATGTTGAGATACGGCCCCAGCACTTCCGAGCGCTGCTCCGGCTGCTCGGTGGCCACGCCCGGCAGCAGCACCGCCAGACGGCGCGGGGTGGACAGCGGCTTGGCATCGCCGCGGGTGACGGCAACGCCGCGCTTTTCCAGGCCGCTCAGCACGCCATCAAAAAAGGCCTGCGCCAGACCCGGCAGCGCCTTGACCGGCAGCTCTTCGGTGCCCAGTTCGATCAGCAGGGGAAGTTGTTCGCTCATATGACATGGACCTTTGCGTAGTCCCTTCTCCCTGCGGGAGAAGGTGCCCCGAAGGGGCGGATGAGGGGACGGGCGAAGCTTTGTGGAAGGTTGGGTGCATGAGGGCTGCGCCTCGTCCCCTCACCCCAACCCCTCTCCCGAGGGGAGAGGGGCTCGCTAGTCCCTTCTCCCTGCGGGACCTTCTCCCCCTTCATGGGGGAGAAGGTCCCGCAGAGGCGGATGAGGGGACGGGCGAAGCCCTGTGGAGGTTGGGTGCATGAGGGCTACGCCCCGACCCTCACCCCACCCCCTCTCCCGGTGGGAGAGGGGCTCTCGGTTATTTCTTCACACCAGGAAATCCCAGCTTCTCGCGTTGGGCGTAGTACGCCTGCGCCACGCCCTGGGCCAGCGCGCGCACGCGCAGGATGTAGCGCTGGCGTTCGGTCACGCTGATCGCGCGGCGCGCATCCAGCAGGTTGAAAGCGTGGCTGGCCTTGGTGACCTGCTCGTACGCCGGCAGCGGCAGGCCGACCTCGACCAGATGCCTGGCTTCGGCTTCGCAGGCGTCGAAGCGATGGAACAGCTCGGCCACATTGGCGTGCTCGAAGTTGTAGGTGCTCTGCTCCACCTCGTTCTGGTGGTACACATCGCCATACGTCACCGCCGCGCCGTCCGGGCCGTAGGTCCACACCAGCTCGTAGACGTTGTCGCAGCTCTGCAGATACATGCACAGCCGTTCCAGGCCGTAGGTAATCTCGCCCAGCACCGGCTTGCACTCGAGCCCGCCGGCCTGCTGGAAGTAGGTGAATTGGGTCACTTCCATGCCGTTGAGCCAGACTTCCCAGCCCAGGCCCCAGGCGCCGAGCGTGGGCGATTCCCAGTTGTCTTCGACAAAGCGCAGGTCGTGCACCAACGGGTCGATGCCCAGCGCCTGCAACGAGCCCAGGTACAGGTCCTGGATGTTGTCCGGGTTGGGCTTCATCGCCACCTGGTACTGGTAATAACGCTGCAGGCGATTGGGATTTTCGCCATAGCGGCCATCGGTGGGACGGCGCGAAGGCTGCACGTACGCCGCATTCCACGGCTCGGGCCCCAGCGCGCGCAGGAACGTGGCCGGATGGAACGTGCCCGCGCCCACTTCCAGGTCCAGCGGCTGGATCAGCACGCAGCCTTGCTCGGCCCAGTACTGGTTGAGGGTCTGGATCAGGCCCTGGAAAGTGATTGGAACGCGCCGGGAATCGGACATGCAGCAAAGGCCGTACGGAAGGGGTGCGCTAGTATACCGGCCGACCCGCGGCGCTTTGCCGCGCAGCACCGCTGCTGGGGAAAACACGCATGGAACAGCGGCGTACCGCCGATCCGGATAACGCCGTGGCACTGCTGCCGCGCGGCCGGCTGATGTTCGACCCGGTGGCCGCGGCCCTGCTGGCCGACGGCATGGTGGTACCGCACGAACACGAGCGCGTGCAGTTCTCCGCCAGCGGCGCGCGCACCGCCAGCGATGTGCATCCGCTGGTGCTGCTGGCCAATCTGAAATTGCACGCCGCGCAGCCGCCGGCCGGCGAGCTGGGCCTGGAACGGCTCACCGAATGGCTGGCCACCCGCACCGGGCTGCGCTATCTGCGCATCGACCCCACCCGCATCGATGTGGCCGCCGTCACCGGCGTGGTCTCGCACGCCTACGCGCGCCGCCACCGCATCCTGCCGCTGGCGTTGGATGCCGAGCGCGTGCTGATCGCCACCAGCGAGCCGTTGGCGCTGGACTGGCTGGCCGACGTGCAACACCTGAGCCGGCGCCGCATCGAGCTGGCGCTGATCAACCCGCTGGATCTGCATCGCTACACGATGGAGTTCTTCGGCGTGACCCAATCGGTGCGCGGCGCGCGTGGCGATGCGCGCAGCACCGAATCAAACGCGGGCCTGCCCAGCTTCGAACAGCTGGTGGAACTGGGCCGCGCCGGCGACGTCAATGCCGACGACCACCACATCGTGCATATCGTCGACTGGCTGCTGCAGTACGCCTACGAACAGCGGGCAAGCGACATCCATCTGGAGCCGCGTCGCGAGGCCGGGCGCATGCGCTTCCGCATCGATGGCGTGCTGCACAAGGTGCTGGAAGTGCCGCCGTCGGTGATGACCGCCGTGGTCAGCCGCATCAAGGTGCTCGGGCGCATGGATCTGGCCGAACGCCGTCGCCCGCAGGATGGCCGCATCAAGACCCGCTCGCCGGGTGGGCGCGAGGTGGAAATGCGCCTGTCCACGATGCCCACCGCCTTCGGCGAGAAGTGCGTGATGCGCATCTTCGACCCGGATTCGGCGTTCAAGAGCATCGAGCAGCTCGGCTTCAGTCCGGAAGAGGCCGCCGGCTGGAGCGCGCTGGTCGAGCGCCCGCACGGCATCGTGCTGGTCACCGGCCCCACCGGCTCGGGTAAGACCACCACGCTGTATTCCACGCTCAAGCGCCTGGCCACGCCGGATGTGAACGTGTGCAGCGTGGAAGACCCGATCGAGATGATCGCGCCGGAATTCAACCAGATGCAGGTGCAGCAGAACATCGACCTGGATTTCGCCAGCGGCGTGCGCACGCTGCTGCGCCAGGACCCGGACATCATCATGATCGGCGAAATCCGCGACCTGGAAACCGCGCAGATGGCGGTGCAGGCCTCGCTCACCGGGCATCTGGTGCTGTCCACGCTGCACACCAACGATGCCGCTTCGGCCATCACCCGTCTGCTCGACCTGGGCGTGCCGCATTACCTGGTGGCCTCCACCCTCAACGGCGTGCTGGCGCAGCGGCTGGTGCGCACGCTGTGCGTGCACTGCAAGCGCCCGCATACGCTCAGCGACGCCGACTGGGCGGCCATCCGCGAGCCCGGCGAAGCGCTGCCGGAACCGCTCAACGTGCACGCACCGGTCGGTTGCCTGGAATGCCGCCGCACCGGTTACCTGGGCCGGGTGGGCCTGTACGAACTGCTACCGGTCAGCCCGCGCCTGCGTACCCTCATCCGCCCCGACACGGAACTTGCCAGCTTCAGCCAGGCTGCCCGCGCCGAAGGCCTGCGCACGCTGCGCCGCACCGGCCTGGAGAAGGTCGCCGCCGGGCTGACCACCATCGAAGAAGTGCTGTCGGTGTTGCCGCCGCGGGAATAGACGCCTCCTTCGTCCTGACGACCACGCCGCTTGCGCGCGCATGATCCGTAGGGGCCTTCGACGCGGCGAGGGGTCGAGGGCAGTGGGATTCGGTTGAAAACTGCTGTGCTGGCGGCAGCACCGATCCCTGCCGGGTGCTCGTGTTCGCTCAGGTGCACGGTTGCGTGGCATGCATGCAGCAACGCCTCCGGAGTGCACGCCGGTCTCGCACACGTCGCGGTCGATCGGCATGACGGCGATCGACGCGTTCGCCCGCGCCTGCGAGCCGCACGCGCGTGATTCCCGCCCCAGTGGCACTCGGCGCTCATGCCTTGAGGGCGGAGATATCGTCCGGCGCACAGCTAAACCCGCTTGAGAGCCGCAGATTCGCCAGGTCTTGCGCGTTGATGGGTCCTCATGCGCGGCCTCCGAGGCGCTCGATGTGGGCGGGCTTGCTCACCCTGGCCGTCATCTCGTGCATCGCCTGTCGGTGCCCTGCGATTTCCTGCGTCAGTCT
Source organism: Xanthomonas sp. A1809 (assembly GCF_017746015.1). Lineage (NCBI taxonomy): Bacteria > Pseudomonadati > Pseudomonadota > Gammaproteobacteria > Lysobacterales > Lysobacteraceae > Xanthomonas > Xanthomonas sp. A1809. The sequence continues at coordinate 97,803 of NZ_JAGHWZ010000023.1, read as the reverse complement.
TGCCTGCCTGACCGGATCGGGCCGGGGTTTTTGCCGCTCCTTGTCGAGGCGTGTCTGCGCCAACTGCATCCGCTTGTAGGACAGATGCGTTTGCGCCTTGGCGTTGAAGCTCTCAGCCGTGTGGAACTGCACTTCGAACGCGTAGCCCTCGGCATCGGTGAAGCTGGCATTGATGCCCCGGTAGGTGCCATCTCCCGAGGTAAAGTAATTCTGCAGCTTCACGCACGTCATCCCTTGCCGACGCAGTGCCTCCTGGGCCGCCTGCACCTTCGCCACGAAACCCTCGGACGGCAACTCAAGCGCATAGCGCAGCGCATCGCCCACGCGTTGCGTGGCCTGTTCTGTTGTCATGCCGGCGCGCTGATGGCGCCGGATCTTGTCCTTGATCGAGGCGACCGATTTCTGGAACGGGTCGTGTTGCACCTGCTCGATCCGGCCCTGGCTGGCGTTGTAGCGCACGTTGCCCCAGAGCCGCGCGCCCAAGCCGTCGGCCAGCATGTCGAGCACCGGCGTCAGCGACGCCTGCTTGCGTGTGGCGGCATGGAACACGCTGTGTGCCGGCGATGCGCCTGTGTTGACGGCGTTCTGTTCGGAGGCAAGCGCCGGCGGCGTGCTTGCCAGCGCCGGTACGGTCTCTTCCTGCCAGTCGTCGATCTCCTCGCACCCCGGCGGCGAGGCCACACGCTTGAAGGCCTCCAGCGCAGGCGCCTGTAGCTTGCGCTGCTCGGCCCGCGATGCGCCGCCAAGCGCCAGCGCATGGGCGTGCTTGTACAGATCGTGGAAGCGCTCCTTCAGCGCGAAGGTCTCCGGGGTGTGGAACTGGATCTCCCACAGCGCACCCTCAGGGCTGCGCAGCGTGACATTGATGGCCTTGAAGACTGGCGGGTATTCAGTAAATTGATTGGTCAGCTTGACCCGTGCATGGCCCTGATCGTCCAGTGCGGCCAGCACGGCGCGCAGGCCGGCGGTAAAGCCCTGCGGTTCCAGCACCACGCTGTAGCGCAGCGCGTCGTTGACGCTGGCTGCCGCCTCGTCCAACGGCTGCTTCTTCAGCGCCATCCGCTGCTTGAGCTTGTCCTGCAACGAGCCGTAGGACTTCAGTTGATGCTGCGTGCCGGCCAGTTGCCCACCATGGCGCGCGGCGATGTTCTGCAGCATGTCGGTGACCTGCGGCTCCATCTGGCGAGCGCGCCTGAGCAAGGCTTGTGCCTTGAGCGCAATGTCCTGCGGCTGCACGTCGCGCAGACGCTCGGCCGGCGGCTGCGACCGGGCGATCCAGCCGGCCTGCTGTAGTGCCTCGAGCGCGTCTTCCATGACGCCGGCGGCCATCGACGGCATGCGCTGCAGCAGCAGCTTGGTCTGTTCGGGATCGAAGCGCCCGTCCTGCATGGCCCGGGCGGTTGCCCTGCTGTAGGGCACGTTGCGGACCCGCTCGGCGAAGCCCCGCTCGGCCCGTTCGCAGGCCTCCACGATCTTGGCGAACAGCGCCGTGCCGGTGTCGGACTTCAGCGCATCGGTGCCGACCTTGATCGCGATGGTGAACAGGTTGCGCATGGTCAGTTCCGGCTCGCCGGGGACGAGCCCGGGTTGCCCGTCCGGGAACTGCGCATGCGACAGCCGGCACACCGGGTAGTTGTCCAGGATGGCGTGGATGCGCGCCTCCACGCCAGCGGCGGACTCGTAGGCCTTGGCCAAACCGGGAAACGCCTCAGCCAGGGCCTCGGGCAACGCCGGCGCGGCGCTGTCGGCGGCCGGGTCCGTCTCAAGCGCAAGCAGCTGCGCGTGCAGCAACGCGGCAGCTTCACGCGCCTCGGGCAGGTGGGCGCGTTCGATCGCCTCGCGCGCCTGCACGCGCAGCGTGGCCAACACCACCGGATCGCGGACCGGCTCTTCGAGCAGCTCGCGCAAACCGTTGCGCAAGCCGCGCTCGATGCCATCGTAGGTGCCGAACATCATGTCGCGCGCCATCGCTTCGCGCAGTTCGTTCGGCTGCCCCATGAAGCGCGCCGCCAGCGTGGCGGCCGCCGAGGTGATGCGCTGACCGCGCTTGAGGGCCATGATTTCCGACAGCCGCCCTGGCTGGTAGTGGCCGCTGACCGGGTCGATGGCCGGCGTGGCCGTCTTCGGCGGCTTGAAGGACTTTTGCCGACCGAGCCTGGCCTTGCGATCCATCACCCGCGAAATCAGCGCAGCCAGCTTGGGATAGCCTGCGTAGATGAAGGCGTCGTCGCCGTCGGTGTCCATGTCGCGTTTGCGCAACTCGTCGATCGGCAGTGCGCCCAGGCGCCCAGGCTCCACGATGTCCTTGAGCCGCAGGCTGCCGGTGCTGAGGATGTCGCGCGGCAAGGCACCGCGGTCACGGCCGTTTGTCCAGCACGACAGCGTCTTCAGATCTTCCTTGGAGCAGGCCAGGTCGGTGTCGCTGAACTCAGCCGGCCACTGCTGATCGGGCACCACCACCAGCATGCCCTTGCTGTGCAGCATCTGCGGATCGACGCCGGAGCGATCATCGAAACCGGTGTAGCTGTACTGGATGCCGAAGCACTGGGAGAGGAACGCGGCGGTGGCGTCGCCCTGGGCCACGGTGGCGATGCGCTGCTCCGGCACCGGCAGCAGATTCTCCTTGTCGTAGGGAGGCTTGCCGAGCAGCAACGGGCCGCCCGCGACGTCGAAGGCCTGGCTGCGCTGCTGCGGCAGATGCACCTTGTCGTCGGCCGACGGCACCGCCCGCACGCGCTGGCCCTGGTAGCCACCGCCGATGAGCGGCCTGTACACCCACAGCGGATCATCGCCTGTCGGCTCCAGTGTCCGCAGCCGGTCCTGCATCGCCGCGTGCGCCTCTTCCAGCGCCGCGGCATCGCGCGGGTAATGCTGCAGCGCCTGCGCCGGCATCATCGAAGGCCCCTTGTCCTTGGCCACCAGCTCGCGCTGCTCCTCGGTGGCCTGGTTTGCCTGCACCGCGTGCCAGGCCTCGTAATGCTTGCGGAAGGCCGGAATGGCCAAGGCCACCTCCAGTTTCAGGAAGCCGCAGCCATCGTTGGGGCACAACGCCAGGGCAGTGCCATCCACGGCCAACGGCTTGAACGGATGCGCAGGGCCCTCGACGTCATCGAATACGCCCAGGCGCAGCGTGCCTTCCACGACATGGTCACTGGGCACCATCTCCAGCAGCGAGCGCTGCATGCGCGACCAGTCCTCGCGTTGCGGAGCGAGCTTGGCCGCCAGATGCATCAGGCTGCTGCCCGGGGCGGTGTCGGCATAACGGAATGCAGGCAACAGCGACGCCGACTCCTTGCGTTGGGACAGCACCAGGCTGTGGCTACCGGATTTGCCGCGCGCCGCGCGGCTGCCGCCGAACATGTCGAAGCGCCAGGGCTCGCCGTTGTAGTTGAACGTCCGCGCGAGCATGAAGGTCGATAGCTCACCAGGCAATTGCACCTCCACCAGCGGCAGCCCGGTCAGGCGTGCAAACAGCGAATACGGCTTGTCCGATTCGGACCGGTTGGTCGACAGCTCCTTGCCCACCAGATCGACCACCACATGGGTCGTGCTGCCGTGGCCGGGCGCCGGCGCCACCGGCCGGCCGGGAACCGAGGCCATGCTCAGGCGCCCACTGTCCAGGTCGAAGCGGGTCGGTGGATGGGCCTGGGTAATGGCCGGCGCGTCCTTGGCCATGCGCAGGTCCAGGGCGTCGAACATCCGGTCGCCGGCCTCGATCTGCGCGATCAGGTTCCAGCTCATCTCGCCCAGGTCCGCCTCGATCGCCTCGCGCGTGCGCGCCAGCGTCAGGTCCACCCACTTCGACAGTTCATCGCGGCGCTGGCGCAGTTGCTTGCGCGGGCCGTCCAGATGGCGCGCTTTCCACTGCCGGCTCACCACCGCGTAGGCCTTGAGCACCTGGTAGAAGGTCAGCGCCGGGCAGCGCGTGGCATGCTGTTCGATGTCGGCCGACGCGCGCGCGCCGTCGCCGCGCAGGTACAGCTCGATCTTGCGCGCGACGATGGGCTGCAACGTATCGAACACGTGCAATGCCTGGCCCCGATGGCGAGGGGCCAACTCCGGACTGCGGATCAGCGGCAACAGTCCCATGCAGAGGCTGCCGATCCCCTCAAGGCTGGTCTGGCGTAATCCATCGTCCCCGATCAGGGCCGACACCCGTTCCAGCGCCGGTTGTCCCAGCGAACGCATCTGGCGCTGCAGCCGCGCCGAGGCAAAGGCCTTGAAGAGCACACCGATATCGCCGGCCGAAGCGGACGCAAAACGCTCGCGGTGCACATCCAGGTGCCCGGCCATCGCCTGCAGCTTGGCGATACCCAGGGTCTGGAACTGCTCATCGTCCTCTTCGTCCAGATGCGACAGCCGGGACATCGCGTTGGCCAACACCGCGATCCCCCGCATCTGGAACTGCCGCCAGGGCAGCTCGGCCGAGCCTGCACGCTCGGCGAGCAGCACGAATGCCGACTGGCACACCGGCCGGGCGAGGCATTTGCTCAGCGCGTTGAGCGCCACGGCCACGCCTTGCGGGTCCAGGGCCTTGCGCAAATCGGGATCGTTGGCCAGCGTCGCCGCCAGGACGTCGATGGCGGTCTCGCAGGCTGGCGTGCCGGGCCATTTGCTCAGGGCATTGAGCGCTTGGCTCACGTTGATAGGGTCGAAGGCACGACGCAAGCCGGCATCGTTGGTCAGCCGCTCGGCCAGCGCGCTGGCGGCGGCCGCGCAGACTGGCTTGTCGGGCCATTTGCTCAGGGCGTTGAGTGCGTTGCCAAGGCCCTGCGCTTCCAGATCCCTGCGCAACCCGGGATCGTTGGCCAGCCGCGCGGCTAGCGCGTCGACGGCGGCCGCACAGACCGGCATCTCGGGCCATTTGCTCATGGCGTTGAGCGCATTGGCCACCCCTAGCGCATCGAGGGCATTGCGCAACTCGGGGTCGTCGACCAATCGCTCGGCCAGCGCGTTGACCACCTCGCCACCGGCCGGCATGTCCGGCCATTTGCTCAGGGCATTGAGCACCTGGGGCAGGTTGGAAGCGTCCAGCGCCTTGCGCAGGTCGGGATCGTCGCTCAGCCACTCGGCCAGCGCACTGGCAGCGGCCGCGCAGACCGGCATGTCCGGCCATTTGCTCAGCGCGTTGAGCGCAGTGGCCACGCCATGCGCGGTCAGAGCGTGGCGTAACTCGGGTTCGTCGGCCAGCCGCTCGGCCAGCGCACCGGCGGCGGCCGCACAGACCGGCACGTTGGGCCACTTGCTCAGGGCGTTGAGCACGGTGGCCACGCCATGGGCGGTCAGGGCGTTGCGTAACTCGGGTTCGTCGGCCAAGCGCTCAGCCAGCGCGCCGGCGGCGGCCGCACAGGCCGCATTGTCGGGCCATTTGCTCAGGGCGTTGAGCACGGTGGCCACCTGCTGTACGTCGAAGGCCACGCGCAACCTGGGATCGTCGGCCACCCGTGCGGCCAGCGCGCTGGCGGCGCCCGCACAGGCCGGCGTGTCGGGCCATTTGCTCAGGGCGTTAAGCGCGTTGGTCATTTCTCGCGGCTTGAGCACGTCGCGCACGTCGGGCTCGCGTCTCAGTCGCTCGGCCAAGGTGTTGGCGGCCGCCGCACAGGCCTGGTTGTCGGGCCATTTGCACAAGGCGTTGAGCACGGTGGCCACTTGCTGCGCGTCGAAGGCCTTGCGCAACCTGGAATCGGCGCCCACCCGTGCGGCCAGTGCGCTGGCAGCGGCCGCACAGACCGGCGTGCCGGGCCATTTGCTCAGGGCATTGAGCGCATTGGCCACGTCCAATGGATTGAGATCCTTGCGTAACTGGGGATCGGCGGCCAGCCGCTCGGCCAGCGCACTGGCGGCGGCGGCACAGACCGGGGTGTCAGGCCATTTGCTCAGGGCATTGAGCGCGTTGGCCACGTCCAGTGCATTGAAGGCCTTGCGTAACAGGGGATCGCCGACCAGGCGCCCTGCCAGCATCCGTGCGGCTTCCGCGCAGACCTCGGTGTCCGGCCATTTACTCAAGGCATTCAGGACGTTGGTCACGTCGACCGGGCCAAGTTCCTTGCGCAGGTCGGGCTCGTCGACCAGCCGCTCGGCCAGCGCGGCGGCGGCCTCAGCACAAACCGCCGTGTCCGGCCATTTGCTCAACGCGTTGAGCACGATGACCACACCTTGCCGGTTCAGGTCCTTGGGCAACTGGGGCTCGTCGGCCAGCCGCTCGGCCAGCGCGCTGGCGGCAACCGCACAGACCGCCTTGTCAGGCCATTTGCTCAAGGCCTTGAGCGTGGTGACAACCTGGTGTGCGTCGAGCGCCTTGCGCAACTGGGGCTCGTCGACCAGCCGCTCGGCCAGCGCGCTGGCGGCCTCCGTGCAGATCGACGTGTCGGGCCATTTGCTCAGGGAATGGAGCGCGGTGACCAGTTCCTGCGGCTTGAGGGCCTTGCGCAGGCTCCTCTCATGGATCAGCCGCTTGGCCAGCGCATTGGCGGCCTGCCCACAGATCGGTGTATCGGGCCATTTGCTCAGCGCTTCCAGCACTTGGGTCACGTTGATCGGGTCCAGGGCCTTGCACAGCTCGGGATCGTGGGCCAGCCGCCGGGCCAGCGCGCTGGCGGCCTGCGCACAGCTCGGTATATCCGGCCATTTGCCCAGCGCGTTGAGCGCGTTGGCCACACCTTGCGGATCCAGATCCTCGCGCAATTGGAGATCGTCGACCACGCGTTCGGCCAGCGCACTGGCGGCGGCGGCACAGACCGGGGTGTCGGGCCATTTGCTCAGCGCGTTGAGCACGTTGGACACGCCCTGCGGGTCCAGGTTCTTGCGCAGCTCGGGGTCGTCGGCGACCCGCTCTGCCAGCGCACTGACGGCAGCCGCACAGACCTGGTCGTCGGGCCATTTGCTCAGGGCGTTGAGCGCATTGGACAGGCCTCGCGCATTCAGGGCCCGGCATAGCTTGGGGTCGTCGGCCAACCGCTCGGCCAGTGCGATGGCGGCGGCCGCACACACCGGTATATCGGCCCATTTGCTCAGCGCGTTGAGCGCCTGACTCACGTTGATCGGGTCCAGGGCCTTGCGCAAGCCGGGATCGTCCACCAACCGTTCGGCCAGCGCACTGGCGGCAGCCGCACAGACCGGGGTGTCGGCCCATTTGCTCAGGGCGTTGAGCGCGTTTCCCAGTTCTTGCGGTTTCAGTTCCTTGCGCAATCTGGACTCGTCGGCCAACCGTTCGGCGAGCGCGCTGACGGCATTCCCGCAGTCCGGCGTGTCGGGCCATTTGCACAGGGCGTTGAGCGCGGTCGCCACGCTCTGGGCATCCATGGCGCAACGCAGGCGCTTGTCGCTGGCGACAAGCGCGGCAAACCAGTGCGCCGTCGCCTGGCACTCCGGGTTATCGGACCACTTGCTGAAGGCATTGAGTGCCAGGCTGATGTTCTGCGCACTCAGCCCCTGTCGTGCGTGGTCGTCACGCCGCAGATGACGTGCCAGACGCGCCACCGCGCGTTCACACCGGCCGCTGTCGAGATTCTTCGAGAAGGCATTCAGAAGCAGAACTGACGGGTAGGCCCCCAGCCCCACCAGATCATCGGCCTGCGTGAGCTCTCCGGCGATCCACGCGATGGCCTCCATGCATGCGGGCTGATTCGGGTGCTTGCTCAGCTTGTTGCCCACATGCGCCAGCTGCGCCAGCGATGCCCCTTCGAACCATCCGGTCCCAAACAGGTATTGCGCCGCGAGCTCGGTGCAACGATCCAGATCGCCGGGCGTCACCCCTGCCCTGGCGCGCCGTGCAGTGCCAATCAACTGAAGATATTTGTCCAGCCGCTGCGCGTTGACTTGCGCGTTGACACTCTCTTCCAGGAAGGGCAACGCCTTCCCGCCACGCATGCGATGCGCCAGCTCGTTGTCATATGCCATCGACACGCACCGGCCCGCGTTGTGGTTCCTCCCGATTCCGTGGGGCTCGCTCAACTGTCGCTGCTGTTGCTGTCGCTGCGCCTGTAGCCGTTTTTTTTCCGCCGGGTCCAGCTGATGTTCGGCCCTGCGGATGTCCTCGGTCGTCAGCCCCATGCCATGGAATGGCCGCTTTGGCTGCCGGGATGGCGCCTGCTCTTCACGTGGTCGCTTTCTGGCGGACCATTCGAACGGTTGTTCGCGCGGCCGAAATGCCCTTGCCTCCACACCATGATGCTGCGACGAGCGTTGTGGCCGATGCTGCGCTGACGACGTGCCGACGTCGTCAGTCGCCATATCCGGGTAGCCCTCGGTTTTGATGCGCGCGTTTTTGACGGCAGCCGGCTGCCACGGCCGAAAGCGCCTGTCCCATGCGCCTTCGCTGGCATCGATTTCCTCTTTCTTTAAGGCGCTTGCCGTAAAGGGCTGCCTGTCGCGCGTCGAGGCCCTTGGGTCATCCGACTCCATCCTCTGCCGTTTTCTAGGCGGCCGTCCAAGCGGTTGCTGCGCGCCGCTGCTGCTGGCTGCTGCCTGATCCTCCGTTAGCCTGGGCTTTTCCTCATGAGCGTAAGACAGGTTTGTGCGTGTCGCGTTTGAATTGGTGGCATGGGTTTTCATGCCCGGAAATTTAGTCAATCTGCCCGCGAGCGACTTCTTCAATACGAAGCGCAGACGACATGTGCGACGCCCGCTGCGCGTTGGGCCAATGGCCCTACTACATTGCATGGATCGAACGCGTGGGATGCAGCACGCCGGCACGGCGACGTGCTCCGCTGGCGTCAAGCGCAGTGTTCTGAAGGGTATGCACGATTCGATGTTTTTCCACACCAATCCCGCCGAACCTTGCGTCAACCTGACCACGGCGACCGCGCAAAGGCACTGTCATTCCAGCCGTGCGTTTGTCTGCCGATATCCAGGACATGCACCAGTCGGCGACCACCGCTACCATCATCGGCATCCCGCCGCGAGGGAATCAGGACATGTCATTCGGCAATGACCCGCAGCGCGCGTCTTGGAGTGCCGCTTGAAAAAAACGCGTCGCTGCCGCCTACAATCGGGGGCATCTGTTGTGTCCGGATCTTTGCGCATGTCCGTTTTGCCGTTCCTGATCATCGAAACCGGGCAGCCCGTGCCGGAGATGAAGCGATACGGCCGTTTTCCGCACTGGATCCGCGTGGCGGCCGGGCTGGCCGAGCAGGAAACGGTGGCCATCGACGTTGCCAATGGCGATGCGCTGCCCGACCCGGCCGACTTTGCCGGCATCATCGTCAGCGGTTCGGCCGCCTTCGTCACCGACCGCGCCGACTGGAGCGAACGCAGTGCCGAATGGCTGCGCCATGCCGCCCATCAGGGCATGCCGCTACTGGGCATCTGCTACGGGCACCAGTTGCTGGCGCACGCGCTGGGCGGCGAGGTCGACTACAACCCGGCCGGGCGCGAATCCGGCACCATCGCGCTGGAGCTGCACCCGCCGGCCGAGCAGGATCCTTTATTCGCAGGGCTTCCGCCGCAGTTCCCGGCCCATGCCACCCATCTGCAGACGGTCGTGCGTGCCCCGGACGGCGCCATCGTGCTGGCGCACTCCCGGCAGGACCGCTGCCATGCCTTCCGCTGGGGCCGGGCCACCTGGGGCGTCCAGTTCCACCCCGAATTCGCCACCCACCACATGCGCGGCTATGTGCAGGCGCGTGCCGACTGCATTGCCCGCCACGGACGTTGCGCCCGCACGGTCGCCCGCGAGGTCACCGCCGCCCCCATCGCCCGCAAGCTGTTGCGCCGCTTCGTGCATCACGCACGCCGGTTGCAAACCGTGAGCGCTCGTCCCGCCGCGCACACGTAAAAGCAGCGATAATCGCGTGACGCCGGATGGTCCGGCGCGCGTATCGATCCGGAATGGGAATGAGCGAAATTCGTAAGGTGCCGGCATCTGCCGGCGCAGAGTGGCTGTTGACCGGTTTCTCGCTGTTGAAGCGGGCGCCGCTGGCGCTTGGCTCGATGGGGGTGATCTGGAGCGTGGCCGCCTCGCTGGTGGTGTCGCTGTCGGTCCTGGTGCCGCTGTTGGGCCCGGCTCTGCAGTTCCTGCTGGTGCTGGCCGGCCCGTTGTTCATGGGCGGCCTGCTGTGGGCCATCCGCGAAGTGGACGAAGGCCGCATCGCCAAACCGTCGCATCTGCTGCATGGCCTGCAGGACGGCCGCGCGCCGCACCTGCTGGTGTCGCTGCTGCCGCAGCTGATCGCCGGCCTGCTGCTGGGCGTGCTGCTGCTGGCGATGATCGGCGCCAGCGGGCTGCAGCAGCTCTCCGAAGTAATGGTCAAGATCAACCAGATCAGCCAGTCCGGCGCGCAGCCGGACCCGGTGCAGATCGAGCAGCTAGCCGCCAGCCTGCCGGCCGGGCGCATCCTGCTGTGGCTGCTGCTGACCATCGCCACCTTCGCGGCGATGACGCTGGCGCTGTTCGTGATGCCGCCGCAGGTCATGTTCGACCGCAGCACCGGCGGCCACGCGCTGCGCGCGAGCCTGCGCGCCAGCCTGCACAACCTGCCGGCGATGCTGGTGTTCTTCGTCCTGGCCTTCATCGCCATTTTCGCGATCTATTTCGCGGTCATGATCGTGGCGCTGATCGTCGGCCTGATTGCCGGCCAGACCGTGGCGATGTGGCTGGCCCAACTGCTGTTGATGGCGGTGCTGATGCCGGTGTTCGCCGGTTCGGTCTACGCCGCGTGGAAGCAGATGTTCACCCACGCCGGCGCCGCCGCCCAACCAGCCCCGCCATCGCGACCGGATGTGTTTGTTGCTTGAATTCGCGCGGCTGTAGGAGCGCACCTGGACGCGACCGGGGCTTCTCGACGTAGGCTTGGTCGCGCCCGGGCGCGCTCCTAACGTGGACCATGGCGTCCGGGGCGACGCCGCGCAGCGACGCATGTGCCCGAAGACGACCGCACCGCGCACCTGCATGGCGGCGCGCTTCGGTGCAGCGACGGCACTAGGCGCTCTTCGGCGCCACCGCACGCGAAGCCATGATGCCCAGCTCGTAGAGCAGGCACATCGGGATGGCCAGCATCAGCTGCGATACGACGTCTGGCGGGGTGAGCACGGCGGCCAGGATGAAGATGCCGACGATGGCGTAGCCACGGCCTTCGCTGAGCTGCTTGGGGCTGACCCAGCCCAGCAGCACCAGGATCACCAAGGCCACCGGCAGTTCGAAACTCGCGCCGAAGGCGAAGAAAATGGCCAGCACGAAATCCAGGTACGAATTGGCATCCGGGGTAATTGCGATCACGTCTGGCTTGAACGTGGTCAGGAAGTGGAACACCGCCGGCAACACCAGGAAATAGGCGAACGCGCAGCCGATATAGAACAGCGCCACCGCCGACGCCAGCAGCGGAAATGCCAGCTTCTTTTCGCGCTGGTACAACCCCGGCGCCACGAACGCCCAGGCCTGATACAACAGCCACGGCACGCTGAAGAACACCGCCACGAAGAAGGTCAGCTTGAGCGGGGCGAAGAACGCGCCGGCCGGATTCATCGCGATCATCGTCTGCCCCAGCGGCAGTTGCGAGATCAGCGGTGCGGCCAGCCACGAATAGATCGCCCGCGAAAACGGCAGCAGCGCCAGCAACACCACGCCCAGACCGATCAGTGCGCGGACCAGGCGGGCGCGTAATTCGACCAGATGCTCGATCAGACTGCTTTCGGCCTGTGCGTCGTCGAACAGGCTCACGGCTGTTTCTCCTGGAGTTTGGCTGGCGCGCCCGGCGTCCACGCGGCCGGTGTGCCCGCATCGACTGGCGCAACGGCGACCGGCTCGGGCGCGCTGGCAAGATGCGCGGCATGCGGCGCGGGCACTATCGTGTCGTGCGGAGCCGGAACCAGGGTTTGATGCGGCGCTGGCGCAATGGGTTGGGCCTGCGCAATCACCGGCGCGGTATGTGCAGCTCCAGCCGCATCGGTTACGCCGGCTGTTGCATCCACATCGGGGCTGGCAGACAAATCCGCATGGGCCAGTTCCAGCGGCGTTGCCACCGGCGTGGCGCTGGCGCGGATGTCGATATCGCGACTGACGTCGTCATGCAGCGTGCGGGCGCCCTGCTCGACCTGCTGCTGCGTGTTGCGCAGCTGGTCTTCGGCCTCGCGCAGCGAGGCCTGCACGTCCTGCAGGCTGCGCTTGAGCTCTTCGGCCTCGAGTTCGCGTTCGAGTTCCTGCTTGACAGAATCCCACTGCATTCGGGCACGGCGCACCCACAATCCGGCAAATCGGGCCGCCTTGGGCAAACGCTCGGGGCCGAGCACCACCAGGGCGACGACCGCAATGAGCGTCAGTTCGCCAACACCTATGTCAAACACCGACGCCGCTCCGGATCAGCGCGCGTCGCGGTCGCGTTCGGCCTGCGCCTCACGCGCCTGCTCGGCAGTGCGGGAGTCGTCGCCGAGCTTGCCGGCCGGCTTGTCGTCGTCGTGCATGCCTTTCTTGAATTCCTTGACCGCGCTGCCGAGATCCTTGGCACCGCTGGTGAGCCGCTTGGTACCGAACACCAGCAACACGATCACCAGCACGATCAGCCAGTGCCAAATGCTGAAACCGCCCATGATCTGCTCGCTTGCTTGAAAGATGGAACGCGCAGGATACCCCAGCGCACCGCGCAGGGGGATGACAGTGCGTTAGCGGTTGCCGTCCAGTGATTCGGTGCGGATTTCGCCCTCCGATACCGGCTGAAAACCTTGCTGGGCGGGCGGCGTGGTGCTGGGCTGCATCGGCACGGTGCTGGCTTCGCTGGCCGGCGGCGGCACATTGGCCGGTTGCTGTGCCTGCACCGGCGGCGGGGTCTGCGGACGCGGTGCCGGCGGCGCGCCATCGGCGGCGGCATCGGTGCTGCGATTGGCGCGCGCGGTGTAGGTCGCCTCTTCCAGCCGGTCGCGGAAAGCGATCACATCGGTGGATGGGCGTTCGTTGGTGCGGCCTTCGAAAATCATGCGCGGGGTTGCGCCGCTGCCGTAGGCATTGAGGTCGGCGGCATCGTCGATCTGCAGCACCGCACCATCCAGGGCGACGCCGGCGAACAGGCCACGGGCACGCGACCACGACCAGATTTCGGCCTTGAGCTGGCCGTCGGTCGCCGCGGCGGCGTTGCGCCCGACCGGACCTGCCGCCACGCCGGCGTCGGCGCCGAGGGTGAACTTGCCGTTGACGATGTTGTCCAGGCTGCGGTCGTTGCGGAACACCAGCACCACGTCGGAGGACTGCACGCCGGCCTGGAAGCCGATGCTGCCGCCGGTGAGCTTGACGAACACCGGTTGCGACCAGCTGCCGTCGGCATTCTTCATCGACATCAGGCCGTGGCCGCGACGGCCGCCGATCACCAGGCCGGCCTTGAGCGTGTCGGGAATGACCACGATGGCGCGCGCCTCGTCGAGCAGTTTGTCCGGAATGGCCTGCTCGGGGATCTTCATGATCTCGGTGAGCACCCGCACCGCATTGCGTGCGCGCTGGTCTTCTTCCGGGCCGGCGACGGCATGGCCGGCGACCAACGTCAGCGACAACAACAGGGCCAGGCGCGACAAACGAGGCATGACAAGCTCCAAGGAAGAATCCGACAAAGATAGCAATGCCGCGACGTTAGTGCCGGCGCAATGAATCGGTGGTGAGCGCAACCGGCGCGGAAGAGACGGCCGATCACAGCGATCGTTGCGCTGCTGTCGGCAGCGGTGCCCGGCTCTGCCAGAATGGTGCGCATGAACACGACACCCGATACCGCCCTGCTGGTCGTCAACCTGGGCACTCCCGAATCGCCGACCGCCCCGGCCGTGCGCCGCTACCTGGCCGAGTTCCTCAGCGACCGCCGCGTGGTCGCGATTCCGCCACTGTTCTGGAAGCCGCTGCTGTACGGGGTGATCCTGCCGATCCGCGGGCCGAAATCGGCCGAAAAATACGCCAAGGTGTGGTTGCCGGAGGGCTCGCCGCTGGCGGTCTACACGCGCCGCCTGGCCGACGGCCTGCAAGCGGTGATGCCCGACTGGCATGTGGAATGGGCCATGCGCTACGGCGAGCCGGCCTTGCGCAAGACGCTGGACGGGCTGCGCGCGCGCGGCATCAGGCGCATCGTGGTGCTGCCGCTGTATCCGCAGTATTCCACCACCACCACCGCCTCGATCCAGGATGTGGTGGAGGCATGGCGCACCAGCGCGCCGGAGATCGCGGTGGAGGTGATCCAGGACTACTGCGAGGACGCCGGCTGGGTGGCCGCGATCGCCGAGTCGATTCGCGCGCACTGGCAGGTGCATGGGCGCAGCGAAAAATTGATGTTTTCCTTCCACGGCCTGCCGCAGCGCGTGGCCAATGCCGGCGACCCGTATCCGCAGCAGTGCGAACGCAGCGCGCAGGCCATTGCGGCAGCGCTGGGGCTGGGCGCGGACGAGTGGCAGATGGGCTATCAGTCGCGCTTCGGCGCCGAACGCTGGCTGCAGCCGTACGCCGAACCCACGCTGTGGGCATTGGCCGAAGGCGGCGTGCGCAGCTTCGACCTGGTCTGCCCGGGCTTTGCCACCGACTGTCTGGAAACGCTGGAAGAAGTGGCGCTGGGTTTTGCCGAAACGTTGGCCGAGCGTGGTGCCACGCTCAGCTACATCCCCTGCCTCAACGCCAGCGATGCGCATGCGCACGCGCTGGCCGCCGTGGCGCGCCGCGCGTGAAGTTGGAGCCGTTTGCGTGCGACCTGGCCATCGGCCGGGTCACCGGATTGCGCAACCAAGATCGCGGCCCGCGCCGGGTGCTGGCCTTGCATGGCTGGCTGGATAACGCGGCCAGCTTCGTGCCGCTGAGCGCGCATCTGCACGCGCAGGAGCTGGATCTGGTGCTGCTGGATCTGCCCGGCCATGGCCACAGCGCTTGGCTGCCGACAGGCGCCGAATACACGCTCAGCAGCGCGATCGCCATGTTGTTGCAGGTCGCCGATGCTCTGGGCTGGGAGCGCTTCACCGTGCTCGGCCACTCGATGGGCGGCGGCATTGCCAGCCTGCTGGCCGCCGCTGCGCCCGAGCGCGTGGAGGCCTTGATCGCCATCGAGGCGCTAGGCGCCCTGGCCGAGCCCGTGGAAAGCACTGCCACACGCCTGCGCGATGCCGTTGCGTCGGCACGCACGCTGGCAGAGCGGCCGCTGCGGGTGTTTCCGTCGATGGAAATGCCGGTACGCGCGCGCATGATGGCCAACCAACTCACCGAACCGGCTGCACGGCTGCTGGTCGAACGCGGCGTACGCGTGGTGGAAGGTGGCTACAGCTGGTGCAGCGATCCGCGCCTGACCCTGCCCACCGCCATCCGCATGACCGAAGCGCAGATCGACGTGCTGCTGGCCTCCATCGCCTGCCCCGCCCAGGCGATCTTCGCCACGCCCGCACAGGCGTATTTCCCGGAAGCATTGCGCGACCACCGCGTGGCGATGATGCGCGACGCACGCCTGCAGCTGCTGCCCGGCACGCACCACGTGCATATGGAAGTGCCGGAAGCAGTCGCGGCGGTGATCAACGGCTTCTTGGATGGTTTGCGTCACGCGTGATACGCAGATGCCAATCGCGCAGGTGAACGTGGCAGATGCCGCCCGTGTCGTGGGCGCACTCGAATCCTTCGATCGGTGGCATGCGCCGTGGACCTTCATCCAGGCGGTGCGCGCCGCTGCCCACCTGGATGCGGGCGATCGCGTCCTGTTGGAGCAGGCATGGGCAGCGGCGTGTCACGCCGACCACTGGATGTCGGCGCGCACCCTGGACGCAGGCGCTGCGGCTGCAGAACACGTCGTGTCAAAACGCTTTGCCTGGCTGTCGCCGCTGGCCTGCCGGCAACTTGCCCGGGCTGCCTCCTACGCGTGGCGCTAGCGGCGTCTTCGCTGCAGCGTTGACCACTCGCCGGTGCCAGCCGCACCGATCGCCTGTTGCTGTTGCCGCACCCGTAGCTGCACCACTGTCGCGAAAGGCACGTCATCGCAGCCGCGCGCTACGCCTGCGTCACTGCACGTGCAGCAACCGGCGCAGTTGCGCCTTGAGCTGGCGGCCGTGTTCGTGGAAGTAACTGCGTTCCTCGCGCCAAGTGGGAAAACGTTGCTCCACTTCGGCCCAGAACGCAGGCGAGTGGTTGGCCTGCACCAGGTGGCAGAGCTCGTGCACCAGCACGTATTCGAACGCGGAAGGGCGACCAAGCACCAGCGCCAGGTCCAACGCCATCGAGCCATCCGGTGCGAGCGAGCCCCACTGCGAGGACATCACCTTCAGCCGCAGTCGCGCCGGTGCGCGCGGCAGGCCGGGCAGATAACCCGGCAACCAGCGGCCGACATCGGCGCGCGCCTGCGCTTCGTAGAATTCCTTCAAGGTGCGGCGCAGGCCGGCATCGCCCAGGCGGGTGGGCACATGGAACTGCGCCCCGTCGTCGGTGATATCGATGCGTGCATAGCGCCCTTCGTGCCAGCTCAACGGCAGCAACGCACCGCGCAATGGCAGCTGCCCGGGCACGCCACGCTCAAGCGCAGGAAACGCATCGACCTGCTGATACCGCGACAGCTGCGTGGTCAGCCAGTCCAGATGCGCATGCAGAAACCGTTCGCCGGACATCAGGCTTGCGCGCAGCGGCAAGGTCAGCCGTGCGCCGCGCTCGTCGACGCTGAGTTTGATGCGTCGCGCACGCGGATCGCGCACGCGCAGCACTGCGATGTCGCGGCCGTCCAGCTGCACGTGCACGCAGTCGCGTTCGACAACCTGCGAGGGCGGAACAATCAGGCGGCGGACGGGCTTGAACATGCGCACAGGATACCGCCGCGATGTGTCAGGCGGTGAGACGCATCGATTGCCGCACTCGGTGACTGCCAGACCGTGATCGGCGTCGTCCCTGGAAGCGATTGGCCAACCGATGGATCAGTGGTGGGGCAGCTGATCTGCGACATTGCTGCCGGGCCCTTGTCCGCCACCGCGCAGGTCACATCGCACGTATGTCCTTCACGAGAGCAGCGGAAGAACGCTTTGGTGCGGTGTTCTCAAGGCCTGCGGGACAGTTGGCGGCATGGATGCCGCCATCGAATCCCCAGCGACGGGTTCACGGCGTGTCCCGCGACGGCGGGCGGGCAAGGACTCGTCGAGTTGGCCGGTGTGCAAGGCCTTCACTAAAACGATCCGCACCTTGTCTGGTGCGGTGCCGTTGCCGCTTGCGGGACCGTGTGGCGACATGGATACCGCCGCCGAGCCTCCACGGATGGATTCACGGCGTGTCCCGCGTGTGTCGAGGGCACCGCGCCCTCGACGCACCGAAAGCGTTTGATTCACGCCACGCATCGCGCCTCAACGCCGCCACCGTGCGACGTTCCGGTTACTCGGCCTTGCTCAACTTCAACGCGGTTTCTAGCAACAGGAACAGCCGGCGGATTTCCGCGCTCATCAACGCAAAGCGTGCGTCGAGTTCGGCACGTGCGCCATCGTCTTCGCTGTGTTCGAGCTGATCCAGGGCGCCGTCGAGGAACTTGAGCTTGCGGATCACCAGATCATCGCCGAGCACGAACGACAGATTGTCGTCCAGCACCAGCGCCAGCTTGGTGACCTGCTTGCCGGCTTCCAGGTGTTTGTCGATCTCGTCGCCGCGCAGTTCCTGGTGCTGGCACTTGACCACCGCGCCGCCTTCGATGGGGTCCTTCATCTCGCACTCTTCGCCCAGGCTGAGGCCTTCGGGCAAGGGTTCGCCGGCGATCCAGCCGGTGAGGATGGCGCGCGGGGCCACTTCGGCATTGAGCGGCAGCGCCGGGAAGCTGCCGAGCGCGCCACGGATCTCGCTCATCACGTTCTCGCCGCTCTTGCGGCTGGAGCTGTTGACCGCGATGTAGCCGTGCTGCAGGTCCAGGATGGCGTCGGTGCGCGAGCTCTTGACGAAGGCGCGCGGCAGCAGCTCATGGATCAAATCGTCCTTGAGGCGCTTGCGTGCCTTGCCACCGGGGCGGCGGCCTTCCTTTTCCTCGATCTCGGCGACTTTGCGCTCGAGCAGGTCGTTGACCACCGCGCCGGGCAGGATCTTGTCCTCGCCGCCGACGGTGAGCCACAGAAAATCTTCCAGACGGTGCGAGAGCACTTCCTGCTCGTCGCGGCCGAACGGGGAAATGAAACCGCGCGAGCTCATTTCCAGCGGGCCGACCGGCTTGAGCTGCACCGGCGGCAGCAAGGTGTCGATCTCGGAGAAATCCAGGGTGGTGGGAAAGCGGAACAGGGTGAGGTTGCGAAAGAACATGCGTTGGACCGAATGAAGAAAAACGTGGAGGGTGGAAGACTGCCGGCAGCCGGAGCGGCGGCGTCAGTCGCTGTCGTGGGTGGCGTGGCTGGCGGACAGCCACGCGCTGGGATCGGGATCAACATCGCTCGGCGCATCGCCGCTGCGGCCCAGCGCCAGGAAATCGAACAACGTGCGATCGGCCAATTGCTCGGGGCGGACATCGCCCAAGGCGCGGGCGATCTGCTCCACGCGGCCGGGGAACTCGCGGTCCCATTGCTGCAACAGCTTGCCGACCTGCTGGCGCTGCAGGTTTTCCTGGCTGCCGCACAGGTTGCACGGAATGATCGGGAACTGCCGCGCCTGCGCGTACGCCGCGATGTCGGCTTCGCGCACATAGGCCAGCGGGCGGATCACCACATGCGCGCCGTCGTCGCTGCGTAGCTTGGGCGCCATCGCCGCCAGCCGCGCGTGGTGAAACAGGTTCATGAAGAAGGTGGCCACGATGTCGTCGCGGTGATGGCCGAGCGCGATCTTGGTCACGCCATGCGTCTGCGCGTAGGCATACAGCGCGCCGCGCCGCAGCCGCGAGCACAGCGAACACATCGTCTTGCCGGCTGGAATCACCCGGCTGACCACCGAATAGGTGTCCTGCTCGACGATATCGAACGGCACCCCCAGCCCGCGCAGGTAGGCCGGCAGCACATGGGCGGGAAAGTCGGGCTGTTTCTGGTCCAGGTTGACCGCCACCAGGCTGAACGGCACCGGCGCCTTGCGCTGCAACTGCAGCAGCATGTCCAACAAGGTGTAGCTGTCCTTGCCGCCGGACAGACAGACCATGACCTTGTCGCCGGGTGCGATCATGCCGAAATCGGCAATCGCCTGGCCGACCTGGCGCTGCAGGCGTTTGCCCAGGCGCAGCTGTTCGCGCTGCAACCGCTGGCGCGGGTCGCGCGGTGCGGGGTCGGCCAGGGGTTGCGGCAGCGGCAGGACAGCGGTCATAAGCTGGCCATTGTAGCTGCCGGGGGCTGGCAGGCGACGGGTTGGCTGCGCGCGGGGGCGGCACGCCGACACGCAGCCCTTGTGACGCATTGGACGTTGACGCGGCAGCGGCACGGACGGCTGCAATGGCGCCGGTCGATGCAGACCTGTTGCCCGCACATGGTGTCCTGCGGCCGTTGCCAGGTAACCACGTGCCGGCAGCCCAGGTTTTTGTCCGCAGATGCATGCAGTCGTCAGCGTGCAATGCGCACGGTAGCTGCGCGCGTTGTTACTTGCGGGCCGCCTCCATTGACCCGCGTTGCCTGGTGCGGTGCCACAGCACAGCTCGTATCTCGCAGCGCAGCAAGCCTTTCTGCGGCAGGCTCGGTACAGTCGGCAGGTCGCTTGACCCGGGACCGGCATGGCATCTTCAGCTTCGCTACAACGCGCGGCTTTTTTCAGTCGCAGTTGTGGTAGCGCTAACATTTTTTGGCTGGATGCCGATGGCAGTCGCGCGGACGCATCGGTTGCCGGTGCCATGCGCGCTGCGCAACGCGTACGTGGCCATCGCCTGTGCGCTGATGCCGATGTCCCGGTGTAACGCTTTCCCTCTCTTCCCTCCCCTGCTGCAGGAGTTCACCCCATGAGCAACACCGTGTACATCGGCGCGAAAGAATATTTCCCCGGCATCGGCAAGATCGGTTTCGAAGGCCGCGATTCGGACAACCCGCTCGCGTTCAAGGTCTACGACGCCAACAAAACCATCGGCGACAAGACCATGGCCGAGCATCTGCGCTTTGCCGTGGCCTACTGGCACAGCTTCTGCGGCAATGGCGCCGACCCGTTCGGCCCGGGCACGCGTGCGTATCCGTGGGATGCGGGCACTACCGCGTTGAACCGTGCCGAAGCCAAGGCCGATGCGGCGTTCGAGTTCTTCACCAAGCTCGGCGTGCCGTATTACTGCTTCCACGACATCGACCTGGCACCGGATGCCGACGACATCGGCGAGTACGAGCGCAACCTCAAGCACATGGTGGGCATCGCCAAGCAGCGTCAGGCCGACACCGGCATCAAGCTGTTGTGGGGCACGGCCAACCTGTTCTCGCATCCGCGCTACATGAATGGCGCATCGACCAACCCGGACTTCAATGTCGTGGCGCGTGCGGCGGTGCAGGTCAAGGCCGCGATCGATGCGACCGTTGAATTGGGCGGCGAAAACTACGTGTTCTGGGGCGGCCGCGAAGGCTATGCCTGCCTGCACAACACGCAGATGAAGCGCGAGCAGGACAACATGGCGCGCTTCCTCACCCTGGCGCGCGACTACGGCCGCGCGATTGGCTTCAAGGGCAATTTCCTGATCGAGCCCAAGCCCATGGAGCCGATGAAGCACCAGTACGATTTCGATAGCGCCACGGTGATCGGCTTCCTGCGCCAGCATGGCCTGGACCAGGATTTCAAGCTCAATATCGAAGCCAATCACGCCACGCTGTCGGGCCACAGCTTCGAGCATGACCTGCAGGTGGCATCCGATGCCGGCCTGCTCGGCAGCATCGATGCCAACCGCGGCAACCCGCAGAACGGCTGGGACACCGACCAGTTCCCGACCGATCTGTACGACACCGTCGGCGCCATGCTGGTGGTGCTGCGGCAGGGCGGGCTGGCACCGGGCGGCTTGAATTTCGATGCCAAGGTGCGTCGCGAATCGTCCGACCCGCAGGACCTGTTCCTGGCCCACATCGGCGGCATGGACGCGTTCGCACGCGGGCTGGAAGTGGCTAACGCGCTGCTGACGGACTCGCCGCTGGAGCAATGGCGCGCCGAGCGTTACGCCAGCTTCGACAGCGGCGCCGGCGCCGACTTTGCCGCAGGCAAGACCACGCTGGCCGATCTGGCCAAGCATGCGGCCGGCAATGCGCCACAGCAGCTCAGCGGCCGCCAGGAAGCGTATGAAAACCTGATCAATCAGTATCTGACGCGTTGAGCATTGCCACTGCACGCGCTTCGCCTCACCTGGCGCGTGCAATGACCGTCTGCATTGCGACGGTGGGCCAGCTACCACTGCGGCGGCCAGCAATGGCTGCCAATGTGATGCGCGGTCACCAGAAACGTGAGCGCACACCGGCAATGCTGGTGTGTTGCATGCAAGCCTGCGAGGCGACCACATCCGGCTTGCGGCATGCAGGGGTCTGATCGCTACGTTGACTCGGCCGCATCGTCCGCTGTCGGTGCGGCCACCGAATCCCGCTTGACCAGCAGGTGCGCGACCACATGATCGACCATCCTTGCCGTACGCTCCTTGGCCCGAATCGTCTTCAGCAAGATGTCCAGCGCGGCATCGGCCATGGCGGCGATGGGCTGCTGCACGGTGGTGATTTCGGGCCACACCGCAGTGGCGGCAGAGGTGTCGTCGAACCCGACCACCGACAGATCGCGCGGCACATCCAGCCCACGCCGGTGCGCGACCGAGATTGCCGCGGCGGCCATGTCGTCGTTGCTGGCGAAGATGGCGCTGGGACGGCGTTTGCGCGCCAGCAGTTTTTCCGCGGCGACCAGGCCGGATTTGTAGGTGTAATCGCCTGGCTGCACCAGGTGCCGATCCAGGCGCAGACCGGCGTCGGCCAGCGCCGCCTGAAAGCCTTCGAAGCGCCGCGTGCTGGCCGACAGGTTCGGATGCCCGGCGATGTAGCCGATGCGCGTATGCCCCTGTGCGATCAGGTGCTCGGTGATCTCTTTGGCAGCAGCGAATTCGTCGATGCGCACACACGCGACATCCGGGCTGAAATGGTTGGAGGCGATCGCCACCACCGGCACCTTGGCGCGCACCAATTCCAGCACTGCGGCCCTGGATTCGCACAAGGGCGGCGGCAGGATCACACCGGCAACGCCTTTGGCGAGCTTGCGCGCGGCCTTGCGTTCGGCATCGGCGTCCAGGTCGTCCCAGCAGTCGATCACCAGCTGGATCGACGTACGCGATGCCACCCGCAGCACGCCCAGCAGCAACTCGCGCAGGTAGGCACCGCTGGGATCGCTGTAGATCAACGCAATCCGCGTGCTCTGCGCGGCCGCCAGTGCGCTGGCGGCAAGATTGGGCGTGTAGCCCAGCTTGTCGACCGCGCGCATGACCCGTTCGCGGGTGGCATCGCGCACGCTGCCGGTGTTGTTGACCACGCGCGAGACCGTCATCGGCGAGACCTTTGCCAGCGCTGCCACCTCGTCGATGGTGGTCGCGCGGCTGGTGCGGCGGACCGATTTCCTGACCTTCTCCAAGCGTGGCCTCTTCAAATGCGTGCAAAAGCTGCGGGATGCACGGGCGCTGCTGCGGTAACGCGGACGCCGGGTGCAGGTATGACGATGCAAGCCATGGTACCGGGAAGCAGGCAGAGCGGCGATATGCGCCTGCATGCGCCGGTGACGCTCGAGCATGCCGCATGAGCCGGTCTGCAATGCAGCGGTACGACACGGGTGTCGGCGCATTTACGCTGCAGGCAGTGATGTGGGCGGCGCTGTTATGCAGTGGCCTGTTGATCGGCGCCAACGCGCATGCCGAGGATGGCTATGATCTATGGTTGCGCTACCAACCGCTGGCCAATGCCGCGCAATTGCGTGACAGTGCCAGTCAATTGGTCGTCGTTGGCGATTCGCCCACCCTGCATGCAGCACGCGATGAACTGGCGCGCGGCCTGCAGGGATTATTGGGACGCACACCGCCGCGCGTGGACGCGGTAACGCAAGATGGCGCCATCGTCCTGGGCGCCGCCAGCGCGCCACAGATTGCCGCCCTGAAGCTCGATACAGGCCAGTTGGGCCGCGACGGCTATCTGATTCGGAGCGCCGAGGTACATGGGCATCGCATCACCGCCATTGTCGGCGGCAGCGATCTCGGGGTGCTATACGGCACCTTCCACCTGTTGCGTCTGCTGCAGACCGGGCAATCGCTCGCAGCGCTGGATGTGCGCGCGTCGCCACGCTTGCAGCTGCGCATGCTCAATCATTGGGACAATCTCGATGGCCTGGTGGAACGTGGCTATGCCGGTGCGTCGCTGTGGAACTGGCAGACGCTGCCTGGCTATCTGGATCCGCGTTACACCGACTACGCACGTGCCAATGCGTCGCTGGGCATCAATGGAACCGTGCTCAACAACGTCAACGCCAAGGCCTGGAGCCTGACGCCGCAATACCTCGACAAGGCGGCCGCCCTGGCGAAGGTGTTTCGTCCGTACGGGATTCGTGTGTTCCTCAGCGCGCGTTTCAGTGCACCGATCGAAATCGGTGGCCTGAAAACCGCCGACCCGCTGGACCCGCAGGTACGGCGCTGGTGGCGCGATACCGCCGACGCCATCTATGCGCGCATTCCGGATTTCGGCGGGTTCCTGGTCAAGGCCAACTCCGAAGGCCAGCCCGGCCCGCAGGACTATGGACGCAGCCACGCCGATGGCGCGAACCTGCTGGCCGATGCCTTGGCGCCGCACGGCGGGGTGGTGATGTGGCGCGCCTTCGTCTATTCGCATGAGCAGCCGGACGACCGCGCCAAGCAGGCCTACAGCGAGTTCGTGCCGCTGGATGGCGCGTTTGCCGACAACGTGATCGTGCAGGTGAAAAACGGGGCCATCGACTTCCAGCCACGCGAGCCGTTTCACCCATTGTTCGGTGCGATGGGCAAGACGCCATTGATGCCGGAGTTTCAGATCACCAAGGAATATCTGGGCTTTTCCACCCATCTGGCCTATCTGGGCCCGCTGTTTTCCGAGACCTTGCAAGCCGACACCTATGCGCGCGGCAAGGGCTCGACCGTTGCAAAGACAGTGGATGGCAGCTTGTTCGCCGAGAGCAAACGCACACGGCTGACCGGGATCGCCGGCGTGGCCAATATCGGCGCCGATCGCAACTGGAGCGGCTCGATCTTCGATCAGGCCAACTGGTACGCGTACGGGCGGCTGGCGTGGGACCCGCAGCTGTCGCCGCAGGCCATTGCGCAGGAATGGACGCGCATGACCTTTTCCAACGATCCGGCGGTGGTCGAGCCGGTGGTCGGCATGATGCTGCGTTCGCGCGAGGCAGTGGTGGACTACATGACTCCGCTCGGCCTGCATCACCTGATGGGGCGCGGCCACCATTACGGCCCGGCGCCGTGGGATGCCGGCAGCGAACGTCCGGACTGGGATCCGGTGTATTACCACCGCGCCGACCGCAACGGGATCGGCTTCGACCGCAGCGCCAGCGGCAGCAATGCCGTTGCGCAATATGCGCCGCCGGTGGCGCGCGAGTTCGGCGATGTGCGGCGCGTGCCCGAGCCGTTGCTGCTGTGGTTCCATCATGTGCCGTGGGATCACCGCATGGCCTCCGGCAGACCGCTGTGGGACGAACTGGTGCGACGTTACGACCATGGCGTGGCCGAGGTCGCTGCGATGCGCACGACCTGGCAGCATCTGGCCGGCAAGATCGATGCACAGCGCTACCAGCAGGTCGCCGATTTTCTGGCGATCCAGCAAGGTGAGGCGCAGTGGTGGCGCGATGCCAGCATCGCCTATTTCCAGAGCGTGTCCGGGCGCCCGCTGCCTGCAGGCGTCAGCCCGCCGGCGCACCCGCTGGCGTATTACCAGGCACTGACATTTCCGTATGCACCGGGGAATCCGAAGTGAGCGCATGTCGCGTAAAGATATTGATCGGCACGCTGTCGGCGTTGCTGTTGCCGCAACTTGCGCGCGCCGCGGATGGGCCGCTGCTGCATCCGGTGTTTCAGGACCATGCGGTGCTGCAACGCGATGCGCCGATCCGCCTGTGGGGCGATACGGCGCCGGGCACGCGTGTGACCGTGCAACTGGACAGTGCGCAGGTGCAGACGCGCGCAGACCGGCAAGGTCACTGGGAGGCGCGCTTGCCCGCGCACGCCGCCGGCGGGCCGTACAGCCTGAAGGCCAGCACTGCCAACGGTGCGATGCAGCAGATCGATGACGTGCTGATCGGCGATGTCTGGCTGTGTTCGGGGCAATCGAACATGGAACTGCAGGTACATCGCACGCTGGATTCGCGCAGCGAGATTGCCGATGCCGACCACCCCAGCATCCGCATGTTCAAGGTGCCCGCGCAATCCAGCCCGACACCGCAACGCGGTTTCGGCGGCGCTGCAACCTGGCAGCGCACCACACCGGAGACGGTGAAGGACTTTTCGGCTGCCTGTTACTACTTCGCACGCGAGTTGCAGAAGCAGGTCGACGTGCCGATGGGGTTGATCAATGCGTCATGGGGCGGGTCGCAACTGCAGGCCTGGATCGGCGACAAGGCCCTGCGTGCGGCCGGCGACGATGGTCCGGCACTGGATGTGCTGGCGCGCTATGCAACCGACCCGGTGGCGGCCGCACCGCGGTGGGCCGCGCTGTGGGAACGCTGGTGGCGTGCCCATGGCGAAGGCGAACCGTGGCAGCCGGATGCGCCTGGCCATTGGCAGGATGCGCCGCCGGCCTTGGGCGCATGGGACGACTGGGGCGTGCCGCAACTGGTCGGCTTCAACGGCATGGTCTGGTACCGCACCAGCGTCGAGCTGACCCCGGCACAGGCCGCACAGGACGCCTCGTTGCGACTCGGGCCGGTGGACGAACTGGACCAGACCTGGGTCAACGGACGCGGCGTGGGCAGCAGCTATGGCGCCGATCAACCACGTCGCTATGCGCTACCGCGCGGACTGCTGCATGCCGGGCGCAACAGCATCGTGCTCAATGTGCTCAATACCTATCGCCGCGGCGGGCTGCTGGGCGACGCGCCATCGCGCGCACTGCAATTTGCAGACGGCAGCACAGTGGCACTGGACGCGCCCTGGCAATACCGCATCGTGCCGCAGGCAGTGGGCACGCCACCGCGCGCACCGTGGTCGTCGGCCGCCGGGCTGACCACCTTGTACAACGGCATGATCGCGCCGCTGGAACACCTGGGCCTGCGCGGCGTGCTGTGGTACCAGGGCGAATCCAATACCGGCGATGCAGCGCGTTATCCGGCCTTGCTCACTGCCTGGCAGCGCGACTGGCGGCAGCGCTTCGGTGCAGGCCTGCCGTTGCTGGTGGTGCAGTTGGCCAATTACGGCGCACCGCCTACCCAGCCGACCGACAGCGGCTGGGCGCAATTGCGCGAGGCGCAGCGACGCTTTGTGGCCAGCGACGCGCACGCAGGATTGGCGGTGGCGATCGATATCGGCGACCGCTACGACATCCATCCGGCCAACAAGCAGGAGCTGGGCCGGCGCCTGGCGCGCGCGGCGCGGCATGTGGTGTATGGCGAGGCGATTGCGCCGTCCGGCCCGGTGCCGCGCAGCGTGCAGCGCGAGCGCGACAGCGTGCGCATCCGCTTCGATGACGTGGACACCACCTTGCTGAGCTATGGCAACGACGCACCGATCGGCTTCGAGCTGTGCGGCGAGGCGTCCGGCACTTGCCGCTATGCCAGCGCCACACTGCAGGGCCACGATGTCAGCGTGCGCATTCCGTCCGGCATGACCGCAACGCGCGTGCGCTACTGCTGGGCCGACAGCCCGGTGTGCACCTTGTACGACCGCAGCGGCCTGCCGGCCGGCCCGTTCGAACTTCCCATCACTGCCACCTCTTCCCCCTGAGCGAGATCACGATGTCACAGACTTCCGACTCCCCTGCACCGCTGCAAGGCTCTGCCCGCGACCGCGAGATCGTCGAGGCGCGCGTCATCGTCACCTGCCCGGGGCGCAATTTCGTCACCTTGAAGATCCGCACGCGTTCGGGCATCACCGGCGTGGGCGATGCCACGCTCAACGGGCGCGAACTGGCGGTGGCCGCGTATCTGCAGGAACACCTGGTGCCGAACCTGATTGGTCGCGATGCCGGGCGCATCGAAGACATCTGGCAGTTCTTCTACCGCGGCGCGTACTGGCGGCGCGGACCGGTGACGATGAGCGCGATTGCCGCAGTGGATGTGGCGTTGTGGGACATCCTGGGCAAGATGGCCGGCATGCCGCTGTATCAGCTGCTTGGCGGGCGCTCGCGCGAAGGTGCGCTGGTGTACGGGCATGCCAACGGGCGCGATATCGCCGAAACCAGCGACGAGGTGGGCCGCTTCCGCGAGATGGGCTTCATCGCGATTCGCGCGCAATGCGGCGTGCCCGGCATCAAGAAGACCTACGGCATTTCTGTCGGCGGCAAACCGTACGAACCGGCCGAAAGCGAGCTGCCCACCGAAACCGTGTGGTCCACGCCGCGCTACCTCGGCGTCGTGCCGCGCCTGTTCGAGCAACTGCGCGCCGACCATGGCGACGCGATCGAGCTGCTGCACGACGCGCATCATCGGCTGACCCCGATCGAAGCCGCCCGGCTGGGTCGCGACCTGGAGCCGTACCGGCTGTTCTGGCTGGAAGATGCCACACCGGCGGAAAACCAGCGTGCGTTCGAGATCGTTCGCCAGCACACCGTGACGCCGCTGGCAGTGGGTGAGGTATTCAACTCAATCTGGGACTGCAAGCACCTGATCGAGCAGCAGCTGATCGACTACATCCGCACCACGATCGTCCACGCTGGCGGCATCACCCATGTGCGCCGGCTGGCCGATTTCGCCGCGCTGCATCAGGTGCGCACCGGCTTCCACGGCGCCACCGACCTTTCGCCGGTGTGCATGGGCGCCGCCCTGCACTTCGACACCTGGGTGCCCAACTTCGGCATCCAGGAATACATGTTCCATTCCGACGAGGCCAATGCGGTGTTCCCGCACGACTACCAATTCCGCGATGGCCGCCTGCACTGCGGCGAGACACCGGGGCATGGCGTGGACATCGACGAAGCGCTTGCAGCGAAGTATCCCTACGTGCCCAAGCAGTTGCCGATCGCGCGACTGGAAGACGGCGCGATGTGGGATTGGTGATGCGCGCGTTTCCTGCCACGTGTGTGGCCCTGCTGATGGCCTTGGCGGTGCCTGCGAACGC
This sequence comes from Xanthomonas sp. A1809, assembly GCF_017746015.1. NCBI lineage: Bacteria > Pseudomonadati > Pseudomonadota > Gammaproteobacteria > Lysobacterales > Lysobacteraceae > Xanthomonas > Xanthomonas sp. A1809. Next base: position 69,727 of record NZ_JAGHWZ010000023.1, on the reverse strand, counting down.
GCAGGCGCAGGCCGCTGCCGATGTTGCGTTCGACTGGTTCGAATACCGCGGCGACGATGCGGTGTTCGCCACGCCGCTGCCGGCCGGGCACTACCGCAATCCGGTGCTGGCCGGTTTCTACCCGGACCCCAGCATCACGCGTGTGGGAGAGCGCTATTACCTGGTCAATTCGACGTTTACCTACTTTCCGGCGATCCCGGTGCTGGAGAGCACCGATCTTGTGCATTGGACCCAGATTGGCAACGTGGTCGAACGCCGCGAGCAGCTCGACTACGACGGGCTGCGCATGTCGCGCGGCATGTATGCCGCCAGCATCCGCCATCACGACGGGCGTTTTTACGTGGTGGGTACCTCGGTCGACAGCGGTGGCAATTTCATCGCCAGTGCCAGCAATGCGGCGGGCCCATGGTCGGCATTGACGTGGCTGCCCAGCATCGACGGCATCGACCCGTCCGTGTTCTTCGATACCGATGGCAGCGCGTACCTGCTCAACAACGGCCCGCCGGAAGGCACGCCGTTGTACGACGGGCATCGCGCGATCTGGATGCAGCGCTTCGATATCGCGAAGAATGCGCCTGTCGGCCCGCGCAAGGTGCTGCTCAATGGCGGCGTGGACCTGGCCAGCAAGCCGATCTGGATCGAAGGCCCGCACCTGTATCAACGCGACGGGTGGTACTACCTCTCATGTGCGGAGGGCGGCACCGGGCCGCAGCATTCGCAGGTGGTGTTGCGCAGCCGCAACGTGTGGGGGCCGTATGCACCGGCACCGAACAACCCCATCCTGACCCAACGCGATCTGCCGGCCGGGCGCGCGCATCCGGTCAGCAACGCCGGCCACGTGGACCTGGTCGACACAACGGACGGGCAGTGGTGGGCGGTGTTTCTCGCAAGCCGTCCGTATCGCGGCGATCACTACAACACCGGGCGCGAAACGTTTTTGCTGCCGGTGCAGTGGCGCGATGGCTGGCCCTCGATCCTGCCGGCGGGACAGCCGATTCCTTACATCGCCAAGGCGCCCGCAGGCATGAAGGCAGTTGCCACGCAGGCACCATTGTCGGGCAACTTCGTCTGGCATGACGATTTCGATCAGGCCACGCTGCAACGCGAATGGCTGACCGTGCGCGTGCCAAAGCACGACGTGGCCGACCTGCGTACGCGGGCAGGCTGGTTGACGTTGCATGCCAGCAGCCAGGGGCTGGACGGTACCGGCACGCCCGCGTTTCTCGCACGCCGCCAGCAACATCTGCGTTTCACCGCCAGCACCGCACTGGAGGTCCCGACCCAGGCGGGCATCCGTGCAGGCTTGGCCGCATTTCAGAATTCGACCGCGTGGTATGCACTCGGCGCCCGTCGCGATGGCGATGCCGTCCAGGTGTTTCTGGACAAGCGCGAGGGCGCGGCCACCACCACGCTGGCGCAGACCCGCATCCCGGCCACTGCACAGCTGCGGCTGCAGATCAGCGGCGATGGTGGTGCGTATAGCTTCGCCTTCGATGCCGATGGCCGCGGCTGGCAATGGCTACGCCGCAACGACGACGCCAGCTTTCTCAGCACCGAAAAGGCCGGCGGCTTCGTCGGCAGCGTGATCGGGCCATTCGCCCAATCGCATCCCGACCGCCCTTCACAGGACTGACCATGCCTTCGCATCCGCCCGCCCCGTTTCGTTCGCTCGCGCAGGGTGTCCTGCTCGCACTGGCATGTACCGCAGGCGCTGCCCATGCCGCGCCGCCGCCGTATCTGGATACCCAACGCAGTTTCGAACAACGCGCGGCCGATCTGGTGTCGCGCATGACGCTGGAAGAAAAGGCCGCGCAGATGCAGAACGCTGCGCCGGCGATTCCGCGCCTGGGGGTGCCGGCCTACGATTGGTGGAACGAGGCGCTGCATGGCGTGGCGCGCGCCGGCGGGGCGACGGTGTTCCCACAGGCGATCGGCATGGCCGCCACCTTCGACCTGCCGCTGATGCACGAGGTCGCCACCGCCATCAGCGACGAGGCGCGTGCCAAGCATCATCAGTTCCTGCGCCAGAACCAGCACGCGCGCTATCAGGGGCTGACCTTCTGGTCGCCGAACATCAATATCTTCCGCGATCCACGCTGGGGCCGCGGCCAGGAAACTTACGGCGAAGATCCCTTCCTCACCGCGCGCATGGGCGTGACCTTCGTGCAGGGCCTGCAGGGCGAAGGCGCCGACGCACCGAAGAACGCGCAAGGTGAGCCGTACCGCAAGCTTGACGCCACCGCCAAGCATTTCGCCGTGCACAGCGGCCCGGAAGCCGATCGTCACCACTTCGATGCGCGCCCCTCCCAGCGCGACCTGTACGAGACCTACCTGCTGGCGTTCGAGGCACTGGTCAAGGACGGCAAGGTGGATGCGGTGATGGGTGCCTACAACCGCGTGTACGGCGAGTCGGCCAGTGCCAGCAAGTTCCTGCTGCAGGATGTGCTGCGCCAGCAATGGGGCTTCAAGGGCTACGTGGTGTCCGATTGCTGGGCAATCGTGGATATCTGGAAGCACCACAAGATCGTCGCCACCCGCGAACAAGCCGCCGCGCTGGCGGTCAAGCATGGCACCGAACTGGAATGCGGGGAGGAGTATTCCACCCTGCCGGCGGCGGTCCGCCAGGGCCTGATCGACGAGGCGCAGATCGACACCGCGTTGACGACCTTGATGACCGCGCGCATGCGCCTGGGCATGTTCGATCCGCCCGGGCAGTTGCCGTGGTCGACGATTCCCGCCTCGGTCAACCAGTCGCCGGCGCACGATGCGCTGGCGCGGCGCACCGCGCGCGAATCGCTGGTGCTGCTGAAGAACGATGGCCTGTTGCCGTTGTCGCGGGCCAAGCTCAAGCGCATCGCGGTGATCGGCCCCACCGCCGATGACACCATGGCACTGCTCGGCAACTACTACGGCACGCCGGCCGCGCCGGTCACCGTGCTGCAAGGTATCCGCGCCGCGGCCCCGAATGCGCAGGTGCTGTACGCGCGCGGCGCCGACCTGGTCGAGGGGCGCGACGACCCCGCCGCCACGCCGCTGATCGAACCGCAATACCTGCGGCCGTCGGCCAACTCGCCCGAACGCGGTTTGCGGGGCGAGTATTTTCGCAACCGCGATTTGTCCGGCACGCCGGCCCTGGTGCGCGTGGATGCGCAAATCGGCTTCAAATGGGACCGCGGTTCGCCGACCGACAATCTGCTGGCGCGTGGCGAGGCTGGCCCGAGCGAGGCGGTGCCGGCGGACAACTTCAGCATCCGCTGGAGCGGCCAGCTGGTCCCGCCGACCACCGGCACCTACCACCTGGAAGCAGCCGCCGACGACGGCGTACGCCTGTACCTGGACGGCAAGCCGGTGATCGACCGTTGGAGCACCAGCGACCGCCTGCACGTCGATGGCGTCGACGTGCAGCTGCAGGCCGGCCGTGCCTACCAGGTGCGGCTGGAATACTTCGAAGGCGAGCGCGATGCCGGGGTGCGCCTAGCCTGGCGCCAACCCGGGGCCAAGCCGCCCTTGCAGGAGGCGCTGGACGTGGCGCGCAGCGCCGATGTGGTGGTCTTCGTCGGTGGCCTGACCGGCGATGTCGAAGGCGAAGAGATGAAGGTGAACTACCCCGGATTTGCCGGCGGCGACCGCACCGACCTGCGCCTGCCCAAGCCGCAGCGCGACCTGCTCGAAGCCTTGCAGGCCACCGGCAAGCCGGTGGTGGCGGTGCTGACCACCGGCTCGGCGCTGGCCATCGATTGGGCGCAGCAGCACCTGCCGGCGATCCTGCTGGCCTGGTATCCCGGCCAGCGCGGCGGCACCGCGGTGGCCGACACGCTGTTCGGCGATGCCAACCCGGGCGGCCGCTTGCCGGTGACGTTCTACAAGGAAAGCGAAACCCTGCCGGCGTTCGACGACTACGCCATGCGCGGCCGCACCTACCGCTACTTCGGCGGCACGCCGCTGTATCCGTTCGGCCACGGCCTGTCGTACACGCAGTTCGCCTATTCCGGCCTGCGCCTGGACCGCACCACCATCGCAGCCGATGGCTCGCTTACTGCCACCGTCACGGTGAAGAACACCGGCCAACGCGCAGGCGATGAGGTAGTGCAGCTGTATCTGCATCCGCTCACCCCGCAACGCGAACGTGCCGGCAAGGAATTGCACGGATTTCAACGTATCGCCCTGCAGCCGGGCGAGCAGCGCGCGTTGCATTTCACCCTCGACGCAAAGAACGCGCTGCGCATCTACGACGCGCAGCGCAAGGCGTATGCGGTGGACCCTGGCGCCTATGAAGTGCAGATCGGCGCCTCCAGTGCAGATATCCGCGCCAGGCAGCGCTTTACCGTGACCGACAAGTAACAGCCGCCCACACTCTCGCCATGCGGCCGTGGATCGACAACTCCTTCGGCCACGATTACTGCAAATCCCCTTTCCTTGCGGGAAAGGGGTTGGGGTGAGGGTTCGGCGCAGCCCTTCCTCCAAACACTCCTACCTCACAGGCGACACGATGCAAGCACCACGTCTTTCGCGCGACACCCTGGCCACATTGCCGCCGGTGGTTTCAAGGCCCAGCTATGACCCGGCAAGCCCCACCATCGGCATCGTGCATCTGGGCGCAGGTGCCTTCCACCGTGCTCACCAGGCCGTCTATATCGACGACCTGCTTGCCGAAGACCCCAGCTGGGCCATCAGCGCCGTCTCGCTGCATCGCCCGCACGTGCGCGATGCCTTGCGCCCACAGCATGGTCTGTACACCCTCGCCCTGCTCGACGAACACCCGCACCTGCGTGTCATCGGTGCCATCCGCGAAGTACTGTGCGCCGCAGACGAACACGCCGCCGTGCTCGCGCGCCTTGCCGACCCGGCAGTACGCCTGGTCACGCTGACCATCACCGAGAAAGGCTACTGCCTGGCCGGCGACACGCTCGACCTCTCGCATCCGGACATCGCCCACGACATCGCCCATCCCGCGAGTCCACGCAGTGCCATCGGCTACCTCGTCGCCGGCCTGCAGCAGCGCAGGCACAACGGCACCGCGCCATTCACTGCGTTGAGCTGCGACAACCTCACCGACAACGGCACGCTGCTGCAGCGCGCGGTCGTGCGGCTTGCAGAACAGACCGACCCCGCGCTTGCGCAATGGATCACGCAGCACGCAGCGTTCCCGCGCTCGATGGTCGACAGCATCACGCCCGCCACCGATGACGCGCTGCGCACGCGCGTACACGATCAGCTTGGCGTGGACGATGCCTGGCCGATCCAGCGCGAGCGCTACAGCCAGTGGGTGATCGAAGACCGCTTCAGCAATGGTCGCCCCGCATTCGAGCACGCCGGCGTCACCCTGAGCGAAGACATCGCCGGCTACGCGCGCGCCAAGCTGCGCCTGCTCAACGCGCCGCACTCGGCGCTGGCCTATCTCGGCAGCCTGCTGAACCTGGAAACCGTGGCCGAGGCCATGCGTCACCGCGAACTTGCCGCGTACCTGGAAACGTTGATGCGCGCGGAGATCGCACCCACCCTGCAGGCCATGCAGGGCTTTGATGCGCAACGCTACAGCAGCGCCATCCTTGCCCGTTTTCGCAATCCCGCCATTGGGCACCTGCTCGCCCAGATCGCCTGGGACGGCTCGCAGAAACTCCCGGTGCGCCTGCTCGGCACGATCGGCGACGCACTCGCTACCGGCCGACCGATCCAGCGCCTATGCCTGGCCGTTGCGGCGTGGCTGCATTTCGTCCGCAGGCAGGCGCACAACGGCGTTCCGCTGACCGACCCGTTGAACGATGTCCTCAGCGCGCTTGGCCGCAACGCGACTGGCGATGCAGGTCATGATGTCGCTGATTTTCTGACATTGGAGGCGGTGTTCGGATCGTTGCCCGCAGACGCACGTTTTCGTGCGTCCTTGCAGGCGGCCTATGCAGCGCTCGGCATGGCCACCCCTGCTGAAGTGACACACGCCCTTGGGTCGATGGGTGACGTATAAGACGGTGCACAGCACCATCTCATTGGCGAGCGGTGGAATCAGGCGGGGCGAGCAGTGCAGTCGCCTCGCCCACGCAATGCATCACCCGGACGCGATCACCTGCCCGATCCGCAGCAGATTGCCGCTCTCATCGACGATGGCGAACTCACGCATGCCCCAGGGCTTGTCGCCAACCGGGTCGAGCCGTGGAATGCCTTGCTCGGGCAAGGCGGCAAGCTTCATCGCTGCGTGGACGGCATCCACATCGCCTACCCTGATGTAACAGCCCGCATAACAGCCGGCCGGATCCAGGTCCGGATGCGCGAAGAAGTGCAGCTCCACATCGCCACGTCGCAGGATTGCGTAACCTGCATCATGCGGATGCGCATCGCCGACAAAGCCCAGCTGCCGATAGAACGCCACCGTCTGCGGAATCGAACGGCTCGGCAGGGTCGGGATGGTTTGCGTTTCTACATTGATGCTGGTGTCCATGACCAACCTCCGTGTGTCCAAGCTTCAGAAGCGCTTATGTGAGCAGCTCGATGGAAGTGACAGGCTCGCTCCCCACGCGCCTCAAAAGTCCTGGCGGCGGTTACGGTATCAAACCGTATTCGGTCGCGTGACGCCACGCGTCTCCGACAGACGCATCAGCACCACGATCACCAGGACCAGAAAGCTCAGCTCCCATACGTAGAAGGCTGCGCCTATCCGGTCGATCATCACTTCGTGTCCGGCTTCGTTTTTCAGATAGCGGGTGGCACGAAAGGTATCCATGCCGATCAGGCATGCCGACAGCAGCAGGCCCAATGCCGTCCTATCTGATTTGAAGAGGTAACAGAGCCACGCACTGAAGAACAGCAGGTTGCCTAACCAGGCGACGCATTGGCCGTCGAGCACCTGGATCCAGCCGAACAGGAGCAGGACAACGCCGCTCACGTGCTCGGCACCACCATGCAGTGCAGGAAGGCAGAGTGCGGCAACGTACAAAAGGGCCGACGCGACCAGCAACAATGTTTTCACGCACGTCCTTGTTTGAGAATGTGAGCGTGCCGCCTTGCGATGTCCGAGACGTGCCGCCAAACCGCTTCCTGCGAACTATAACAAAGCGTGCGCGCCGGTCTCCCCGCCCATGTACTGCTGTGTTCTGGGCAGCTGCCTGCATGAAGTCCGAGACGGCATTTTGCAGTGGACCTCGCTATGACATGCTTTGCACCCCCCTGCACCGACACGTGTCCCAGTCCTTCCAGCCTATGGCAACACGCAAAAAACAGGATCTACCGGAGAAGGTCTGCGTGCAATGCGGGCGGCCGTTTCGTTGGCGCAAGAAGTGGGAGCGTGTGTGGGACCAGGTGAAGTACTGCTCGGACCGATGCCGGGGCGACAGCAAGCGCCACCGCTCCACGGCTTAGTCGGCACTGCCTCGGACCGGGGGCATGCCGACAAGAGACGGGCCTGTGCCGCTGCACCTCCGAGCGCAGCACGCACAAACGCGCGTTAACGATACCGCTATTTCTTCCCTGCACGCTGTTTCGTGCCGCCGGACTTGGCCGCACGCTTGCTCGTGCTGCGCTTGCTGGCGACGGCCATGTTGTCCACCAGATTCGGATATGGGCGGCCTGCGGCTTTTGCGCGCTTGCGGGCCTGGGTCTTCTGCGATGCAGACAGTGGCTTGGAGCGCGAAGCGCTCTTTGGGCTGGACGTGCTCCAGGGCGCGGACGTCTTGCCTGCACGCTGTTTCGCAGCTGTGGAGGTGCTCTTCTTCTTGGCCGCAGTGCGCCTTGATGGCGCTTTCTTGGTCGCGCCTTTCTTCTCAGCCGCGCTGCTCCTTGCTGCAGCTTTCTTGCTTGCCTTGCTTGCCTTGCTTGCGACCTTGGACGATGCAGTCTTTCTGGCAGAGGCGCTTGCGGCCGCCGTTTTTTTCGTGGTGCGCTTATTCGGTGCGGTCTTTTTTGCGACTGTCTTTTTTGCTGACTTCTTGGTCGCCGTTTTTTTGGCTGCGGCTTGCCTGGTTGCACTCTTCTTTGCTTTAACCTTCTTTACAGCAGTCTTTTTCGAGCCATTTCCGCTGCTGGCGCCCTTGGTCGCGCTTGCCTGGTGCAGGCGCGCGTACACACGCGCTGCCCAGCGCTGGCCTGCATCGCCGCCCCAGAGCAGCCAGGCGATGTAGCCGGCCGATGGCGCCTTGGCATCCGCCCAACCCTTGCCGCTCTTGTCCACGCTGTGTCGCGCGAAGTACGCATGCATGCGTCCAATGGTCTGTGCAGACAGCGACGTTTGTGCGGAGAGATCGCGCGCACGCGCCACACCAACGGCGGTACCGCCACGGCCGTGCTGCTCGCGCAGGCGCAGTCCACGCGCCGCCGCAGCGGCGACGCTCTTGGGCGGCGTTGTCGCCGAACGGGAAGTTGTCGGGGAACGCGTCACGCAGGTCTCCTGTCATTGCGGTCGCGGTAGTGTTTGCATACGCGGTGCTGTCGGACGTGAAGAGCCGGCGTCTCCCCGGGCACTTGCAAGCAGCAAAGGCGCTGGGCTTGTTGAAGTGCGCTGCGTATCCGGCTGCAACACCGCAATGCAGATGATCGACCACTGCCATCGTCAGCGTGGTGGCAGCGCCGCACTGTTGCGGTCGCTACGCGCGTCGCGGCTCTGTCCGCTTTCTGCTATGGCGGTGCGTCGACAGGTAAGTAGACTGGTCGCTCTTTGCAACCAAGGAACACCGATGCATCGCTTGGCAACGTCGTTCTGCGCGGTGTTCCTGCTCGTGGTGACCGCAAGCATGCCTGTCAGCGGGCAGGCCAATGACCTCGAACCAGCCGGATCGACCAGCAAGCAGCAATGGCGCGCGGTGCAGGCGCAGGGCGAGCCGCACGCACGCCACGAAAACAGCATGGCCGCCATTGGCGAGCGCCTGTATTTGCTCGGCGGTCGCGGCGAACGCCCGCTGGATATCTTCGATACCCGCACCCGGCGCTGGTCGCGCGGCAGCGCACCGCCATTGGCGGTCAACCACGCCCAGGCGGCGGTCTGGGCAGGCAAGCTCTATCTGGTGGGCGGGTTTACCGGCGACTATCCCAACGAAGCGGCATTGACGCATCTGCTGATCTACGACCCGGCCACCGACCGCTGGCAGACGGGCGCGGAGATTCCTGCCGATCGCCGCCGCGGTTCGGCCGGTACCGTCGCGCACGACGGAGTGCTGTATCTGGTGGGCGGCAATACGCGTGGCCACAACAGCGGCTATGTGCCCTGGCTGGACGCCTTCGACACGCGGACCCAGCGCTGGACGCGCCTGCCCGATGCGCCGCATGCGCGCGATCACTTCCAGGCCGTGGTGCTCGACGGCAAGCTCTACGCGGGCGGCGGGCGCCGGTCTTCGCACGACACCGGCGACACGCTGTCGCAAACGATCCCGCAGCTGGATATCTACGATCTGCGGCAGGCCACCTGGTCGGTGGCCGATGCCACGCTGCCCACCCCGCGCGCGGGCGCGGCAACCGTCGCGCATCACGGCCGGGTCATGCTGTTGGGCGGCGAAAGCACGACCCAGGTCGCCGGCCACGCCGAGGTGGAGTCCTACGACCCGGCCACCGCGCGGTGGGAGACCGGTCCGGCCTTGCCGCGCGGCAGGCACGGCACGCAGGCGGCACAGGTGGGCGAGGATCTGTACATCGCCGCAGGCAGCGGCAACCGCGGCGGCGGACCGGAACTGCAGGATCTGCTCATGCTGCCCTCAGTGCCCTGAGCGTTGCATGCGGCGCGGATGTGCTTGCGGCATTCAGCGCCTGCGAGCAGCCGCATTGCACCTGCCAGATGCCTCGGTGCAGGGAAGGCGCGTCCTTCGCAGGCTCTGACGACCGCGCCCGCTGCCGGCCCATCACCCAGCGCGGTTTGAACGCCGTGCCGGTGGCGAACCTCGCCGGCGCTCCACAGCGCTGCCTTTCGGCACATCGGCCGTTGCATCGCGCAACTGCTCGACGTGGCCGGCGATCATCGTGCCGACTGTCTCGGCCACCGCACGGCTGCTCAGTCGCACATCGAACAGCAGCTCCACGGTCGCATAGATCAGGTCCACCACGATGCGGCTGACCAGACGCAGTTGGCGCGGGTCTGCATCGGGAAAGAATTCGGCGAGCATGCGCACCTGCGCCTTGGTGACCTGCGCGTGCGAGTCCAGGCGCACCTGCTGCAAGGCCGGCACCGCACGCAGCGCGCGCAGGATCCAGACACCGCCCTCGGTGGCCTTGGTCACCCGGTAGGTCTCCAGCACCAGGCCGGTCAGCGCCTGCTGCACCTGTTCGCGCGAACCGGACATCGCCTGCGGCGTGATCCACTTGGGCACCAGCGCGTTCTGCCGCTGCATCAGGCGCGTGCCGAGCTCGGACAACAAGGCATATTTGTTGGGAAAGTAGCGGTACAGCGCCGGTGGCGTCAGTCCGGCATGCGCACAGACCAGATTGGTGGACAGCCGTTCCACGCCGACATCGCCGAGCAATTGCGCGGTCACCGCCAGGATATGTTCGTAGGTCTCGGTCGCGCGATGCTGGGCCGGGAGCTTGTTGCCGGTCAGCCTGGGCGCGGGCGCCTTGAGCGGCGCGCGCGGACGGGACTTGGTCGTGGACATGGGCGGGGGATTCCTCGAACACGGAGTGATGCGTCGGCCAGACCACCGCGACTGCACCTGCGCCGTTGCGTCGCTGCTGCATTGCGCCGGCCAGGCGGCGTCCATCGTCTGCAGTAGCGCCATGCCACCGCCAAGCCATGCGCCTGCACGGCCGGTGTTTGCCAGAGCCACATCATACGCGCTGCGTCGCGGGCGATCTGTGCCGTGCGCGTCATCGGCGGGCCAGCCAGGCGGTCAATGCGGTGGCCACGCGGTGCTGCCAGCCCCGATACGGCGGAAAGAAGGCCCGCGCGGTCAGCAGGCGGCCGCCGCGCAATACCGCACGTTCGTGCGAAAACGCCTTGAATCCATGCATGCCATGCGCGCTGCCGATCCCCGACTGGCCAATGCCGCCGAACGGCAAGCCGGTGTGCATGAATTGCTGCAGGCAGTGATTGACCACCACGCTGCCGGAGCTGCTGCGCGCCAGCACGCGGGCGACCTGTGCGGCGTCGTTGCTCCACAGATACAGCGCCAACGGCTTGGCGGCGGCGTCGAGCCCGGCGAGCACGGTGTCGAGATGGTCGAAGGTCACCACCGGCAGCACCGGGCCGAAGATTTCTTCCTGCGCGATGCGCGCGTGTTCCGGAACATCGGCCAATACCGTCGGGGCGATGAAACGCTGCGCCACGTCATGCTCGCCGCCGGCCACCAGCTCGGCACCGGCAGCGCGCGCTTCATCGATCAGGGCCGCCAGGCGCGCCGCATGGCCGACATGGATCATGCGCGCCAGGTCGGGGCTGGCAGCCACCGCCGCCGCGCTGCTGCCGTAGCGCTGCGCCAGCAGTTCGCGGCACCGCTGCAGCAGCGCCGTGCGGACCTCGCGATGCACGAACAGCGTATCGGGCGCGATGCAGGTCTGCCCGGCATTGACCAGCTTGCCCCACACCAGCACCTGCGCGGCGCGTTCCAGGTTGGCGCTGCGGTCGACGATGGCCGGCGATTTGCCGCCCAGCTCCAGCATCACCGAGGCCAGCTGGGCGGCAGCGGCGGCCATGACCTGCCGCCCCACTGCCGGTGAGCCGGTGAAGAACACATGGTCGAACGGGCAGGCAAGCAAGCGCTGCGCAGTGGCCACCCCGCCCTGCACCATCGCCACTTCGGAAGGGTCGAACGCCTCGGCCAGCAGCTCGCGCAGCACCGCGTTGACCTGCGGGGTGAATTCGGACGGCTTGAGGATGGCGGTGTTGCCTGCCGCCAGCGCCGAGACCAGCGGCCCCAGCACGGTGGCAACCGGATAATTCCATGGGCCGATGATCAGGCAGCGGCCCTTGGGCTGATAGCCGATCTGCGCGTGCGTGCCCAGCGTCAGCAAGGTGGGCGACACCTTGCGCGGGCGCATCCAGCGCGGCAGCCCGGCGATGGCGGCGGCGATTTCGTCGACCACCGGCAACAGCTCGCTCAGCTCCACTTCCAGTGCCGGCTTGCCGAAGTCGCCGGCAAAGGCGGCATACAGGGCCTGCCGCCGCGCCAGCAGCGCGCTGCGCAACGCGCGCAGGCGCTCGCGCCGCTGCGCGGCGGTGGAACTGCGCCAGGCCGCGGCCACCGGCTGCTGGGCGGCGAACACTGCCGCGATGTCCTCGGCGCAGACGTCCAGGTCAGCGTGCATGACGCGCACGCCCCTGCTGCAAGCGCACACACTGCAAACGCATCCGCGACCGGCGCGCCGGACGCGCCGGCACGCTGCGGCCCATTCCGCACACGCTGTCGCTCATCGATCCCCCCTGTTCTGCTGCGCTCCGGCCGGCGCCCGGCGGCGCTGGTCGCGGCCGGCTGCCGCCGCCAGGACCGCCGCCAGCAATGCGGCGGCCAGACTGAACGCCGGTACCGGAGCCGGATCATCGTGCTGCAGCAGCAGCGAAGCGAGCAAGGGGCCGGCTGCCGATCCCAGCAACTGCACCGCCGGCACCAGCACCGCCACCCGGCCATGCGCGTCGGCACCGAACGCCAGGCCCACGTGGAAGGGCATCAGGAACATCCAGACCAGGCCGAAGCCCACGCAGGCAACCGTGAACGCGGCAGTGCCGGCCGGCGCCGCACGCGCCATGATGGCCGCCACCGCTGCCAGCACCAGGCTGCCGACCACCAGGGTGCGCGCGTGACCGAGCCGGCGCACCCACCAGATCGCCGCCAGCGCGCCGACGATCTGCATCGCCAGCACCAGCGAGGTGTGCGCCTGCACCGCCCCGGCATCCAGGCCCGCGCGCAACCCCAACGGTTCCAGGTACGCCCACAGCGCGCCGGTCGCGGCCATCTGCACGAAGGCAATCAGCAAGGGCAACAGGGTTGTCGGCGACCAGCGCACGCGGCTGGCCGGCGCGGTTGCGCTCACCGCAGACAGGGTCGCCGGCAGCAACGGTGTCAGCAGGGCCGCGCACAGCGTCACCGCGCCCAGCGCCACGAAACCGCCTTTCCAGCCGGTGGACGGCAGCACCCACAACGCCAGCAGGTTCGCCAGTGCGATCTGCGCCACCGCCTGGGTCAGCATGAACACCGCGGTGACCCGATCCGGCTTGGCCGCGCGCACGATGGTCAGGGTCGCCACCCACAGCAGCAGCCCCTCCGCCAGGCCGGCAGCTGCGCGTACCAGCACGAATGCGGTGTCGCCGACCGCCTGGGTGGTGGCCAGGTCCAGCAGTGCCGCCAACAGCGCCGCCAGCACGGCGACCTGGCGCTGCCAGCGGTGCGGCAACAGCGCATCGCCCAGCGCCACGCCCAGGCCGAGCGCGACGATCTCCCCCATTGCCACGATGCCCACGCCGGAGAGCGTGATCAGCTTCTGCTCGACCAATGTTCCCAGCAGGATCGGCTGCACGCCCAGGATGAGCAGGGCGATCGAACCGATCAACAAACCGGACGGCAATCCCTGCGAGGCGGGAACGGCCATGGCGGACAACGCGGGTGGATGACTGCTGCGCATGCGATGCCCTCAGTAGGCCGTGCTTTCGGTGGGCAGGGCGCCATTGGCGAATGCGGCGCTCGCACGTACCTGGTCCTTGCGCAGACGCCCGTTGGCGATGCGACGCACCCACCACGGCAGCTGCCGGGTGGGTCCTCCGGTGGCCGCCGCCAGCACATACGCCTTGGCGCACTTTTCGAACAACGCGATGTTCAGCGCCAGGCGACGCGCACTGGTACCCAGGCACAGCGGCCGCCGTGCCACCAGCACGGCATTGCCGATCGCCCCGGCCAGCGTGGCCGCCGCGTCGGCCGCGCGCACCGGCGGCGGCATCGGCCCCAGATGCCGCGCCTGTTCGTCGAACACCTGCGGCAACGCGCCGCCGCAGTCGGCCAGGCAGTGGCCGAACGCACCGGCCGACCACGCCACCGCCCCCACATCGCCACGCTGCGCATAGACCTGCGCATGCAGGCGCTGCGCCGCATCCAGCGCGGCATCCTCGCGCCAGTCCAGCAGCAGCGGCGTTGACGCGGTGGCGCTGCCGATCCACATCTGCGTGGCGCCCGGGCAACGCAACGACAAGGCCGCGTCATCGTCGCCGAGCAAGTGGGAGGCCTGCAGCCGGTCGCGGGTCTGCAGCCAGGTGTCGCGCAGGGCATCGGTGGCGTTCATCGGCTCAGACCAGTGCAAAGACATCGTCGAAACGGTTCAGGGCCTCGTCGATCACCGCATCGGTGTCGGCCATGCTGGTGTAGATGCGGCTACCGGCCAGGGTGATCAGGCCGTGCGCCGAATACGCCGCGCCCATCTCTTCCATCATGTGCTTGCGCGCCTTGGCTTCGTTGCGCACGCGCCAGAGTTTGTAGAGGTTGCCGGTGTCCAGCAGCAGCACGCCGGAGGTCTGCAGGTGCACGATCGAGCCCATGTTGTAGACCACGTACGGCAATCCGCGGCGCTGGATGATCGCCTCCAGACCCGCACGCAGGCGATCGCCGGCGCGACCGGCGCGGCCGGCGGCATCGTTCTGCTGCGCTTCCAGCAACGCGTAATAGCCGGCCACGCAGGACAGCGGGTTGGCCGACAGCGTGCCGCCGACGAAGGCGCGCCGCGCGGTCGTGCCGATGCCGCCCACCAGGCTCATCATGACCTCGCGGCGGCCACCGATCGCCCCAGCCATCGGATAGCCGCCGGCCAGGCACTTGCCCAGCACGGTGATGTCCGGCGCAACGCCGAAGTAGCCTTGCGCACCGCCGGGGCCCAACCGGAAACCGGTGACCACTTCGTCGAAGATCAGCAGCGCCCCGAACTCGTCGCACAGCGCGCGCACCTGGCGGTTGTAGTCCGCATGCACCGGGCGGGTTCCGCTCTCCGGCCCCAGCGGTTCCAGCAGCACCGCCGCGGTGCCGCCACGCAGGCGATTGAATTGCAGCTTGCGGCGCAACGCGTCCAGATCGTTGGGCAGGCATTCCTGGGTATGCGCGGTCGCCCCACGCGGAATGCCGATCGCTTCCATGCGGCCGGTGCCGGGCAGGCGCAGGCCGTACACCAACTGGTCGCTCCAGCCGTGATACGCACCGCCGATCTTGATGATCCAGCGCTTGCGGGTATACGCGCGCGCCAGGCGCACCGCGCCCATCACCGCCTCGGTTCCCGAACCGAGCAGGCGTACCATCTCCACCGCCGGCATGCTGGCGCAGACCAGCTCGGCCAGTTTGACCTCGTATTCGTGCAGCAGTCCGGTCACCGGTCCGCACTGGTCCAGCACCTCGTTGACGCGTGCGCGCAACGCCGGCGGGTTGGAGCCGAGCAAGGTCGGTCCGCCGGCCTGCAGGAAATCGATGTAGCGGTTGTCGTCGACGTCGGTCAGGTAGGCGCCCTCGGCGCTGCGCATCGCCAGCGAGAACGGGTAATTGAAGGCCAGGTTGTGCTGCACGCCGCCGGGAATCACCCGCTGCGCGGCGTCGCCCAACTGCTTGGAACCTTGGCAGCGCTGCTCGAAGTAGCGCATCACCTTGTCCATGCCTTCGCGCCGGACCGGCCGCATCGGCTGTTTGACCAACGCATCGAAGCGGCGATACAGCTGGTCCACATCGGGCCATTGCAAAATCGCGGAAGTCACGCTCATTGTCGGTGCCATCATGTCTGGGAAAGGGAGGACGCGCCGGACGTGTGCCGGCTGGAATCCAGCGCCGTCAGCACCCGCTGCAGGCCGGCCGCGAGGTCGGGCTCGCGCGCCGCACGCGCCTGGATCTGCGTCTGCAGGTGGCTGCGCGCGACCAGCTCCAACGCTTCGACCACGGTGACGGCCGCCTCCAGGTTGGTGCCGCAGCAGACCACGCCGTGATTGCGCAGCAGATAGGCGTTGACGGTGGGCTGCAGCTGCCGGGCCAGCAGGCGGGCCAGCAGGCCGGTGCCCGACGGCATGTAGCCGGCGATCGGAATCCGTGCGCCGAGCAGGCGGCGCAACGCCGGTTGCGTCACCTCCAGCGGCGCGCCGAGCAGGGTGCAGGCGCTGGCGACCGGCTGGTGGGTGTGGATGCTGCAGCCCACGTCCGGGCGCCGCCGCATCACCTGCGCATGCAGGCCGGTTTCGACCGACGGCGTGCGCGTGCCGTCGAGCTGGTGCAGGTCCTTGGTGCGGACGATGCAGATATCCTCGGCCTGCATGCTCAGGTAGTCGATCGCCGAAGGGGTGACCGCGAAACACTCCGCATCGATACGCAGGGCGACATTGCCGCCGGTGCCGGCCAGATAGCCGCGGCGCGACAGTTCGATGCACAGCGCCACCACGCGCTGGCGTTGTTCATGGGCAAACATGCGCGGCGACCTCCGGGGCGGCGGCAGGCGTGGAGGGATTGAGCCGTCGGTAGATCGGCGCCAAGGTGCGCTGCAGGTCCTTGAACACCGCGTAGCGGTCGTCGTACAGCGCACGCGTGCCCGCATCCGGCTCGTAGACCCGCCGGGGTCGCTGCAGTGCCGCCAGATCGCCGAAGCCGAGCCGGCCCAGGCCGACCCCGGCGATAAAGGCCGCGCCGACCGCATTGGCCTGGATCGGATTGTGCAATTGCCGGATCGGCCGGCCGCTGACATCGGCGATGATCTGGCACCACAGATCCGACTGCGCGCCGCCACCGACCGCGGCAATCGTGCCTGGGTCGCAGCCGAGCAGGCGCGCGAACGGCTCCATCATCCAGCGCGTGTTGAACGCCACCCCTTCCATCACCGCGCGGATCATGTCTTCGCGGCTGTGCATCAACGAGAGATTGATCAGGCCAGCACGCAGGCTCGGGTCTTCCACCGGCGTGCGTTCGCCGAACAGCCAGGGCATGTAGATCAACCCGTTGGACCCTGCGGGCACGCGTGCGGCGATGCGATTGAGCACTTCATAGACGTCCGGGCGCTGCTCGTCGCTGAGCAGTTCGTCGGCATGGAACAGGATGCGGTCGCGCAGAAAGGACAGGTTGGCACCGGCGGTGGTCTGCAGGGCGATCGCCAGATAGCGCCCTTCCACCGCGCACGGCACCGCGGCGATCGTACTGCGCACGTCGGTTTTCATGCGCGGCACATGCGCGCCCAACCACGACGAGGTGCCCAGGTACAGGTGCGCGGCGTGGTCTTCCACCGCCGCGGCGACCGCCACGGCCGACGTGTCGATCGCGCCGGCCACCACAACGGTCTGCGGCGACAGGCCCAGCGCCTGGGCCACCTGCGGCAGCAGCGGACCCAGCACGGCAGTGGAAGGCACCAGGTCCGGCAACTTGTCGCGCTCCACGCCGACCATGTCCAGCAGGCCCGCGTCGTAGCGAATATGGTGCGGGTCGCGATTGTCGGTGACCCAGGTGGTCAGCATCGAATCGGGAGTGGCGCAGAACCGGCCGGTCAGACGCAGGTTCATGTAATCGAGCACGTTGAGAAACTTGTGCGTGCGCTGGTAACGCACGGGCTGGTGATCGCGCAGATAGGCGATGTGGCCGGCGCAATCCTTGCCGCTGCGCGCAGGCGCGCCACCGCTCAGGCGCAACCATCGCCACAGGCGCAGGGGATCGTAGCCGCGCACGTTGAGCCAACGCCCCTGCAGACGGCGGGCGATGGCCGTCTGGCCGCGCATGTCCAGCCACAGCATGGCGCGCCCGAGCGCCTGGCCGTTATGGTCCACGCAGACGGTGCCTTCGCCCTGGGTCGAGCAACACACGGCCACCACGCGTCGGCGCAGCGCCGCATCGCCCTGCACCACGGCAGCGGCGGTGGCGCTGAACGCGTCCCACCACGCGTGCGGGTCTTGTTCGGCAGCGACGCCCTGCACGTGCAGTTGCACCGGTTCGAACGCCCAGGCGAGCACCTTGCCGTCCAGCGTCACCAACGCGCATTTGCAGCCGGAGGTTCCCAGGTCCACCGCCAGCACCAGCGGCGCATTGCCGCCGGTGTCGTCTGCGAGCGTTTGGGTGCGCATCAGAACGTGTAGCCGATCGAGAACACCAGCGCATCGCCGTCGGTCTTGCGGATACGCTCGCCGTCCTGCACCCAGTACAACTGGTGCGCGTTGGTGTTGGTGGTCAGCCAGTCCAGGTTCCAGTCCAGGCCCCAACGCCGATGGGTGATGCCGATCTGGTAATCGGCGAAGTTGCCTTCGCGAAAGTTGGCCAGTTTCTGGTAGCCGGCATGCAGGCGCAGCGTCGTGGACGGCAGCAGCGAGGGCAGCAACGGCACCTGGGTATTGAGGTCGGCCAACACGGTGCCACGCGAATCCTGTTCGCCGCGCGCGTAGCACTGCAATGCGGCGGTCGGATCGATCGAGAAGCGCAGGATCTGCCCGCACACGCCGCCGGTATCGGCACCGCGGTAGGTCTTGGACACCACATACAACACGCGCCCTTCGACGATGCCGTAGCCCAGCTCCATCACGGCGAAGTCGCTGTTGTAGTTGGTCGTGCGCACGTCGGTCGGGGTGCCGGTTTCCAGGTCGATGCTGTGCGGCGCCATGAAGCGTGCGCCCGGGAATCGCTCGGTGGCCAAGCCCACGCCAGCGTGCCAGCCGTCCGGATTGCCGAAGCGATAACCGCCCGCCAGGGTGACGCCCAGGCCGTCGCCATTGACGAACTGCTTCTTGCTGACCCCGGCCACTTCCAGCAAGGCGACCAGCCCGCTGGCATGCACGAACTGGGTGCTCCACTTGGCCGAGGGCCGCATCAACGAATCGGAGATGCCGCGCGTGCGCTGTTCGCTCATCAGCTTGACCTGGTTGTCGAACTGATAGGTCGCCACGCTGCCTTCGCTGGCCGGGTCGGCTTGCTGGGCCTGCGCCGGCAGGCAAGCCGCACCTTGCAGCAACGCACACGCGACAACCGCGCCGACATGGATCTTCGCCATCTGGATTCCCCCGGTGGATGTGAGTGAGAACCGCCGCGATCGCGGCGGCCGGTGCTGCGCGCGCATGTGGCGCTGGCCGCAGCTAGTGGCTGGCGCACACCGGCGTGGATGGCAGGGCCTGCACGCGGGTAAACAGCATGTTTTCGCCGAGCACTTCGGCGCCGATGAACGCGCGCAGGGTCAGGCTGTCGCCCTTGCTACGCAGCGTGGCCTTGTAGCGCTTGCCGCTGCGCGGATCGAATGCCCAACCGTCGCGCCAGGTGCCGTTGTCGTCGCGCTCCAGGCGCGCGATCTGCACACCGCAGGTGTCCTTCGGCGTGCCGGCGTCCTTGTCCCACACCACCTTTCCGCACATCGCGCTGGCGGCATCGGTACACGGCGCAAATGCGATGACGGCGTCCTTGGCCGCAGTCAGCCACAGGCCCTGTACCGGCGAGGACGCTGCCGCCAGCGCAGGCATCAGCGGCAGCGCCGCTACGACAACGCACGCCAGGGTGCGCAGCAACCGGGAAACGCAAGCTTCGTTCATTGCCGCAACCCCGCGGGCAACCCGCTCATGACAGTAGTGAAAACTACCGTATAGCGATGATTACCTTTTTGCAACAGGCTCAAGCGTGGCGATTGCCTGGACAGCTGCACGCCTTGGCGCAGCAGGCGTTGCGCGGTGCAAGAGCGATTCGGTGCACGCCTGTTTTGACGCGCCGCACCACGGTTGCGGTCGCCAACGTTGGTGCGGCGAGCCAGGTAAAAGGCCTGGCTCGCAGGCGCTGCGGCCGGCGGTCGGAGGTGCGGGCACCACGCTGCTCGGTAAGACCGGCAGCGGTGGCGCTACGGGCGAGGACGCGTCGTGCGGGCGCGCGTCATGGCCGCTGGCCTTGTCTGCAAGCAAGCGGCCTGTGGCGGCTGGACGATTGACCGAGGCAGTACACAAGGCAGCCGATACGGCGGCAGCACCAGGCGATTGGCGCTGCGGTCAGACACGCATGCGGCCAGACGTGCGTGTCCATCGCGAGGCGATGCAGCGGCATCGCCGCGATCGTCTAGCGCACGAACTGCAGGCCCAGCGACTTCACGCGCACGCGCGCCAGCATCGCGTGCGAGGTCATGTACAGCGTGTGGCCATCGTTGCCGAAGGCGCAGTTGGAGACGGCCTCGCCGGTGGCGATGCGACCCAGGCGTTGGCCGGCGGGATCGAAAACGATCACCCCGCCGGGGCCGGTGGCAAACAACGTACCGTCGGCGGCAACCGCCATGCCGTCGGGCAGGCCGGGAACATCCTTGGCGATCAGGTCGGACGCATCGGCGAACACGCGCTTGCCGGTGACGGCGCCCTGCGCATCCAGTGCATACGCCATCCAGATCGGCCGTTGCGGATCGGAGTTGGAGACGTACAAGGTGCGCGCATCCGGCGACAGGGCAATGCCGTTGGGAAAGCTCAGGCCATCGTCCAGCAGATGCACGCTGCCATCGGTGTCCAGGCGATAGACGCCATTGAAGCGCAGCTCCTTGACCGGCGATTTATCCAGATCCTTCAACCCGTACGGCGGGTCGGTGAAGAACACCACGCCATCGCTGCGCCGCACGACATCGTTGGGGCTGTTGAAGCGGTGGCCCTCGAAGGCAGTCGCAAGCGGTGTCTTCTTGCGCGTGACCGGATCGAGCCTGGCCAGGATGCGCGTGCCGGAATCGGCTAGCAGCACCGTGCCGTCGGGCTCGGCGTACAGACCATTGGCGCCGGCTTCGCGCAGCGTGGGCAGTTCCGGGCCGGTGTAGCCGGAGGGCGAGAGCAGGACCGACAGGCCGGCCTGTTCGGACCAGCGATACAGCTTGTTTTCCGGCACATCCGTAAACAACAGATAGCCTCCCTTGCGTACCCATGCCGGGCCTTCGGACCAGGTGAAGCCTTCGGTGAGCTTCTCGATGCGCGCATCGCTTGCCACCACATCACCGAAGCGGCGGTCGAATGTCTGCAGCTGGCCGATGGCCGCAAAACGCGGCGTCGGTGGAGTCTGCTTGGTGCAGGCAGCAAGCACCGCCAGCAACGGCACGGCCAACAGCAGATAAGACGGCAAGCGCATCGGTCAGTCCTGTCTCATGGTTGGGGGCATGATGCCATCATGCGTGTGCAGGCGACTGCGCATAGTGGCCACCAATGCATCGCGCGCATGCATCTATGAGGTGCACGGCACGCAGGAATGCGGTGTTTCGAGCCATCCATGCCGCACCGAACATCGGCCGTGCTCGCCTGTTGCCCGGGCCCTGGTTGTCAGCAGCTCTTGGGCCGGCAGCCGCTAGCGTGCAGCGGTTGCGGTGGGCACGGCCAACACCGCATCCAACGCCGGCTTGGGTTGATGATTGCGATCGAACAGCAGCGGATAGTTGGTGCGCCCAGGTACCGGGTAATCGTTTTTCCACGACATGTCATCGCTGACGCCCCACACGCTGACGCGCGCAATCTTGTCGCGCTTGCGCCAGAACAGCGCGAACAGTTCGGCATACCGGTCGCGCAATTGCGCCTGCACGTCGGCAGGCAAACCATCGCGATAGGGGTCGAGGAAGCGCTTGAATTCCGGCAGCTGAAACTGCTTGTGCGCCATGCCGGTGCCGATGATCTGGCCTTCCTTGGTGAGCGGCAACACATCGATGTCCAGCTCGGTGATCATGACCTTGACGCCAAGCGCAGCGTACGCATCGATCGCGTCTTCGATGTCGCGCAGGCTGGGGTAGTTCAGCCCCCAATGGCCTTGCATGCCCACGCCATCGATACGGACACCGGCCTGCTGCAGCATCTTGACCATGCGCACGATGCCATCACGCTTGGCCGGCCGCCATGCATTGAAATCGTTGTAGTAGAGCTGCGCATCCGGTGCATAGCGCTGTGCGAAGGTGAAGGCATTGCGGACCACCGTGTCGCCGTCGCCCACGCGCTGTACCCAGTTGGTCGAACGGTAACTGCCGTCTTCGTCGATGATTTCGTTGACTACATCCCAGGCTTGCACCTTGCCCGTGTAACGCCCGGCCAACGCTGCGATATGCGCACGCATGCGTTCCAGCTGCTGTGCCGGCGTATTGGGCCGACCATCGGCGCTGGTGAAGAACCACTCCGGTGTCTGGTTGTGCCAGACCAGGGTGTGACCGACCACGAACTGCCGATTGCGCTGTGCGTAGGCCACGAATGCATCGGCTGCACTGAAATCCTGCACCCCACGACGCGGCGCCACCACTTCGGCCTTCATCACGTTTTCCGCGGTCACCGCATTGAAGTGACAGGCCGCCAACGCAGCGGAGGCTGCGTCCTTGCCGGAGACGATATCGGCATTGACGGCAGTCCCCAGCAGAAACCCTTGCGCATACGCCTGCTTGAGCGAGGTGCCGGGCGTCCCGCATGCGGCCAAGGCCTGCAGCGTGCACACTGCACTGAGGCCGGCGATCAGCAATCCCAGGCGTTTGGTGAGGTTGGCGCGGTTGATGTGCATGGGCAGGTCCGTTGAGAGGTCACAGGTTTCGATTGCACTGGATCGCATCACTGCACCGCCACCTGGGTCTGTGCGGCTTGCAACGTGTCCGATTCCACATGCACGGTGATCGTGCCACGCGCCCCGGCCTTGGCACGCACGATCGCCAGGCACAGCCCATTGAAGGCATGACGTTGCGACGCAGCGAACGTTTCCAGATTGGTGGGGTCGCCGTTGTCGGTGGCCACCAACTCGCCAGGGCCTTCGATGCGGAAGCGCAGGCGGTCGCCCGCGGTCGGTGCGGGACGTCCGTCGCGATCGAGCAGGCGCACGGTGATGAAGCTCAGGTCTTGTCCGTCGCCGCGGATACTGCCCCGATCCGGCGTCAGCTGCATGCGCGCGGCGCGGCCTGCCGTCTGCACGCGCTCGCTGGCCCACGGCTTGCCGTCCTTGTACGCCTGCACCCGCAATTCGCCCGGCTGGTACACCACCGCGTCCCAGCGTAGCCGGTACTGCCGTGGCGCCTTGCGCTTGCGCCCCTGCGAAACGCCGTTGACGAAGAGTTCGGCCTCGTCGCCGGAGGTGAACACATGCACGGGCGTGACCTGTCCTTCGCGCCCTGGCCAGCTCCAATGCGGCAGCAGATGCGCCACCGGCAGTTCCGGACGCCAGCGCGACTGATAGAGCCAGTAACGGTCCTTCGGGAAGCCGGCCAGATCGAAGATGCCCGAGTAGGAACTGCGCGAGCTGTAATACGGGGTGGGCTCGCCCAGGTAATCGAACCCGGTCCAGACGAACTCACCGGCCACGTAAGGGTGTTGATCCAACGCAGCGAACACCTTGTCCGCGCTGGAGCCAAAGTCCACCGCATGCAGTTCGTACGCGCTGACCTGATGCGCCACCGAATCGCCGCCACGGCCATCGCGTACCGGTGCGCTGTTGTCCGCAGTGACCGGAAACAGGTACACGCCACGACTGCTCAGTGCCGAGGCAGTCTCGCTGCTGACAATGGCCTTGTGTGGAAACCGTGCATGGAACGCGGGGTATTGCGGCGGTTTACGGATGCGCTCGGTACCCTCGAACTCGGCTGCATCGCGGATGCCTTCGCCCTGGTAATTGAGGCTGACGACATCCAGCGCAGCGGGCAGCGGCATCTCGGGCGAGGCGTAGTTCATCGCCACCGTGGCCGGGCGCGTCGGGTCTTCTGCATGCACGATGGCGCGCAGCGTGCGCGCAATCGCCGCGCCCTGTTGGCCGGTGTATTGCTCGCCAACCTCGTTGCCCACGCTCCACAGCATCACCGAGGGGTGGTTGCGGTCGCGGCGCAGCATCGCGCGCAGATCGGCGGCATGCCACTGCGGAAACACCAGATGAAAGTCCAGCGGGGTCTTCTTCATCTCCCAACTGTCGAACACCTCATCCACCACCAGCAGACCCATGCGGTCGGTCAGATCGAGCAATTCGGGCGCAGGCGGGTTATGGCTCATGCGGATGGCGTTGGCGCCCATCTGCTGCAGCAATTGCAACTGTCGCTCGGCGGCGCGCCTGTTGAACGCTGCACCGAGCGCGCCCAGGTCGTGATGATTGTTCACCCCGCGGATCGGCACGTGCTCGCCGTTGACCAGTAGGCCCTTGTCGGCGTCGAACACGATGCTGCGAATGCCGAAGCGGGTTTCGTAGCGGTCCACCACGCGTCCCTGTTGGTCGACCTCGGTGACGGCCACATAGCGATGCGGGTGCTGGGCGGGTGGAGGCCCCCACAGGCGCGGGGCATCGATCCGGGTGCTGCCTTGCACCTGCGCCGTGCCGCCGGCAGGGACGCTGATGGGCTGCGCGGGAATGCGCGCGACCGCTTCGCCACTGGGCCGGTCGCTTGCATCGTCGAGCAGATAAATCGCTGTGCGCACCTGCGCCTGGGTTGCGCTGCGGGCGGCGTTGTCCAAGGTGACGGTCAGCTGCACCTGCGCCGCATCGGCCGAGACGTACGGCGTGGTCAGCTGCGTGCCCCAGTGCGCGATATGCAACGGCGCCGCTTTGGTCAGCCACACGTTGCGATACAGCCCACCGCCTGGATACCAACGCGCCGACTCGGGCGGGTTATCCAGGCGAATGACCAGCTGATTGCGCTTGCCTGCAATCGCATACGGCGTCAGATCCACGCGCCAGGAGCTGTAACCGTACGGCCAGCCGCCGACAAGCTTGCCGTTGAGCCAGACCGTGGCGTAAGACATCGCACCATCGAGATCCAGAAACATCGCGCGGCCGCGATCGCTGGCCGGGATGTCCAGGCGCTTGCGATACCAGCCGATGCCCCAGCTCGGCAACCGACCCATGCCACCGTAAGGCCCATCTGCCAGGAACGGCCCGGCAATGGCCCAGTCATGCGGCAGGTCCACGGTTTCCCATGCGCTGTCGTCGAAGTGCGGCTGCACATACGCCACCGTGCTGCCCGGATTGCCTGGAGGGCGTATGTGCCGTTGGGCCGGGTCTGCGATCAAACCGTTGGCGGTGGGCAGGATCCACGGCTTGAGCACGCGCACGGCGGGCGCATCGATGAGCTGCGCTTGTTCCGGCTGCGCATCGGCCACCCTGCCATCGCTGCTGCGCACCACCTGCGGGCGCACATCGTAGTCCAGGATTTCCTGGTTTGCGGGTGGGTCGCCACGATGAAAGCGCCACTGCGCATCCAGCGAAATACGTTCGCGCGAGGCGTCGCTGGCAGCGTGCGGTGCTGCGATGATGGGCCATGCACTGCAGAGCCAGAAAAGCCCCGTGCAGGCACGTACTGCATAACCTGCGCGCAGCGCTCGTGTGACGTTGTGCTTGGCGTGTGCACGCATCAGTTCACCGATCCTGCCGCTGCGCAGGATGCAGTGGCGCCGCGTGCGCACGCCTCGGCACTGCCGCCCTCCGTTTACGCCACCTCACAAGTTGTACGCTTGCTTGGGTAGGCGGTAGGCCAGGTCGATTGCCACCTCGGTTGCCTCGTCCTCTTCCAGCCGGTGCTCGGCAACGAGTTTGGCCAGGAAGGCGCTGTCCACGCGCCGCGCCACATCGTGCCGCGCGGGAATGGACAGGAATGCGCGGGTATCGTCGTTGAAGCCCACGGTGTTGTAGAAGCCGGCGCTGGCCAGGGTCTGCTCGCGAAAGCGCCACATGCCCTCCGGCGCATCATGGAACCACCACGCCGGGCCGAGCAGCAGGGAGGGGTAATGCCCGGCCAATGGCGCCAGCTCGCGGCTGTAGCTGGTTTCGTCCAGGGTGAACACGATCAGGCGCAGGCGCGGGTCGTTGCCATGCCGATCCAGCAGGGGCTTCAACGCATGCACGTAGTCGGTGCGCATCGGAATGTCGGCGCCCTTGTCGCGTCCGTACTGCCCGAACAGCTGCCGATTGTGATTGCGGAAGCAGCCCGGATGCAGCTGCATCACCAGGCCGTCGTCAAGGCTCATCGCCGCCATTTCGGTCAGCACCTGCGCGCGAAACAGTTCGGCCTGCTCCGGCGTGGCCGCACCGCGCACCACCGTATCGAACAGGCGCTGCGCTTCGGCTGGTGACAGATCGGCGGTCGCGGCGCTGGGGTGCCCGTGATCGGTCGAGGTGGCGCCATGCGCGGCAAAGAACGCACGCCGTTGCCGATGCGCACGCAGGTAGCCATCCCAGGTGAGCACGTCCTCACCGGTGAGAGCGCCGAACTGCTGCAGCGCGCCGGCAAACTGCTCGTGCTCCGGGTCCACGACCGGGTCAGGGCGATACGCCGTCACCACCCGTCCCTGCCAACCGCTGGCGGCAATGGCCGCATGGTGCTGCAGCCGATCCAGCGGCGATTCGGTGGTGGCGATCACCTCGATATTGAAGCGCTCGAACAGCGCACGCGGCAGGAATGCCGGCGTTCGCAGCGCGGCGGTGATGTGGTCGTAATAGTGATCGGCGGTGCCGGCATCGAGACGGATACGCAAATCGAAGACATCATGGAACACATGGTTGAGCCATAGCGCCGACGGCGTGCCGCGCAACAACGTGTAGTGCTCGGCAAACACGCGCCATGCCGCACGCGGGTCGACTGCTGCGCGGGTTCCATCTGCGCGCGGGATGCCCAGGGCATCGAGGTCGATGCCCTGGCTGTACAACATGCGGAATACATAATGGTCCGGCACCAACAACAGTTCGGTGGCGTTGGCAAACGGTGCATTGGTGGCGAACCAGGCCGGGTCGGTGTGGCCATGCGGGCTGATGATCGGCAGCGTTGCAACCTGTGCGTACAGGCGGCGGGCGATCGCGCGCGTGCCGGGATCGGCCGGCAGCAAACGATCGGGATGCAAGGACAACACGGAAGAACGCATGATCGATATCAGCCCTATGGACAGTGAGAAGGAAGCCTGGTCAGGGCCTGCTGGCAACGTAGCTGCGTAGCCAGGTCAAAGCCGGGCGTTCGCTGCCGTCGTAATTGATCAGATACGCACCTTCATTTTCGCGCCATAGACCGTGACGGAAACCCCACAGGTTCACGCCACGCACGGCCGGGTGCTCCCAGAACATTGGGAAGAAGCGCTGCCAGGCTGCCAACTGCTGAGCGTCGGTACGCCCATCCAGGTCGAACTCGGTGATGTAGATCGGCAGTCCGGTGGATGCCAGCAGGTCGAGGTTGGCGCGCTGCACCGAAACTGAGGGGCCGTTGCTCGAGAGGTGCCCCTGGATACCGATCGCATCGATCAGGTGTTCTTGCTGCAGCAGCTGGATGGTGTGCAGATACTGCCTGGCTTGGTCGTTGTACTCGGTGACGTTGTAGTCGTTGATCATCAACTTGGTATGGGGGAAATACTTGCGTGCCAGGCGGAATGCCTCAAGCACCCAGTCCACCCCGGTCGCCCCGGTGCCGCCCAGTGCCCGCAGATAATTGCCCGAATCGGCTCGGCGATTGTCCGGCTGGTTGTGACCCGGCAGCGTCTCGTTGGCCACCTGCATCAAGTCGATGTCGGGGTAGCGCTGTGCAATGGCGGCGAACCAGTGTTCGATCGCAGCACGCTGTTCGTTCGGCGGCAGGTTGCGTACCCATGTCGGCTGCTGGGCGCCCCAGAGCCCGCAATGGAACTGAAACTGCATATGGTTGCGCTTGGCCAGCTGGTAGGCCTCGTCGAGCGGGCCCCAGTTCATCTGGCCGCGCACGGCTTCGACGCTGCCCCATTTGCCGGCATTTTCTGGAACGTCGCCATCCCAGTCATTGGTGAAATCCTTCGATTGCGACGGACTGTATTCGCTGCCCAGGACGCGCTGCTTGCCGGCAGCGATAGGTCCTGCAACAGCGGACGCACACGCGCCCAGCAACAGCACAAACGTGAGCGGGTAACGGAGTTTCAACATGTTGGCATCCTCGGTAAGTGAGCAAGGCAGCTACGGAAAGGAGCAGGTGCGCTGACGTGCGTCGGATCGACGCCAAGTGCGCAGACACCTGGAACCGCGTCTAGGCCGGTTGCTCCACTCGCGCCGGCTGCGTCGTGACACCAGGCGGTGCACCACCGCCAGCGCCAGAATGTAGGCCGCACCCACCGTAAAAAAATTTCGAAATGTAGCCGCCGATGGCCTGCAAAACGAAACCAATGAACGGTGTGATCAGGATGGCGCCGAGGCTGTCCATTCTTGCGACTGCAGGACAAGCAAGCAGGTCAGCAAGCAGGTCAGCAAGCAGCGTAAAAGGACATGCCGACCCGCCTTGGTGTGCAGCAGTGGTCAGCGCGGTCAGCGCGGCTATTTGCCACACGGCGCATGCAGCCAACACGATGACGTGCGCGCATCGGCATAAGGTCAGGACACCAGACAAAGGTCTGTGAGCGCGGCGCGCATCAATAATTGTCATGGCGCAGGTGCACCGGGATGGGCTGCAACGTAGTCGCGCAGCCACGCGAGCGCCGGACGTTCGGTGCGGTCGGCGCGGATCAGGTAGGCAGCTTCCTTGTCGCGCCACAACCCGGGCCGAAAGCCCCACAGGGTGATGCCATGCACTGCCGGGTGGTCCCAGAACACCGGAAACACCCGCTTGTAGTCGGCCAGCTGCTGCGCATCGGTCGGCCCGTCCAGATCGAACTCGGTGATGTAGATCGGCAGGCCTGTGGCGGCCAACGCATCCAGATTGTCGCGATGCACCGACATCGCCACCTCCGGCGTGGTCTCGAAGGCATGCTCCTGCACCCCGATCGCATCGACCAGGTTCTCACGCTGCAGCAGCCGCACGATCTGCAAATACTTCTGTGTGGCCTGCGCGCTATTGGTGATGCTGTAGTCGTTGATCATCAACTTGGTGTTGGGAAAATGCTGGCGCGCAAGCCGAAACGATTGCAGCACCCATTCCCAGCCGCTATCGCCGTTACCCCCCAGCGCCTGCAGATAATTGCCGCCGCCGGTATCGGCCTTGCTGGGCGGGTCGTTGAGTGGCTCGTTCACCACCTCCAGCAGCGCGATCTCCGGGTAGCGCTGCGCAACGGCGGCAAACCATTGCTCGATCTCGCGGCGCTGCTCGGCCGGCCGCAAGGTCTTGATCCATTCCGGCTGCTGGTTGCCCCACACCATGACATGCATCTGGAATGGCATCTGATTGGCCTGGGCAAACCGGTATGCCGCATCCAGCGTGCTCCAGTCCATCTGGTCGCGCACCGCCTCCACACTGCCCCATTTGCCGCCGTTTTCCGGGGTGAGCTTGTTCCAGTACTGCGCAAACCCCGGCGCCTGCTGCGCGCCGTACGCACTTCCAAGGAACTTGGACGCCGCCGCTGCCAGCGGTGCCGCGTGGGTTGGCGCGGCCATGCCGGCCACCATCAATAACCCCAGTGCTACTGCGCGCTTGTGCATAGGCTCACCTCAGGACGATGTCGGCGCTGGATCGGCAGGCAACTGCGCCGGCTCCAGCCGCGGCACCAGCGTGTGCACGACGGCCAAGGCCAGCAGATAGGCAGAGCCTGCCATCAGAAACACCGGCACATAGCTGCCGGTGGCTTGCAACAGAAAGCCGATGAAGGTGGCGATCAGCATGCCGCCCACCGCACCGGCAAAACCGCCGATGCCCACCACCGTGGCAACCGCGTGGCGCGGAAACATGTCCGAAGGCAGCGTAAACAGATTCGCCGACCAGCCCTGATGGGCGGCGGTGGCCAGCCCGATCAGCGCGACCGCCAGCCACAGGTTGTCGGCGCGTGCGGCAAAGACGATGGGCACGACGGAAATCGCGCAGATCAGCATCGCGGTCTTGCGTGCGCGATTGACGCTCCAGCCACGTGCGATGAAACGCCCGGCCACCCAACCACCGGCAATGCTGCCGATGTCGGCCAGCACGAAGATCACGATCAAGGGCACGCCCAATTGCAGCAAGCTCAGGCCATATTCGGCGTGCAGGAACTTCGGCAGCCAGAACAGGAAGAACCACCAGATCGGGTCGGTGATGAACTTGCCCAGCACAAACGCCCAGGCTTGCCGATGCTGCAGCACCTGTAACCACGACAGCCGGCGCTGCACCGGCTCATGCGCATCGCTGCGGATGTGCGCAAGTTCTGCGGCAGACAACCGGGGTTGCTGCTCGGGCGGGTGATAGCTGAACCACCACACCGCCAACCAGGTTGCACTGAGCACGCCGGTGAACAGGAATGCCGCCTGCCAGCCCCAGGCGGTGGCAATCAACGGCACCAACAATGGGGCAACAATGGCCCCGATATTGGAGCCGGAATTGAAGATGCCGGTGGCCAGCGCGCGCTCACGGCGCGGGAACCATTCGGCCACCGTCTTGAGCGCTGCAGGAAAATTGCCCGATTCGCCAAGGCCCAGGAAAAACCGCGCAATCGCAAACCCCACCACGCTGGTGGCCAAGGCATGCCCCATCGCCGCCAGGCTCCACAGGCCGATCGCCAGCGCATAGCCGAGCCGAGTGCCGAAGCGGTCGATCACCGCACCGCTGCACAGCAAGCCCAGCGCATACGCCGCCTGGAATGCGGTGACGATATAGCCGTACTGGATTTCGTTCCAACCGATCTGCGTCTGCAGGAACGGCGCCAGCACGCCCAGTACCTGGCGGTCCACATAGTTGATGGTGGTGGCGGCCAGCAGCAGGGCGCAGACCCGCCAACGCACCCGGCCGAGCCTTGCCGTTGCGGCCCCCGGGGCCGCGGCGGGCACCTCGCTCATGCGCGTGGCCTATGCGGGCGCGCCAGCGCGCCGGCTTCCTGCGCGGATTGGCCGATGTCCTGCAAGCGTGCACCCATCAGGTGCCGATCGGGTCCGTCGCTGCCGTGTTCTTCGGTTCGATTCATCGACCACTGCACCTGCACGAAGGTGGCCTTGTGCCACGGATGATAGCGCTACCATTACCACGGCATCGCGATAAATCCATCGCGCAGTGCAGCACTGCACCCCGTACGCAAGCGCGTCCGGCGCGACGGCGTGGGTTGGCCGGCGGCCTACCGGCGCGTGCACGCATCTATGCTGCCCTGCAGCGTGATGTTCCGAATTTGTTAGCGCTAACATCAAATGCACTGATCGTCCGTCTCCCCCATCGCACCATCGTCGCGCCGCGCAACGGCAGCGGCACTCCCTGCGCAGGGGCGATGCGTGGGACATCTGCTACCTGTTAGGGAAGGGATTACGGTGAAGAACAGCTACGCACGAACCGCGTTGTCCTGCGCGTTGGGATCCATCCTGCTGGGCATGTCCAGCACCGCCGCCTGGGCACAGTCCGCCAATGCCCAGAGCACGGCGCAAACCCCGCCAACCACTGCCGGCAATAACGATGCGGTGACCCAGCTGGATACCGTCACCGTGTCCGGCTACCGACGCAGCATCCAGTTCTCCACCGACGCCAAGCGCGATTCGGTCGGCTTTGCCGACACGGTGTTTGCCGAAGACATCGGCAAGTTTCCGGACATGAATATCGCCGAGTCGCTCAACCGCATTCCCGGCGTGCAGCTGGCGCGCGACGTCAACGGCGAAGGTCTCAATATCGCCATCCGCGGCCTGGGCACCAGCTTCACCAAGACCACGCTCAACGGCGCCAGCATCGCTACCGCCTCGATCGGCCTGAATGCGCAGAACCAGAACCGCGAAGTCGATCTGAATCTGTTCCCCACCGAATTCTTCACCCAGCTCACGGTGAGCAAGACACCCACCGCGAGCATGCTCGAAGGCGGCGTTTCCGGTGTGGTGGACATGCGCAGCGCGCGCCCGTTCGACCGCCCCGGCGTGCACTTCACTTATCAGGCGCAGGCCGACTGGAACAGCACCAGCGAAAAAACCACCCCACGCGGCGCTTTCATGGGCAGCTGGACCAATGAAGCAGGCACCTTCGGTGCACTGTTCGGCGTGGCGTCGGTCCGCAGCAAACTCGGCGTGCGCGGTTTCGAGAGCGTGGGCTGGACCAACCCCGGCCTCACCTACACCCAGTGCGGTCTCGCGCCGCCGGCAGGAACGCCAGCCACCAACCAACCGGCGGCGTGCAACGTCAATGGCGGCGGCAACTGGCGCATTCCAGACACTGTGCCCGCCACTGCCGGCAGCGGCCTCACCACCGGCGAAACCATCGACGCCGCCTGGCTGCTGGCGCGCAACCCGGGCCTGAGCATCGACCAGATCAGCGACGCGCTGATCCCGCGTCTGGGCCGCAGCGTCTACATGAGTGGCGATCGCGACCGCGATGCGTCGGTGATGTCGCTGGAATGGCGCCCTTCCGACAGCATGCATTTTTACCTGGACACGCTGTACTCCGAAGCCGAGCGCACCACCGAGCGGATCAGCATGAATCTGATCGGCCGCAACGGCAACATGATTCCGCTCGGCATGCAGCTGGATCAGAACAACGTGGTGACCAGCGCCACCTTCGCCAACGCGCAGTACTTTTTGGAAGCGCGCCCGTACCACGAAAACGTCAAGTTCTGGAGCGTCAATCCCGGTGCGGAACTGCTGTTTGGCGCCGAGCAGGACATCAAGCTCAATGTGCAGGCCAATGCCACCCGTAGCTGGCTCGCACGCGAATCGCCCAGCATCCTGGTCACCTCGCCGTTCACCACCGTGGACTACCGCAACGAAGGCGGCGACCGCCCCAGCATCACCAGCCCGCTCGATCTCAACGACCCCAACCTGGGCTGGGGCTGGACGGGTGGCCGGGTCAATATCCAGAACGAAAAGCGCCAGACCGAAACGCGCGGCGCGCGCGCCGACCTGCAGTTCGGCGAGGACAAGCGCAACGTCAAGATCGGCGCGTCCTACGACATGGCCGAGCGCACCATCCGTGGCTTCGACAACAGCACCGCCTGGGAACAGGTGGTGTGCCGCGGCAATGGCGGCAACGTGTGCAACGGCGGCGCCGGCTCGGCAATCCCGAACGCGGCCCTGGCCAGCTATCTGAAACCCGGCCCAGGCGGTTTCATCACGGCCGACTTCTCCCGCTTCCTGGCCGACACCAACTACTACGCGCTGCGCGATGCCGCACCGGAGAGCAACTCGGCCAACACCGGCGCTTCGACCGGCGGCATCCGCGAAAAAAATCTGGGCTTCTACATCGAGACCAATGCGGAAGCCGATGTCTGGAACCGCACCATGCGCTTCAACGCCGGCGTGCGCTATGTGACCACCGACCAGACCATTACCGGCCCGGTCACCATCAATGGCGTGCGCAGCGTGCAGGTGCTGGATTCGGATTACAAGGAAACCCTGCCCTCGTTCAACGTGGCATGGGACGTGGCCGACAAGGTGGTCATGCGCCTGTCCAGCTCGCGCACGCTGACCCGCCCCGATCCCAGCGCGATGCTGCCCAACACCAACTTCAGCGACCCTTCCGCGCAGACCGCCACGCAGGGCAATCCGAACCTCAAGCCGTATCTGTCGACCAATGTGGATTTCGGCGGCGAGTGGTACACCGGCGGCGAAGGCTATGTGGGCCTGACCCTGTTCAACAAGCGCATCACCGGCTTCACCGTCAACGGCATCCGCCGCATTCCGTTCAACGACCTGGGCGTGAACTACGACACGCTATTGCCGATCCAGCAGGCCGGCCTGGCCCAGCGCGGCGGCCCCAATGCGGCCACCGTGGATGTGCAGACGCAGGTCAATGCCGATGGTGTGCTCAATATCCGCGGCACCGAGGCCATCTGGGTGCAGCCGCTGGACAAGCTGTTCGACGGCCTGGGCTTCAGCCTCAACTACACCCACGTCAACCAGCAGTCCGAAGGCGAAGGCGTGCCGGCGGTGGCCGTCGGTGTCGCACCCAACCTCTGGAACGGCACCGTCTACTGGGAAAAGGACGCAGCCTCGATCCGCCTGTCCTACACCTGGAACGACGACATGGTGATCTCCGGCGCAAACCAGAACGGCATTCCGTATGCGCGCCTCAACGCCGATGCGCGCGGCCAGCTCGATATGTCGGCGAGCTACGCACTGGATTGGCTGCCGTCCAAGCCGCAGATCACGCTCAACGTCACCAATATCACCAACGAACCGTTGCGCACGACCTTCGCCTGGCCCAACGCCACCTACGACCTGTATGAGCCCGGGCGCACCGTCATGCTCGGCATCCGCGGTACCTTTTGAGTGTTGTCGTCATCGGTCGCCGTTCCTCCCAGCGGCGACCGATGGCGCAATGCGCGCCGCGGCGTTTTCCGCAGCATTCTTCGAGTCCGTCCCATCTCATGAACGATCGGTCACAGCAGCTCTCCTTGCGCGAAAAGATCGGCTATAGCCTGGGCGACCTGGCCGCCAATCTGATCTTCCAGACGCTGGTCACTTTCCTGGCGTTCTTCTACACCGATGTGTTCCGCATACCTGCCAGCGTGGCAGCGACGCTGATCTTTGTGGTCGGCATGCTGGGCGCGTTCGTGTTTACGCCGGTCATCGGTATCTTGGCCGATCGCACGCGCACCCGCTGGGGCAAGTTCCGCCCGTGGATCCTGTGGACCGCACTGCCCTTCGGGGCGTTGTCGCTGGCCGCCTTCAATACGCCCACGCTCGGCGAGCAGGGCAAGATCGCCTACGCCTTTGCCACCTACACCTTGCTGATGCTGGTGTACGTCGCCAACAACCTGCCGTACTCGGCCTTGAGCGGCGTGCTCACTGGCAGCATGGAGCAGCGCAACAGCTTGTCGGCGTATCGCTTTCTGGCGGTGACCTTTGCGCAGTTCATCATCCAGGTGCTGTTGCTGCCGTTGGTCTTGATTCTGGGCAATGGCGACAAGGCGCAGGGCTTTCGCAACACCATGGCGCTGTTCGCGGCGATCGGCACGCTGTGCTTTCTGATCACCTTCTTCACCACGCGCGAGCGGGTGCTGCCGATCAGCGAACAACGCAACAGCGTGCGCCAGGACCTGACCGATCTGGTCCGCAACAAGCCCTGGCTGGTGATGCTGGCGCTCACCATCCTGGTCTTCATCAATCTGGCGATGAAGGGCGGGATGTACATCTACTACTTCAAGTACTACCTCGACGCGAATGCGTTGACGCAGTTTCTCGACCACGCCGGGTTCAACCGCTTCATCGCCGGCATCAACAGCGTCCTGACTGGCGCCGGCATGAGCGCGTTGCAGTGGCCACAGGACGCACCGACTTCCGCGTTTAGCGTGTTCAGCGCCGGCGGCATCCTGGCGATGATCGTGGGCATCGGTTTTTCCAAACGCCTGGCCGACCGCTTTGGCAAGCGCAATGTCTTCGGCGGCGCGCTGCTGATCTCCACGCTGTTCCTGCTGGCGTTCTATCTATACCCACCGAATGCGATCGGCTGGGTGTTCGCTTCCTACGTCCTGCACGGGTATTTCTACGGCATCACCATCCCGTTGCTGTGGGCCATGATCGCCGATGTGGCCGATTACTCGGAGTGGAAGAACCACCGCCGCGCCACCGCCATCATCTTCTCGGCGATGTTGTGCGGCTTGAAGATCGGACTGAGCGTAGGCGGCGCACTGGTCGCCGGCATCCTGGCGTTTTATGGCTATAACGCAGCACTGCCGCAGCAAGGCGCGGCCGTCACCAACGGCATCCGCCTGGCCATCAGCGTGTACGCCTCGCTTCCGTTCCTGCTCGGCACTGCATTGCTGGCGCTGTACGAAATCGACAAGGCGCTGGAAACCCGCATCGAGCACGAACTGGGCATGCGCCGCCAGGCCGCACCGCTCGCCACTGTCTGACCTCCCCTCCCACTTCATGCACAGGTACGCGCATGTCCGATGAACTGCAAGCCGCTAATCTGCAGGCGCTGGCGCGCACCGCCATTTCCGCACCGCTGGTCACCCACCTCTACACCGCCGACCCGTCCGCACATGTATTCGACGGTGCGCTGTATATCTATCCCTCGCACGACCTCGATGCCGGCGTGGCCTTCAGCGACGACGGCTCGCATTTCGACATGGCCGACTACCACGTGTTGCGCATGGCGCATCCAGGTGCGGCGGTGGAAGACCTCGGGCAAGTGCTGCATGTGCGCGATGTGCCCTGGGCGCAGCGGCAGATGTGGGCACCGGATGCGGCACAACGCAACGGCAAGACCTATCTGTACTTCCCCGCAAAACGCGCCGACGGCATATTCCAGATCGGCGTGGCGGTGGGCGATCGCCCCGAAGGCCCGTTCGTCGCCGAGCCGCAGCCCATCGCCGGAACCTACTCGATTGACCCGGCCGTACTCGCCGCCGACGACGGCGCGCATTACCTGTACTTCGGCGGCATCTGGGGCGGCCAGCTGCAGCACTACCGCGATAATGTCTACGCGCAGACGCATCAGGAACCGGTGGGCGAGGCACCCGCACTTGGCCCGCGCGTGGCGCGCCTGCACGCGCACATGACCGAACTGGCCGAACCCAGCCGCGAAGTCGTCATCCTCGACGAACACGGCGCCCCGCTGCGCGCAGACGACCACGCCCGCCGCTTCTTCGAAGGTCCCTGGGTCCACCAACATGCAGGTCGGTACTACCTGTCGTATTCCACCGGCGACACCCACCAGATTTGCTACGCCACCAGCGACTCACCCTACGGCCCGTTCAACTACCAGGGCGTGCTGCTCGCACCGGTGGTCGGCTGGACCACGCATCACTCCATCTGCTTGTTCCAGGAGCAGTGGTATCTGTTCTATCACGACAGCGTGCTTTCGGGCGGCCAGACGCATCTGCGCAGCATCAAGATGGCACCGCTGGAACATGCTGCAGATGGAACGATCGCGACGATTTATCCGTATGGGGAAGACGCGGTATCGCCTTGGTGAGTGCCGTTGGGCAACCGCCCGCCGAGATCCATCGAGTCAGTGATCGCTGGGCAGCTAACGGTGGAAGAAACGTCCTTTCAGCTCGATGCTTCCGCGCACCTTGTCGTCATCACGGCGGCTGAGGGTTGAACAATACTCACGGCATAAATTGGGCGTTTCTGGCGTTTGAGAGGCTCTTTATTTGGCTCTTGAACGCAGATGACTCGGCAAACGGCACCGAGATGTCGCACGCACCAACACCAGTCTTGCCTCCAGGCTGGGACCACATCGCATGGGCTCGCATCCAGACGCAGTGCAGCTACGTATTGCTTTAGACGTGCCCTCTTAGGTAGAAGTGTCATGCGACGTAGTTCGATGCTGTTGTTACTCACGCTCGCGGTCCACGGCAGTGCTGGCGCAAGCGATTCACGCGCTGCCCTGCCCCGCGCAGACACCGTTGATGTGCCGCGCTTCATGGGCGACTGGTATGTGATTGCGCATATTCCGACCCGGCCCGAGCGCAGCGCCTACGACGCGGTGGAGAGCTACGCGCTGCGACCGGATGGTCGCATCCAGACCACCTTCACCTTTCGCAAGGGCAGCTTCCAGGCGCCGCTCAAATCCATGCATCCGATCGGCCAGGTGGCGAAGGAAGGCAATGGCGCGCTCTGGCGCATGCAGTTCTTCTGGCCGTTCAAGGCCGAGTACGTGATCGCCTGGCGGGACGCAGCCTATACGCAGACCATCGTGGCGCGCAGCAAGCGCGACTACGTCTGGTACATGGCGCGTACCCCGCAGGTCTCCGATGCCGACTATCAGCAAGCGGTCGAGCGTATCGCGGCGATGGGCTACGACGTGTCGCAGCTGCGACGTGTGCCGCAGTCAGCACGCTGATGCGGAAGCGCTGATAGGAGAATCTGCACGCCGTGCAGTCCTCGAACCGGTCGAGCGCTCAGGCGTCCTTCGCGTCCCCGAAGAATTCCCATCCGTCGTTCAAGCCGTCCAGGGGCTTGGCCTCGGCTGCCAGGTCTTCCTCGAACGCCGAAATCGCCTTGTACGACGGCACCATGGTCGGATACACCGTCACATCCATGGGAAACGCCGTGTTTTCCGGGTAATGACAGCAGCGGACTTTCTGCTCGAAGCGAAGCATCTTCACCGAGAACTCCAGCGCCGATTCCTTGCTGGGGAAGACCACCGAAAAAGCGATTTCCCGCGGCTTTGAAAGGTCGACACCTTGCTGTGCGATATGCCAGAGCGTGTCGCCGTTATCGTCTTTGGGATACAGAATCAGATCTCGCTGCATGACACTCTCATCAGGACGCTCTCATCAGGTGTTGGTCGGGAAGGCCAGTGACGCCAGGATCTTTGCCCTTGGGCGAGAAAGCCAGCCTCGATGGTATCCAAAAGGCAGCACGGCGATGCGTCCGTGCCCGGCGCACTGCTAACCGAGTCATCGCAGTCAATAGAGGCTTGCCCGGGACGCGCGATCGCGCAACAAGGGCCTTGCACGGTGCCGCTAGTGCTCGACTGGCAGCGCTCCCTCTTGCCGACCGCTCGGGTCGGCAACGCGTCGCAAGAAGTCATCCAGCATCAGCGTGCGACATTGCGCGAGCGGCATGCCATCGCGCTGTGCGTACATCCGCGAAGCATGCTCGAACAGATCCGCAAGCAGTTCGCCGATGTCCTCTGCACCGCCACCCAGATCGCGATTGATGCTCACGTGCAGCTATTCATTCGCGGCCCATAGACGCAGCAGTTCGAAGGCCTCCGGATCGGCCAGTGTGTCGGGCGGGATAATCAATTCACCATCGTGCATGTCTTCCCTCGTCGGGGTCGCACGTTCAATGAACCCGCGCGGTGTCGTCGATGCCTTGCATTCGCCAGCGCGCACGCACGCGACATCAGTGATCAGCAACCGTGGGGCGATGACAGGTGCCGGCTCACGCCGGCGCCTGTTGCTCCGCTGAGTGCCTCACGGCACCCAGATCAAATTCATCACCTGCGGATCGGCGGTGACCTTGACCAGCTTGCCGCTGGGGCCGAACTGCACCTGGTACTCGGAGAAGCTGTCGCGCCAGTAGCGCCACAGCGAGGCGTCCAGGTTGGGGTTTTCGCTGCTGATCGGGTAGCCGACCGCCATCAGCACCTGTTCGCGGGTCATGCCGCCGGTGAGCTTGCCATCGTTGATCGCCTGGCGAATCTTGGGCGGGAAGGTAGCGAGCTTGAGCTTGGGGTCGGTGGTGACGACATACCGGGCGGCAAAGGCGGTGTTGTCCAGGTCGCGGCTGTAATCGTTGCCGATGGACTGCTTTTCGCCGGCGATCTTGAGGTTGACGCGGTTGCGGCCGAAGCCGGTGACGCTGACCGGGGTGCCGACCGGGAGCATGCGCTTGCCGTCTTCGGCGTAGTTGCTGTCGCTGATCCAGCTGCCGTCGGTGCGCAGGTTGCAGCACAGAAAGCCGTCGTACTTGGCGACATCGGCGGCGCTGGCCAGGTTGGCGGCGGCGAACAGGCCCAGGGCCAGCAGGGAAGGATGCAGACGCATCGAAAGACTCCTTTCTCGACGGCCGTAGCCGCGCGGCAATGATGGACGGGGCGCGCCGCCGTTTCCCCGCGGCGCGCGGGCATTGTCGCAGCCCCGGGCCGCTTGGCAAGCGTGGGTGACGCGCGCAGCCCGGGGTTGTGTATGCTCGGGGGGTGGAAACCCTGTCAACCGCCGAGATCGTCGAACAGATCGCCGAGTTGCGACGCGCCCACCGCGCGTTGGACGAGGAGATCCAGCGCGTGCCCGCGAACCTGGACGACGAGCTGCAGATGAAGCGCTTGAAGAAGCGCAAGCTGCACATCAAGGACTGCATCACGCGGCTGGAGATG
Source organism: Xanthomonas sp. A1809 (assembly GCF_017746015.1). NCBI lineage: Bacteria > Pseudomonadati > Pseudomonadota > Gammaproteobacteria > Lysobacterales > Lysobacteraceae > Xanthomonas > Xanthomonas sp. A1809. Next base: position 30,337 of record NZ_JAGHWZ010000023.1, on the reverse strand, counting down.
GAGTTGGTGCCCGACGAGCCGGCGTGATGGCTGGTTGGCGGGAGCTTGCGTCAGCTGCAGAAACGGTCCCTCACCCAGACCCCGCGCTTGCGACGCGGGCACCCGAAGGCACGCCCAGGGGCGCACCAGCCATGCCTTCTGGCCCCGACGTGAGGAGAGGCTTTGATCTGTGCTGGTGGGATGAGGCTCTGTAAAGCGCTGGTTCGCGGCTTCCTTATTTCGCCGAAGCAGGCTCTAGCGCTTCGCGTCGAGACATTCCTTCTCGTACCTGGAGAAGCTCACTGCATCGCAGCCGGAACTGCACGTCTCCTGCATCGAACCGGCTAAACCCATCGCGCCGATAAGCTCCCTTCTCCCACCGGGAGAAGGTGCCCCGAAGGGGCGGATGAGGGTACGAGTGCTGAACGTTGTCAACGGCCAAGTCGCTCTACTCTGATTGCGCAGCGCTAACTGCGAACGACCGCTGGCTGCAACGGATCAATACCCACATCGGCCACACGACACATACAACCGCGCGGCGCACGAAAGATCAGTGCTCGCTAGGAACCGCTCTGAGAGTTCCACCGCGCAAGCAACACTGCCATCCAGCCAGCGCGGGCGACCTGCCACTCCGTCCCCGCGCTGGCGCTGTTTCGATCGGCGCACCCCGCTCAACCGGCGCGCAGCAGGATCTTGCCACCTCGCCCCGGTTCGGCACTGGCCGCTGCCGCCTTGGCCGCGTCTTCCAGATCGAACACCGCTTCCACCGGCAGCGCCAGGCTGCCGTCGAGCGCGGCCTTCAACAGCTCGCCGATCATGCGGCGCTTGTCCTCGGACTTGGTGGCGGCCATGACCTTGCTGCCCCAGAAGCCGCGCACGGTGGCCTGCTTGAAGATCACATTGCCGCTGGCAATCTCCAGCGGTTCGCCGGTCATCGAGCCGAACGAGATCAACTCGCCGCCCTCGGCGAGCAGCCCCATCAGCTCGCCTGCCGCCTTGCCGGCCACCGAGTCGATCGCGCGCACGATCGGTGCATCGCCGGCCAGCGCGCGCACGCGGTCTTGCCAACCGTCCTGCGCGGTCGACACCGCATTCCCGATCCCCAGTGCCTTGAGTTCGTCCACGCCGGCATCGCGACGCACCAGATTGATCACGTTGATGCCGCGTGCCGCAGCCAGCATGGCCACAGTCTTGCCGACCGCGCCGTTGGCGGTGTTCTGCACAATCCAGTCGCCTTTGTCGACATTCAGGAACTCGATCAGCATCAACGCGCTCAGCGGCATGGCGATGAGCTGGCAGCCGCGGTCGTCATCCAGTGCGTCGGGCAGCGGGACCACGCCGGTTGCGTCGGCCAGAAAGTAGTCGGCCCAGCTCTCGTGCACGCCGGCGGCGACGACACGCTGGCCGACCTGCAGGCCCTGCACGCCTTCGCCCAGCGCATCGATCACGCCAGACCCTTCGCTGCCGCCGATCGCCGGCAGCGTGGGCTTGTAGCCGTAGTTGCCGCGCACCGTCCACAGGTCATGGTTGTGGATGGGCGAACGCCGCATCGCGATGCGGACCTGGCCCTTGCCGGGTTGCGGTGTGGGCCGTTCGCCGAGTTCGAGCACCTTGGCCGGGTCGCCGAACTGGGTGTGGATGGCTGCGCGCATGCAAGTCTCCTGTCGGCGACGCCCGTGGTGCAACGCAGCCGATCACAGTGAAAGGTGCTGCGATGCTAACGGGAACGCTGCAAGCGCCCGATGAAGCGAACGGAACCGCTGTGTGAAAGCCGCCGGCGCTCGCCTACCGCCACCTCGCCACGCGCCCGACGCGCCCTGCAAGACGTGAAGGCATTCGCCAACGGCCTAGAGCATCCAACAAAACGACTGTGCAGCCGCCAGGCGGGCGCGGCCGGTGCCCGGTATCGGCATGTACCACGCGTACGCTCCGGTTCCTGCCCGCCGTCCACACCCACCTGACGACTGCTCGCCACGTCTTGTCAGTCGCTTTTACTGCGGCGGCACAGCCACGTCCGGCTTGGCCGCTGCCGGGCTGACGCGTTCGATGGTATGGCGCAGTTCGCGGCCGAGAATGAACTTGGCGTCCTTGGCCCAGGCATCCAGGCGCTCGTCGAACATCAGCTTGCTGTTGTCGTCCGGCCACACCAGGCGCAACTCGCGCAATTTCTGGATGAAGCCGCGGAACAGGGTCTTGTCGAAGAACTCCGGCGCGGCCGGTGCATACAGCAGGCTCAGACGCTGCGCGGCCTGCTGGCACAGGCTTTCCAGTTCGCCGGCACCGAGCACGCCCGGGCCGTTCTTCACCAGCACCGAAATGGCGATGTAATAGCGCTCGAACGCTTGTTGCAGCGAATGGCCGATCGCGCGCAGGCGGAACACTTCGTCGGTCTGCCCGGTGTTGCGGGTCAGGATGCCGCCGTCGTCGTCGGTGACGTTGAGCAGCAGGCCTTCGCGCACGAACATGTCGATGGTCTGTTCGATGCGTTCGGCAAAGCGGTCTTCGCTCCACGGCAGGAACAACTCGGCCTGCAGGAACGGATACACCGTGCGGCCCAGGCGCAACAGACCGGCGCGGCTCATGCGGCGGTTGTTCTGGAAGCAGCACGCCACCCACGAAGAAGCGGTGAACAGGTGCAGCACGTTGTTGCGGAAGTAGCTCAGCAGCACCGCGGTATCGCCGCTGACGCTGAGCACATCGCCCAGCGGGTGCGACACGCGCGTGAGCACGTTGATCTCTTCGGCGTGGGTGATGATGCGCGCCGGCGTGTGCGGGGTGACGGTGACGCGGTCCGAGTACGGCATTTCGGCCAGCAGCTTCTTGCACAACTCGATCTGCGCGATCAGGTCGGCCTCGCCCATCGCGTGCTTGGGCGTGGACAGCAGGGCCAGCGCCAGCAGGTTGATCGGATTGACGTCGGCGGCGCAGTTGATGCGGGTCTGGATCTGCGTAGACAGCATGTCCACCGCGGGCGCCAGCCAGGTGGGTTTTTCGTCTTCCGGCAGCGGCTGGCCGTCCCAATCGGGCGCGTGCCTGGCCAGCACGTCGTTGAGCGCGATCGGCTCGCCGAAGTTCACCACCACCTGGCCGTAGTTCTGCTTGAGCACCTTGGGGATGGACCACAGCAGGCCCCAGATGGATTCCTTTTCCTTCGGCCGGCCGGTGAGCTCGTCCAGGTAGCTGTTGCCTTCCATCAACTTTTCGTAGCCGATGTATACCGGCTGGAACAGCACCGGCTTGCGCGGCTGGCGCAGATACGCGCGCAGCGTCATCGCGATCATGCCGCCCTTGGGCTGCAGCAGACGCCCGGTGCGCGAACGCCCGCCTTCGACGAAATATTCGATGGAATAGCCGCCGGCCACCAGTTGGGCGACGTATTCGCTGAGCACGGCCGAATACAGCGCATTGCCCTTGATCGAGCGGCGGATGAAGAACGCGCCGCCCTTGCGCAGCAACGTGCCGACCACCGGCAGGTTGAGGTTGATGCCGGCCACGATGTGCGGCGGCACGATGCCGCGTTCGTACAGCAGGTAGCTCAGCAACAGGTAGTCCATGTGGCTGCGGTGGCTGGGTACGTACACCACTTCATGCCCGGGCGCGGCCTGCTTGAGCTTGTCCAGGTGATGCACCAGCACGCCGGCGTAGATGCGGTTCCACACGTGGGTCAGCAGGAAGCTGGCCGAGCGGACCACCGGGCTGGAATAGTCGGCGGCGATTTCCCACGCATAGGCATGCGCCTTGCGCCAGGCATCGACCGGCTTGGAATTGTCGCGCTTGGCCTGGATGGCGATGGCTTCGCGCACCGACTCGGCGGCCAGCACCTGGTCCACCAGCAAACGGCGGGTAGACAAGTCCGGGCCGATCACCGCTTCGCGGATGCGCCGGAAGTGCGTGCGCAACACGCGCTGCAACTTGCGCAAGGTGCGCTCGGGCGGCAGCCCTTCGGCCATGGTCTGGCGCAACGAAATCGGCGGGGCGAAGCGCACGATGGTGGTGCGGCCGTTGAGCAAGACCGACAGCAGGCGGCGGAAGCGGCCAACCAGCGCCCAGTTTTCGGAGAACAGCACGGCGAACCAGCCGCTCTGCTTGTCCGGCGCGCGGCCGACGAAGATCGATACCGGCACCAGATGCACGTCCAGGTCGGCGCGCACGCGGTGCGCCTGCAGCAACTTGGCCAGCGAATCGGAGTGGGTCTTGCCGCCGCGCTGCTCGGGAATCAGCGAATTGCTGCTGCTGCGCCGTGAGAGCGCCAGGTAGGCCCGCTTGCGCTCCAGCGGGTCGCCCGGCAACGGCACCAGCGGCGACGGCAGGCCGACTTCGCGACAGGCCTTGTCCAAAATCAGCGCATTGGACATGCCGTAGTCTTCCAGCACGTACACCACCGGGCGGCCGTCGTCGTAGCGACCGGGTTGGTCCGGCTCGATGGTCAGGCTCAGCCAGGGGTCGGCCAGGCGGCCGAGCAGGCGCGCCCACCAGGGGCGCTTGGCGCTGCGCGCCGCGGCAACGCCGGGGGCGATCGATGGCGCAACCGCCGGCGGCACCGGCTCGGCGAGCGGCAAGGCCGCCGTCGTGGCGCCGGTGTCGGCTGCGGCAGTGCTGGGCGGGCTGGGCTGGCCGTCCGGGAACGGCAGGGGATTCTGTTCTGGCATCACGGTCATTATCGCCCAGCCGGGCGTTGCCCGGTGTCGGCAGCCTTCGCCGGCGCGACCGCTGCGGTGTCGGGCACTGCAGTGGCGCTGGGTAAGGGCGCGGCCTGGGCATCGAGCAGCGCCTGCACTTCGTTCTGGGTCTGCAGCTGGTACCAGTGGCCCTCGCGCTTGATCAGCGCGACGTTCAGATCGATATCGTGGGCGGCCAGCGGATAGCGCAGCCGTACCTGGGCGGTGTCGGCATCCTGCTTGATCAAGCCGGTCCGCAGTGCGTCCAGGCTGCCGTCGATCGACAGGTCGTAGCGCTCCAGCACCTTCTTGCAGGTTTCCCAGAACGGCCCGAGCCGGCGCAGGCTTTCTTCCATGCCCAGCCGCTGCAGGTCGGCATCGGAGGTGATGCCGGTGGCACGGGCGGCGGTCACCAGGTCGGCGATGCTGGCCTTGGCGCGGGGGCGATCGGCCAGCGGCGCAGTGGCGGCCCACGCGCTCAAGGCGTCGACCAACTGCACGTAATGGGCGCGCTGCTCGGGCTGGTAGTCGTTGCGGCTACGCAGGTATTGCACGCCGAACTGGCCCAGCGATTGCGCCGCCTGCGCGATGCCCTGGGCCTGGCCGGCCAGCTGCGCATCGAAGGCCTGCTGCAGGCGGCGTTCGGCATCGGGCGCCGACAACGACCCGAGCAGCGCGCCGACTTCATTGGGCAGCGGCAGTTCGGTCAGCGGCCAACGGCTGACACCGCTGCGCCACGCCGCCTCCAGCTGGGCGTATTGCGCAGGCGTCACCCGGATACGCGCATACGCCACCAGATCATTGCGCCGCAACGGCAGGGTCATCGCCTGCATCGCCGCGGCCGGCTCGGCCTTGGCGCCGGGCAGTGCGGGCGCGGTCTGGTTGCGCTGGCAGCCGCTCACGCACAGCGCGGCCAGCAGCAGCCACGCGGCGAAGTGGAACCGCCCTGCACGGACGGTAGGTAGCGACATGCGCACGATGTTCCCCCTGATCGATCGGCGCATCTTGCTGTCTGGAGGCATTGGCGGCAAGGCGGGTGCAAACCGTGCGCCACGGTATGGTGGGTAGATGTTACGTTTTCGTAGTTCCTGGCACGTTGCCGGCCAGTGTCCGACATTGGCCGCTGATGTCTTATTCGGACAAACTTGTCCAGCGATCGGGCTTCAGCCCTTGCGCCACTTGCGTTTGGCCCAATGCTGCGGCGCATCATGTAAGCGCTTGCAGTTCCTGCTAGCGTGCGCTGCATCTCGCTTGGGGGTCTCCATCAGATGGGGCTGATGTCATTCATGTGCCTGTGTGACACGGGCGCTCGGTGCCAGCAGGCCGTGCGCCTCACCCTGGCGCGCGGTGCCACGCGCGTTGACCTGGAGAACGCCACAGCATGAGTCGGCCACGGTCCGAAGGCGGCAGCGTCACCATCAAGGACGTTGCGCGCGAAGCGCAGGTGTCGGTGGCGACGGTCTCGCGCACCATGAACGGGCATCAGCACGTGGCCGAGTCGGTACGCGAGCGGGTCTTGCAGGTGGCGCGTGCGCTCAATTACATCCCGCACCACGCCGCGCGCAGCCTGAGCAGCCGGCGCACCCACACCATCGGGGTGGTGCTGCCGGACCTGCATGGCGAATTCTTTTCCGAATTGATCCGCGGCATCGACCAGGTGGCGCGCGAGCAGGGCTATCACCTGCTGGTGTCCAGTTCGCACGGCGACCCGCAGGCGCAGCGCCGTGCACTGGAGCGCCTTCCCGGGCGCGTGGACGGCGTGGTGGTGATGTCGCCGTCGCTGGGCGATTCGGGCGTGCATGAAGACGCGCTGCCCGGTGGCCTGCCGGCGGTGCTGCTCAACTGCGCCGGCAGCGCCAGCCAGCGCCCGGTGCTCAATGTGGACAACTACGGCGGCGCGCGGGTCATGACCCGGCATCTGCGCGACAGTGGCCACCGCCGCATCGCCTTCATCGCCGGGCCGGACGACAACTTCGATGCGCATGAGCGCCTGCGCGGGTATCGCGACGAACTGGCGCTGGACCCGGCCGCGCAGCCTTGGATCTTGCCCGGCAATTTCGACGAAGAATCCGGTTATCGCGCCGGCCAGGCGCTGGCCCGGGACACGCGGCCCGACGCCGTGTTCGCCGCCAACGACATGATGGCCTTGGGCTGCCTGTTCGCGCTCGGCCACGCCGGGCTGAAGGTGCCGCAGGACATTGCGCTGGCTGGATTCGACGATGTGCCGATGGCGCGCTACGTGCTGCCTGCGCTGACCACGATGCGGGTGGATATCGCCGGCCTGGGCGCGCGCGCGTTGCAGTTGTTGCTGGGCCAGCAGTTGGTCGATGCGCCTGCACCGCCTGCCGACGCTGCGCCGCCGGCGTTTTCGCAGATGGTTCCGGAACTGATCGTGCGTGCGTCCAGCGCCGCCCGCGGCACACCGGGCCATTGACGTCTATGCACCCTGTCGCATCTTCACGAATTCTTTACGGTTTCTTATGTTTTTTATAACTCTATCGTTGCCGCTACCGCTGCTCGTTCGTCCTTGAAACAACGCGTCACCCTGCGCCACGCCGACCACGCTGCCGGTACGCGCCTGACCCCTGGGAGGGGGAAGTCATGAAGACCTACCGTACCGTCTCCACCCTGCCGGCGCGCAGCCTGCTGTGCTGCGCCCTTGCCGCTTCGTTGCTGGCCGCCAGCCCGGCCATGGCCCAGTCCAGCAATGCCACCCTGCGCGGGCAAGTCGCCGCGTCCCAGGCAGGCACCACGGTGACCGCCACCAATGTCGCCACGGGCACCACGCGACGCGTGGCGACCGGGCCGGACGGCAGCTATGCCCTGGTTGGCCTGCCGCCGGGCACCTACAAGGTGGATGCCGGCCCGGGTACCGAGAAGACGGTGACCTTGTCGGTGGCCTCGTCGGTGAGCCTGAATCTGGGCAGTGGCGGCGAGGCGACGACGCCCGCCGATGGCACCGCCACTACCCTGGACACGGTCAAGGTCACCGCCACCTCGCTGCAGGAGGTCAAGACCTCCGAAGTGGGCACCAATGTGTCGCTCAAGCAGATCAACACGGTGCCGCAGCTGACGCGCAACTTCCTGGAGTTCGCCGACACCGTGCCCGGCATGCAGTTCGAGACCGACCCCAACGGCAACAGCCGCATCCGCGGTGGCGCGCAGGCCAGCTCGGCGGTCAACGTCTACATCGACGGCGTGGGCCAGAAGAGCTATCTGTTCGGCGGCGTCTCCGGCCAGGAGCAGAGCGCGGGCAACCCGTTCCCGCAGCTGGCGATCGGCGAATACAAGGTCATCACCTCCAACTACAAGGCCGAGTTCGACCAGGTGGGGTCGGCGGCGATCGTGGCCTCCACCAAGTCTGGCGGCAACGAGTTCCACGGTGAGATCTTCGGGCGCACCACCAATACCGACTTCCGCGCGCGTCAGGCCGACGAGCGCGCCGGTGCGCCCAATGCCGACGGCAGCAAGCGCCAGACCCACCAGGACGAATACGGCATGGCCTTCAGCGGGCCGATCGTCAAGGACAAGGCGCATTTCTTCGTCAGCTACGAAGGCAAGGGCTTCGAGGTGTCGGCCAACCCGGTCTCGGTGCCGGACAGCTTCAGCGCCCTCAGCGACGACCTGCCGGCCGGCGTGCAGAGCCGCCTGGGTTCGGTCACCCGTCCGTTCAAGGAAGATCTGTACTTCGGCAAGATCGACTGGGACGTGGGCGAGAACGATCGCCTGGAGTTGACCGCCAAGTACCGCGACGAAAAGAGCCGCGACGACGTGGGCGACCGCAACACCGCCATCGCCGGCAAGAACAACCTCAACACCGAAGAGCGCTATGACCTGCGCTGGCAGCATTTCGGCGAACGTTACGTCAACGAGGCGCGTGTCTCCTACGAGGACGTGCTGTTCAACCCCAATGCCTTCACCCTGGGCAACCAGAACATCTATACCCGCGGCGTTGCCGAAGACGATGTGCTGATCCGCGACAACGCCACCAGCGGCCTGGCGATCCAGCGCAAGGGACAGAAAGGCCCGAGCTTCCAGAACGACCTGACCTTCAACAGCATCGACTGGCACGGCAGCCACGTCATCAAGATGGGCGTGAAGTACAAGGAGGTGGAGCTGACCCAGAGCGAAAACTCGACGGTCAATCCTTCGTTCTATTACGCGGTGGCCGATGGCCTGGGAACCTCGGCAATTCCGTACCAGGTGAAGTTCAACCTGCCGTTTGCCGGTGCGGCGCCCTCGGTGACGACCAAGAGCAAGCAGCTGGGCCTGTACATCCAGGACGATTGGGACGTCAACGACAAGCTGCAATTGAACCTGGGCGTGCGCTGGGATGGCGAGAAGATTCCATCCTACCTGGACAACGTGACCCCGCCGGAAGTGGTGGCGGCCTTGAACGGCCCCGGCACCGACCCGACGGTGAGCGCCACCTACGCCGAGCAACTGGCCAAGGGCGGCGTCAACATCAACGACTACATCAGCACCGGCAATAACCGCAAGCAGGACAACAACAACTTCGCGCCGCGCCTGGGCTTTTCTTACGATTTCCGTGGCGACGAATCGCTGGTGTTGTTCGGCGGTGCCGGACGCAGCTACGACCGCAACCTGTTCGACATCCTGGGGCTGGAGCAGGTCAAGTCGGCGCTGGCGCAGTACACGCTCCGCTTCGCCGAGGCCGCGCCCGGCTGCACGCCGGCGCCGGGTACCTGCGTCAACTGGAACCCGGCCTACCTCAGCGACCCGGCAAGCCTCGGCGGTCTGGTCAATTCGGGTGTGCGCAACGGTGAGATCGACCTGCTCAACAACGATCTGAAGACGCCTTATTCCGACCAGTATTCGCTGGGCCTGCGCACGCGGCTGGGCGAGTGGAACACCTCGGCCACGGTGTCCTACATTCACAGCAAGGACGGTCTGATCCTGACCTTGGGCAACCGCTATCCCAATGGCGATTTCTTCCAGAATGGCGGCCAGCCGTGGAACGAGAATCCGCCGGGCTTCGGTTCGCTGCTGATCGGCAATAACGGCGTGGAAACCAAGACCGGACAGCTGCTGCTGTCGGCCGACAAGCCCTATACCCAGGAAAGCGGCTGGGGGCTGACGGCGGCCTACACGTTCTCGCGCGCACGCGGCAACCGCGGCAACGACGAGCGCTACGGGTTCGATGCGGCCACCATCGCCGACTACCCGTTCCTGGATCTGAACGCAGTGCCGCGCCACCGCCTGGTGCTGACCGGCATCTACGATTTGTTCTGGGGCATCAGCGCCTCGGCCAAGCTGACCCTGGCCACGGTGCCGCCGCGCAATGAGGCGGTGTCCTACGACCAGTACGGCGGCCAGCCGTCGGAGAACATCCGCATCGTCTCGGTGGATGCACCGGGCGGCAAGTTCATCGCCGGCGGCGACATCTTCGGCACGCGCCAGCTGGATCTGTCGCTGTCCAAGGACATGCATGTCACCGAGGCGTTGACCGTGCAGGTGCGCGGGGATCTGATCAATGCGCTCAACTTCCGCAACTACGATCAGTACGCCATCGACTGGGGCCAGGACGGCGTCTACAACCCGCGTGCCAGCATCAACCAGTACGGGGCGCTGTCCACCTCGCCGCGGACGCTGTTCCTGAGCGCACGCATCATCTGGTAAGTCGCTAGCACCGCCGCAGTCGCCAGCACAGGGGTGCCGCCTGTGCTGGCCATCGTGCACGGCACGCACCCTGGTGCATCGTTGGTCTTGCATTGCCCGGTGATTGCCACGGCACTGCATCGTCCACGCGTCGTCATTGCCTCACCCGTCTCGACCCGTGCCTGAAGGAGCAAGCACCCGTCACCGCAGACCCTTGTTGTTCTTGCAGCCCTTGCGGCTGCTGTTGCCTGTTGTCCCTGTGTTCCACACCAAAGCACCAACCCAACGCGCCAGTCACTGCACTGCGTCGCGCTTTACCCCTGGGAGGGGGAAAGTCATGAAGAATCACCGCACCGTCTCCACCCTGCCGGCGCGCAGCCTGTTGTGCTGCGCCCTGGCCGCCTCGTTGTTCGCCACCACTCCGGCCATGGCCCAGTCCAGCAACGCCACCTTGCGCGGCCAGGTCGCTTCCGCGCAGAGCGGCAGCGAAGTCGTCGTCACCAACATCGCCACCGGCTCGGTGCGACGCGCGCCGGTCAATGCGAACGGCAACTACACCATCGTCGGGCTGCAGCCGGGCACCTACAAGGTCGAATCCAACGGCATCAGCCGCACGGTGACCCTGTCGGTGGCCTCCAGCGCCACTGTCGATCTGGGCACCGAGACGGCCGCGGCGCCTGCCGGTGATGCGACCACGCTGGATACGGTGACGGTCAGCGCGCCGATGATTCGCGACGTCAAGACCTCGGAAGTGGGCAACACCATCAGCGCGCGGCAGATCCAGCAGTTGCCGCAGGCCACGCGTAACTTCCTGGAGTTTGCCGATACCGTGCCGGGCATGGTGTTTCAGGTCGATGGCAACGGCAACACCAAGCTGCGCGGCGGTGCATCCAATGCCAGCGCCGGCAATCTGTATATCGACGGCGTAGGCCAGAAGAGCTACGTGCGTAGCGGCGGCGTCGCCGGTCAAAGCGATACGCAGGGCAATCCATTCCCGCAGCTGGCGATCGGCGAATACAAGGTCATTACCTCCAACTACAAGGCCGAGTACGGCCAGATCAGTGGCGCGGCGATTACCGCGGCCACCAAGTCCGGCACCAACGAATTCCACGGCGAAGCGTTCTATCGCTATACCGATCAGGACCTGCGCGACAAGCGGCCCGACGAAGAAGCCAATGGCAAGATCGACTCGCAGACCAAGGAATACGGCTTCGCACTTGGCGGGCCGATCATCCAGGACCGCATGCATTTCTTCGTTGCCTACGAAGGCAAGGAAAACGTGGCGCCCAAGAGCGTGCAGCCGAGCTCGGAGGCGGCGGCCTTCGTCAGCCAGTTGCCGGCCAACCTGGCCAGCCAATATGGCCCGGCCAACATGCCGTTCGAAGAAGACCTGTTGTTCGGCAAGATCGACTTCGAGCCCACCGATCGCGATCGCATCGAATTGAGCACGATCTACCGCGACGAGACGCAGACTGCCAACGTCGGCGGTACCAACACGCTCGCGCAGGCCACTGACAAGATCAACAAGGACAAGCGCACCAACCTGCGTTGACAGCACAGTGCCGACAACTGGTTCAACGAGGTCATCGTCGGCACCGAAAATTCGGAGAACAACCCGACCCCGCGCACCCTGGGCAATGGCATCGTCTACACCTATTTCCAGCCACGTGCCGGCTCCACCGATATCGATGAGCGCACGTTCCTTACCACCGGTTCGGCTGGCGGCAAGAACGCGCAGCGCAAGAGCCAGAAAGGCTGGTTCATCCAGAACGATCTGACCTTCACCAGCTTCCAGTGGCATGGCGAACACACCATCAAGATGGGTGTGAACTACAAGGACATCGAGCTCACCTCGCAGGATGCGGCGGCGTTGAATCCGCAGTTCAGCTATCGCGTCAGCAATGGCAGCATTGACTCAACGCCGTACCGCGTGGACTTCATTGCGCCCTACACCACGCCAGGCCAGCGCGCCACGGTGGTCTCGCCGTCCAAGCAGTACGGTATCTATCTGCAGGACGACTGGGCCGCCACCGACAAGTTGATGATCAACATCGGGGTGCGCTGGGATTACGAAGACACCCCGGCCTACACCAACTTCGTCACCTCGCAGGCGTTCGTCGATGCGCTGTATGCCAACGACGCAGAAAATCCCGGCCAGCCGTGGGCAAACCGTCTGCTGCCCAGCGGCATCAACGTGGCCGACTACATCAGCACCGGCAACAACCGCAAGAACTTCAAGGATGCCTGGGCGCCGCGCTTCGGTTTTTCGTATGACATCTTCGGCGACGAAGCCGCCATCGTGCATGGCGGTGCCGCGCGCTCGTACGACCGCAACCTGTTCGAACAGTTGGCGCTGGAAACCAGCAAGGCGGCGCTGTCGCCGGTGGCGGTGTATTTCGAAAACCCGGCCACCGGCACGTGCTATCGCGCCGACCGCACCTGCGTGGCGTTCGACCCGCGCTATCTCAACGGCATCGATCAGCTCAACACCATTCCCGGTGTCGCCGGCAGCGCCGAGCTCTTCATGTTCAACAACAAGCTCAAGACGCCGTACAGCGACCAGTACAGCATCGGCATCACCAACCAGGTGGGCGACTGGCTGACCGATGTGACCTTCCAGCGCATCCTGAGCTACGACGGTTTCGCGATGGGCTTGATCAACCGCTATCCGGATGGCTCCTACTTCCAGAACGGCAACGTGCCGTGGGGCGAGCCGGTGCCGGGCTATCAGAACACCATCCTGGGCAGCAACGGCCTGGAGCAGCGCAACAGCCAGGTGCTGTTGTCGGCCGACAAGCCGTACACCAAGGAATCCGGTTGGGGCCTGACCTTGTCCTACACCCACACCAGCGCGCGCCAGAACCGCAACATCGACGAGCCTTACGGCTTCGATAAGGCCACCATCCGCGGCTATCCATTCGTGAAGTCCGATGCCGTGGCCGCACATCGCTTTGTCGCTTCCGGTTCGATCGATGGTCCGTGGGGCGTGACCTTCGGTGCCAAGCTGGTGTTGGCCACGCCCGAGCCGATCAACACGATCGCCTGCTTCGGCTTCACCGATCCCGATGGCGCCACCTGCCAGCAGGTCGGCGTCACTCCGCCGGGTAGCGGTAAGTTCCTGGTCGGCGGCGATATCTGGGGCTACCGCACGGTGGACTTCCAGGCCACCAAGGAGTTCACCGTGGCCGGCGACTTCAAGCTCAACGCACGTGTGAACCTGCTCAACGCGTTCAACTTCAAGAACTACAGCGCTTACGCCTACAACGGCTTCGGCAGCAATGGTCAGTTCGCTCCGGACATCGCCATCAACACCAGTGGCGAGATCAACTACGTGCCGCGCAGCGTCGTGCTGGAGATCGGCGCCAAGTTCTGATGCGCGCATTGCCACATGCGCCGACACGGGCATGTGGTATTTCGAACGGGGCCAGCTGGCCCCGTTCGTGTGTCCGTCCGCTGTCTTGTTCAGGAATGCATCGACATGATTCCCGCTCCACTTCGCAACATCGTCATTGTCGGCGGCGGCACCGCCGGCTGGATGGCGGCCGCCGCGTTTGCGCGCGTGCTCGGGCCCACTTTCAAGGTGCAGCTGATCGAGTCCGACCAGCTGGGCACCGTCGGGGTGGGCGAAGCCACCGTGCCGCACATCAAGGCCTTCAACAACCTGCTCGGCATCGATGAGGCCGAGTTCGTGCGCCAGACCCAGGGCAGCTTCAAACTCGGTATCGAGTTCGTCGACTGGCAACGCCCGGGAACCGCGTACATGCATGGCTTCGGCACCCAGATCGGGCACCCGCTGGGGCTATTGCCGTTTCACCAATACTGGATCAAGCAACACGCACGCGGCAGAGCGCAGCCGTTGGGGGCGTACACGCTCAATACCGTGGCGGCTGCGCGCGGCAAGTTCATGACCTCCGCCGGCGATGTGCCGGCCAACTCGCCGCTGGCCAACATCGCCTACGCGTACCACTTCGATGCCACGCAGTACGCGCACTTTCTGCGCCGGTATTCGCAGCAGCGCGGCGTGACCCGCATCGAAGGGCTGGTCGAGCAGGTGCAGCTGCATCCGGAAAGCGGCCATGTGCAATCGCTGCAGCTGGCGTCCGGACAGACGGTGCACGGCGACTTGTTCATCGATTGCTCCGGCTTCCGTGGGCTTTTGATCGAAGAGGCGCTGCACACCGGCTATCACGACTTCACCCACTGGCTGCCCTGCGATCGCGCGCTGGCAGTGCCCTGCGAAAAGGTGGGCCCGCCCACGCCATACACGCGCTCCACCGCGCGCGCAGCCGGCTGGCAATGGCGCATTCCGCTGCAGCACCGCACCGGCAACGGCTATGTGTACTGCAGCGCGCACATCAGCGACGACGAAGCGGCCGCCACGTTGCTGGCCAATCTGGACGGCAAGCCGCTGGCCGACCCGCGCCCGCTGCGCTTCACCACCGGGCGGCGCAAGCAGTGCTGGAACCGCAATGTCGTCGCACTGGGCCTGGCCAGCGGATTTCTGGAGCCACTGGAATCGACCAGCATCCATCTGATCCAGTCCGGCATTTCCAAGTTGCTGGAGCTGTTTCCGCGCGAGGGCGTCAGCCCGGTGCTGGTGCAGCGCTACAACGACCGGCTGGCATTCGAGTTCGACCGCATCCGCGACTTTCTGCTGCTGCACTACCACGCCACCGAGCGCGACGACAGCGCGTTCTGGCGGCATTGCCGCCACATGCCGATCACCCCGGAGCTGCAGACCACGCTGGACCTGTTCCGCGACAGCGGGCGCTTCTATCGCAATGCCGAGGAAATGTTTGCCGAGATCAGCTGGGTGCAGGTACTGGTGGGCCAGGGCATCCTGCCGCAGGGGTATCACCCGCTGGTGGACCAGGTGCCGGATACCGACGCCGAAGGCTTTCTGGCCAGCGTGGCGCAGACCATCAGCCACTGCGTGGATGTGATGCCAAGCCACCAGCAATTCATCGACCGCTACTGCAAGGCGGCTGCGTTACCGTAAGTGCCTTGGTTTGCACTGCGGCTGGAACTGATGCTGAAGGTGGTGGCAGTTGCGCATGACCGATAACGAACGCAGGGATCCAAGCGTGCGCCAACGGCGCGCTTCGCACGTGCGTCCAGGCGATGCATGCTCGCCTAGTGCAGCGGGTAACGCGCGATCTATGCCACCACGCAGCCAGCCACTGATGTCGGTCGCCACGACACGCGAACGTGACGGCAAAAAAAAGGATCGGACACAAGGCCCGATCCCTTCGAAAACCGGGACAAGCCCGGTGGACAATGAGTGGCACAGCTTCCGACTGACATCGGACGCCGGCATGTTAACGAGACTTTCACATTAAAGCAATGCTTTAATTGTTGACGCCTAAACTATTGATTTATTTGGAAGCTGGCCGCTGTTTCGGCCCGATCAGTTTCCGTTCTGCGGCAGTGCCGCGCGGATCTCCGCCTGGATGGCGTCAGCCGCCGCTGCAGGGTCGCTCGCCAGGCGGATCGGGCGGCCAACGACGATCGCGTCGGCGCCGTCGGTGAAGGCCTGCGCCACGCCGACCGTGCGTTGCTGGTCGTCGCCGACCGGGCCGCCGGGGCGGATGCCGGGGCAGACGATCGAAAAGTCCGGGCCAGTGGCGCGGCGGATCGGGCCGGCTTCCTGCCCCGAAGCGATCACGCCATCGATCCCGGCGGCCTGCGCAGCCAGCGCGCGTTCCACCACCACGTCCACCGGTTCACGGTCGATGCCCATTGCCGCCAGGTCCAGGCGGCCCATCGACGTCAGTACCGTGACCGCCAGCAGGCGCATGTCACCGTGATTGGCCTCGGCGGCGGCCTGCAGCATGCCGGCGTGCCAGCCGTGCACCGTGCAATAACTCACCGGCCACTGCGCCAGGCGGCGGATGGTGCCGGCCACGGTGGCGGGAATGTCGAAGAACTTGAGGTCCACGAACACGCGCTTGTCGCGCTTGGCCAGCGCATCGAGCACGTGGAAGTACTCGCCCGATGCCAGCAGCTCCATGCCGATCTTGTAGAACGACACCGAATCGCCGAGCCGGTCCACCCAGGCGATCGCTTCATCGTGGCCGGGCACATCCAGCGCGAAGATCAGCCGCTCATGCGCGGCCAGCGGCAAGGGCGCGCGGCTCATCGGGCCACCTCCAGCGCAGCGCGCTTGGCGTCGTGGCGCTTTTGCCAGGGTTGCGCGTAGTCGTTGTTGAACTGCGCCGGCTCCCAGCCGCCGTAGCTGGGGTTGGGCAGCATCCACCAGCGTTCGCCGAACCAGTCGTGGTATTGCTGCAGCAAGGCGCCACGCGCCTGGCCGGTGTTGGCGGTGACCTGCACGAAGTCGCCCAGCTGGTCGCCGAACTGCATCAGCACGCGGTACTTCTGTCCGGCCAGCTGGCGGCGGCAGTTCTTTTCGCTGCCGTTCTGCTCGCAGCCGGGCACCACCGTGCCCAGGCCGAGAAAGACGCTGTCATCGGCCACCGGCAGGCCCACGCTGCGCAGATTGGCCAAGGTGGCGTCCTTCAGGTGCACCGCGCGGTTGGAAATGTAGATCAGGGTGATGCCGCGGGCATTGGCGGCCTTGGCGAAATCCACCACGCCGGGAATGGCAGTGGCCTTCTTCTCGGCCACCCACTGGTCCCAGCTCAGCTCGTCGTATTCCTTGCCATCGCGCAGCAGCCGCGCCTGGTAGGGCGAATTGTCCAGCACGGTCTCGTCCACATCCAGCACCACCGCCGGCTTCAGGCCGGTGGCGGCATTGCCGCGTTCCTCCGGCACCAGCGCGTCCCAGTTGGATTGCTTGAGTGCAGCGTCCAGTTTGTCGGCCGCAGCGCGATAGGTCTGCTCGGCCACGGCACGGTATTCCTCCGAGCGCTGCATCCACAGCACCGCATTGAGGTTGTCGTCGCCGGCCGGTGCAGTGGTGGACGACGTTGCGGCCTTGCTGGCCGCAGCGCTGGCGTCGGCATCGGCAGTTGCGGTGGCTTCCTGCGCGTGCGGGGATGGCTGCGTGTCGGCGGGCTTGCAGGCGCCCAGGGCCAGCGCGGTGCAGGCGATGAAGGACAACGGAGCGTAAAGCGAGGGGCGCATGGCATCCACCGGGACAGGGTCGACAATAAAGCGTGCGATTTTAGCCGGTTCGCGCCGTACCGCTCGCGCTGGCCGATGGCGCCGCCATCGAAATGACAGGGGCGCACGGATGACGGTCGCCGCAATGCCGGTCGTCCAACCGCGTGGCTGCATCGGTCTTCCACACATGGCGAATATGTGCCGTGCCCGTTCCTGGATGCCCACGCCCGTTGCCGGCGCACGACGCTGACATGCGCGACACCGTCAATGGCGTCGGCCACCTTGCATCGCGTCGCAGCGGAAGAACGCCGGCAGCGGATCGGCATATCCTTGTGCGCTGATCGCCTCCCGGAGTCATCCATGACAGAGACCTCGCCCCCGCCCGTCCTCGATACCGCCCAGGCCCGCGTGCTGGGATGCCTGATCGAAAAGGAGGCCACCACGCCGGACGCGTACCCGCTCACCGTCAACGCTGCGCAGGTGGCCGCCAACCAGAAAACCGCGCGCGAGCCGGTGCTGAATCTGCAGACTGGCGTGGTGCACCACGCGCTGCGCCAGCTGGAAACCCTGGGCCTGGTGCGCCAGCAGTTTTCTTCGCGTGCCGAGCGTTACGAGCACCGCCTGGGCAGCGTGCTGGATCTGACCCGCCAGCAAGTCGCACTGATCGGCCTGCTGCTGTTACGCGGCCCGCAGACGCTGGGCGAGCTGTACGCACGTAGCGAGCGCCTGGCGCGTTTCAACGATGCCGACGACGTGCGCCATCACCTGGAGCGGCTGATCCAGCGCGGCCTGGCCGCACAACTGCCGCGCGCCAGCGGTCAGCGCGAAGACCGTTACATGCATCTGCTCAGCGGCGAGCTGGATGTGGAGGCGCTGCAGGCCGCTGCCGCGCGTGCGGCACCGAGCGCGCGCAGTGGCAGCGACAGCAGCGACCTGGACGCGCGGATGCAGGCGCTGGAAGCAACGGTCGTCGAACTGCAGGAGGCGCTTGCCGCGGTACAGGCGCGGCTGGAGGCAGCTGGCGCCTGATCTGCGGGCGGCACCCACCGACGGCCGTAGCGGCAGCGCGGCAGGTGTGCTGCAGCATCGACGTCAGCTGCCTTGGGTGACCCGGCAGTTGCCGGATCGCCCGATACGCACCACGGCACGCAGAGGCATGCGGCATCGCCTGCAAGACCCGCACGGTCTTGTCGCCCGGCCGCACGATGTCAGTGTGTGCGCGTGTTGGCTGGATGCACCGGCCAGTCCTGCCGCGTCGGTGCAAGCGCTGCCCGCGCACGAACGCCGGGGTCGGGGTCGGGGCACGCCAGCTTCAGGTCGGCGTGTCCACCTCGTCCCACTCGGCGTCTTCGAAGTGCAGTAGCCAATTGAGCGCGTAATGCCGCTCATACACCACGCCCGGCACGATGCCGGCGGGGACCGTCTGACCGGATTGGCCGGCCTGGCGGACCGCCCAGTGCAGGCGCAGGTGGCGGTCCAGCGTGTCCAGCAGCTCGGCGAGCGGGCGTCGCGCCAGCGTCGGGCGCTCGGCAGCTTGTGCGTTGTCCAGCGCGCGCTGTGCAACCAGGGGCACATCGCACAGCGCGTTGGGTTCCGGCAGCGTGTCGGCCAGCCCCGAGGCCCATTGCAGCACGGCCAGGCTTTCGTAACGCCAGCCGAAGTTTGCAAGCGCCTGCGCATTCGGCGCTGGCTGGGCGAACAAGGCGCGCTCCTGCGGCGACAGCGCATCTGCCACGCCGGGAAGACGCGTCTCCACCTCGGCCAGCGACGGCGGCGTATCGCCAGCGGCCAGGATCTCTGCACGCAGCGCCACCGCAAACAACGCCAGCATGCGTCGACTGACGACTGCCGCATCGCGCACGCGCGCTTCGGCCTCACCGGGCACCGGCGGCAGGCTGGGCGGCACGCGGATGCCTTGCGCGGCCAGCACGGAAAGTTGCTGCGCGCGCCGCTGCAACGCATCGGGCGGATACGGTACCTGCGCATCGTCGTCGATGGCCGGCTCGCCCTGGCTGATCAGCACCCGCCCCTGCGGGTCGCGCACGCTGCCATCGGCCAGGAAACACACCGCATTGGCGTGCTCGGCCCACTGCGCCAGCGCGCCGACGTCCGCATCGTCCACCTCGAAGCTGAAGTGCTGCCGCACCCGCTGCACATGCCGCATCAGGTGATAGCGCGCTTGGGTCATCTGGCCATCGCCGGCCTGATTCACATAGCCGACAAAGCCGTGCAGATGCGCGGCCAGTTCCGGGTCGGCGTGGTCGCGATGCTGCACGGCAGCCTGCGGCAGGAAGTCCGGCCACAGGGGCGTGCGTAGCGTGGAATAGGCGTTGACCAACAGTGCCATGCAGGCCTCCCTGTGCGGTGGAAAACAGCCGGCAGGGTGACGCAGCGCTGCTCAGCTGTCCACGCCACCAGGGCCGAGGTCGATCGTGTAGTACGCCACGGCCTCGTTGCCGGGACTCAGCACCCGCAGGCTCTCATAGCGCAGCCCCAGTGCTTCCAGCGCGCGGATCGACTCCGCATTGCCTGGCGAGACGATCGCGCACACCTGCGTCAATCCCAGTACCTGGCGTGCATGCTCCAGCACCGCGCGCCCGGCTTCGGTCACATAGCCCTTGCCGCGATACGCGGGCAACAGCGCAAAACCGATATGCGGCACCGGCAAGGTCTCGCGGCACAACAGGCCCAAGGTGCCCATGAAGGTGCCTGCCTCGCGCGTTTCCAGCGCCCAGTGCGCGAAGCCGTGTCGTTGCTGATGCGCCTGCGCCCATTCGCGCACATGCTCGCGCGCCTGCTCGCGGGTGCGGATACCGCGGTCGTTGATGCCGGCGATGAACGCAGGATCGTTGACCAGCGCCAGCATTGCCTCGGCATCGCGCTCGGGATCGAGCAGACGCAAGCGCACGCGTGCGGTTTCGAGGATGACGGTCACGGCGCACTCCGTTGGCGGGAACCTCAGACTGCCGTGCGGCAGTGGCACTGACAAGTCTGACGACCGCATGCATGGCCACGCTGCAGTACCCGCACGGTTGGCGATATCACTCCGGTTGGGTGGTGCAACTGGCGTGCGCCACCGGCGCGTTGCCGGCTCGCCTGGCTGGCCAGCAACGCTCCAGCCTTGGGCCGTGCCAGCGACGGCGCGGGCGATCATGCCGGGCCTGCATGCCAGGCTGTTCCACGTCTGTTGCAGGTCGCGTGCTGCAGCGCGTAGTACGCACGTCGAGCGGCAAGACTGCGCATCGATGCACGCCTGACCGCCAGCGCATCACGGCCGAGACGTTCACGATGCGCTCCATCCTTGCGCACGCGTGCCGCGCAGGGCAGCCGGCCCGGGAGGCTCAGCGTCAGGCATGCCTGGCAACCGATGTGTGCCACGCACTCACCCGCAGTGCCTCCGGCAGGCGCCCAGCGCCGTCTTGCCTGCCAGGCTCACCTGTTGATGCACGTGGCGCAGCTGCTCGCGCGGCTCAGGAGCACTCAGTCGAACAATGCCTGGATCGCGGCCAATCCCGCACTGGCGCGTTCCTTCTTGCGCTCGGCGTCGGCCACCGGGTCGGCACCATCGCGCTGCAGTTCTTCGGCCGGAATCTCATCGAAAAACCGGCTCGGCTTCAGTCGCACATGCTCACCGAACTTGCGCGTCAGCTTGCTGTGACTCATCCACAGCTGCTCCTTGGCGCGGGTGATGCCCACGTACAGCAGGCGGCGCTCTTCCTGCAGATTGCCTTCTTCCAGGCTCACTTCGTGCGGCAGCACGCCGTCCTCGCAGCCGACGATGAAGACATAGCGGAATTCCAGTCCCTTGGACGCATGCATGGTCATCATGCGCACCTGGTTGCCGCCATCGTCCTTGTCGTTGCGCGACAGCAACGCCAACTGCGCAGCCAGATCGCTGGCGCTTGCACCGCGCGGACCACCTTCGAACCACTCGGCCAGCTCGTCCAGATTGCGCTTGCGCCGCTGGAAGCCGGTCTCGTCTTTCGATTGATTGCGCAAGTCGTTGAGCAAACCGGACTTGTCGGCCAGCAGGCGCACCAGCTCGCCGGCCGGCATGCTGGACGAGTGCTCGCGCATGTCGCGCAGGATGTCGGTAAACGCACTCAAACCGTTGGCCGCGCGCGGCGGTAAATGCTGCAAGGCGCCCATCGACTCGGCTGCGCGCGACATCGGTACCGACTTGGCGCTGGCAAGTTCGGCAAGACGCGCCAGCGAGGTCGCACCGACTTCGCGCTTGGGCGACTGCACGGCACGCAAGAACGCCGCGTCGTCATCCGGGTTGACGATCAACCGCAACCACGACAGCAAGTCCTTGACCTCCTGCCGCTCCAGAAACGCGGTACCACCGGTGAGGTGATACGGCACGCGCAACAGCTGCAGCGCTTTTTCCAGCGGCCGCGATTGAAAATTGCCACGGAACAGAATGCAGAAGTCGCTCCACGGCACCTGCTTGGCGGTACCCAGGAACGAGATCTCCGCGGCGACCTTTTCGGCTTCGTGCTCGCTGTCGCGGCATTCCCACACGCGGATGCGCTCGCCGTCGGCCTGGTCGCTCCACAAGGTCTTCAAATGCTCATGCGGGTTGTGCGCGATCAACGCGTTGGCCGCACGCAGCACACGATTGGAGCAGCGGTAGTTCTGTTCCAGCTTGATGATTTCCAGCGCCGGATAATCGCGCGCCATCTGCTGCAGGTTTTCCGGATTGGCACCGCGCCAGGCATAGATGCTCTGGTCGTCGTCGCCCACGCAGGTGAAGTTGCCGCGCGGGCCGGCCAGCATCTTCAGCAGCCGGTACTGCGCATCGTTGGTGTCCTGGCACTCGTCCACCAGCAGGTAGCCGATGCGCTCGCGCCAGCCCATCACGATGTCTTCGTTGGCTTCCAGGATCTGCACCGGCAGACGGATCA
The DNA here is from genome assembly GCF_017746015.1 of Xanthomonas sp. A1809. Lineage (NCBI taxonomy): Bacteria > Pseudomonadati > Pseudomonadota > Gammaproteobacteria > Lysobacterales > Lysobacteraceae > Xanthomonas > Xanthomonas sp. A1809. Next base: position 8,109 of record NZ_JAGHWZ010000023.1, on the reverse strand, counting down.
GGTCGTCGAAGTCCACTGCGTTGAAGGTGGTCAGCCGCGCCTGGTAGCGCTCGTACAAGCTGGCCGCTTCCTTTTCGCGGGTGCTGCGTGCGGCCGCCATCGCCTGCTCCGGCGACAGGCCGGCATTCTTGGCGCGCGAGATCAGGTTCTTGGCATCTTCGATCGCATCGGGCTTGGCGCCATGCATCAGGTCCTTGATCTGCGCGGCGGCATCGTCCGAATCGAAGATCGAAAAGCCGCGCTTCAAACCGGCGGCGGCGTGCTCGATCTGCAGGAACTTCAGGCCCAGTGCGTGGAAGGTGCAGATCGTCAGGCCGTCGGCACCGTCGCCGCGAATGCGCTTGGCCACACGCTCGCGCATTTCCTTGGCGGATTTGTTGGTGAAGGTGATCGCGGCGATCCGCTTGGCCGGATAGCGGCCGATGGCGATCAGATGCGCGATCTTTTCCACGATCACGCGCGTCTTGCCGCTGCCGGCGCCGGCCAGCACCAACAGGGGACCTTCGCAGTGCAGCACGGCGGCGCTTTGCGGGGGATTGAGACCGTACATAGAGGCTTCCGACAGAGCGCGCCATTGTACCGGGGCTGCCTACGGCTGGCCGACGCGATGGATTCATGTCTCCAGTGCGGCTAGCCCTGCCCACAACCGGAGGCTGCTCCCACACGCTCGACGGCAGGCGTCGACCCCGCCCGACCGCGCCAGCGCAGCACACACAGGCGCCGCATCCTGCTGCCTGGCCCGGTAAAATCGCCCGATGGCCAAGCTCTATTTCTACTATTCGGCGATGAATGCCGGCAAGACCACCACCTTGCTGCAATCGGCGCACAACTACCGCGAGCGCGGCATGCGCACGCTGATCCTCACGCCCAAGCTCGACCACCGCGCCGGCAGCGGCGTGGTCGCCTCGCGGATCGGCTTGCGCGCGGACGGGCGTATCTTCGAGCGCGACACCGAGTTGCAGCAGCTGGTCGAACGCGACATCCACAACGACGGCGCGTTGCATTGCGTGCTGGTGGACGAAGCGCAATTCCTCAGCCGCGCGCAGGTCTGGCAGTTGAGCGAGGTGGTCGACCGGCTGCGGATTCCGGTGCTGTGTTACGGCTTGCGTACCGATTTTCGTGGCGAGTTGTTCGAGGGCAGCCAGTTCCTGCTGGCCTGGGCCGACGAGCTGGAAGAAATCAAGACCATCTGCCACAGCGGCAGCAAGGCCACCATGACCGTCCGCGTGGATGCACACGGGCACGCGGTGCAGGACGGTCCGCAGGTGGAAATCGGCGGCAACGAGCGCTATGTGTCGGTCAGCCGGGCCGAGTTCAAGAAGATCATGCGTGGCGAAGGCCGCATCGATCCGCTGCAGATCGCCTTGCCGCTGCCCGTCGCCTAGCGCCGGGGCCTGGTACCGCACCCGCGGCCATCCGCGCTGCCGTGGTGCATCCAGGACAGCACTGCCCCGGAGCAGCGTGTGCGCGCATCCTCGTTTGCGCTGCGATATCGCGCTGGAAGCAGGGGTTTGCACATCGCCGTTGGTCGTTCGCCAACACCAAACGCTCACCGCCGCACTGGCGCCAGCGGCTACAACCACACATCAGCACACGGTGCGGCACCGCGTTCGTCGACAGCCAGCCGCGACCGCCGGCCACGCTCTATACGCTTTTCAGGCGCTGCTAAACCCGTGCGGGCATGCGGTCACGCCGGCGTCGCGGGCGCCATCAGACAGGCGTATCGTGGCGGCTGTGAGACAGCGGCGCACCACACAACCGGGCGCAACCGCAGTCCTGTAAACTGGCAAGCGTCCACTCTTTGGAGGCACTCATGGATCCACTGCCTCCCGCATTGCGCGCCGATATCGCGCGTGTCGGCCGGCTCTCCTCGGTCGCCGACGTGTTGAGCGTGCTCACCCGCCTGACCGGGATGGGATTTGCCGCCGTCGCCCGCGTCACCGACGCGCGCTGGATCACCTGCCAGGTGCACGATGCACTGTCCTTTGGCCTGCGTCCGGGCGACGAACTTCCGCTGGCCACCACGTTTTGCGACAGCGTACGGGTGAAAGGCAATGCGGTGTGGTTCGGGCATGCATCGGATGACCCGGTCTACCGCGATCATCCCTCGCCGCGGCTCTACGGCTTCGAGAGCTACGTCTCGGTGCCGATCAGGTTCGACGATGGCAGCGTGTTCGGCACCTTGTGCGCGTTGGATCCGCAGCCGCGCGTCATGGACGCACCGCTGGTGGAAAAGGTCGAACTGCTCGCACAGTTGCTGGCCGCACAGATCCAGGCCGAGCAACGCGCCGAAGAAAGCGCGCTGGAATCGCGGCGCGCCCGCAGCGAACTGGGCCGTGTTGGCGCCTCGGCGCGCTTGCGCGAAGAATTCATCGGCATTCTCGGGCACGACCTGCGCAACCCATTGCAGTCCATGCATGCGGTGGTGGATATGCTGTCCATCGACCAACTCGACCATCGCTACGGCAGTTCCATCCGCTCGCTGCAGCGTAGCCTGCGGCGCATGGAAGAACTGATCGATTTCGCCTGCGATTTCGCTCGCGGCATTGAACTCGATTGGTTGCAGCTGGACTATGGCGACGGGAGCGACCTGCTCGATGCACTCTCCCAGGTCGTGGACGAAACCCGCGCCGCCTACCCCAACCAGGTGCTGTCCACGCATGTGGCCATCGACGAGCCAGTGCACGGCGATGCGATCCGGCTGGCGCAGATGTTCGGCAGCCTGATGATCAACGCCGTCGTGCAAGGGCCGCAAAGTTCGCTGATCAAGGCGGTCGCGGTCACCGAACATGGCCGGCTACGCATCGAAGTCTGCAATCTGGATGGGATCGATCCACGGCGGCTGGATGTGCTGCACGCTTCCACCCATGTGCATACCGGCGGACGTGCGCTACCGGATGTCGATCTGGGCCTGCATATGGCAGCGCAGATCGCAAAGGCCCATCAAGGCGAATTACGCATCATCAGCGGCAAGGACGGCACCTGCTTCCGCGTGGAGCTGGCCTGCACACGTCCGCGCGGACGACTGCACCTGGTCGGCACCTCAGCGCCGGCCTGAGTGCGTGACGCAGCGCCCATCGTCCCGCAAACACGTCCACCAACAGATGGCGCCCCAGCCGCATGCTGCATGCTGCATGCTGCATGCTGCATGCAGCAGCGTCCCCTGGCGCCGCATTGCCGCATGCGACCGCGCTGGCCGTCCGGCCCGGCGCTTCTCAGTAAATCTTGCGCTCGCTCAGCGGTGGCGGCGTCCACTGGTACAGCCAGGTTTCGGTGAGCGGCTTGCCATTGGCGCGCAGATACAGGCGGATATCGATCTGCTGGGTGCCCTCGTCCGGCGGCACCAGGTCGAACATCGCCCGATAGCCCTTGAGCTCGTGCAGCGGGCGCGCCGACACGATTTCAGTAGTGCCGCGCGACACCTGCAACACCGCCTCCACTTTGGCCTTTGGGTCCTTTGCCAGCGCGGCCAGTTCGCCACCGGCAAAATCCACCGCAAAGCGCCAGGAGAAATGGCTGCGTTTTTGCCCGACGACGCCGCCGAGGCCGGTTCGGGTCGCCACGCAATGCGCCAACGGCGAGCTGGCCGGCGGCTGCGCGCCCCAGTACAGCCGGTAGCCCATCAGCAGTTCCTGCCCCGGCTGCGGCTTGGCTTGCGGGTTCCAGAACGCCACGATGTTGTCGAAGGTCTCGTCCACGGTCGGAATCTCGACCAGCTGCACCGAGCCCTTGCCCCAACCACTCTTGGGTTCCACCCACAGGCACGGGCGCTTTTCGTAAAACACGCCATCGTCCTGGTAATGGTCGAAGTTGCGGTCGCGCTGCAGCAGCCCGAACCCACGCGGGTTCTCGTCGACGAACATGTTGAAACGCAGATGCGGCGGGTTGCATAACGGGCGCCAGATCCATTCGCCGCCGCCGGTCCACATCGCCAGGCCATCGGTGTCGTGAATTTCCGGACGCCAATCCCAGTCCATCCGGTTATCGTTTTCGCCGACCTGGTACATGCTGGTGCACGGGCCGATACCCAGCCGCTCGATCGCCTTGCGTGGGTACAGCGCGCTGTCGATATCCATCAGCAGCACATCGCCATTGGTGATGGCGAAGCGGTACGCGCCGGCAACGCTGGGCGAATCCAGCAAGCCGTACACCACCACCGTGTCCGAATCGTCGGCCGGCTGCTCCAGGTAATAGGCGATGAAATCCGGAAACTCTTCCCGCCCGCCGGTACCGGTATCGATGGCCAGCCCGCGTGCCGACTGCCCATACTGGCCTTCCTTGCCGACCGCACGGAAATAGCTTGCACCCAGGAATGCCGAAAAGTCGCGGTCGGTGTCCTTGCGTGTGTTGAGCCGGAAACCGGCAAAGCCCAGGTCCTTTGGCAATTGCTTGCCGCCCAGCCCGCTGCGGCCGTAATCGAATGCCGCCGGGTCGTAGGCCAGTTGCTGTGCCTTGCCATCGACGATGTCGTAAATGTGCACCGGGGTATGGAAATACAGTCCCAGGTGGAAGAACTTGGCCTGGAATTTGCCGTTGCCATCAGCCCACAACGCGTGGTCCTGGCGATAGCGGATGGACTGATATTGATCCCAGTTCAGCGCCTCAAGCGGCCCCGGCAATACCTGCTTGTGGCTTTTGTAAGGCGCCTTCGCCAGCGCGCGCGCCTGCCCTTTCAACCAGGCGTAGTCGAAGGGTTGCGGTTGCCCGAGTCGACGCAGGCCAACGGCCTTGGCCGCCAGCGCCCACTGCGGCAACGTCGGCAAACCGAGCGCGGCCAATGCGGCAGCAGCATTCTTCAGGAAGTGGCGTCGTTGCATGCGCATCGATCTGGTCAGGGAATGGGCGACATCATAGCCACAGCCCGGCATCGACGTGAATGCGCATCTCAGCGAGGCGCAGGCGGCGCATCGCACGCATTGGCCAGCGCCAGCGCATTGGCGTGGCTGCAAAGGAACCGCCGCTGCGCCTGTTCCTCATCCGGCCCGGTATAGCGCAGCAGCGTCCACTGCTCCTGTGCCTGCATTTGCGCACCTGGCGCAAGCTGCCGATACGGCGCGTGCACCTCCATTTCCAGCAATCCCTGTTCCGGATGCCGGGGTGGCGCATCCAGATACAACTCCACCTGGCCTTGCTCGGGATGGATCGCCGACAGCGGTTGATGCGCGAAGCGAATCACCAAGACCTGCGCGCCTGCGAACCCGGCCATCCATCCTGCCGACGGCTGCAGCAATAGCTTGCCGCGCTGGATCAATTGGTCTGGGCGCGTATCGGCGCGCAGCGCGAGCAGGCCGCGCTCGTGCTGATAGCGCGGCGCAATCGTGCCGGGCTCGCGCGGCGGCTGCAGCCGGATATCCGCAGCAGCGGCAACGGGCACAAACACCCGCGTCGTTGCCGCAACCCGCGTATTGAACCAAAGATCCCAGGCAATTGGCTGCGCGCGGATATTGCGTGCGCTGGCCTGGATGTCGACGGTGTCCGCACGCGCTGCAGAACGTTTGATCTGCTTGCGCAATTGCACCCCGGTCAGCGGGCTGGGCACCCCTTCAAATTCCACCACGTCATGACGACGCATGCTGACGCGCGTCTGCGCCAGGGACAGATACGGATCCGGCGGCCACACCGCGGCCGCCGCCTGACGCTCGTGGTTGAGCTGCTGGTGCAACCACCACTGACTCTGCGGCCCGACCCACACATCATGGCCGAAATAGGGAATATCCCCCGCAGTGGCCGACACCTCGGGCGCAGGCTGTTGCTCCACTGCCGCACCGACCTTCAACACGTTGGGCTGGCCGCGCAGATTGAACGACAGCACGCGCCCGCCAAATGCCGGCGTGACGCTCAGCTCTATCGCGTTGGTCTTCAACTGGAGACGCTCTACGGCAGCTGCCGCGCTCGAAGAGGGCGTCATCGCGCCGGTCGACGGCATCGCTACCAGCGCACATGCACCGATAAGGATCAGAGGAATGACAAGCTGTCGGGGGCTGGACATACAGCGCTTCCACATGAGGACTTCACGATTGTGGCCCGCCGCCTACCTGGACACCAGGACACCGCTGCTCGCGGCTGCTTGCTGTACCTCCGCTGCGGCTCAGGTGCGATGTCGCACTATGTTTGCCTGGAGAACTGGCCACGTTGGGCGCTGAGCACTCTCGACGGACTCGAGCAGAAGAGGGTTTCCGTGCGGTCGGCACCTGCGCCCGGACATGCATGCAGGTTGGAGCGCACGCCCGATGCCGGTATCCAGAGCGAGCGTAACGATCGCGAGGATTCTTGCAGCTAGCTGGCCGCTTTACGGGTGCGGTACAGCGATCGATTCAGTAGTCTCGGGCGCCCCGACCGCATGCGCCGCAACCAGCCAGTGCATGCCGAAAACTACGGTGCCCAAGAGAGCCGCGTCGACCGTCACAGCATTGCGCAGAGCAGACGCGTGTCGCACGCCCGCAGTCGAGCCATATGGAGAGTTGATCGGAGTCGCTTTGTTGTGACTTGCGCGGCAACGATGGTGACACGATCGCGCGAGTGCCAGTGCTCAAACACCGCGTCGGCGCGATATCGCGCTTATCGCTGACAGCTCCCGCACCACACCGTGGCGCGTTGACCAATCGTCGCGTGCTTCAATACCCGCCCACATTGCTTGCAGGCCTCGCCTTCGCGCCCGTACACAGAGAGTTCCTGCTCGAAATAGCCAGGCGCACCATCCGGGCTGATGAAGTCGCGCAAGGTAGTCCCGCCGCGTTGGATGGCATACGCCAGGATGTCTTTCACTGCGTCAGCCAGACGCCGATACCGCGCCAGCGACACTTTTCCCGCCTCGCGCAGCGGACTGATTCCCGCCCGATGCAGGCTTTCGGCAGCGTAGATATTTCCAACCCCGACAACCACGGCCTGATCCATCAAAAAGGTTTTGACGGCGGCACGCCGCCCTTGTGCCAGTGCGTGGAGATAATCGCCAGTAAATGCGTCCGATAATGGTTCTGGACCAAGCGCAGCGAGCAACTCATGGGTTTGTGTGCCGGATTGCCACAGCAGGCAGCCAAAGCGACGCGGATCGTTGAAGCGCAGCACGCGCCCGTTCTGCAGACTGATATCCACATGGTCATGCGCCCGCGGCAGGGTGTCGCCTGGCAGCACCCGCAGACTTCCGGACATCCCCAGATGCAACAGCGCGCTGCCGCCCGCATCTGTATCGATCAACAGATATTTCGCGCGTCGGCGCACGTTGGTAATGGTAGCGCCGGGGAGCAAGCGCTCGATCTGCTCGGGAATCGGCCAGCGCAAATCGGGCCGACGCAGGATCACGCCATGGATCCGCTGCCCAACCAGATGCGGCGACAGGCCACGCAACGTCGTTTCGACCTCGGGCAACTCGGGCATCAGCGCATCCAACAAGCGCCGGTCACATACCGGCAAGGCAGCTAATGGGGTCGAAACACTCAAATGCAATCAATGCGACGCTGCCGGCGTGCCATCGCTGGTCTATCCCTGCCTTGCCCGCCTGATAGAAGCGCTACTTCCACGTCATACCGTGAACTGAAGATATCGGATCACGATTCGTTTCGACGTGACCTGCTGATCTTTCGCAGCGGCGGCCCTTGCGTTTCTGGCTCGCATCTACGCGTTCTTCGACTGCACCGCGTGGAGCCGATCAATGGCGCAGCGATGTAATGCTGAGCCCTGCGTTGGCGATCCAGTTTCTGGGACTGGATATGTGAAACGTCCTCCTTGCGTCTTGTCTCACCAAGGATGTGGGGCCCATCACTGATGCCGTGATCGATCCGCTCCAGGCCGTTCTTTAGTATCGAGGATATGCGCACTAGGACGTCGGCCGAGCGAGGCTGTCATAGGCGATGTCTGTTATCGGCTTCAGCCACTACCGCACCCGTGCATCTGGCATTGGCCAGGCAGGTTATTTGGCCAACAGATGGATCGCGCCCTTTTCTCCAAGAGATGGGCGCGTGGCGTGTGTGGCGAGGCTTGGTGCCAGCCTCCTGACGGGCTACCGGCCCAGGCGGTACTGCACGCACAGCACGACATCGGTACCGGTCGGCAAGCGGGGCGGAATGCAAGGCGCGTTTACGCGCGGCGCAGCCCAGCGCTTGCGCAAAAAAG
>NZ_JAGHWZ010000022.1:0-5302 GCF_017746015.1 Xanthomonas sp. A1809 | reverse complement strand
TAATTGCTTTGCAAGCGATAAGTTGCCAGTGGTTGGACTTCTGCAGCTAAAGTATTTGCCTTCGGGCATGTAATTTTAAGTGAAGAGTTTGATCCTGGCTCAGAGTGAACGCTGGCGGCAGGCCTAACACATGCAAGTCGAACGGCAGCACAGTAAGAGCTTGCTCTTATGGGTGGCGAGTGGCGGACGGGTGAGGAATACATCGGAATCTACTCTTTCGTGGGGGATAACGTAGGGAAACTTACGCTAATACCGCATACGACCTACGGGTGAAAGCGGAGGACCTTCGGGCTTCGCGCGGTTGAATGAGCCGATGTCGGATTAGCTAGTTGGCGGGGTAAAGGCCCACCAAGGCGACGATCCGTAGCTGGTCTGAGAGGATGATCAGCCACACTGGAACTGAGACACGGTCCAGACTCCTACGGGAGGCAGCAGTGGGGAATATTGGACAATGGGCGCAAGCCTGATCCAGCCATGCCGCGTGGGTGAAGAAGGCCTTCGGGTTGTAAAGCCCTTTTGTTGGGAAAGAAAAGCAGTCGGTTAATACCCGATTGTTCTGACGGTACCCAAAGAATAAGCACCGGCTAACTTCGTGCCAGCAGCCGCGGTAATACGAAGGGTGCAAGCGTTACTCGGAATTACTGGGCGTAAAGCGTGCGTAGGTGGTGGTTTAAGTCTGTTGTGAAAGCCCTGGGCTCAACCTGGGAATTGCAGTGGATACTGGATCACTAGAGTGTGGTAGAGGGTAGCGGAATTCCCGGTGTAGCAGTGAAATGCGTAGAGATCGGGAGGAACATCCGTGGCGAAGGCGGCTACCTGGACCAACACTGACACTGAGGCACGAAAGCGTGGGGAGCAAACAGGATTAGATACCCTGGTAGTCCACGCCCTAAACGATGCGAACTGGATGTTGGGTGCAATTTGGCACGCAGTATCGAAGCTAACGCGTTAAGTTCGCCGCCTGGGGAGTACGGTCGCAAGACTGAAACTCAAAGGAATTGACGGGGGCCCGCACAAGCGGTGGAGTATGTGGTTTAATTCGATGCAACGCGAAGAACCTTACCTGGTCTTGACATCCACGGAACTTTCCAGAGATGGATTGGTGCCTTCGGGAACCGTGAGACAGGTGCTGCATGGCTGTCGTCAGCTCGTGTCGTGAGATGTTGGGTTAAGTCCCGCAACGAGCGCAACCCTTGTCCTTAGTTGCCAGCACATAATGGTGGGAACTCTAAGGAGACCGCCGGTGACAAACCGGAGGAAGGTGGGGATGACGTCAAGTCATCATGGCCCTTACGACCAGGGCTACACACGTACTACAATGGTAGGGACAGAGGGCTGCAAACCCGCGAGGGCAAGCCAATCCCAGAAACCCTATCTCAGTCCGGATTGGAGTCTGCAACTCGACTCCATGAAGTCGGAATCGCTAGTAATCGCAGATCAGCATTGCTGCGGTGAATACGTTCCCGGGCCTTGTACACACCGCCCGTCACACCATGGGAGTTTGTTGCACCAGAAGCAGGTAGCTTAACCTTCGGGAGGGCGCTTGCCACGGTGTGGCCGATGACTGGGGTGAAGTCGTAACAAGGTAGCCGTATCGGAAGGTGCGGCTGGATCACCTCCTTTTGAGCATGACGTCATCGTCCTGTCGGGCGTCCTCACAAATTACCTGCATTCAGAGATGCGTATCGGCACAGGCCGGTATGCGAAAGTCCCATCATGGGGCCTTAGCTCAGCTGGGAGAGCACCTGCTTTGCAAGCAGGGGGTCGTCGGTTCGATCCCGACAGGCTCCACCATTTGAGTGAAACGACTTTGGGTCTGTAGCTCAGGTGGTTAGAGCGCACCCCTGATAAGGGTGAGGTCGGTGGTTCGAGTCCTCCCAGACCCACCACTCTGAATGTAGTGCACACTTAAGAATTTATATGGCTCAGCGTTGAGGCTGAGACATGTTCTTTTATAACTTGTGACGTAGCGAGCGTTTGAGATATCTATCTAAACGTGTCGTTGAGGCTAAGGCGGGGACTTCGAGTCTCTAAATAATTGAGTCGTATGTTCGCGTTGGTGGCTTTGTACCCCACACAACACGGCATGTGACCCCGAGGCAACTTGGGGTTATATGGTCAAGCGAATAAGCGCACACGGTGGATGCCTAGGCGGTCAGAGGCGATGAAGGACGTGGTAGCCTGCGAAAAGTGTCGGGGAGCTGGCAACAAGCTTTGATCCGGCAATATCCGAATGGGGAAACCCACTGCTTCGGCAGTATCCTGCAGTGAATTCATAGCTGCTGGAAGCGAACCCGGTGAACTGAAATATCTAAGTAACCGGAGGAAAAGAAATCAACCGAGATTCCCTAAGTAGTGACGAGCGAACGGGGAGCAGCCCTTAAGCTGGAATGGCTTTAGAAAAACAATCTGGAAAGATTGGCCATAGAAGGTGATAGCCCTGTATTTAAAAGGGCCACTCCAGTGAAGACGAGTAGGGCGGGGCACGTGAAACCCTGTCTGAATATGGGGGGACCATCCTCCAAGGCTAAATACTCCTGACCGACCGATAGTGAACCAGTACCGTGAGGGAAAGGCGAAAAGAACCCCGGAGAGGGGAGTGAAATAGATCCTGAAACCGTGTGCGTACAAGCAGTAGGAGCTCGCAAGAGTGACTGCGTACCTTTTGTATAATGGGTCAGCGACTTACTGTTCGTGGCAAGCTTAACCGTATAGGGGAGGCGAAGGGAAACCGAGTCTGATAAGGGCGCATAGTCGCGGGCAGTAGACCCGAAACCGGGTGATCTAGTCATGGCCAGGGTGAAGGTGCCGTAACAGGTACTGGAGGCCCGAACCCACGTCTGTTGCAAAAGACGGGGATGAGCTGTGATTAGGAGTGAAAAGCTAATCGAACCCGGAGATAGCTGGTTCTCCTCGAAAGCTATTTAGGTAGCGCCTCATATGTATCCTCTCGGGGGTAGAGCACTGTTATGGCTAGGGGGTCATCGCGACTTACCAAACCATTGCAAACTCCGAATACCGAGACGGACTGTATGGGAGACACACGGCGGGTGCTAACGTCCGTCGTGAAAAGGGAAACAACCCAGACCCACAGCTAAGGTCCCAAATTCACTGCTAAGTGGAAAACGATGTGGAAAGGCATAGACAGCCAGGAGGTTGGCTTAGAAGCAGCCACCCTTTAAAGAAAGCGTAATAGCTCACTGGTCGAGTCGGTCTGCGCGGAAGATTTAACGGGGCTAAGCAGTGAACCGAAGCTTGGGGTGCATAAAACTTGTTTTATGCGCGGTAGAGGAGCGTTCCGTAAGCCTGCGAAGGTGGATTGAGAAGTCTGCTGGAGGTATCGGAAGTGCGAATGCTGACATGAGTAACGATAATGCGGGTGAAAAGCCCGCACGCCGAAAGCCCAAGGTTTCCTTGCGCAACGTTAATCGACGCAGGGTTAGTCGGTCCCTAAGGCGAGGGCGAAAGCCGTAGTCGATGGGAAGCAGGTTAATATTCCTGCACCTCGCGTGAGTGCGATGGAGGGACGGAGAAGGTTAGGTGTACCGGGCGTTGGTTGTCCCGGGGAAAGGCGGTAGGTTTGGGTCTTTGGCAAATCCGGGATCCTTTAAGACCGAGCACCGAGACGAGCCTTTATGGCGAAGTCACTGATACCACGCTTCCAGGAAAAGCTCCTAAGCTTCAGCTCACGAAGACCGTACCGTAAACCGACACAGGTGGGTAGGATGAGAATTCTCAGGCGCTTGAGAGAACTCGGGTGAAGGAACTAGGCAACATGGCACCGTAACTTCGGGAGAAGGTGCACCCTTTTTGGTGGCTCGTGCGAGCTATAGCTGAAGAGGGTCGCAGAAACCAGGCCGCTGCGACTGTTTATCAAAAACACAGCACTCTGCAAACACGAAAGTGGACGTATAGGGTGTGACGCCTGCCCGGTGCTGGAAGGTTAATTGATGGGGTCAGCCGCAAGGCGAAGCTCTTGATCGAAGCCCCAGTAAACGGCGGCCGTAACTATAACGGTCCTAAGGTAGCGAAATTCCTTGTCGGGTAAGTTCCGACCTGCACGAATGGCGTAACGACAGCGGCGCTGTCTCCACCCGAGACTCAGTGAAATTGAAATCGCTGTGAAGATGCAGCGTTCCCGTGGCAAGACGGAAAGACCCCGTGAACCTTTACTATAGCTTTACACTGAACGTTGAGTTCGTCTGTGTAGGATAGGTGGGAGGCTATGAAACTGTGGCGCTAGCTGCAGTGGAGCCATCCTTGAAATACCACCCTGTCGTGCTTGACGTTCTAACCTAGGTCCGTTATCCGGATCAGGGACCGTGTATGGTGGGTAGTTTGACTGGGGCGGTCTCCTCCTAAAGAGTAACGGAGGAGCACGAAGGTACGCTCAGCGCGGTCGGACATCGCGCACTGTGTGCAAAGGCATAAGCGTGCTTGACTGCAAGATCGACGGATCAAGCAGGTACGAAAGTAGGTCTTAGTGATCCGGTGGTTCTGTATGGAAGGGCCATCGCTCAACGGATAAAAGGTACTCCGGGGATAACAGGCTGATACCGCCCAAGAGTTCATATCGACGGCGGTGTTTGGCACCTCGATGTCGGCTCATCACATCCTGGGGCTGTAGTCGGTCCCAAGGGTATGGCTGTTCGCCATTTAAAGTGGTACGCGAGCTGGGTTCAGAACGTCGTGAGACAGTTCGGTCCCTATCTGCCATGGGCGTTGGAAGTTTGAGAGGGGCTGCTCCTAGTACGAGAGGACCGGAGTGGACGAACCTCTGGTGTTCCGGTTGTCACGCCAGTGGCATTGCCGGGTAGCTATGTTCGGAAGCGATAACCGCTGAAAGCATCTAAGCGGGAAGCGCGCCTCAAGATGAGACTTCCCGGGGCACAAGCCCCCTAAAGGAACCATGTAGACTACGTGGTTGATAGGTCAGGTGTGTAAGTACAGCAATGTATTGAGCTAACTGATACTAATGATCCGTGCGGCTTGACCATATAACCTCAAGTTGCCTTGGTCCCAACGAACGTTGGTAGATCATCAAATGCAAGCTACGTCACAAGTTAACTCTGCGAGACTGGGCGCCTTAATCCGTTTCTTGGATGGCGACGCTCCAACCGTCTCCCTGGTGAAATTAGCGCTGTGGAACCACCCGATCCCATCCCGAACTCGGAAGTGAAACGCAGCTGCGCCGATGGTAGTGTGGCTCAAGCCATGCGAGAGTAGGTCATCGCCAGGGGCTTTACCCCGAAACCCTCAGTCCAAACGGACTGAGGGTTTCTTTTTTGCGCAAGCGCTGGGC
>NZ_JAGHWZ010000021.1:0-3407 GCF_017746015.1 Xanthomonas sp. A1809 | reverse complement strand
GATCGCCATCATCCAGAAAGCACGGCAAGCGGTTGTTTCCGCGCTGCACGATGTGCTGCGGGATGCCGGGAAGGTCGATGCGTGGAAGTCTGGCCATGGCACAAGACTCGCAGCCAGGCATTGGTGCTGATAGCGAGGAAGCCCTGTCGAAAGTTGAGGCTGTAGCCTGAAATTTGCGTAGGAAGTGAACCTGACCCCGTTAGCGCCCGATACCTTGATCGCTGCGTTGCCGGCGTCGACGACATACCTACCAGTCGTCTATCGGGTGGGAGCATGGGGCTGAGGTAAGAATAGGCAAGGGTTGGGGGCGCTATGTAGTAGCTTTGTAGCGGCAAGGCCGGCAGAGATTCCAAGAGCAATCATGAGCACTGCAGCGTACTGGCGACGCGATCCAGGACTCACTGACGCGGGTGCCTCGTTGTGTTGCGTCCTCCTGGTAAGCATGTCGAGCTGTCGGGCTGCACTGTCCCAATCATTGCAATGAACTAAAACCTGATGCACTTCATCGGCGTCATTTATCTGCACTCTGTACAAGCGCTTGCTAGTCTCGTGATCGATTCGAGATTCAGTGAGCATCAAAGTTAGCGAGTCGCAGAGTATCTTGTCCGTACCCGAGTAGAGGATTTCCATGGAGTGAACGCTCCCATTGGGCCGTGCAGAAAAAAACGCTGGCAGCTTGAGTGAATAGTGAGATAGGTAGCTGCATGACCGACTGAATATTGCAGTCACGAATTTTATTGCTAAGACTAACGCGGTCAGGTTGACCTGACCCGCTAGAACAGACTTAAAACTAAGGTGCAAATTTTTCTTCTGTATCCACGTAAACCACCAATACCTCTTCGCCCGCATAGGGCACGGTGACTTTCGGCATCCAAAGCTCAGCTGGTGGTATGACAGCTTTCGCCATCGCATCGCACCTAGCACTAATGCCACATCTGCGGATGGCAATGCGCAAGACGCCGCGGTCAATTAAAAAATCAACGCCGGGAGAATAAAATTGGCTTTCCGCCGGCATGCGATAGGTGATTTGGAGCGAGTTGGATCCCACCTTTGCAACTTTGACCGGCTGCACATCACTCTTCCTATAATCAGATCGCAGACTTACTTCTGCAGAAGCAGTCGAGATTGATAGCGAAAGTAATGCTGTCCCAAAAATGAGCCTAATTTTCATATCTAAGTTCATGCCAAGGTCTGGGATCCGTCTAGAAACGTTAGCACCTGCCATCTCGGTAAGCCAAAGCTAACCTCAAACGCCGGAAGCGAGCTACTTGCAAAGTGTTTCAATACTTACGTGTTGTCTCTGCTTGGCTGGTCGAAAGGCTGCTATGACCCAGGTCAATCAGACTTGCAACCTTGGTGCATCTTGCTTTTGACTCTGTTCCTGAATTTCAGCACTCATCGCGAGTGCACGTGTCTGTTCGGCAGACTGCACGCGCGCTTGGCTTTGCTCAACCGAACTCTCCACCGCATCTGCCGTGCGCATTTGCTCACGGTGGTACACGGAGGTGGAAGGATCTCCCTGGACCAGGAAAACGTACTCGCCGGCGGCTGCCCGGGTGCCTGCTTGGCCAAGCACTACGCTGTCTACACGTTCCAGTCCCTGCTCTTTGGCAAGGGCATACAGGCTCCAGGTCATACGGTCACTTGCCGCATCGGGAGCACGATTCAGCGAATGATCGATCCGATGTACGCCATCCTGGATTTGAGCAAACATGGGATCGCTAGGCGATGGAGCCTGCGCGCTGAGCTTGAAACCATCGGATGATCCACGCGACGGCGCGGCCGGATCCTGTGGTATCAATGGCTGCCCACTCGTAGGAGGCGCGATTCTACGATCGTCCGCATCGAACCACTGCTTGCCGTCAAACCTGTATCCGCTGCGTACCGATGCCGCGCCGACGTCTTGATAAAGGTCTTCCCCAAAATCCGGGGCGTTGACTGTCTCACCTTGTGCGTTCTTCGGCAGAACAGGTTGAACGCCGCTGGCTTTCAGCAAGTTGCTGACAACGCCGTTGCTGTTGTTGTGCAGCGGGGAATATTCCAGTTGTGCGTGATTGATCTGATCCCCAGCCTTCAGGGCAGACTCAAGTTTTGTGGATAATTCCTGGTCAGAACCGCTCCAGGCAACGATGCGCTCGTGGCGTTCGCCCGGTGCGGGCCAGTCTGGTGCGGTGACTGTCGCTTTCACGATGTTGCCCTTGGCATCCCTCGCAAGAGCCGGCTCGGAGGGATCCAACTGGTTCAAAGGCACTGGCTCGTAGTTGCCGTCTTGTTTGAGCCGGTACCCAATTTCATAAGGGGCAATGTAAGGGGCTGTTTCAACTCGAATGTGCCCAAATTTCTCCGAGCCAAGAACTGTGCTCTCGGCAAAGTTCGCCAAGTCATTTCCCTCGGCTCTAGTGTCGGGTCCTCCACGTACTACGGTCTGGCTGCCATCCGATTTCTGAAAGAGCAGGTAAAGATGGCGGCGGTCACCAGCAACCTCGCTTGCCCCCACCAAAATTGTCGCCTTCCTCTGCTCATCCATGACTTATTCCTCAATATCTTGCGGTGCTCGATTCACTACCAGTTTGCTCAAGTAGATCCCGTCAGCAGAATGAAAGCCCACCATCCAGGTAACCGGCACAGCTGGCGCTGTCACCGATGGCTGCGCCTCTTTCACGGCAGGGGAAAGCGTGCACATTATTGACGCTTTGTAACCTGCGCCAGGAGAGCTCAACGCTTGGCAGTGAAATCCTAGATCCTCAAGGTTTTTCTGCGCGGCCATAATGGGCGAGCCTACCGGGTTGGCGGCTTGAAGCTGCTGCCTTGCTTTCGCGGCAGACTGCTGAGTATTAAAACCGGGCCGTGAGTCTTGCTGCATGGCAGAGCACCCTGATATGAAGAAGAGACTAGCAGCTGCTAGCAATGCTAAAGAGCTAAGGTTGGCGTGAGGATTCGTTTGCATGACTGACAGCTCCAACGCAATCACACAGATGGTCATCCATGCGTAGTTCGGTTGCAAGTATGCGCCCCAAGAGATAGCGGAGCTATGAAGTTACAGTGGCGGGCTGACCTGACCTAGCCTGGCCCCAATCTTATGCGTCAGCTGCTGCTGCGCCTTTCTCTTTGCCCTTTAGCGCCATGTCGAGCAAGTATTCATAGGTCTGCAGTTTACCCCTGGCCGACGTGGCAACCCAGCAGATCATCCAGAAGAACAGCAGGAAAATCCCCACTATTGCTGTTAATGGAGACATCGCTAGAGGATTGCCACCAGCGCGCAGAACCAGGAAGAGCGACGCCGCAACCGGCAGAAGGCCTAGCTTGTCGATGCTTCCGGCCAATAGCGCAATGCGGCCCGCACGGCGTGTATGGCTGTAGCGAGCGTGATCCAGCATGATCTGCATGTCGACTCCCCGCAATTCAAT
>NZ_JAGHWZ010000020.1:0-912 GCF_017746015.1 Xanthomonas sp. A1809 | reverse complement strand
TCTTCGTCAAGGCTGATGGTGAAAGGCAGCGGGAAATCGCCCTCACGCAACACGGCGGCGGTCTGCTCGCGGAAGTGCGTTGCAGGCTTGCCATCGCGAGCGGGAAACGAACGGATGGCGACAGCGGAACTCATGATCTGAACTTTCATAGTGGGACTACCTTCCAAGCGAATGTCCGGCCGAAGATGAATGTGACTTTCCACGGGGACGGCCAGAACTCCCCGGTAAGCCTGTCGAACCAACCGCCCTTTGCTTTGCGGATATCCGCTTCGCCGCCGAGAGCTTCGCGCGCGTCTTTCGGGGCTTTCCACCAACGCAGTTCGCGCTTGGATTCGCTGTTGAGTCCACCGACACCATGTGTGCGGAATCCCTTGGGAAAAGCTCCAGCTGTAAGGGCAGTGAACTTGCTCGCGTACTTGGCGAGATAGCCGACGCAGTTGCGGGCTTTCTCCATTTTGGTGAGGCCATGCTTCCACCAACCCTTCTGATCAGGCTTGCCGAACCAAATGCCCTTGGGCACCCAAATCAGCAGGTGGTAGTGGACGCGGAGCCGCTGGGTGAGTTCGCCAACCCATAGGTAACGAAGGCTTTGACCTTTAAACCTGCTGCGCCTATTTGCAATTCGATTGAGGTGGCTGCGGAAGCATGCAAGTAGGCCGCTAACGTCGCCAGGGCTTGCGTCGCTTCCATCGTTGTAGGTGAGCGTGAGCATGTACCACGCACCTTGTCGCGAACCTTTCCGTGCTTCCTGGTCATGCAAACGCGCTCCGGTGATAACGGACTTACGCAGCCGTTGCGCCTTCGATTGAAGGGGATCAATTTCGATGGTGACGGTGCCACTCGGCTTACCGCCCGTTTGAGTTGTTTTGTAATGGACAAGCCCAAGGGCCAGCGCTGCGCGCTGGCCCTCTG
>NZ_JAGHWZ010000019.1:8080-93406 GCF_017746015.1 Xanthomonas sp. A1809 | reverse complement strand
AAGGTCAGGGCTAATCAGGAAAGATTTTGGCCTGTCCGCCCCTGAGGCGGCCCAGGAAGTGGACACCGTGATCGCCGTGGTCAATACATGGCAAGATCATTTCCGCCAGGCACAGGTCTCAGATCGAGATATTAGGGAGCTTTCGAATCAGATTGATGGTGCGCCGCTGCGCAGTCAACGACAAAATTTTAAAGCATCGAGCTTTGTGGCTCGCAAAAAAGCAAGCCGCAAAAAAAATCCCTTTGCTCCGGAGCAAAGCGCGTCATAGCATCCCTCTCAGGAAACTGCGGCTTCGCTTACGTCCCCACGAACGTGCTTCCCACGCCTTGGCACGTCGATTCGCATCCCGCCAATGATGCTCTCGGATTACTGGCGCGAAGAGACTTCCAAGCTTTTGCTTCCGTACCGATGGATTAAGCTTATTTCCTCATCAGCCGGTATTGCTGCCTCGGGGGTTTATCTCACACTGACACTATTTCTCGTCGGACTGTTGGCAGCGGTCCTGCGTCTCCTTGGTCCGGTATCGCGCGGCGATTCAGAACTCTGGGAGAAGGGCGAGCGGAAGATCCGAGGCCACATCATCGCCAGCAGCGCTGAACTGATCGCCATTTATGACACTGACCTTCATCAGGTCCGGACGCTGGCTCGTGGTGACTGGGAAATTCGACGGGTGACGCCATGAAAGCCGGTGTCAGGAGCGCCTAAGGAACCGAGCATCCTCTGCGCGGAAACGGACCGGACGTCTATCCTTCCCTACTTCACATCGTCCGAGACGGCGCTGCCTGTTCTTGCGCTTGCTTCTGGGTCATCCCACCTGCTGCTGGCGCACTTGGTCCTGCTTGATGACCTCCGCCTGCATCACGTTCTGCTCCGCAGGCTGCCGGGCTGCTTCCAATCCATCCAAGTGGGCAGACAAGGGTATGTCAGCGCTTTGCTGGCTGCCACCCTGCCCGCATGGCCTCCTCGGGGTTACAGAACATGCGCTCACCATGGCTCAGGTCGATGCTGGTGCTCTCGTAGTTCCGCTGACCGGGCACGTGGTAGATCTTCTTGCCCTGGCGGGAGATGTTGCCCTTGATGCGGCATCCGCTGGACCCGGGTGGCGCGGTCACCTGGGCCTGGCGGACGTCTGGTCCCGCTTGCTGCGCCGGTAGTCGGCAGGCATCTGGAAGGGCCCCTGCCACACGTTCCGCCGCTGCTGCTTCGCGTTGGCCTCATCTGCGATGAACGCTGTGGCGTATTGCCGATACGCGACCGCCCAGCCCGAGCGCACCATCCAACGGTTGACGGATTGTCCTTGGACGAAGCACTCCGCGACTACCCGGCCATAGCGGTCCGTGTCCTTGGCTTGGCAACGAACGGTCTTGTCCAACAGAAAGTGATCCAGCGCGGCGGCGGACCGTCGACCACAAGGCCAAGAGAGCCCATCCTGGGAGGTGCACTGCTGCGTGCTCTCCGGGGCGTCGATGCCCCATAGACGGATGCGCTTTTTCGCTACGGTGAGCGTATCGCCATCTGTGACGGTC
Organism: Xanthomonas sp. A1809; assembly: GCF_017746015.1. Lineage (NCBI taxonomy): Bacteria > Pseudomonadati > Pseudomonadota > Gammaproteobacteria > Lysobacterales > Lysobacteraceae > Xanthomonas > Xanthomonas sp. A1809. The sequence goes on along the minus strand of NZ_JAGHWZ010000019.1, from coordinate 91,880 downwards.
GCGCGCCCAACCAGCTCTGCGGCTCCCACTGACGATGTGGCGAGCACGACAACCAAAAACACCAAAGCTCCGAACACCTACACCACTTCCTTTCAAGACTGCCCTGGACTTGGTGCCAGGTCGCAACAGGTCGGGCACTTTAGCGGGAAGGGGCCAGGAGAGGGAGGGCTATGCCCACAGCATTCAAGTTCATCGCATCTGGTGCGCATCTCAGCCTTGGATTGCAACGCTGTGGGACACTCAGGCCATCTTCGGAGCCGTCCAGCCATGCAAATCGAACCAAGAAAAGCTGCCCTGACCTTTTGGATGAGAGTGGAAGCACTTGCAGCACTGATGGCCATATCACTTGCCGGGTGCGCGGCAGGTGGCCCAGTCGCAAGGCGCCCCATCGAAGGCCCCGTGCGTCTGGGAGAGATTGCGGCAGTTGATGGCCCCAGGGTGCGCCCCGATCGCGTCATCGAAGACAGCCGCTGCCCGGCCAACGTTCAATGCATCCAGGCTGGACGGTTGGTCGTTAGGGCGACCGTGCTTGGTGGCGGCTGGTCCAAGGAGATGGACTTCACGCTGGGTGTTCCGGTCTCAGTTGCCGATGGCATGTTGACGCTGACCGATGCTACGCCCATGCCCATCATTGGGGAGATTGCCGCATCCGCCGCTCGCTTCACCTTCAAGTTTCAGGGCGGCCGTTAGGTCCCACCTCGGATAAGCAAAAGGGTGGAGCCCTAGCTGGGCGGCACTCCTCATTGCTCAGCTGGATTTCGACAAGCACCGTCATCCCAAGGCCACAGATCAATTCGCAATCACGCGCTTGCTCTATGTCTCAATCAGCCGGCCCCAAAAACCAAAGCGCCAAAGCCTCCCTCCTTTTGCACCAGCTTTTTCGTGGGCGTTTTGCATCGCACCTCACAAAGCGCCAGCATCGCAGGTGACTCTCTGATCTAACTGAAAGCGCACGCTACGAGATGAGTTCATCATTACCGGCTCTGACGCACCGCTTTGCGCAGATCTCTTGCGCTCGTTGCTTTGAAGCTCTCTGTGCTGCTTCGCTGCATCAACTCTTGCAATCGCCTCATCAAGCTTGGCTTCAAGCTCTTCATCTGCGAATAGGTCCCGCACATGATCTAAGTTCACCCGTCGAACCAGCACATCCGCCACTTCATCGTGCCCGTTTCGAAGTGCTGCAACCAAGCCGCCTTCCGGATAGCAGGCCTTGTTCGCGAACTCTAAGATCGACTTGACGACTGACGCATTGCCAGCGCTTGCCGCAGTCAGCATTGCTCTCCGACCAAAGTCGCGTGGTGCACGCCCTGTTCTAACGATTGCCCAAAGCAGTGTCCGAACCAGTTGTTCATGACCTTGGGCAGCGGCAACATTCAGCCCTAACGAGAAGGTGTCTTCGGGGTCAGGAAGGCCAGCTTCGATCAGGAACTCAACGACTTCAGCACGATTGTTCTTCGCCGCCTCCTCAACGCCATATTGCGCGCAAAGAATTTTGGACGAGAACGGCAGCAGATGCTTGACCACATCCAAGTGGCCTTCCCTGCAAGCAGCAAGGATCGCGCGGCTGCCGGCTGCTTTGGCATCCGAGCACAACAGCAACTGGAAAACGACATCGGCGTGGCCGTTGAGCGCTGCTACAAACAAGGCTTGGGAGTCGCCTTGCAGCGGATTACAATCTTTGAGCAGGAGCTTGACGCACTCCACGTGGCCGTGTCTTGCCGCCGAGCAGAGTGCTTCGTCATCCTCTGCATCGCAAAACGGGATGAGCGTTCGGACAAGCTCGGTGTTCCCAAATTTGGCGGCGGTCACCAAGGGCTCACTCTGCCATGAGGGCTTCAATAGCGGCAACAGATGTTCGACGACAGCCTCCTGATCAAGTCCAATCGCCTCCACGATGGACGCGCGAGCAGCTTCATCGACATCGGGTTGCGCTCGACAAAGCTTGGCAGCTTCTGCTGTGCTATTGGACTGGATGGCTTTCTTAATCTTCTGCCTGAATGATCTTTTCATATCTACCCCTCTTGTCAAGATAGGGCAGCCAGGCATTTCGTCAAGGCACTCTTCCTCCAAAGCCTTGCTAGCGCCAAAGCTTGTCCTACACTGCATGGGTAGCCCGCAGACCTGAGCCCACGGATGAGCCGCCCACATCTATCTAAATCCATCGACCAGCTCGAAGAGCTTTACGCTGCATCCCTTTCGGACGAGGCCACGCTTGCCGAACTCGCGGAGGAACTTGGCTTTCGTCGAACTCCGCGTGCCAAGGAGCTTGCTACTGAGGTGGTCAACGCCTTGGATCGCTACCGGGCACAGGCCCGGGCTGACGACGCGCACAAGCAGGCGCCGCCTGGCCGACCGGGCGACCCAACCGAGCCAACGCGCCCCCGTCCTCGTCCTGAGACGAGCAATACAACGGAGCATCCACCTGGGACCACCATCCCGGTGCCTGAATTCAAACCGGTGAACTACACCAATCGCGTTCCGGACATCCTTGATGCTTGGTCAGCTCTGGAAGTGCTCTCACCCACGACCTTCAAGCGCCGAGCAGAGCTTGCGAGCAACATTCCGCAGAATATCGTTTCGATTGGACCAGGGCTGCCTTGGGATGGCGGCTCCGCGCGCTCTAAGCCAAACTTCAAGGTCTACTTTCACATCGTCCTCGGAACGCTTGCCGCTGAACCTGCTTTCGGCAAGCTTCTGACGCGCTTTCAAGACGCACGCCCCAATCCGCCCAACATCAAGGGTGAAGTCGTTCTGGCGTCGATCCTGGTCGACAAGGACGGACTGCTGGCTGGCGACATGCCAGTGTCCCTCTCGGCTTTTGGCTGGGGCTTACCCGTTGCGCTCGAAGGCTCGTTGCACGATTTGGCTTCCTGGACGAGGGAAGAAGGCCGCCTGATTGAGGGCCTGACCAAACAGCTTCGCCCCAATCCAAGTGGGGCAGATACTCCGATCGCTTACACCACGCTTCAAAAGGCGTTTTCTTGGCTGGTGCAAACCCTCGGACTTCCTGCCGATCTGGTGCAAGGCCCGCAGTTTGCTGTGGCTGCCTACATCGGCTTTCGAAGCAGCCTCGTCCCGGATCCGCTGCTGCTCAACAGCTTCTTCTTGCGCGACTTAGCCCAAGCTAAGGATCGCGCGATGCGTCAAAAGCTTCCGCCCGCATTGGCGCGCTTTTTGGGGCAGACCAAGCCATCGGAGCGGCATGATCTTTTGCATGACCCCCAAGCGCTGGACCAAGCGTTGTCGCCTGCCATTGCGCCCCTTGGGCGCTGGGTCACTCCACCTAACCAGCGTCCGGCGCTCTTACAGCAGGTAGCGGTAAACCTAGCCTCGCAACTGCCTAGGACGAGCCCGCTGCTTGGCGTCAATGGCCCGCCTGGCACGGGCAAGAGCACGCTACTGCGCGATGTCGTGGCCGATCAGCTGACGCGTCGGGCTGAGGCCATGTGTGCCTTCGATGATCCCAAGAAGGCCTTCAAATCCTCATGGAGCAAACGCATCAAGGGCGAGACCCAAGAGCTTTTCGCGCCGGATCCATCGCTTCGTGGCTTTGAAATGGTCGTGGCAAGCTCGAACAACAAGGCGGTAGAGAATGTAAGCGAAGAGATCCCGGCTCTCAAATCGATTGCCTCCGAAAGCACGCTTCGCTACTTCGAGCCGTTGGCAACCCAACTGCTTGGTAAAAACGCCTGGGGCCTTTCCGCAGCTGTCTTAGGCAATGCAACCAATCGCTCGCGCTTTCGGAAAGCGTTTTGGACTGAGTCGCATCTTTCGTTCAAGACCTACCTAGAACGCGTCAGTGGCGTCACGCCGCGCCAAGAATCTGACCCCGAAGGTCTGGCTGAGCTTTGCCAAGCCCCCTCAAATCCAGCTGAGGCACTGACGCGTTGGCAGCAAGCGAGGCAGCAGTTCCAGACTTGCTCAGCGCGAGTGCGCGTGCGCCTGACAGAGTTGGAGTCGCTTCGACAGGCGCTTGGCGCGCTGCCTTCTCTGCGGGAGCGCGAGCAACATGCCTCGCGGCAAAGGACCGATGCTGAGCGAAGTGCTGCCGTAGCTATGGAGTCTTCGCAGACAGCGCAATCGGCATCGAGCGATAGTAGGAGACAGCTTGAAAGCAGCCGGGAAGCACTGAGCCAACACGAGCGAGGACGTCCTGCACTGTTTGCCCTAAAGCGCTTGTTTGGTTCGAGCAGCTCTAAGCAATGGGAAGCTGCACATACCCCTCTTGCTCGCGCGCATGCTCAGGCAGAAGTTGCCTACCGGAAAGCAAAATCAGAAGAAGATGCGGCACTCGAAGCATCTGAGCAAGCGCACGAAGCTTCCCGAAGTGCCACCGCATCTCACGCCGCAGCAAAGGCTGCACTGGATAAGGCCCTTGCTCTATGCGGAAGCATTCAGGTGGGCGACGGTGCTTGCGTGCTTGATGCGAGCTTCCACCATCTTGAGCACGGCGCGAAGAATTTGGCGTTGCCTTGGCTGGATCGGCAGCTTCAGGCCCAGCGATCCGAGCTATTTGAGGCCGCAGTGGCTGTCCACCGCGCGTTCATCGATGCGGCAGCCTTACCACTCCTTCGCAACTTGAATGGCCTTGTCGGCGGCAACTTCAAGCTGGGCGCTGATCGCAAGCACCTGGCAGCAGATCTTTGGGCAAGCCTGTTTCTTGTGGTGCCGGTTATTTCCACTGCCTTTGCGTCAGTCGAGCGTATGTTCAACCAGCTTCCTGACGAGAGCCTAGGTTGGTTGCTCGTCGATGAGGCTGGCCAAGCAACGCCTCAGTCGGTTGTTGGCGCGTTGCTTCGCACCAAGCACGCGCTCATTGTGGGCGACCCATTACAGGTAGAGCCTGTGGTGCCGCTGCCACCCGTGCTCACGCAAGCTGTGATGCGCGAGTTCAAGGTTGACCCGGATCGCTTTGCTGCTCCTAACGCTTCTGCTCAAACGCTTGCTGACGACGGAAGCTTGCATTGCGCGCGCTTTGAGACCACCTCGGGTTCTCGCGCAGTTGGCGCGCCGCTTCTGGTCCACAGGCGCTGCGCCTCGCCGATGTTCGATGTCTCTAACCGAGTTGCTTACAACAACCTCATGGTTCAAGCCAAAGTGCCTGAGGCTTCGGTCATCCGGGATGTCTTGGGTCCATCGCGCTGGATCGATGTTCGCGGAAGTGGACGCGATAAGTATTCGCCTGAGGAAGGCGAGCAAGTGGTCGCGCTCCTGCGGGCGTTGCACTCAGCCAGCATCGATCCTGATCTTTACATCGTCACGCCATTTGTCGTGGTGCAGGACGAACTTCGAGACTTAGCCCGTCGCTCGGGCTTGCTCAACGGCTGGGTGGACAACCCTTACGAGTGGACCAAAGAGCGCATTGGCACCGTGCACACAGTCCAAGGCCGGGAAGCGCAAGCCGTGGTCTTCGTATTGGGTGCTCCGCAGTCTTCCCAGCACGGTGCGAGAGGATGGGCTGGATCGACGCCAAACCTCCTCAATGTTGCAGTCACGCGCGCCAAGGAGGCGGTGTATGTCATTGGTAATCGATCGCTTTGGTCAGGAGCCGGGCATTTCGCGATGCTGGACCAAATGCTTTGACATACGACTAAGGGATTTTTTAGGCAATACATCCTCTAATGACGCCTCCATCGACCTGAAACGGAGCGGCACACGTGACCGAGTTAGATAATGTTGAGCGCTTCAAGCTTCGTAACCGCGTCCTTCTAGATGTTGAGGCTGAACTCACGGACGACGACAAATATCATGTGGGGCGCTACAAGCTCTATCGCGCCATAAAAAACCATATCCCTAGACTACCCTCAGCCCCTTACCATGACCCTCTTCGGGATTTGGCAAGCCTCCCGGGCGCCGCCATGGTTTTCAGCGAATCCTTAGGCCGCGCTCTTCGCGAACTTGCGAACCATATCAACACCTTTGGGTCCATGATCAGGAAACTTGAGGCTTGGGATCTGGTAATCGAACACTTTGATAACAACCAGATATTTTCCCTGTCGCTTGAGCACATTGAGCCTTTGGCCAATCTCGCAATATCAGCGACCCAGTCTATACGAGGCCAATTGATCTTCGCAGTTGTTGAATGCGGAGCGTTGGCTAACTCGTTTTTAGGAAAAGAGCATGGATGGGAGGGAAAGAGCCATGTCGACATGCTCGTTGCCAAGAAAGTTGCGGGTCACTGGTCCGCATGGCCCGCAATGGCCGCAGCTCTCTCAGATCTTCAAGTTGAAGAACTAAACGAAGCCAGTAGTAATTTCAGGAATGACTATCAGCATGGGGCTCCGCGATCATTGATCATCGGGGTCACAACGCGCACGACTTGGATAGACCATGGAGATGGGAATCTGGGATGGGGCATCGGCAACGAAGACCCCATAAGATTGAAAGAGATCATCCCTCATCTTAAGAGTGCACATTCTAAAGCCCTGAAAGCTTTAGATGCCTTCCACGAACTCTCCAAAGAATGGGCTGCTGCTATGCCGCCCATTCCCCAATGATGATCAAATTTTTGGACTAGACATGGCACAGTAGGGGTTAGAGGTCACCATGATGACTACAGATCGCCAATGTCGGGAACCTCGTCTTCGTAGTTGCACGCAATCAGCTTGCCGGTGGCGTCTTCAATTCGATCAATCTTCGGTTCATTGAACCAATCTTCAAACGTGAATTCGCTATCGGCAACTGCATCAACGTCGCATTGGGCAAGCGCCTCCTGTGGCGAGCTTGCTTCGACTGTCATGTAGTGGGCGACTTGGACAGTCGCATTGATCTCGATGATGTATTTCATGCTGCTCTCCGTGTTGGCGCCGCGCCAAGCCTCGGAACGCAATCTATGCACCGCACGCGCGCCGCTAAAGGACGAAATCGCCCCTGATCGCTGAACAAGCGTTCATCCGTCGCCGGCAATCCTAGCGGCGAGATGCATTAGGCAGTCAAAGCTCCTTAGAGCGACTGACCGCGCTGAGTGGGCTTCGTGTCTTCTTCCAGCTCTTGGCGATCCAGCAAGGCCATCTGGGCTGCATGGACCGTCATCAGATGCGAGCGGTAGGCGTTTCGCCAACGCTTCTTCTCGCCAATTGACTGCCAAGGTAGCGCCAAGGCTTCATCCATGGTCAGAGCCACCACCGTTGCCCCATCGCGGAAGGCTTCTTCAATCGCACTCATGTCGAGGTCCGTGATCCCCGCGTGCGAGATTACGCTCTTGATTTTTTTCTGAGGACTCGCGGATCACAATGAAGGGAAAGCCCTTCCGCGTTCGGCCAAACTTGCCTGAGATGCGCTCCTGAATCCGCTCTCGAGCTTTGGTGACCTGGGCATACCACGTCAGCAAGTCCACCTTGGTGATGGATCTTGGTGTGCTTTTGCTCGCTGCAAAGGGATTGCCATGCTCTCGTTTGAGCTTGTCGAACTGACGCCTTGGGATGCCAAGGTAAAACTCTGCCATGGCTTGGGTGAAGCGCGTCGTGCTCGGTGAGCGATCAAGTCGTTGCTTCAGGCCATCGAAATCCTGGCTGGTGATGATGGCCTCGCGCTCATCGCGCTTTGCGATGACTTCAAGCGCAGCGCGTAAAAATCCGTCTTCGAAGCTTTCCGCCTTGCTGATATTTGTCATCCAAACCGTCCTTCGTTCAAGTCTCACTGCAAGCAACTTGCACCGCAAGCTTGCCACTCATCAGCCTGACGGCCTGTGGGCGATGGCGCTTGCCTGAAAATCCTATCGTATTCGTGGAGGAAGCACAGCGGGAAATCCGTCCGACGTCTTGGCAACCCAGCGCACCGCCTCTTGGCTACCTGCGGTGATTGCGAGTTGCATGTGAGCCATCACGACCAACGCGTTGCTTTGTTTGACCACAACTTCAACGAGTTCAAGCGGGAAGCCCGTTCGCAACCGATGAAGCGCGTGTGCACCCGCGTGGACAAACGAGTTGAGTGCCGCCCAAGAGTATTTCTTGAACTCCAAAAACACCCGCAGTGGCTCGGCTGCCTGCTTCACCGCTTCAAGAGAGATCAGCATTTTGGATAGCATGGGCAAACGAGCCGCCAGTGATTCACTTGTCGGCGTCAATTCGTCTTGCAAGCAGGCCACCTCGGTATCGTTTGCGCAATAAAGGACCCACACGGCTCTCACCAGCGCCTCGAACTGCGCGCGGTGGATGATAACCGTCGATGGTCCCGCACCAACCGCAAGAAGGCAGCGACTCGCAACGGCGTGCTCAATCGAAAGCAAACAAAGCGCGCGACAAACTTGCAGCCGATCGCTTTGATCAAACGGCGGAGCCGCTGTGATCGGCGCCAACGCCTCCAATAGCTCATCAGAACCTTCAAAGAGCTTCTCAACCGGCTCAGACATCATGCTTCCCGAGGCATTGGGTCAGTTGAATCTTGCCGTAATGACGTAAGCAGTGAAAGAAGCTCGATGACCGGCTTCAAGCACCACACTATATCTCCTGCAAGATCAGGCGCGTAACGGGCCTTTCTGGAGGTGCCACACCTCTCCCTTGCTTGCCAGGCTGGTATTCCTTCACGACTTGGAGTTCGTGACAGCGCCGCACGCAAGACCTTCGGGCGGGACGACCCAGGGTTCTTTGGATCGGCGCAAGGCGGTCGATGAGCTTGGCGGGATGGTATGAGCGCGGTTGGTCTCAGATGGTGCGACAATAATGCGAGGGCCCAGTAAGCTATCGCACATCAGCACCGTCTTCGTCCATCCGTTCGACGAACTGCCGCAGAATGCTGATAGCCCTTCGAAGCTCAGCGTCCAGCAAGCTCATCGGCCGCTTCATTGGGATTTTTTCTTCAAGGACTTCCATCAATGCGGCCGCATAATCTCGATCTTGACTGACAAAGTCACGAGCATTGCTGATCCGTAGACGCTGGCGAAAAATTCCGGAAAATCTGGCAACGGCTTTCGTTCCCAGCTCTCTAAGTTCAGCAAGGAATTCTTCTGGCGATGGCATGTCCTCAAAAAGTGGCGTGGTCGCCACATCCCGGTCAGGCAAGCCACCTTCTAACAGCATTCGCAGCGCCTTTTTGCGCCGATCGCGCTCGGCAAACCTCTGCAGAGCTTCGTTGAGCGCGTAGAGCTTTTCGACGACCCGTCGTTCGTTCTCGTCATACTGGGACGGCCAGCTTTCAAAAGCAGCAGCTTCAACTTGGCTTATGTCGTTGGATAGTGCTTCCAGGCGAAGCAAGGCTTCTTGCGTCCAGTCCTCGGGCGTGGCCTCAAAAATTCCCAGTTCACTCATGAAATATAGACTTCGATAGAGCTGATGAATTCTCATTAGTGCGACGGGGTTCTGATCGAAAAATTCAGCTCTGGCTGCTCTGATAGCCTCTTGAACCTCTGCATCAGACCTTCCCTCATAGTGATGGATGACTTCAATGGGATCATGTGCGCGTTGGTCTTCTAGCAACCCAAAGTCAGCGGCCAAGCGTGCGTAGTCAACACCTTGCTGCCCCTGCATGTGATCGATGAATGCTTGTGACATCGGCCATGCGCTAGCTGCATTTGTTAGACCCAAATCGGCCAGCAGGTCGCCAAGCTCATCCTTTTCTTCACTTCTCACATGCCCTTTTTGCTTGGCGATTTCCCGCAGCGCAAGCGAAATTCCCACGGCGTCGCTAGCAAAAACCCGCCGTGCGACCTTCTCACTTCCAGCCGCTTTTGAAACAGCTCGAGTCCAGAACAAAACCGCAGCCGGCAAGTGACTATTCATCACGCAAGGCAAGACTTCTAGCGGAAGCCCGGAGCAAAGCAGATCCAACTCAGTGAGGAAAAAGCGCACGGTTCGCAAATTTTCCAGCTTAGCCTGATCGATTAGTCCCACCAAGCCATCAAGACCAGCAAGCATAGCCTCACGATTCTGAGGTCGCGAGAACCCTTTAATGATGTATTCGCAGAACTGTGCCGGGTCAGGCCTCACCGTTAATGTCTTTCCAACGATTCGCTCTTTGAACAACGCATAGTCGTCAAACTTATTAAGCGCTCTTCCCTCGTCTGCGATCAGAACACAATGAACGACACTGGCATCGATGAGGTTGACGATGAAGCCAAAGATGACATTGAAATGACCCGCAAAGCGTTCAACGTCATCAATGCAAACAACCGTTCTGTCCCGCGTGAGATCAGCCTTCCATTTGATGTCATCGGGGTCAATTTTCGCTACGCGAAGAAGGGCACGACCAATCACCGCACCAACCTCTGCAACGGTTGTGCCCGCGATTTCATCAACCGATGCTTGGAACAGAGCGCGTTCAAGATCCTCGGCTGTTTGCAGTCCGGCAGCCGAGAAGGTGATCGGCTTCATGCCCTGCAATTTCCGCGCGTAAATCTGCCAATGGAAGGACTTCCCAACACCCCAGCCACCCGTGATAAGGCAGGCATAGCCAGGCTGGGGATTTTTGAGGTAGTGATCAAGCTGTTGCATGGCTTCTAAGAACTATTTGTTTGGGGATTACTTCTTGTTGCCAACGCGGCTTGAAAGAAGATCGAACCAGTGAACAGGCGGAGCGTCATCAACAACCGCGCCGCTGGAAGGCCGGAACAAAGCATGCAAGATCAAGATGCGATCTTCATCTTTGATGACTGATTTCCCGGTTGAGTTGTCCTTCATAAGCGCTAGGAATGTCATCACCAAAGTTCTTCGCTCACTGGCATCGCGCATCAGCGCAAGGCTCTCAGACAAGAGCCGACCCAAGATGCGCAAGATCCAGATTGCGGCAAAAGCTGGTATAACCAAAGGAGCCAGTCCAATGAAGACATTGGCTTTCTCTTTGATTCCAGATAGATACGGAACGCCTTTCGCAATAAATATCCAAGAAAGAACAGTCATCACAAGAGTAAAGGCAATCCCCTAGATGACAGACGCCCTGAGCTGAGTCGTGGCGCGATCTTGCCAATAGGTCGTCGGCGCTCTCAATCCCAGCTCCGTGTCATAGACCCTCTTCAATCCATCCCACTCGTCAGCACGAGTCTGTGACTGATCAGCCCACTCCTTTTGAATCTCAATTTGACCTACGCCCCAAGATTCACCTCGCTGATGCTCGCTGATATCGAAGTCGTTCTTGAACTTCTCAATCTGCTGAGATTGCTCTTCTATGCGAGCTTCGAGCGTTTCAATCAAGTAAGCTTGCTTCTTATTCAACCTCTCGCTTGCCTGCCGCACTTCTTCTACCTGATCGATATCAGGGTCAAAACGGCTTGCGGAGATAATGACTAAGCTGCGCAACCAAGCGAGCTGTTGGGCCGTGAAGGTTGATCGTCGCCACTGCGCTGTGTAATCAGAACGAAACGCCGCATAGGCCATGCCAAACGCATTGCCGCTCCTTCGCGACATGGTCCGCAGCGTCGGAAAGTTCGACGAGCTGTGTGTAAACACTAGCCCTCTTGTTACCGGTGAGAAGACAGCAGCGGGGGATTCGTCCGAGTCAGAGGACTCAACGAAGCGCGCTAATGCCTCAACGAAGTTCGAATGCTCACTGATAAAGGAGGCAGCGAGACTGTCGTCTGGATCAATATCTAGCTCCTGCCAAGCCTCTTGCTCCTTTTCAAGCCACGTCTGAACTTGTGTTTTTGACTCAAATTGCAGCACACGGCTTTCGCCGTAAAGCTTTATCTCGATCATGCATCCCCCTGTTGCTTGCCGCTCATGCGCAGCGCTTCCAGCTTCTAAATTGGCCAGCACTGGTCCTTAATTAGCTCGTGCCTGACACGCTCAGCCTTCGCCTTTGCTTCCTCATAGCGAAGCTCATTCAGCACCTCAGCCGCGACCTCCCCCAGCTCACCGGCCAATTCCTGCTCGCCAAGTGCCCCCATCACTTGCTCCCAGAAGGTAGCAGCACGCACAAAGCCTAGACGCGGCCCTATCGCCGATCGGCGTCGCGAGGATGAAGAGGTGATGGTGGGGGTGACCGGCTGAGGTGTCGGCGCTGGATCCAAGATCTCAGCCAAGGCTTCAAGCGGCATCTGGATTAATCCATCGATCTTTCGGGCACCCGGATAGCGCCCTGACTGCATCCCTTCACGCACGCGCTGCACCACCCCTCTCGTGCTCTGACCACGAAGCACATATGCGACCTCTTCGGGCCGAAGTGCATATCGCTGCGGATACAACTCTCGAAGCGTTTGAAGCGCGCTTGCAGACATGTGCGATGGGCCATCCCTAGACTCATTACAACTGTCTTATAGCGTAGCCAAAGAGACCTTGGAAGCCGTGGCAATTCTGTGGCGAACAAGCGCTGTTGGAAGCTGCTTTAAGTTGTCTAGACCTGCATGTCGCCCACTGCAGGGTCAGCCACATGCCTTATTAAACAACAGGTTAGATGAGATAAAGGTGGCCCCACAATTTCCCCTCTTCCTTAGGAGGGGGACGCTCTATCCAGCTGAGCTACGGGGCCAAGGGCGGCATTGTCGCACGATCGTTGCGATTGCCAAGCCGGTAGGTGGCCGGCGGAGCCTGCTAAAATCGCCGGCTACCGTGTTGCGGATGGCTCGGCCACCGTGACCGCCACTGTTTCCAGGAGATCCCATGTCCGCTGACCTGCTCAAGGCGCTCGACCTCGCTGCGTCCAATTCCGGCACCTATCTTGGCGAGGCGACCTGGTCGCAGGCCACCGGCGCCGGGGTGCTGCAGCCGCTCAATCCGACCACCAATGCGGTGATCGCCGAGGTGCAGGCCACCACGCCGGAAGACTACGAGCTGATCGTCCAGCGCGCGCAGGCAGCCTTCAAGGTGTGGCGTACCACGCCGGCGCCGCGTCGCGGTGAGGCCGTGCGCCTGTGCGGCGAGGCGCTGCGTGCGCACAAGGATGCGCTCGGTTCGCTGGTGGCGCTGGAAATGGGCAAGAGCAAGCCAGAAGGCGACGGCGAAGTGCAGGAGATGATCGACATCGCCGACTTTGCCGTGGGCCAGAGCCGCATGCTCTACGGCTACACCATGCATTCGGAGCGCCCCGGCCACCGCATGTACGAGCAGTACCAGCCGCTGGGGCTGGTGGGCATCATCAGCGCGTTCAACTTCCCGGTGGCGGTGTGGGCCTGGAATGCGTTTCTGGCGGCGATTTGCGGCGATATCTGCATCTGGAAGCCGTCCAACAAGACGCCGCTGACCGCGATCGCGACGATGAAGATCTGCAACGCGGCACTGAAGGACGCCGGCTTCCCGGACATCTTCTTCCTGATCAACGATGCCGGCACGGCGCTGTCGGAAAAGCTGGTCGAAGACACCCGCGTGCCGCTGATCAGCTTCACCGGTTCGACCCAGATTGGCCGCGTGGTGGCAGAGAAAGTCGCCCGTCGACTGGGCCGCTGCCTGCTGGAATTGGGCGGCAACAACGCCATCATCCTGGACGAAACCGCCGATCTGAAGCTGGCCATCCCGGGCATCGTGTTCGGTGCCGTTGGCACTGCCGGGCAGCGCTGCACCACCACGCGCCGCCTGATCGTGCACGCCTCCATCTATGACACCGTGCTGGCGACGCTAGTCAAGGCGTACAAGCAGCTCGACAGCAAGATCGGCGACCCCACCGACCCGGCAAACCTGATGGGCCCGCTCAACAGCCAGGGCGCCGTTGCGCAGTTCCTGGACTCGATCGCCAAGGCCAAGGCGGCCGGCGGCACCGTCGAAGTGGGCGGCACGGCGATCGATCGCCCGGGCAACTTCGTGCTGCCGGCCATTGTCACGGGGCTGCAGAACAGCGACGCAGTGGTGCAGCACGAGACCTTCGCGCCGATCCTGTACGTGATGAAGTACAGCACGCTGGATGAGGCGATCGAGCTGCAGAACGGCGTGCCGCAGGGCCTGTCGTCGTCGATCTTCACCCAGAACCTCAAGGCCGCCGAGAAGTTCCTGTCGGCGGCAGGCAGCGACTGCGGTATCGCCAACGTCAACATCGGCACCTCGGGTGCGGAGATCGGTGGCGCGTTCGGCGGCGAGAAGGAAACCGGCGGCGGGCGCGAGTCTGGCTCGGATGCGTGGAAGGTGTATATGCGTCGTCAGACCAACACCATCAACTACTCCGATTCGCTGCCCCTGGCGCAGGGCATCAAGTTCGATCTTTGATCGAGATTGCATGGCGCGCCGGGCATATGCTCGGCGCGCCGCATGGTCGCAACGAGCCTGTTGCAGCGGCCCGCGCTGCGTAGCCGACGCACACAATCCGGTGGTTCTCGCCATCGCAGCGGCAGTGGCAGCCAGGAAGCGCCGGCGGCGGCAGGCGACGTTCGCCGATCCGGCTCTGTGCAACGTACGCCACCTCTGCACGGGGCGCAGCGTCCGCCGGCGATACAACGCAGGCGCCCCGTGGCACCGGCCCGGCTTGAACCCGCCGGGCCACATGGCGCCCGTTCGGCACCACCGACAGCCAGCGTCCGGCAGGACGCGTCTCGACGGGCATGACCACGCCCTACCCGCACGAGCAGCCATTTCAGCCGCTCCCGCCCGCAAAACCAGCCCCGCAACGACGTTTGGCCGCAAACGGCACGCCTTTTGCCCGGCGGCTCTGGGATAATCATGCGACGCCAGCCTTCGGCTGCCCGCCTTTCAAGGAGTTCATGATGAACGTTGTCGTTCGACAGACCAGCGCCATGGCGATCGTCAGCCTGGTTGCGGGCATTCTCGGCTGGACGCTGATCCCGTTCCTGGGCAGCATCTGCGCCATCATTACCGGGCATCTGGCCCGCGCGGAAATCCGCCGCAATCCCCAGGGTCTGGACGGCGACGGCCTGGCCATCGGCGGCCTCATCATGGGCTGGCTGGCGGTGGCGCTCTGGGTGGTGGGAATCGCGTTTTTCCTGCTGTTCTTTGGCGGCATGGCCTGGCTTGCGGCCGCCAACAGTTGAGCATGGCCACGCCCTCCTCCGCCCAGCGCTTCAACGACCGCGTAGCGGCCTATGTGCGCTACCGGCCCAGTTACCCGCCGCAGCTGCTGCGTTGGCTGCATGACGAACTGGGCGTGACGCCCGCAACGGCAGTGGCCGACATCGGCGCCGGCACCGGCATTTCCAGCCGCCTGTTTCTGGAAGCCGGGCATGCGGTGACGGCGGTGGAGCCCAACCAGGCCATGCGTGACGCGGCGCTGCAGTGGTTGGCGGAATTTCCCAAGTTTCAGGCGATCGACGGCACCGCCGAAGCCACCGGGCTGGCCGATGCCAGCGTGGGCCTGGTGTCTGCGGCGCAGGCCTTCCACTGGTTCGACATGCAGGCCGTGCACGCCGAATGGGCGCGCATCCTGCAGCCCGGCGGGCTGGCGGTGGTGTACTGGAATTCGCGCGAACTGGACAGCACCGCGTTCCTGCGCGGCTACGAGCAGTTGCTGCTGGATTACGGCACCGACTATTCCGCAGTGGCCGAGCGGTATCAGGACGATGCCACCATGCAGGCGTGGTTCGGCGATGGCTTCTGCGCGATGGCGCGCTTTCCGAACGTGCAGCGGCTGGACTTCGAGAGCTTGCGCGGCCGCCTGCTATCGTCCTCGTACGCCCCGCTTGCGCACGACCCACGTCATGCCCCGATGCTCGCCGCACTCCGCACGTTGTTCGATGCATATGCGCACAATGGGCTGATCGACTTCCAATACCAAACCCGCGTGTTCGCCGGGAGATTGAACTGACCCGCATGTATTCGCTTGCCCGCCCCTTTCTGTTTTCCCTGGATGCCGAGCGCGCCCACGCGCTGGCGTTGCGCTCCATCGACACCGCCTACCGCACCGGCACCACGGCATTGCTGGCCAGGCGCCCGGTGCCGCTGCCTACTCCGGCCTTCGGCCTGATGTTCCCCAACCCGGTCGGGCTGGGTGCCGGGCTGGACAAGAACGGCGAGCACATCGATGCGTTGTTTGCGCTGGGCTTCGGCTTTGTCGAGATCGGCACGGTGACGCCCCGCGCGCAGGAGGGCAACCCGAAGCCACGCATGTTCCGATTGCCGGAATACCAGGCGGTGATCAACCGCATGGGCTTCAACAATCTGGGCGTGGATGCGCTGGTGGCCAACGTGCAGCGCGCACGCCGCACGGGAGGCCTGCTCGGCATCAACATCGGCAAGAACAAGGACACGCCCAACGAGGAGGCCACCAGTGACTACCGTTACTGCATGGAGCGCGTGTATCCGCTGGCCGACTACATCACGGTCAACATCTCCTCGCCCAATACTGCAGGCTTGCGCGAGTTGCAGGAAGAACAATCGTTGCGCCGTCTGATTTCCGACTTGCGCGAAACCCAGGAAGTGCTAAGCGCGCAACACGGCAAACGGGTGCCGATGCTGGTCAAGGTGGCGCCGGACCTCAACGACCGCGACATCGATGCCGCCGCACGCGTGCTGGCCGACCTGGCAGTGGATGGCGTGATCGCAACCAACACCACGGTGACACGCACACTGGTGGCCAATCACCCGCTGGCTGCCGAAGCCGGCGGTCTGTCCGGCGCGCCGCTGCTGGGGCAATCCACGTTGGTGCTGCGGCGCCTGCGCGCGCGCCTGCCCGAATCGATTCCGTTGATTGGCGTGGGCGGCATCAACTCCGGCGCCGATGCGGTGGCCAAGATGGCAGCCGGTGCGAGCCTGGTGCAGTGCTACAGCGGGTTGGTGTATCGCGGCCCGCAGCTCATCGGCGAATGCGTCAACGCCATCCGACGCCGTCGCGAAGCACCCAGCGGCGGTGCGGTGTCGCCGTTATGAGCGATGCAGTGCACACAGGCTGGCAGCTGAGCGAACAGGCGCCGCTGCGCGCGCTCAACACCTTCCATGTGGAGGCCACCGCGCGCTGGTTGCTCAACATCCACGCGCCCGAGGCATTGCCGCAGGCATTGGCCGCGCCCGAGATCGCCGGACAACCGTTGCTGGTGCTGGGCAGCGGCAGCAATGTCTTGCTAGCCGGCGATCCGCCCGGCTGCGTGCTGTGCTTCGACAACCGCCAGACTTCCATCATCGCGCACCGTGCCGACCACGCCATCGTGCGGGCCGGCGCCGGCGTGAACTGGCATGCGCTGGTGCTGTACTCGCTGCAGCAGGGCTTGTCGGGGCTGGAAAATCTGGCACTGATTCCGGGCACCGTGGGCGCCTGCCCGATCCAGAACATCGGCGCGTACGGCGCGCAGGTGGGCGACTTCATCCACGTGGTGGAAGCCTTCGACCGGCATAGCCAGCAGTTCGTGCGGCTGGATGCGGCCGACTGCGCGTTCGGCTACCGCGACAGCGTGTTCAAGCAGCAGCCCGAGCGTTATCTGATCGTGGCGGTGGAATTCAATCTACCGCTGCTGCACGAACTGCGACTGGACTACGCAGGCATTCGCGAGGAACTGGCGCGCATGGGCGCCGAACTGGCGGGCGCGGCCGATGTGGCGCAGGCGGTGATCAACATCCGGCGCCGCAAGTTGCCGGACCCGGATGTGCTGGGCAATGCGGGCAGCTTCTTCAAGAACCCATTGCTGCCGAGCGAACAGATTGCCGCCTTGCAGGCCAGCTTTGCCGACATGCCGGTGTATCCGGGCGAGCATGCCGGCCAGGGCAAATTGTCGGCCGCCTGGCTGATCGAGCAATGCGGCTGGAAGGGCAGGCGCGAGGGCGATGCCGGCGTGTCGCCCGAGCATGCGCTGGTGCTGGTCAATTACGGCACCGCCACGGGCGCGCAGTTGCTGGATTTCGCGCGGCGCATTGCCGAGTCGGTGCGCGAGCGCTATTCGGTGATCCTGGAACCGGAACCGCGCATCATCGGGGCGCATTGGTGACCCCAGCGCAGGTATCGCGGCGAGCCGCGCTGTGGATGCTCACCAGTACCTTCGCCTTCGGGTTGATGGCAATCACCATCCGCCTGGCCTCGAGCACGATTGCGACGACCGAGATCGCATTTTTCCGCAATGCGTTCGGGTTGCTGGCGTTGTTGCCGTTGATCGTGCGGCCGGGCAAGCCGCTGCCGCGCACGCGACAATTGCCGCAGTATTTCGCCCGCACCTTGATCGGCCTGGCCTCGATGCTGTGCGGGTTTTGGGCGATCGGCCATCTGCCCCTGTCGCAGGCCATCTCGCTCTCCTACTCCACGCCATTATTCGTCACCGTGTTGGCCGTGGTGTGGCTGCATGAGCAGGTCCGGCTGCGGCGCTGGCTGGCGGTGGCGGCGGGTTTTATCGGCGTCCTGGTGATCCTGCGACCAGGCTCGTCCACGTTCACGCCCGGCTTGCTGATTGCGCTGTTGGCTGCGGTCATCAGCGCCATCGTCGCGATCCAGATCAAACAGCTCTCGCGCAGCGACGACTCCGACACGGTGGTCTTCTACACCTACGTGTTCTGGGTGCCGATGTCGCTGATTCCGGCGCTGTTCCAATGGAACTGGCCGCAGGGCATCGGCTGGGTATGGCTGGTGGCCACCGGCATCTTCGGCACCGCCGGGCAGTTGTTCTGGACGCGCGCACTCAAGCTGGGCGAAGTCTCTGCGTTGCAGCCGATCAGTTTCATGCAGCTGCCCCTGGTGGCGTTGCTGGGTTGGTGGCTGTTCGGCGAGGCGATCGAACGCCATACCGTGATCGGTGCGGCCATCATCATCGGCGCCAATGTCTATATCGCCCATCGCGAAACGGTGCTGGCGCGTCGCGCCGCTACGCATGCACCAGTGGAAGGCGCCAAGCCGGGCGAGTGAACCCGGCATCCCGACCTGCCTGGGCATGATCGCGAATACATCTGGTCCGGACGCCGACATACACTCCAGTCCCATGCGCAGCGCACGCTGCGTGGCGTAGCTCTGGCAACCTCATCCGCTGTCGTATCATGGAGTTCGCATGCCGGTTCCAAGCAAGACAATCGGTTTGATCGGTGGAATGAGCTGGGAATCCACGCTGCCCTACTACCGCATCATCAATCAGCGCGTCCGCCATGCATGCGGCGGCCTGCATTCGGCGAAGCTGCTGCTGTATAGCGTTAATTTCCACGAGATCGAGCGGCTGCAGCACACCGGCGATTGGGATAGCGCTGGCCAGGCGATGGCAGCAGCCGCGCGTGCGTTGCAGGCAGCAGGCGCCGACTTCATCGTGCTGTGCACCAACACCATGCACTGCGTTGCCGACGCGATTACCGCCGCGACGCCACTGCCGCTGCTGCATATCGCCGATGCCACCGCCGACGCGCTGGTCGCAGCGGGCATCAGCCGGGTCGGATTGCTCGGCACGCGCTTCACCATGGAGCAGCCGTTCTATCGCCAGCGCCTGCAGGCACGCGGCCTGGACGTACTGGTGCCGCCGGCAGAGGCACGCGCACAACTGCATCGCGTGATCTACGACGAACTCTGCCAGGGTGTGATCAAGCCCGAATCGCGCGAATACTTCTGCAAGGTCATGGGCGAGCTCGGCCAGCACGGTGCGCAGGCGATCATCCTGGGCTGCACCGAGATTTCGCTGCTGGTGGACAGCACCGATGCGCAGTTGCCGTTGTTCGACACCACCGCACTGCACGCCGAGGCAGCGGCACTGGCGAGCGTATCCGGCTGATGCGCAGCGAACGCCCGAACGCGCGCGGTAACCGAAGCCCGCAGGCGTGTTTGCGCCAGGCCTGATGGGTGCCATCGGCAATTGATTGCCGAAACGGCGTAGCGACGGCCCCGCCCGGCAGCTAGCATTGCCTGCTCGGCGCATCAGCAGGCTTCAATGGCAATGCGCGCCACCCGCGACAGGATGCGACTGCATGACCACCCATGCCCCACCGACGCAGCTCACCCGCAGCGATTACAAAACCCTGGGCTTGTCCGCGCTGGGCGGCGCGCTGGAGTTCTACGACTTCATCATCTTCATTTTTTTCGCGAAGGTGCTGGGCGAGCTGTTCTTTCCGCCCGGCATTCCGGAGTGGACGCGGCAACTGCAGACATTCGGCATCTTTGCGGCCGGCTACCTGATCCGGCCGTTGGGCGGCATTGTGATGGCGCATTTTGGCGATCTGCTTGGTCGCAAGCGCATGTTCGCGCTGAGCATCGGATTGATGGCGCTGCCCACACTGGCCATCGGCGTGCTGCCGACCTACGCGCAGATCGGCCTGGCCGCGCCGCTGCTGCTGTTGACGATGCGCCTGCTGCAGGGCGCAGCCATCGGTGGCGAAGTGCCCAGTGCGTGGGTGTTCGTGGCAGAACACGTCCCCGCGCGGCGCACAGGGCTGGCCTGCGGCACCTTGACCGCTGGCCTGGCTGCCGGCGTGCTGCTTGGTTCGCTGAGTGCCGGCGCACTGAATCGTGCGTTTTCTGCGGAGGAAATCGCCGAGTACGCCTGGCGCCTGCCGTTTTTGGCCGGCGGCATCTTCGGCCTGCTGTCGGTGTACCTGCGGCGCTGGCTGCATGAAACGCCGGTGTTCGCCGAACTGGTCGCCATGCGCGCGTTGGCGCGCGAGACGCCACTGAAGGTGGTGCTGCGCGATCACCCGCGCAGTCTGGCTATGTCGCTCTGGCTGACCTGGGTGATCGCCGCCGCAGTGCTGGTGGTGTCGCTGATGACGCCCACGCTGCTGCAGAGTGCGTACGGCTATCCGGCACCGGTGGCATTGCAGGCCAATCTTCTGGCAGTGCTGCTGCAGGCGATCGGCTCGGTGGTGGCCGGGGCACTCTCGGACCGTTGGGGCAACGGGCGTGTGCTGCTGGCCGGCAGCGTGCTTCTGGGTATCAGCGCATGGCTGTTCTACCGCTTTGCGGGCGACCCGCGCCTGCTGTTTCCGCTCTATGCCCTGCTCGGCGCTGCGCTGGGCGTGCTGGGTGCAATTCCGCGCGTGATGGTCGAGGCGTTTCCACCGGTGGTTCGGCTGTCCGGCGTGTCGTTCGCCTACAACCTGGGCTATGCCGTATTCGGCGGCCTGACTCCGCTGCTGGTGGTGATGCTGCTCAAGCAGCACCCGATGGGGCCGGCGTACTACGTCATCTTGCTGGCTTCCATCGGCGCCATGGTTGGCGCCCGGTTATCGCAACGGGAGCGGATCGGCCGCGGTTAATCGGCAAACGGCACGCGCCCGGGCTGCTCCGCCACCGCTCCAGCCGGCGTGCGCCAATGCGGCCGCCGCGCGCCGCGGAACATCACCAGATACAGCCCGACCACCCATACCAGCGCGGCCGACCAGCCGCCCAGGATGTCGGACGGGTAATGCACGCCCAGGTAGATGCGCGAGATGCCCACCAGCAGCGCGAACACGCTGGCGACAATGGTCACCGGCCAGCGCCAGCGCGTGTTCCAGGCCAGCGCGATGACCACCGCTGCCAATGTCATCGAGCCCATCGCGTGGCCGCTGGGAAAACTGAACGTGCTCTCCGGCGCGATCGATTCCCACAAGCTGGGGCGGTCGCGCTGGAAAAACTGCTTGGCGCCCATGTTCAACAGCGCCGAGCCGCCGAATCCCAGCGCGGCAAACGTGCCCTCGCGCCGGCGCTGCAAGACCAGCAACACCAGCACGATGGCGATATCGGCCGGAATCACGCCGTACTGGTAGCCCGCCTTGGAGATCGCACCAAAGAACGCATCCAGGCCGGGCGTGGCGATGCTGCGCATGCTCCACAGCAGCGGCTCGTCGAAGTAGACATTTTCCAGCGCGTGGACCTCATCGGCCAGGTCCACGAACAGCCCGAGCGGCAGCAGCACCCCGGCAAACAGCAACGCCATGCGCCACGCATTGCTACGCAACCATCCCTTGAACCCGGCCGGCGATTCAGCCGGCGCGGCGGACATAGGTACGTTCGACGTATTGATCGATCAATTCAATGAATTCGTAGGCGATGTTTTCGCCGCGCAAGGTGACGCTCTTTTCGCCATCGATGAACACCGGTGCCGACGGTGCCTCGCCCGTGCCCGGCAGCGAAATCCCGATATTGGCGTGGCGCGATTCGCCCGGCCCGTTGACCACGCAGCCCATCACCGCCAGGGTCATGTTTTCCGCGCCGGGGTTGGTGATCTTCCATTCCGGCATCTTGGCGCGCACATGGTTCTGCACCACGCCGGCCAGCTCCTGGAAGAACTCGGAGGTGGTGCGGCCGCACCCCGGGCAGGCGGTGACCATCGGGGTAAACGCACGCTGGCCGGTGGTCTGCAGCAGTTCCTGCGCCACCACCACTTCCTGGGTGCGCGACTGCCCAGGCTCGGGCGTCAGCGA
Organism: Xanthomonas sp. A1809; assembly: GCF_017746015.1. Classification (NCBI taxonomy): domain Bacteria; kingdom Pseudomonadati; phylum Pseudomonadota; class Gammaproteobacteria; order Lysobacterales; family Lysobacteraceae; genus Xanthomonas; species Xanthomonas sp. A1809. The sequence continues at coordinate 69,786 of NZ_JAGHWZ010000019.1, read as the reverse complement.
GATGCGGATGGTGTCGCCGATGCCTTCCTGCAGCAGCACGCTCAGTGCCGCCGCCGAGGCCACGATGCCCTTGCTGCCGATACCGGCCTCGGTCAGGCCAAGATGCAGCGCGAAATCGCAGCGGCTGGCCATGTCGCGGTACACCGCGATCAGCTCCTGTACGCCGGACACCTTGGCCGACAGGATGATGCGCTCGCGCGGCAGGCCCAGCTCCACCGCACGCTCGGCCGAATCCACCGCCGAGCGGATCAGCGCCTCGCGCAGCACCCGGCCGGCATCCCACGGGGCGTCGCGTTGCGAATTTTCGTCCATCAGCTGCGCTGCCAGCGACTGGTCCAGCGAGCCCCAGTTGGCGCCAATGCGCACCGGCTTGCCGTACTTGATGGCGAACTCGATCAACTGACCGAACTGCAGATCCTTCTTCTTGCCGAACCCGACATTGCCCGGATTGATGCGGTACTTGGCCAGCGCCTCGGCACAGGCCGGCTCGGCAGCGAGCAGTTGATGGCCGTTGTAATGGAAGTCGCCGATCAAGGGCACTTCGATGCCCATCATGCGCAGCTTGTCGACGATGCGCGGAATGGCGGCAGCGGACTCGGCATTGTTGACGGTCAGGCGCACCATTTCCGAGCCGGCGCGCCACAGATCGGCGACCTGCTTGACGCTGCCGGCGATGTCGGCGGTGTCGGTGTTGGTCATCGACTGGACGACGACCGGATGGCCCCCGCCCACGGTCACGCTGCCGATCTTGACGGCCTGGGTGATGCGACGCGGCCAGGCGGTGGCGTCGGCGGGAGGGGTTGGGCGGGTCACGGCGTCATGCATCGCGCTATTTTAGCCTGTCCGCCGTGCGCTCACAGCTGAAGCGAGAGGCGCACCGATCTCTAGAGCGTGTGATGTACCTTGAGGTGAGTGCGAAGCGTCCGGTGGCGCGTCGAGACAGGGCGTGCGCTGCGGCCCAGGATGGACGCCTGGGCAAGGCGCGCAACGCGGTATCGGCGCGCCACAGGACGCTTCCCGGAGGGTTGGCCGCCAGCGGAACGCAGCGGGCGGCCAACGCATCTCATCTCAACGTGCATCACACGCTCCAGGCCGATGCGACGGTTTGTCGCAGGCCACCATCTTCCCAAGCGCATAGCATTGCCGTGATGAACAGCTCCGACGCTTCCTTCCTGCGGACCCTCTGCAGCCTGCGCTGGCTGGCCACCGCCGGCCAGGCCGCCACCATCCTGGTCGCCACCGGGCTGATGGGCCTGAACCTGCCGCAGCAACCCCTATGGGCCGGCGTAGCCGCGTTGGCGGTCTTCAACCTGTATGCGCAGCTGCGTGTGGCGCACCGCGGCGCGGTGAGCCCGGCCACCGAGTTCGGCCACATCCTGGTCGACGTGACGGTCCTGACCTGGATGGTGGGCTGGAGCGGTGGCATCGCCAACCCGTTCGGTTCGTTGTTCCTGGTGCTGATTGCGCTGGCCGCATTGGCGCTGCCGCTGAGCTGGGCGATGGCGGTGGCGGCATCGTGCGTGGCCGGCTATGTGATCAGCGCAGCGTTCGGGCTGCCGCTGCCTTATGGCGGCTTCGACCCGCTCAGCCTGCACATGTGGGGCATGGCGGCCAACTTCCTGCTGTCCACCGTGGTGGTGCTGGCGTTCGCGACACGGCTGGCTTTTTCCATGCGCGAGCGCGAACGCGAGATCTCTACCTTGCGTGAGCGCTTTGCGCGCAACGAAGGCATCGTGGCGCTGGCCACGCACGCAGCGTCGGTGGCGCACGAATTAAACACGCCGCTGGCCACCATGACCCTGCTGGTGGACGACATCGCCGACCAGTGCGAGCAAGGCGAATTGCGCGAAGACCTGGATACCTTGCGCGAGCTGCTGGTGCAGTGCCACGAACGCGTCCTGGCCTTGGCGGCACCTGCCGACAACGGCCATCTGAGCCGCGAGGTGGCCGTGAAAGAAGTGCTGGAACAATGGCGCCTGGTGCGCCCCACCATCGAACTGCGCCGCAACGAGGACGCGCCCATGCGCCTGATGCTGCAGCCCGGCGTCAGCCACCTGCTGATGGTGTTGCTCAACAACGCCGCCGATGCCGGCGAACGTGTCGGGCGCCCGCAGATCGATCTGACGCTGCGGGTGGAACACGACCATCTCAGCGGCGAAGTACGCGACTACGGACCCGGCTTCGACACCGCGCAAGCGATGCTGCCGGGCACGCTGTTCAATAGCGGCAAGCACGACGGCATGGGCGTGGGGTTGGCGCTCTCGCATGCCACTGTCGAACGCCTGCAGGGCGAGTTGTGGATGCTGCCCGCCGAAGGCAGCGGCGCGCGCGTCGGTTTCCGTCTGCCCCTCTCCGACCACGAGGCACTCGCATGACAAGTCCCCCGATCCGTACCGGTCTGCTGGTCGACGACGACACCTTGTACCTGCGCACGCTGCAACGCAGCCTTGCACGCCGCGGCGTGGAAACGCTCACCGCCACCGATGCAGCCAGCGCGTTGTCCACGGCACGCAGCGCGATGCCGGATTTTGCATTGATCGATCTCAAGCTCGGCCACGATTCCGGCTTGAGCCTGATCCAGCCGCTGCGCGAGATCCGCACCGACATGCGCATCCTGCTGGTCACCGGGTACGCCAGCATCGCCACGGCGGTGGAGGCGATCAAACTCGGCGCCGATGACTACCTGCCCAAGCCGGCCAATATTCCCACCATCATGCGGGCGCTGGGCGAAGAGGATGACGAGTTGCCAGAGCCGGACGAAGAAGAAAGCGCGCAGGAAATGATGACGCCGCTCAGCCGCTTGCAGTGGGAGCACATCCAGCAGGCGCTGCACGAAACCGGCGGCAACGTGTCGGCGGCCGCGCGGCTGCTGGGCATGCATCGCCGCTCGCTGCAGCGCAAGCTGACCAAGCGCCCGAGCCCCGGGCCGTTACGCTAGCCGTCCCGCCCTGTCGCCGAACCCCACGCGGCATGGACGCTGGGTGGGGGGCTGACAAGGCCGCACCTGCAAGCGCGTTCCGCGCCCGTGCGCCGGCCCTGTAGCGGCGCGCAGACCGCGTTGCAGTGCCCTTGTGCGTGCCGAAAAACTACCGCGGCCGACTGCAGGACTTCATCTCACAACGGGCCGAACACGCTTGCCCGACGCGAGGTTGCTGTGATGCCGTCGGCGCCCAGGATCAAGTTGCGCCCCCAGGTGCTCAGTTGTGCCGCATTCCAGCCGATCGCGATATCCAGCGACTTCGTGCTGCTGTCGTTGCCCGACCATGACCAGCCCATGTAGCCAACGTTGTAGTCGCGCGCGCGGCGCATGATCGCCGCTTCGTCCACATGCGCACCGCGATGGTCGCCACCGAATTCGCCGATCACCAGCGCCAGCTTTTTATCGTTGAAGGCGCGCAAGTAATTGTTGATCGTGGCATCGCTGCCGAACACTTCGTACATGTGCACGCTGAACATCAGGTTGCGGCGGCTGTCGCGGGCCAGCAGCACAGCGGCGTTGTCGCGCATGTAGAACTGCCAGTCCTGGCCCCAGTTGGGCGCATCCACCATCAAGGCGTGGGTCAATCCATTCTTGCGCAAGGTGGCGATGGCGGTGGCATGGCCGTTGACCCATTCGCTGGCAGTCAGGCTGTTGCCGAACGGTTCGTTGGCGATATTGATGACCACATGGTCTTCGTTGCCGATCAGCGCCTTGCGGATGCCGACCCAGTAATTGGTCGCATTGACCAGATTCGCAGCGGCGGTGTCTTCGCCGTAGCCGGTGGTGTCGTGGACCTCCAGCACGGCGATCAAGCCCAGGCTCTTGCAGCGCGCGATGATGCGGACCACATCGGCCTCCGGTGTGCGCGTCCAGCGGTAGCCGGAACTGAGCACGACGCGCACGCTGTTGGCGCCGGTGGCCGCGATGGCTGCCAAAGCCGCATCGGTGCGGCCCGCATACCAGGCATGCGGAAGGTTGACGCCGCGCAGCACCAATGCGTTGCCATTGGACTCGCGCAACTGCGTCCCGGACACCGTAAGCCCTGCATGGGCGGCAGACGACAGCGCCAGACCGGCGACGACGAGGAGCGTGCGTTGTGCAAAAGACAGCAATGAATTCACGATGATTCCAAAATAGAAATGACAAGAGCCGCGATGGCGAAACTCACAGCGCGAGTGAAGACTGTGTCAATTCGTGACACGCATAAGGCAAATGCACATCACAAAAGCAGACATCGGCGAAAGAGCATTGGTCGCATGCGCGATGCAGATGGTTGCGTTGCGTCGGCACCGCTGCGGTCAAAAGGTGATCGGCAGCGCGCGCGGGATATTTAGGCGCTGCCACCGGACCACACATGCGCCTTGCGCGTGGGTGTTGGCACGCATTCCAGCCCCGGCAGACGGCGCACGGCCTGCGACAGCGCCGCGCAGATGGCCTTGGAAGTCGCGTGCGACGCGCGTCTGGCGCGGACACGGCACTGTTCAAGCGTCCCGATGCGGCCTGGACCGCGTGCTGCAACTGAACGGCGCCAATCAACGCCAATCAAGGGATCACGCTTCAGGCCGATACGAGCGCATGCCTTCCCTGCCTGCCTCTGTCGCGTCTCTTCTTCCGCCCACGCTCGACGAGTCCACCCGGCTCGAGGTGCTGCGCGGCCTGTGCCTGCTGGATTCGCCGCCAGACCCGGTGTTCGACACCGTGGCCGCCATGGCCGCGCGCAGCCTGGACGCGGAAATTGCGTTGGTATCGCTGGTGGACGAGCACCGCCAGTGGTTCAAGGCACGCATTGGCCTGGAAGCGCGCGAAACGCCGCGGAGTCAGGCGTTCTGCGCGCATGCGATCCGCTCGGACGAAGTGATGGTGGTGCCGGATGCGCGGCTGGATCCGCGCTTTTGCGACAACCCGCTGGTGCTGGGGCCGCCGTTCATTCGCTTCTATGCCGGCGCACCGCTGAAGCTGCGCGATGGCCATAGCATCGGCACCTTGTGCGTGATCGGCACCAGCCCGCGCCCCGGGCTGGATGCAGCAGCGATCACGCAACTGGAAGGCCTGCGCGACCTGGCCGTGCTGCGCGTGGAAAACCTGCGCAGTACCACCTACCGCGATGGTCCGACCGGGCTGCCCAACCGCGCGCGCTTTAGCGAAGACCTGGATACCTGGCTGTCGCAACGCGACACTGCACCGGCCACCACGGCGGTGGCCATCGATGTCTGCGGCAGCGATTATTTCCGCGATATGGTTAAGGCGCTGGGCTGGGAATACGCAGACGGCTACGTCGCCCTGGCACAGCGTCGCCTTGCCGCCTATCTGCCCGGCGGCACCCTGTTGTATCGGTTGGACCCGACGACCTTCGGCTTCCTGGCGCAGGCGGAAGGCCAGCGTCTGGCCACGCTATGCACCAAGGTCGCCAAGGCGTTCACCGAGCCCTTGGAACATCAGGGCATCCCGCACACCGCGGTGGCTTCGATCGGCGCGGTCTCGCTGCAGTCCAGCTACGGCGCCGCCGATACCATCCGCTCGCTGACCACCTCGGTGGATATTGCGCGCGAGCGCTGCCTGCCGTGGAGCCTGTACGAGCGCAAGCACGATGTTGCCCAGCGCAATACCTTCCGCCTGCTCGCCGCCCTGCCCGCGGCCCTGGACAGCGCCAGCCAGCTGCGCCTGCATTTTCAACCGCGCGTGGATCTGCACGACCACCGCTGCGTCGGCGTGGAAGCCTTGCTGCGCTGGCAGCACCCGATGATCGGCCCGGTGGTGCCGTCGGATTTCATTCCGATGGCCGAGAAAACCGCGCTGATCAACCGCATTACCGCCTGGGTCATCGACAACGGCATCGCGCAGGCAGCGCGCTGGCAGCAGCAAGGCCTGGACTTCAACCTGGCCTTGAACGTGTCGGCCGCCGATCTGGATCGCCCCGGCTTTGCCGGCCTGCTGCGGCGCGGCCTGGATCGTCACAAGCTGGACCCGCGCCGGCTGGAAATCGAATTCACCGAAAGCGCGATGATTCGCCACCCCGACCACCTGGCCGAACAACTGGCCGCCATTGCAGCGCTGGGCGTGCATATCGCCATCGACGACTTCGGCACCGGCTACAGCAATTTCAGCTATCTCAAGCAGCTGCCGGCCAGTTCGTTGAAGATCGATCAATCCTTCATCCGTTCGCTGCCGGACAGCCGCACCGACCGCACCCTGGTGCCGGCGATGATCCAGCTTGGCCACAGTCTGGGCCAGCGCGTGGTGGCCGAAGGCATCGAATCGGCGGAAGCGTACGCGCAATTGCGCGCCTGGGGCTGCGACGAAGGCCAGGGCTACTGGATCGCCAAACCGATGCCGGCCGCCGCGCTGGAAACCTGGCTGGAAACGCCGTGGCACGAGCAACATGCCGCGCCGGTCAACCTGCTTGCCGCCAGCTTGGCCGCGGCACGCGTCTAAGCGCAGCCAGCACACCAACCGCGTCCACCACTCGGCGGCGCAGGCGGTACTTGAGTGGCATCTGCCACGAATGCGCAGTGGCTGCCGCGGGCCATCCAAACGCGCTTGACGAGGGCTCGCGCCGCCGAAACGGCAGGCTGTCAACGCAGCGCGGCGCGACACCGAGGTGCCGCGCCGCGTTTCAAGACATCACTGCTTACCAGAACACGGTGTACAGCACGATCAGAATCGCGATCACGCCCGCCGCGCCGATCTTGAAGCTCAGCGTGGTGCCGTAGGCAACGTCGTTGGTACGGATCAGATCGCGTGCCTGGGTGGCCGGCGTCAGCAACGACACCACCGCCGCCAACACCAGCGCGGCCACGAACACCACGCCGATGCGGTCCATGAACGGCAGTTCGGGCCAGGCGAACTTGAGCGCGAACGACAACACCACCGAGCCGATCGCCGCGGTGAGTGCGCCGGCTTCGTTGGCGCGCTTCCAGAACAGGCCGAGCATGAAGATCACCACCACGCCGGGAGTGAAGAAGCCGGTGAATTCCTGGATGAACTGGAAGCCCTGATCGAAGTTGCCCAGCAACGGCCGCGCGGTGAGGATGCCGATCAGCACCGACAGCGCGGCCACGATACGGCCTACGCGCACCAGCTGTTTCTGCCCGGTCTGCGGGCGGAACTTGGCGTAGAAATCCAGGGTGAAGATCGTCGCCACCGAATTGATCTTCGAGGCCAGCGAGGCCACGATCGCCGCAACCAACGCGGCAAACACCAGGCCCAGGATGCCGGTCGGCAACAGCTGCATCATGGTCGGGTAGGCCTGATCGGGCTTGGCCAGATCAGGCGCCAGCACCACCGCGGCAATGCCCGGCACCACGATCACCAACGGCATCAGCAGCTTCAGGAACGCGGCAAACACCATGCCCTTCTGCGCCTCGCCGATGTTCTTGGCCGCCAGCGCGCGCTGGATGATGTACTGGTTGAAACCCCAGTAACTGATGTTCATCACCCACAGCCCGCCAAGCAGCACGCTCAGGCCCGGCAGATCCTTGTAGAACGGGTTGTCCTTGGTCAGGATCATGTGGAAGTGCTCCGGGTGCGCGCTCCACAGGTGCTGGAAGCCGGCCAGCACGCCGGCACCGTCGCCGATCCGCGCCAGGGTCAACCCGGCCACCAGCAGCCCGCCCAGCACCAGCAGGGTGACCTGCACGATGTCGGTCAGCGCCACCGCCTTCAGCCCGCCGTAGAGCTGGTAGACCAGCGCAAACACGCCGATCAGTGCCAGCGCCAGGGTCTGGTCCATACCGGTGACCTGGCTGACCGCGATCGATCCCAGCCACAGGATCGAGGTGAGATTGACGAACACGTACAGCAGCAGCCAGAACACCGCCATCAGCGTGCGGATCCACTTGCCGTAACGCTGCTCCAGAAACTGCGGCATGGTGTAGATGCCATTGCGCAGGAAGATCGGCAGGAAGAACTTGCCGACGATCAGCAGCGTCAGCGCCGCCATCCATTCGTAGGAGGCGATCGCCAGGCCGATCGCATAGCCGGAACCGGCCATGCCGATGATCTGTTCGGCCGAAATGTTCGCCGCAATCAGCGAGGCGCCGATCGCCCACCACGGCAGCGACTTGCTGGCCAGGAAGTAATCCTCGGCGCTCTTGCTGTGGCCTGCCTTCTCGCGCGAGACCCACTGCGCAAGCACGAAGATGCCGGTCAGGTAGACCAGCACGATCACGATATCCAACGTCGCCAAACCCACTGCACTCTCCTGTCTGGCTCTGGGATGTGCATCGAACGCCAGACAGGCCTGCAGAATGCCGCCGCAACGCACGGCGTGCGTCACGGCAGCGCGGCGAACCGCAGCTGCAGGCCATCCCGGCCAATCGACGCGCGCGTCCCGCGGCGGCTGATGACACCACCGATCAGGGTGGCCGCTATACCGCGCCGCCAGCACTGGCGACGCGCCTGTTTCATCCGATCTCCCGCAGGCGCGCCTACGCCTGCGGGAATGCTGCTTACTTGACCGGGCAGTCGACGGTAACTTCGGCTTCGTTGAGCGCACCCAGCGCCACCTTGGACACCGACAGGTCCAGCGCGGCGGCGCTTTCGATGCTGGCGACCTGGGTCAGCTTGCTCACGTCGGCACCGGCCACTGCAAAGCACTTGAGCGGCACGCCGACGACTTTCCACTGGCCTTGCGGCAGCGCGGCCAGGGTCTTGCGCACATCCACGCGACCACCGCACTTGTCGCCACAGCCCACGCCCAGCCACACCGACGCGGTCACGGCGCTGTCGCGGCGCAGGGTCAGCTGCAACTGCACATCGCCGTTGCTCTCACGCGAGACGTCCACCGGCTTGGCGGACACCAGCAACACGCTGGAGGCGGTGCTGCCGGACCACACCAGACGGCGCGCATCTTCCTGCGCCTTGTGATCGACTGCGCTCATCTTCAGGCTGCCATCGGACAGGCCCACCGGCAGCGTGGTTGCCGGCATGTTGGCCTGGCCGGCGTTGGACAGCTGCATCGCGATACCCAGTGCCGGCTTGCCGCGCACGAAGTACATCCCGCCTACCGACTGCTCTCCGGACACGCCCGACTCTTCCGGCAACGCCGCCAGGTCGCCCTTGTCGGCATAGGTCAGGCCAAAGCCGAACTTGAACTGCGGGTCGTAGTCCTTCTGGCCGACGTTGTTGGCGAACTGCACCGCGGTCTTGGGCCAGGAGAAGCTGAGCTTGCCCTTGAAGTCGTTCTGCACCGAGCCATCGGCCTTGCGCAGCAGCACGTCGGCAATGCCCTCGCCTTCGGAACCCGGCAACCAGGCAGCGACGAACGCGTCGGAGGCGTTGATGTACTGGTTCATCCACAGCGGACGCCCGCTCAGGAACACCGCCACCACCGGGATGCCGTCGGCCTTGAGCTTCTTGATCAGGGCCAGTTCGCTTTCGTCGCCCGGCTTGTACAGCAAGGTGGCGATATCGCCCTGGAATTCGGCGTACGGGTTTTCGCCGAACACCACCACGGCCACGTCCGGCTTGGTCTTGTAGGCGCCGTCCACGGCCAACTCGGCGCTGCCGCCGGCGGCCTTGATCTGCTTGTCCAGGCCTTCCCAGATGGTGGTGCCGTTGGGGTAGTCGCTGCGCTTGGTGCCGGTGCCCTGCCAGTTCAGGGTCCAGCCGCCGGACTGCTTGCCCATGTCGTTGGCGCCATCGCCCACCACCAGCACGCGCTTGGTCGGATTCAGCGGCAGGATGCCGGCCTGGTTCTTCAGCAGCACCAGCGACTCACGTACCGCCTGGCGGGCGATCGCACGGTGTTCGGGTGCGCCGAGCAATTCGTACTTGCCACCGAGTGGGCGCTTGGACGGCTTGCCGGCCTCGAACAGGCCCAGGCGCATCTTCACACGCAGGATGCGGCGCACGGCATCGTCCAGACGCTCGGCCGAAATCTGGCCGGACTTCACCGCCGCCAGTTCGGTTTCGTAGATACCCTTCCAGCTGTCGGCGGCCATCGCCATGTCGACACCGGCAATGAACGAGGCCGGGCAGTTCTGGTTGGTGCAGCCCTTGACCTGGCCGTGGCCATTCCAGTCGCCGACCACGAAACCGCCGAAATTCATCCGGCCCTTGAGCACGTCGGTCAGCATGACCTTGTTGCCGTGCATCTTTTCGCCGTTGAAGCTGTTGAACGAGGCCATCACGCTCTGTGCGCCAGCGGCAATCGCAGGCGGATAACCGGCAGCGTGGATATCGCGCATGGTGGCTTCGGACACCTTGGTGTCGCCCTGGTCCTTGCCGTCGGTGGTGCCGCCATCGCCGACGAAATGCTTCACCGAGGAAATCACGTGGCTGCCGTCCAGGAACTGCGGCGTGCCCGGCACGCCCTGCACGCCTTCGACCATCTTGCCGGCAAAGCTGGCCACCACGTCCGGCGATTCGGAATAGCCTTCGTAGGTGCGGCCCCAGCGGTCGTCCTGCGGCACGGCCACGGTGGGCGCGAAGGTCCACTCCATGCCGGTGACGCGGGTTTCGGCAGCGGTGACTTCGCCGATCTTCTTGATCAGGTCCGGGTTGCGCGTGGCGCCCAGGCCGATGTTGTGCGGGAACAGCGTGGCGCCGACGATGTTGCTCTGGCCGTGCACCGCATCGATGCCGAAGATGATCGGAATCGCGTTGCCGCCCTTGGAAGTGTCCATCGACGCTTCATAGAACGCGTCGGCCAGCTTCAACCATTCGGCCGGGCTGGCGTTGTACTTGCCGCCCGGATCGGAATTGCCGCCGGCCAGCACCGAGCCGATGCGGTACTTGCGCACGTCATCCGGGGTCATGCTGGCGATATCGCCCTGGATGGTCTGGGCGACCTTCTCTTCCACGCTCATCTTGGCCATCACATCGGTGATGCGCTGCTCCAGCGCCGCGTCCTGCGGGAACGGCCACTTCGGCGACGGCCACTGGTCCGGATGGATGGCGGTCGACGCCTCGGCAGGTGCGGCGGCCGGGGCGGCCTTGCTCGCTTCGGCAGCAGTGTCCTTGCCTTGGCAGGCGGCCAGCATCAGCACCGCCGCAGCGGTGGCCAGGCAGAGGGCGCGACGCGCGACGGGCGCGGCGGTACGACGGAGCAGCTTGTCCAAGATTCGTTTCTCCAGGGTGGTTCTCCCACGGCGATGCGTTGCGCCGCAGGCCATTAGGCGGCGTACGCTTGCGTGATTCCCCTACCCTGTCAACCACAGCTGCCCGTATGCCGAATACCGGGCAACTTATTGGCCGCGGCTATAGCATTGGAATACCGGCAGCACCTGTGAAACCGCGCAAAACCACCCAATCCGCTGCCGCGTCTGACAGCGCGAGCAGATGCACTTTGCTGCATCGCACCACCCGCCGGTCTGACCAATGCGCAGCATCGGCGTGTCAAGGGAACCTGGCAGCGCTCGCTTGCCACGACACGTTCGAACCCAGGCCAACGGGTGAGCCTGCTGTCAAACAAGTGTCATACCAGCGGCCTAGCGTGACCGGCTTGCCGATGCGCCATTGCCATCGTCGATCGTCGCCTTTGCCTGGAGTTTCGATGTCCCCCTCCCCCGACCCCTCCCGTCGTCGCCTGATGCAATTGCTGGCGGCAGTTCCCCTGTTGCCGCTCGGCAACGCCAGCGCTGCCGCCCTGCAACAGCTTGGCGGTGCGGCGTGGGCGGCGCGCCCGTTGCGGCCATCGGAGAACCCGACCCGCCTGGTCTCGGCCACCTTCCACGGCATGCCGGCGCCGAGCCTGGCCGACCCGGCGGCAATGGCCACCACCACGGTCGGTTCGGCACTCAGCGTGACCCGCAGCGACGGCAGCACGCAGCGCTACGCACTGGCCTACCACCCGTTCTTCATCACCGGCGATCAGGTGCCGGACGGCAACGGCGGCACCGTGCTGGCTGGCGGGTACTACGACATCCAGCATCGCCCGATCATCGACCGCTCCAAACCCGGTGCCGAACGTCCGTTCTTTTCCGATTGCCCGGACGGCTCCTCGCTACTGACCCTGCCCAATGCCAAGGTGCCAGGCGTCAAGGGCAACCACGTGTTCGCAGTGGTGCAGTTCGAATACACCACCCGCGACCAGGCCGGCAACGACACCAACCGTCACCTGCCTGCGCCGATCGCCGTGTTGACGCTGGATCAGGACCCGGCCACCGGCAAGCTGTCGCTGGTGAAGTACCACAACGTCGACACCGCACCGGTCCATGGGCTGTGGACCACCTGCGGCGCCAGCCTGTCGCCGTGGAATACCCACCTGTCCAGCGAAGAATACGAGCCCGATGCCACGGCATTGGCCGGCAACACCCAGTTCCGCAGCTACAGCACGCATCTGTACGGCGACCCGAATAAAGCCAATCCGTACCACTACGGCCATCTGCCAGAAATCACCGTGCACCCGGACGGCACCGGCAGCGTGCGCAAGCACTACTGCCTGGGCCGCATCTCGCACGAGCTGGTGCAGGTGATGCCCGACCAGCGCACCGTGCTGATGGGCGACGACGCGACCAACGGCGGGCTCTTCATGTTCATCGCCGACCGCAAGGCCGATCTCTCCGCCGGCACGTTGTATGTCGGCAAGTGGCACCAGACCTCGGGCATCGGCCCGGGCGCGGCCACGCTGCGCTGGATCAAGCTCGGCCACGCCACCAGTGCCGAGATCCAGGCCATGGCCGACCGCCTTACCGCCGCCGACATCCTCGACGTGCACCTGAGCGACCCGGGCGATGCCTCGTTCACCAAGATTCCGTTCAACGGCACCTTCAACTGGATCCGCATCAAACCCGGCATGGAGAAGGCTGCCACGTATCTGGAAACCCATCGCTATGCCGCGCTGGCCGGCGGCAGCCTGGGCTTCACCAAGCTCGAAGGCACCACCGTCAACGCACGCGACAAGGTCGCCTACATGGCGATGTCCTACATCGTCACCAGCATGCTCAACGGCTCGGGCGATGTGAAAGTGCAGGGTCCGGAAGCTGGCGCGGTGTACGCCTTGAACCTGCGTGGCGGCCAGCGCGACAGCCAGGGCGCCCCGATCCACAGCGATTGGGTGCCGATCGACATGGCCGCCCCGGCTGCCCTCACCGGCCACAACCTGGCCAAGGCCGACGCACTAGGCAACCTGGCCGACCCCGAACGGATTGCCAACCCGGACAATCTCAAGTTCTCCGAATCGCTGCGCACCTTGTTCATCGGCGAAGACAGCAGCCTGCATGTCAACAATTTCCTGTGGGCCTACAACGTGGACAGCGGCACGTTGACGCGCGTGCTGTCGGTGCCGGCCGGCGCCGAATCGACCGGCCTGCATGCCGTCGACGAGATCCACGGCTGGACCTACGTGATGAGCAACTTCCAGCATCCCGGCGACTGGGAAAGCCCGCTGCACGACACCGTCAAGGCCACGCTGGATCCGTTGGTCCGCGCCAACTACAAGGACCGCTTCGGTGGAGCGGTGGGTTATCTCACCGGCGACCCGATGGCCGTGCAGTTGAGCAAGGCGTAAGCGCTGCCGTTTCCAGTTGCGGCGCTGCATGACGCGACAGCCGACACGTGCAGCGGGGCATTCCCGCTGCTGTCGCAGACCGGTAGGAGCGCGCACGGGCACGAGGAGCGTTGCCGATGTGGCCTGTCGCGCGCCGGTGCGCTCCTACGGGTACGGTCGATGGGTCTCTGGCTACGTCGGTGAGACGGATCTGACGCACGTGCCTGAGTGCGCCGCTCAGCACTGCCGTAACTCCAGCGCCGTCATCACGATGGGCTTGGCCCAATCGGGTACCTGTGCCAATTCGTCCGGCGTCTGCGGGTATTGCAGGCCGCTGCGGTCCAGTTCCAGTACCAGCATGGGCGATGCCTGACCCGCGGCATCGGCCGGTGCGCTGTTGTCGTAGACATGCAGCACGGCCAGATCGGGCAGCAACGCGATCAGGTTGGCGCGCGAGGCATCGTAACGCTCGCGGATCTTGTGTTCGGGAATGGCATGTCCGCCAGCCGCAACCCGCGCCGCCACGCGCTCGATGTGCAGCTCCACCGTCGCCAACCCGCAGAACCAGACCGCCACCGTGTGCTGGGCGCAGGCTTCGCGCAGCAGGCGCGGAATGGTCGTCGCGCCCAGCGTGGTTTCGAAGGCGAAATCGCTGTTATCGGCCATGGCCTGGCGCAGCCGCCGTACGCCTTCCTGCCAGGCCTGCGCGTTCGCTTCCGCAGGCGCCCAGCCCTGCTCCACCAAGTCCCTGGTGAAGGCGTCCGGGTTGAACCAGGTGGCACCGTCCTCTTGCAGAAAACGACCCAGTAACGAACTCTTGCCTGCGCCATTGACGCCAGCCAGCACCAGAAGATTGCCCATCGCTTACAGCGACGGGCCCAAGGCGACCTTGCGGCCGCGGCGTGCCGGCGTGGCGATCGCCCTGGCCACGCCCGCACCCTCGGTCGCTGCGGCAAGATGCGCGTCGAACTTCGCCTGCAAAGCCTGCAGCGACTGCGCGCGCGCCGAGGTTGCGGCCGCCGCACTCGCCTGATTGACCAGGCGCCGATACGCCTCGGCATCCACCACCACCGCTTCGGGATGATTGTGGTTGGTGATCACCACCGCCCCATGCGAGCGCACCTTGCGCATCAGGCTGGGCCAACCTTTTACCTTGATGTCGGCAGCGGGGGATTTTTCGAGATCGGGCAGATCCTGGAAGCGCGACATGGGGGCAGTCCGGACGGAGTGACGGCGATCAGCCTACTCTCAAATCCCCAATTTAGGAAATTTGTCCATTTTGACCTCAGCGCAGTCGGCCATGTCGTCCAAAACAAGACGGGGCCCGCAGGCCCCGTTCTCTATCTGTACGATGCGCAACTGCTCAGCCGCGCAACTTGCTCAGCAGCTCGCGTGTCACCGGGTCGGCCACATCGGCCGCTTCGCCCTTCAGCGCCGGCAGCAACTGGCTGGCCAGCTGCTTGCCCAGTTCCACGCCGAACTGGTCGAACGCATTGATGCCCCACATCACCGATTGCACGTAGACGCTGTGCTCGTACATCGAGATCAGCCCGCCCAGTGCCTGCGGGGTGAGCGCATCAAGCAGGATCACCGTGCTCGGGCGGCCGCCCGGGTAGCTGCGGTGCGGGTCGCTGCTGTCCTGGCCGTTGGCCAGCGCCTCGGTCTGCGCCAGCACGTTGGCCATCAGCGCGACATGGTTTTCCGCGTACGGGTCGTCGTTGTGCACGGTGCCGATGAAATCGGCCGGCACCACGCTGGTGCCCTGATGCAGCGCCTGGAAGAAGCTGTGCTGTACATCGGTGCCCGCGCCGCCCCACCACACCGACACGGTATCGCTGTCCACCGCCGAGCCGTCGAGCTTGACGCGCTTGCCCAGGCTCTCCATCACCAGCTGCTGCAGGTACGCCGGCAGCAGCGCCAGGCGCTGGTCGTAGGTCATCACCGCGTGCGTGGCGCTACCGAGCAGGTTGCGGTTCCACACTGCGGTCAGGCCGTGCAACACCGCGACGTTTTCTTCCAGCGGCGTGTTGAGCACATGTGCATCGAACTGCGCGGCGCCTTCCAGCAGTTGTTCGAAACGTTCGAAACCAATGGCCAATGCAATCGGGAAACCCACTGCCGACCACAGCGAGTAGCGCCCGCCCACCCAATCCCACATCGGCAGCACGCGGCCCGGTGCGATATCGAAGGCCTTGGCGGCGCGCTCGGGGTTGGCGCTGACTGCGTACAGCCGCTCGCTGCCACCGAGCCAGGCATGCAGGATGCTGCCGTTGAGCAGGGTTTCCTGGGTGCCGAAGGTCTTGGAGATCAGGATGCCGGCGGTGCGTGCCGGATCCAGCGTGGCCAGCGTGCGCTGCATCGCCGCACCGTCGACGTTGGAGACGAAGTGCACGCGGAACCGCGCCCCACTCACCGGACGCAGTGCATCGGCCACCAGCCGCGGACCCAGGTCCGAGCCACCGATGCCGACACTGACGATGTCGGTGACCTCGGTCGCTTCCAGCTGCTGGATCAACGCACCCATGCGTTGGCGCACTTCTGCAGCGGTGGCGTAGGCCTCCGATGCCACGGGCGCGTCGGTCAAATCGCCGCGCAATGCGGTATGCAAGGCCGCGCGTTGTTCGGTGACATTGACCTGCTCGCCACGGAACAGGCGCTGGAACGCGCCGGCCAGATCTCGCTCGCGCGCGATGGCGAACAAGGCATCGAGCGCGGCGCGGTCGTACTTCTGCCGCGCGAAGTTGAAATACAACGGACCGACTTGCCTGGCGTACTGCGTGGGCCGCTGCGGCTCGGCGGCAAGCAATGCGGGGATGGCAGCGCCGCGCAGGCGCTGGGCGTGGGCGTGAAGCGCGTCGAATCCGTTGGTCTGTGTCATGCGGCCTGCGTGGGGATGCTGTGGTTGGTGTGGGAGATCGCGTTGTGCGCGTTCACATATACCAGATTGGGCTTGAAGGTCTTGGCTTCGTCTTCGCTCATGCTGGCGAACGCCGCCACGATGATCAGATCGCCCACCTGCACGTGACGCGCTGCGCCGCCGTTGAGCGACATGATGCCGCTGCCCTCTTCTGCGCGGATGGCATAGGTGCTGAAACGCGCACCGTTGGTGACGTCCCAGATATGGACCTGTTCGAATTCGCGGATGCCGGTCGCTTCCAGCAGCAGGCCGTCGATGGCGATCGAGCCTTCGTAGTTGAGCTCGGAATGGGTGACGGTGGCGCGGTGGATCTTGGCTTTCAGCAGGGACAGATGCATGGACGGAAGGCAACGACAAAAGGAAAGCCGGCATTTTAGCGGAAAGCGCCCGCCCCCACCGGATTGCGCGGCCGCCGGTGGTGAGGGCTTCAGGCCCGCGCAGCGCGAACAAACGCGCGCCCCCGTTCGCTGGCGCTCCGGACCGCTCAGACGCCGCATCGCTGCGTCGGCCTGCTCAGAATTCCAGGTTGTCGATCAGACGCGTGTTGCCCAGGCGAGCCGCGATCAAGGCCACGCGCGCGCCGGTGTAGCTGTCGCCCGGCTCGCTGAGGTCAGGCAGCCGCACCACCGCGTAATCGACCCGGAAACCGGCCTGTTCCAGCGCTTGGCTGGCGGCATCTTCCACCTGCGCACGCGGCGTGCCGGCGGCGTAGCTGTCGCGCATCTGCAACAGCACCTTGCGGATCGTGGCCGAGATCGGGCGATCTTCCGCCGACAGATACTGGTTGCGTGAACTCATCGCCAGGCCATCGGCCTCGCGCACGATGCTGCCGCCCAAAATTTCGATCGGAAACGCCAGGTCGGCCACCATCTGCCGGATCACCGCCAACTGCTGGTAATCCTTCTTGCCGAAGGCGGCCACGTCCGGCTGCACCTGGTTGAACAAGCGCGCCACGACGGTGCACACGCCATCGAAATGCCCTGGCCGGCACTCGCCTTCCAGCACATCGCTGACACCGGGCGCGTGGATCGGCGTAGCCAGCGCGGTGCCGAGCGGGTACATGGTGTCCACATCCGGCAGCCACAGCGCATCGCAGCCGGCATCTTCCAGGCCGCGCAGGTCGGCCTCGGGCGTGCGCGGGTAGCGCGCAAAATCTTCATTCGGGCCGAACTGGGTCGGGTTGACGAACACGCTGGAGACCACGCGGTCGGCGTATTGGCGCGCCAGCATCACCAGCGAATAATGCCCGGCGTGCAGGTTGCCCATGGTGGGCACCAGCGCCACGCGCAGGCCCTCGCGCTTCCAGCCATTGACCAGGGCGCGCAATGCGGAAAGATCGGTCAGGGTCTGGATCATGCGGCGTACGCGTGCTCTGCATCGGGAAAGCTGCCGTCGCGCACGGCCTGCGCATAGGCGCGCACCGCGCCGGCGACCGAGCCGCCTTCGGCCAGGAAATCCTTGACGAACTTGGGCCGGCGGTGGCCACTGTCCAGCCCAAGCATGTCGTGCATCACCAGCACCTGGCCGTCGCAGCCGGGGCCGGCACCGATTCCGATGGTGGGAACGCTAAGGTCGGCGCTGATCTGCGTGGCGATCGGTGTCGGCACGCATTCCAGCACCAACAAGCTCGCACCGGCATCGACCACCGCCTGTGCGTCACGACGCAGCTGCTCGCCAGCTTCGCCGCGGCCCTGCACCTTGTAGCCGCCAAACCGCAGCACCGATTGCGGGGTCAGGCCCAGGTGCGAACAGACCGGGATCTCGCGCTCGACCAGGTAACGGATGACTTCCAGCTTGTGCCCGGCGCCTTCGATCTTGACCATTTCCGCGCCGGCCTGCAGCAGCTGGGTGGCGGCATCCAATGCACGTTCAGGGGTGGCATCGGCTTGGAACGACAGGTCGGCCACCAGCAAGGCGCGATCGAGCGCACGGGCCACCGCGGCGGTGTGGTAGACCATGTCGGCGGTGGTCACCGGCAAGGTGGAATCGTGTCCCTGCACCACCATGCCGAGCGAATCGCCGACCAGGATCAGGTCCACGCCATGGGCGTCGAAGGTGCGCGCGAAACCGGCGTCGTACGCGGTCAACATGACCAGTTTTCGACCCTCGCGCTTGGCCTGCGCCAAGGCGGGCACGGTCCAGGGCTTGCTGTCGGCGTGGCTGCTCATGAAGTCATTACGTGGGGTGATAAGCCGGCCATTATCTACCCAATCGGCTCCAGCCCGCAGGTATCGATGGCGCGCAGGGCGCGCCGCACTGTTCCATGCCCCGGGATGATCGCCTCCGGCGCCAGCTCCGACAGCGGCAGCAGGGCGAAGGCGCGCGCGTGCAGATGCGGATGCGGCACCTGCAACTGCGGCAGGTCGATCACCTGATCGGCGTACAGCAGCAGGTCCAGGTCCAGCGTGCGCGGACCCCAGCGCTCGCCGGCGCGACGCTCGCGGCCGAACGCCTTTTCGATGCCGAGCAAGGCCTCCAGCAACGGCAGCGGCGCAAGATCGGTGCGCAGCTGGGCCACAGCATTGATGAAATCGGGCTGGTCTTCGCGGCCCCAGGCCGGCGTGCGATACAAACGCGAAGCGGCGATCAGCGTGGTCTGCGGCACGACGCCCAGCGCGGCGATGGCCGCGCGCACGCTGGCCTCGGCCTGGCCCAGGTTGGCACCCAGGCCGACAAAGGCGGTCTGCATGCCCTACTCGCCTGCGGGCGCGCCGGTCCGACGGCGGCGTCGGCGACGCTTGCGCGGTGCGCCCTCATCGCCGTCTTGGTCGGCCTGCGCCGATTCGATCGCATCCACCAGCTCCTGGCCGGACGACTTCTGCGCCTCACGCCAGAACTCCACATCGGCCGCGTGATCGGGCGATGCGAACTGACGCAGCACCAGGAAATCGAACGCCGCGCGGAAGCGCGGATGCGACAAGGTGCGGAACACCCGCTTGCGCTGACGCGAGGAGAAGCGCGTCTGCAGCAACCAGATTTCCTGCATCGGCAGCGAGAAACGGCGCGGCAACGCGACGCGCTCCAGCTGATGCAAGGTGACGCGATCGGCCGCACGGCGCTGCGCATCTTCCGGTTGCACGCCTTGCGCCTGCAGAGCCATCAGGGTGCGGCAGAACGCCGGCCACAGCAGCAATGCAAACAGGAAGGCCGGCGACACTGGCTCGTCGTTGGCCACGCGTGCATCGGTATTGCGCAGGCCTTCCAGCACCATGGCGCGCAACGCACCACTGCGATTGGACTTCAATGCCGCCGCGCTTTCGGGAAACAGCACGCCGAGCAAGCCATAGCGCTCCAGGCCTTCGAAGCTGGCCACACCGTGCCCGGACAGAAACAGCTTGAGGATTTCTTCGAACAACCGCGCAGGCGCAGCTTCGGACAGCAGCCCGGCCAGACGCGGAATGGGTTCGGCAGTGCCGGCTTCGATGTCGAAATTCAACTTGGCCGCCAGGCGCACCGCGCGCAGCATGCGCACCGGATCTTCCTGGTAGCGCAGCTCGGGGTCGCCGATCAACTTCATCAGGCGCGCCTGCACGTCTTCGAAGCCACCGCAGTAATCGCGTACCGAGAAATCCTCGATGGCGTAATACAGGGCATTGCAGGTGAAGTCGCGGCGGATCGCGTCGTCTTCGATGGTGCCGTATACGTTGTCGCGCACCAGCCGGCCGTTATCGAGTTCGCGGTCGCCGCTGCCATCGTCGACGTTGGCGCGGAAGGTGGCCACTTCGATGATTTCGCGACCGAACACCACATGTGCCAGACGAAAACGGCGGCCGATCAGACGACAGTTGCGGAACAGCGCCTTGACCTCTTCCGGCGTCGCGTCGGTGGCCACGTCGAAATCCTTCGGGTGGCCGCCGACCAGCAGGTCGCGCACCGCACCGCCGACCAGATAGGCGCCAAAGCCCGACTCGCGCAGGCGGTACAACACGCGCAACGCGTTGGGGCTGATGTCCTTGCGCGAGATGGTGTGCTGGTCGCGTGGAATGACGCGCAGCGTGAACGGAGATGTAACTGAGGGTTCGATGATGGCGCTTCCGTCTTGTGTTGCAGGATTGCCCAACGGCTATTACCTCACTATACTAGCGCGCTGCACAAGACGTGACAAAAGCGCTCCCTTCGTCTAATGGTTAGGACGTGGCCCTCTCAAGGCTAAAACAGGGGTTCGAGTCCCCTAGGGAGCACCACGATCGGTCTGACTGCTAGACGCCAGAGCCCCGCAATGCGGGGCTTTTGCGTTGTGGCGCAGGCCCTTTGCATGTGCATTGGCCTGCGTGCCATCGCGCAGGCCGCAACCATCTCCGCCTCGCATCTAGCCCGATCAGGACCGCAGGGGCCCTGGATTGGTCGAGGTTGGTTGCCGCCTCCGCGGCGCCGGATTCCATCTCAAAAATCCGCAATGCGGCAGTGCGTTG
Source organism: Xanthomonas sp. A1809 (assembly GCF_017746015.1). NCBI lineage: Bacteria > Pseudomonadati > Pseudomonadota > Gammaproteobacteria > Lysobacterales > Lysobacteraceae > Xanthomonas > Xanthomonas sp. A1809. Next base: position 49,048 of record NZ_JAGHWZ010000019.1, on the reverse strand, counting down.
TCGGGATGCAATACGGCCAAGGCCCCCAACGCGCCCCAGCCGACACGCATGCAGATTCGCGGCATCGCACGGCAAGCGTCAGACGATGTGTCGATCTCAAGGACGCAGCTCAGATCAGCCACATCAGCACACAGAGAACGGGCCTCATCGCTGCGCGCTCGCCGGTACGCATTCGCTGCGCGGTGACGTGAGTGGAGGTGTTTCGCCCGTGCACCATGCGTGCCGGCCGCCCTGGGAATTTGCAGTGCATTGCATCTGCTCACATGGTCGTCGGCCCAAGCACCGCGTCGTCGCTGTCGGTTTCGGCGACGGCGTCGTGGGCATGCAGGCTTTCCAGATGGCGTACCACCACATGGAAGGCCGCATAGTGCTCTGCCAGCTGCTGGCGCAGGCGCCGCGCCGCATCTTCGACATACATCAGGTTTGCGCCATTCAAGCGCGCAAATGCCTGTTCGTCGGGTCGCCGCACTGCAGCCTGCACCGGCGTCGCCAACGCCCGCTCGCACAGACCGACCAGTTGCCGGATGGCCAAGCGCTGCGCATCGGCGGGCAGCTCAACGCGTACCTGCGCCACGCTGCGTTGGCTATGCGGCGTGGCGTAGGAACCGTGGTCCTGCAGCCATTGCGCAACCTCGTCCAGCGCCAACGCATCGCGCCCGGCATGTTGCTGCACGAATGCATCGCTCAGCAGCTGCCGCGACAACGCTGCCGAACAGGGGCAAGTAGAGGCGTACAACACCTCCACCTGGAGCTGGATCGTGGTGCGCCCTGCACTGCATTGCGCGGCGATGTGCACTGGATAGGCACGCCAGCCACTGAGCCCCTCACTGCGCAATGCCGGCGTGCGCAACATCAGTTCGCCGCTCAGCGTCAGCCGAGCGGCGCGGCTCGCACAATCGGCATGACTGTCGATCAGCGCCTGCAATAACCCCGAGAGCATGGCCGGCGACACTGGTTGCTGCAGCTGCGTATCCAGCAGGCGGTACAACCGCGACATGTGGATGCCTTTCAGCTCTGCCCGCGGCAGATCGACCTGCACGCTGGCGCGTGCGGCAAGCTGGCCGCCACCGGCCTCCAACTGCACGGGAATGGCGATGTCCTGCATGCCCACCCATCGCAGGGGCGCGCTCAGCGTTGATGGTTCGGTCACAGCAACATCGGGAAGCGTAGCGGACATCGGGATCTCGTCGAAGATAAAGGTGACGACCGCGCCTCAGGCGCGACCAGGAAACGCAGCGAAGTAGTCGTCGATTCCCGCATGCAATGTCTGCGCGAGTTCGTCCTGATGCGTATCGCTGCACAGGCGGCTGCAATCGTCGCGATTGCTCATGAAGCCGGTTTCCACCAGCAGCGACGGAATGTCCGGCGACTTCAACACCGCAAAATCGGCCTGCCCCACCTGGTTCTGATGCAGGCGCGTCACCTGCTGCAGGCGTTCCAACATCAATGTGCCGAATGCCAGGCTGCTGGCGATAGTGCCGCTCAGCGACAGATCGGCCAGCACCTGCGATAACACCGGATTGCTCGGCACCCGCAGCCGTCGCGCGGTGTTTCCCATGTCGTCGGCAGCGTTTTCGCTATCGGCGATCCAGCGCGCCAGTGCGGAGCTGGCGCCAGTCTGCGACAGTGCAAACACCGAGGCGCCCCGCGCTTGGCGCGTTGGTGCGGCATCGGCATGGATGGAGACGAACAGGTCCGCATTGTGGCGATGGGCGATCAACACGCGCTCGTGCAGCGGCACGAAGCGGTCATCGCTGCGGATCATGGTCGGCCGGTAGCGCGCATCGGACGCCAGGCGTCGATGCAACCGCCCGGCGACCGCCATGGCGACATGTTTTTCGTAACGCGCATCGGCACTGACCGCCCCCGGATCCTTGCCGCCGTGGCCGGCATCGATGGCAACCACGTAGGGATGCAGGCGATGACCGAGCGCGGCCGGCGCGAGCGCATCGGCGACATGGCTGTCCATCACCTCCGGCGCCTCACCTGTCTTCGCTGCCGCCTCGCCGCCCAGATCGATTAGCAGCTCACTGCCCTGCCAGCGCGGCTGCGCGGCGACCGGCCGGGTCAGATCGAGCACCACGCGCACGCCGTCGCCATGCACACCCGCCCGGAGACCGGTCACCGGCTCGCCATAGGTAATCGATGCGATCGGTGGCAGCGCAGGTACTACGTGTCCCAGGTCGATGACCAGCCGCTGCGGGCCCGTCAAAGTGAACAGGTGGTACTGCGTCGGCGCGGACAGGGACAGACGCAACTGCGTCCCCTGATCGCCTCGCTGCAGCGAGCACGCCTGCAGACGGATCTGGCCTGCTGCCGTGACCAGGCCGGGCGCAAGCACCATGGCCGCGGCGGTGGCCTGCAACAACGCGCGTCGCTTCATGCAGTCGGCCTGCAAGGGTGACGGGCAATGGCGGGGCCGCGCGCCCGCCCTGCGGGAGAAGCGTGACGCTGAAAGACACAAGAGGCGATAGGACGGAAAGGCACGACGCATCAATAGCGATCAAGATGATTGTTATAAAGTAACAAAGTAGAACAGGACGCAAGTGTTAACGGCTCCGTGCGCTTGTCGCCATTCATCTTCCCGAGGACACCCATGACCACCGGCCCGGTCCCCGCCAGTTATGACGCCTGGCGTCGCTGCATCGAACTGGGTTGCGCCCAGCCGCTGACGGCCGCCTTCATCGCCCAGCGCCTGGCCGCCTTACGGGACCCGGACGACCACCACACCAAGCAGTTCCTGCGCCGCTGGGGAGCGCAGCACCACGCTAAGGTCATTGCATGGTTCGAGCAGGCGCGGCAGCAAGCACTACAGGGCTAGCTCGACGGCTTGCGCGGTTGCCCATGGAGGGACGACGAAGTCGTGACCGGCCCAATTAGGAGGGCATAAGCCCTGGCCTGGCGGTGGCTGGCGGTGTGGACGTGCGCTCCGATATTCCATGCCGTGGTGGCCAAGTTTGATCGCCTGTCCCAAGGACTGCGCGTCAAAAAGAAGCGCAGGCCATCCGCCAGATACACGCCACTCCTGATGACTGATCCGTAGTGTCGCCAGCATGAAGCCCCCTTCCCCGATGCCGACATTCATGGCGGCCTGCAAACCTGTGCTCAAGGTCCCTTTTGACCTCTACAGCATTGTCAACGGATCTGGGAAAGCAGTTCCCTTGAGCTAATGGACTTTCGATAAAACATCGACATCGATACAGCGAATAGACGTACCGTAGGCTGGCCTGAATCGCAGGCAGAAATGCCCCTAGCAGGGAGAGGCGAAAACATCATGCGAACGAAGAAAAACCAGCTCAAGTATCTTTGCGTAGTGGCCGGAGTTCTGCTCAGTGGTCCTGCACTCGCTCAGAGCGGCGGGTGCTGCGCAGGTGGCGTAGGCGCCAGCGCCACAACCGGACTTGGAGAGCGTAGCCCCGCAGCAGCGGCGAACCTTACGCTGGATCCTGCCTGGCCGATTTACGAGTTCCAGCGCGACGGTGTGACCTACCTGCAGATCAATGACGCAAGCGGCGGGGTCCGAGCGGTCGTTGCACGCATTGACAACGCGATGTGGGTACTTCCAATGGGTAAGGATGCAGACCGCGTCTCCGTACCTTCCGCTAACACCCTTTGGGGCAATCCGACGTCAGCGGCAACCGCTGCGGAGCCAGGCCCCAATGCACGCACGATTTACCGGACTACCCACTTCACTGTGCAAGTCGAGCGGCAAGCCAACGAGGAACGCTGGAAGGTGTCTCCGTCGCAGTAACTGTAGGCACTTCGGCAACTAGAAAACTAACCACCAGCGCATGGCGGCGGCGAAACATACCGCCATGCGCCTTGAGGCGAGCGCGAAGTTCCGCCTCGGCATCAGGCGACTCACGGCGGAGCGAATCTACTACCGAGGTGTCGGCGAACACTCTCATTACGACGCCCTGCGCACCTCTACCGCGCCAAACGCGCGCATGGATGAAATGCTTGTCCGCAACAGGAAGAAGTTCCATGGTGTTGAGCACACAACGATAAGCAGCCAGCTGCAAGCCAAGTGACAGTAGCTGGCAATCCCCCTGCAGGAGACAAGTGACTTCAGTTGCATTCAGCCGCTCAAAGGCGGCCGAACGTAACGATCGGAACAGTCCGTGCGTTTCGATCTCGAGCGGGTATAGCGCTCCGACATACTCGTGCAAGAGCTGAGACTCAAGCACGGCGAGACGTGTGATCTCCATTGCCGCAGCGTGCTGTCCCCGAGCACGCAGGTCAGCGATAACCGACTTCCGCATCCTGTTCACCTGAACATTGATGTCGGAATACTTGACAACTCGATTCCTCAGCGTCCTTTCAGCGGAGAGATAGCTCTCCTGGATGGCACGCTGCGCATCGACCCTTACTCGCCGGATCGTCTCAAATCGCTTTACGGGCTTGACGAATTTCGCACCTGCGGAGAAAAGAATGGCACTGACAATGACGTGAAAGATTTGAACATCGAACAACTGTGCATTGTAGTAGCCAATCTCGTACGTCTTAGGCAAAGTGATTGCCAACGCGAAGTTGGCTAGCAACGTACCCAGCGCAGTACCTGTCCAGCCATGGTTGCGGGTCAAGAAGATCGCAGGCCCGATCAGCAACGCCATCAAGACCTTTCGAGTCCATATGCCTTGCGTGTAGCCAAGGATGTAGAACAGCACCAGGATGACAACAACCGATAGCGCCAAATCCCTCGGCAAGTCCGCCCGGGTTGGCCCTCGCCGCTGGGGGGACCAAAGCAGAACGGGAAGCAGGAAGGCCAGTATTCCCTGATAACTCCCCAACCAGTAGCGGACGAGAAATTGACCTGCATCGGCAGTTGAAGGGCCGTCGAGTGAAGCATTAAGAACGATGCTCCACGAAGAATTGAAAAACGCGATCGCGATGGAAAACGGAATCAGGAAGGGAGTCTGCTGGATCAGCTTCCCGCAGTAGCGACGAGCGGACCAGATTCCCAAAGCAATCATGGGTGCGTGCAGAAAAGGACTCAGATAACCCCAGGCCGGGTCGTAACCTTGGTTGTGCGAGAGCGGCACGCGGAGCCACAGCATCGCCGCCGCATCGCCTGCCAGCAGAAAAGGCCACTCGCGATAAGGCCTGAATAGGAGAGCGACGACGCGCAGGCCAACCGGCAAATACCACTGATCGATGGAGCAATACCAGAGTGACAGGAAGGCCAAGCAGTAGCACACGCTGATCAGCGCACCCCTGACAAGCTCTCTTGTTGCTGCCATACCACCACTCCTTGGTTTCACGATGCGCCCTAGTCTGGAGGGAATCGACCGCCGGAGTATAGCGGTGGCGCACACATTGCGGAAAAAGCCAGACAGCCTACCGGCTCGTCACCACTGCGTAACGACATCATGCACTTCGCTGGTGCAGTGACACGTTTAGCATCATCAACCTTGACGAATCAGTGGCGGCAAGGCCACGGCGTTCAGCAGCTACCACAAGCGCCCCGCGACTGCCGGGAGACGAGGCCTTGCCGAGTTATTAATCGTTTCGGGCCAGATTCATGCTCAACCAACGGACATGCACAGACGCGATAAAGGCCGCCCTTGGCGGCCTTTATCGCAGCACGCATAGCTGTCGCACACGCAACTGATTCAGCCCTCCATTTGCTCCAACTCCTTGCCCTTGGTCTCGTAGACGTACTTGAGCACGAAGAACACCGAGATGAAGGCGGCGACGGTGTAGATGCCGTACGCACCGGCCAGACCGATACTGCCGAGCAGGATCGGGAAGCTGACGGTGATGGCGAAGTTGGACGTCCACTGCGCGGCACCGGCAATGGCCAGGCCCGAGCCGCGGATCTGGTTGGGGAACATTTCACCCAGCATCACCCACATCACTGGGCCCCACGAGGCGTTGAAGAACACCACGTAGACGTTAGCGGCCACCAGGGCGAGCATGCCCATGGCATCGGACATCGCAAGCTTGCCGTTGGGATCCAGCGAGGCAGTGGCAAAGGCGTAGGTCACCAAGGCCAGCGAGACGGCCATGCCGGCCGAGCCGATCCACAGCAGCGGCTTGCGGCCGATCTTGTCCACCAGCATCACCGTGACCAGGCAGGCGCCGATGCTGAGGCCGCCGGAAAGCACGTTGATCAACAGCGCATCCTGCTCGGAAAAGCCCACTGCCTGCCACAACACCGCGCCGTAGTAGAACACCACGTTGATGCCCACCAGTTGCTGGAACACCGCCAGGCCAATGCCGATCCAGACGATGGGGCGGATCTTGCCGGTGGCCTTGTTGATCAGGTCGGAGAACTTGGGCTTGTGCTGGTCGGCCGCCATCGAGGCGGAAATCTCGCCCAGCTTGGTCTGCGCGGCGGCGTTGCCGTACAGGCGCTTGAGCACCACTAGCGCCTGCTCGCGGCGCCCCTTGACCACCAGGTAGCGCGGGCTTTCCGGGATGACCAGCAGCAGCAACAGGAACAGGATGGAGGGAACCGCCTGCATCCAGAACATCCAACGCCAGGCGGCCTGCCCGGCCCAGAGCGGCTCGGTGGAAGCGCCGGCGGCGTTGGCCAGCAGGTAGTTGCTCAGAAACGCGCAGAACAGCCCGCTGATGATGGCGATCTGCTGCATCGTGGCCAGCCGGCCGCGATAGCGCGCGGAGGCGACCTCGGCGATGTAGGCCGGCGAAATGACGCTGGCCGCCCCCACCGCGAAGCCGCCCATCACGCGGGCGAAGATGAAGAAGCCGGAACTGTGCGAAGCACCGGCGCCGATGGCCGAGAGCAGGAACAGCGCAGCGGAAATGATCAGGACCGCGCGGCGGCCCCAGCGGTCGGCCAGGCGGCCGGCAAAGAAGGCGCCGATGGCGCAGCCCAGCAGCATCGAGGCAACCTCGAAGCCGGTCTCGGCGGCGGTGGATTGGAAGGTCTGTTTCAGGCCGTCGACGGTGCCATTGATCACGCCGCTGTCGAAGCCGAACAGGAAGCCACCGATCGTGGCCACGCAACTAATCAGGATGATGAAACGGGTGTTCTCGCCGGCATCGGGGGCGCCGTCAATGGAAACACTGGACATGGGTTCACCTGGGAACGTGCAAGGGAGCGTCCACGGGGGTGGCCGCCATCGGCCGGCGACGCAATGCGCCGCCGGCCACGGGACATCAACGCGTCAGATACTGATTGATCAGGTTTTCATACGCTTCCTGGCGGCCGCTGAGCTGCAGGGGCGCATTGCCGGCCGCATGCTTGGCCAGATCGGCCAGCGTGGTCTTGCCTGCGGCAAAGTCCGCGCCGGCGCCGCTGTCGAAGCTGGCGTAACGCTCGGCACGCCACTGTTCCAGCGGCGAGGTGGTCAGCAGCGCGTTGGCCACTTCCAGCCCGCGTGCGAACGCATCCATGCCGCCGATGTGGGCCAGGAACAGGTCCTGCGGGTCGGACGATTCGCGACGCACCTTGGCATCGAAGTTCAAACCGCCCGGTGCCAGGCCACCCTGCCGCAGTACCACCAGCATGGCGCCGACGGTGTCGTACAGATCGGTCGGGAACTGGTCGGTGTCCCAGCCGTTCTGCGGGTTGCCGCGGTTGGCGTCGATGCTGCCGAGCAGGCCGGCATCGGATGCCACCTGCAGGTCATGCTCGAAGCTATGGCCGGACAGCGTGGCGTGATTGGCCTCGATGTTGAGCTTGAAGTCTTTGTCCAGGCCATGCTGGCGCAGGAAGCCGATCACCGTGGCGCTATCGAAATCGTACTGGTGCTTCATCGGCTCCATGGGCTTGGGCTCGATCAGGAAATTGCCCTTGAAGCCAATCGCACGGCCGTAGTCGCGCGCCAGGGTGAGGAAGCGCGCCATGTTGTCCTGCTCGCGCTTCATCTGCGTGTTGTGCAGGCAGGCATAGCCTTCGCGGCCGCCCCAGAACACGTAGTTCTCGCCACCGAGTTCAACGGTCGCATCGATCGCGGCCTTGACCTGCACCGCCGCACGCGCCACGACATTGAAGTCCGGGTTGGTCGAGGCGCCATTCATGTAGCGCGGATGCGAGAACAGGTTGGCCGTGCCCCACAACAGCTTGATGCCGGTGTCGGCCTGACGCTGCTTGGCGATGCCCACCATGTGCTTGAGGTTGCGCTCGTACTCGCCGATGTCGTCGGCATCCGGTGCCAGGTCGATGTCGTGGAAGCAGTAATACGGCACGCCGAGCTTGGTGAAGAACTCGAACGCCGCATCGGCCTTGGCCTCGGCACGGTTCAACGCGGTAGTGCCCGCATCCCACGGATACGCACGCGTGCCCGGGCCGAACGGATCGGCGCCATTGCCGCAGAAGCTGTGCCAGTAGGCCACGGCAAAGCGCAGATGCTCGGCCATGGTCTTGTCGCCGATGGTCTTGTTGGCGTCGTAGACCTTGAACGCGAGCGGGTTGTCCGAATCGCGGCCTTCGAAACCGATCTTGCCGATGCCGGGGAAATATTCTTTCGCGCCGATGTACACGGTGTTGCTCATGGGGTGTGAAGTCCTTGCTGCTGGGGGAGTTGTAGAAAAACTATCGATCAACCGGCATAGAGCGGGCTGACGACATGCAGGTGCTTGAGGAAGGTCTGGTAGTGCTGCTGATACTGGGCCACACGCTGCGGGTTGGGCTGTGCGGCAAGCGCATCGTCCACCTGCAGGTGCTCCAGCACCACATCGGCCAACGCCGCATCGCCGCCATCGGCGCGCTCGCAGGCCCACAATGCCTGGAGCGCGGCACCGAACGCAGCGCCTTCGGGCTGGGTCGGCACCACAACCTGCAGGTTGAAGATGTCGGCCACCATCTGCCGCCACTGTGCGCTCTTGCTGCCGCCGCCGGTGAGCAGGATGGTATCGAACTGCAATCCCGCAGCAACGAAGGCATCGAAGCCGTTGCGCAGGCTGTAGGTGGCACCTTCCATCGCGGCGCGATAGAAATGCGCGGCGGTGGTGTTGTGCAGATCCATCCCGAACAGGCAGCCGCGCGCAGCCGGCAGATCCGGGGTGCGCTCACCGTTGAAGAACGGCAGCAGCACCAGACCGTCGGCGCCCGGCGCGGTGTCGGCGATCATCGCTTCGGTCTGGTCGCGGGTGATGGAGAACATGCGCATCACCGCCTCGGTGGCGACGGTGCAATTCATCGTGCAGATCAAGGGCAGCCAGCCGCCGCTGGAGGAGCAGAACGCGGCCCAGCGCGCCTCATCGTCCACCACCGGGTGATCGGCATAGGCGAACAAGGTGCCCGAGGTGCCCAGGCTCATGGTCAGGCGCCCGGGCACTACGTTGCCGGTGCCGATGGCGGCCATCATGTTGTCGCCGCCGCCGGTGGTGACGCGCACGCCGGCCGGCAGATGCAACGCCTGGGCGGCGGCATCGGACAACGCATAGACCGCGCCGGTGTCCACCAGCGGCGGCAGTGCATCGCGCAGGTCGCGTTGGGCATCGACCGCACTCAGCATGCGCTCGGACCACTGCCGCGTCCGCACGTCCAGCCAGCCGGTACCGGAGGCATCGCCCACTTCGGCAAAGCGCTCGCCGGTGAGCCAGAAGTTGATGTAGTCGTGCGGCAGCATCACCGTGGTCATCGCGGCATACGCCTCGGGGCGATGCTTGCGCGTCCACGGCAATTTGGAGGCGGTATAGCCGGCCATGATGGGGTTGCCTGCTGCGGCGACGCTGCCTGCGGCGCCGCCGACGGCGTCCATGATTTCATCGCATTCCAGCGCCGTGCTGGTATCGCACCACAGCTTGACCGGCGCGGTGACGCTGCCGTCGGCGGCCACCGGCACGAAGCCATGCTGCTGGCCGGAGACGGAAATGCCGCGCACGCGTGCACGCTGTTCGCCATCGAGCTGCGCAAAGCAATGCACGATGCCGTCGATCCACCACTGCGCCTGTTGTTCGCGGGTACCGTCGTCGCGGCTGATCAGCTCCATGGGCGCGGCGATCGTGGCGACCACGGCGCGATCCTGCGGATCGTAGGCCACCAGCTTGACGCTCTGCGTGCCCACATCCAGTCCTACATACAAGCTCATTGCGTCACCAATCGGTTGTTGTTGAGTCCCACCTGCTGGGTGCGGCCTGCGCCCAGTTCCAGGTCCAGGGTCTGCCCTGCGTAGGACAGTTGATAGCGTCCGCCACGATCGCTGTGCAAGCGTGCCTGCTGCAAGCGGCCGCCCTCCCATTCCAGATCCACGCTGGCGCCGCCACGCACGCGCAGACCGCGCACGCTGCCGCGCGGCCAGGCCTTGGGCAAGGCCGGCAGCAGGAACACGCTCCCGCCCCAGCTTTGCAGCAGCATCTCGGTGATGCCGGCGGTGCCGCCGAAGTTGCCATCGATCTGGAACGGCGGATGCGCGTCGAACAGGTTCGGATAGGTGCGTTCGGGCGAGATCAGCAGTTGCAGGATGCGGTAGGCATGCTCACCGTCGGCCAGCCGCGCCCACAGGTTCAGCCGCCAGCCGATACCCCAGCCGGTGGCGTTGTCGCCGCGAATTTCCAGCGAGCGGCGTGCGGCCGCAGCCAGGTCCGGGGTATCGCGCAGATTGATCTGACTGGAAGGATGCAGGGCGTACAGATGCGAGACGTGGCGGTGGTGGATCTCCGGCGCCTGCATGTCCCAGTCCTGCTGCCATTCCTGCAACTGCCCTGCCTTGCCGATGCGGTTGGGCGGCAACTGCTCGCGCAAGGCGGCCAATTGCTGGGCGAACTCCGCATCGATGCCGAGCAACTTGCTCATGGCGATGCATTGCGCGAACAAATCGCGCAGCAGCTGCGCGTCCATGCTGGGACCGGCGCACACGGCCGCACCGAAGGGATGCTGGTTTTCCGGCGACATCGACGGATTGGTCACCATCGCACCGGTCTGCGGATCGCGCATCAACGTGGCAACGAAGAATTCGGCGGCGCCCTTGAATAACGGGTAGACCTTGCTCAGGTACGCGCGGTCGCGGCCGTAATCCCAGCGGTCCCACAGTTGCTGCAGCAGCCATACGCCGCCCAGCGGCCACAGGCTCCATTGCGCGCCGTCGATCGGGCCGGCCTGGCGCCACAGATCGGTATTGTTGTGGACCACCCAACCCGGCGCGTCGTAGATCGCCCTGGCGGTGCGCGCGCCGGTCTGGGCCAGATCGAACAGCATGGCTTCCAGCGGCTCAACGCATTCGTGCAATGCGTTGGCCTCGCTGGGCCAGTAGTTCATCTCGGTGTTGATGTTGATGGTGTACTTGCTTTCCCACGGCGGCTGCATCAGGTCGTTCCAGATGCCCTGCAGGTTGGCTGGCTGGGTGCCGGGCCGCGAGCTGCAGATCAGCAGGTAACGTCCGTATTGGTGATACAGCGCAGCCAGTGCCGGATCATTGCCTTCGGCGAACCGCTGCACGCGTTCGTCGGTAGGCAGCTGCGTGGCCGCGCTGCTGCCGAGGTCGATCGCCACGCGCCGGAACAGGCGTTGATGATCGGCCAGGTGCGCGCGCAACAACGCGGGAAAATCCAGCTTGGCAGCCTTGCGCAGGCATGCGGCGGTCGATGCGAGCGGATCGCCATCGACCGCATCGAGACGTTGGTAACTGGTCGCGGCGCTGAGCAGCAACACCACTTCGTCGGCCGCGTCGATGCGTAGACGGTCGCGCACTTGGCTGAGTTTGCCGCCGCGCACCTGCGGCAGCACCCGCAATGCAAACCGCAGCTTGCCCTCGATGCCGGCGAAGCTGCCGTTGCGACCACTGAACAGCAAACCGCCCTGCTCGGCGGTGACCTCGCCGGTTTGCGGGCTATCGATGCCCACACGCACCGAAATACCGCCGGGGCGGTCGCACGACAGCCGCACCACGATGCATTGCACCTGCGCAGAAACGAACACCTCGCGCCGATGCACCGCGCCGCCGGAGCGGAACGTGGTGGTGGCCACCGCCGTGTCCAGATCGAGCTGACGGCGATAGTCGCTGATGCCGTCGGCGCGATCGAAATCCAGCAGCAGATCGCCCAACGGTTGGTACGGCATCTGCTTGAGCGGGCGCGAGAGCAGCTTGGCATCGGCCAGTTGTTCGGCCTCTGCGTAGCGCCCGGCGAAGATCAGCGCACGCACCTGCGGCAACGCGGCCAGTGCGTCAGGGCTGTTGGAATCGTAGGGCCCGCCTGCATACAGCGTGTCTTCGTTGAGCTGCAGGCGCTCGTGGGCGATACCGCCCCACACCATCGCGCCCAATCGCCCGTTACCGACCGGCAGGGCTTCCACCCATTGATTGGCCGGCTCGCGATACCACAGCTGCAGGGCCTGCGCTGCCGCGACGGGCGGGAGCGCGGTTTTATTCGAAGCCTGCGCGGCCTGTGCAGCCGCCGGCACGGCGCCAAGGGCCGCAATGGCGGCCCCGGTTGCCTTGCACAGCTCACGACGGCTCAGCACGGCAACCGCCGTGCTGAATGACCGGAACCGCGCGCGCCTGCCTTGCGGCGTTCCGGCATCTGGGTGCTCATCGACTGAAGACAGCCTGCGATCATCGACGACGCGCTTTGCCCGACGCAATCTTGCGCTGCAACACGCTGACCGGCTTGCCGTCGTACTGGATGCTGGCGTCGGTCTTGGGCGCGAGCGCGCCGGCATCCTCGCGCGGGCCGTCGACGAAGCGCACGTTGATGGTGCGTTTGGCCTGCATGCCGGTCCAGCTGCCTTCGCGCTTGCCGATGCTCAACTCGCCCTTGGCCTGGTTCCAGACCAGCGGGATGCGGCTGAACTCGCCCTTCTCGTAACCGTAGCCTTTGCCATCGTCTTCATACAGCGAGAACTGGCCATCGGCGCCGGTGTAGACCACCACGGTGAGCGGTGCATCCGGCACCTGGTCGACGTATTCCTGCACCGGGCCGGTGGGCACGATGGAACCGGCACGCACGAACAACGGCATGCGCTCGATCGGCGCGGCAGCTTCGATGCTCTGGCCGCCCTCGTAACGCTTGCCGGTTGCGAAATCCAGCCAGCTGCTGCCGGCCGGCAGATACACCTGCCGCGAGGTGGCGCCGAAGCGGGTTACCGGTGCGACCAGGAACGCCGGCCCGAACAGGTACTGGTCGTTGATGTCGCGGACCTTGGGGTCGTTCGGGAAGTCCATCATCATGCCGCGCATGATCACGCCATCGCGCTGGTAGGTGTCGCCGGCCAGGCTGTAGATGTACGGCAGCAACGCATAACGCAAACGGTTGTAGTAGGCCATGCTCTCGTAGAACGGCGTACCTTCCGGTGCGATGTTCCAGATTTCGCGGTACGGGAACTGGCCGTGCGACCGGAAGATCGGCACGAACGCACCGAACTGGAACCAGCGCGTGTTGAGCTCGCGCCATTCCGGCAGGTGGGCCGGATCCTGGTCTTCATAACGCTTCTCCACCGCAAAGCCGCCGATGTCGAAGGTCCAGTTGGGCAGGCCCGACAGGGCCATGTTCACGCCACCGGAGATCTGGTCGCGCATGTCGTCCCAGCGCGACACGATGTCGCCGCTCCACACTGCCACCGCATTGCGCTGGGTGCCGGCATAGCCCTTGCGCGAGAGGATGAACACGCGCTTGTCGTCGGCCGCACGGTCGCCCACGTACACGCCATGCGTGTGCGGCAACGGGTAGGAGTTGAAGTATTCGGTGGACGAGCCCAGCGCGTTGGGCGTGGTGCGGGCCTTGCGCTCGGCGATGTCCAGGTTGGAATGCACGTCCGGCTCGTCGGCGTCCATCCACCAGGCATCGAAGCCCTTGCTGTTGAGCTTTTCGTTGATCTGGCGCCAATAGATCGCCTGCGCCTTTTCCGAATACGGGTCGTAGAACGAGTTCTTGTAGCCCTTGCCGATCCAGTCCAGTTCGCCCACTTCCACGTTGCGCCTGAACATGAAACCGGCGGCGTCCAGTTCCTTGTAGTTGGCGGTGGTGGGATAGAACTTGGGCCAGATCGAAATCATGATCTGCGCATGCATGTCGTGCACGGCCTTGACCATGCCGTCCGGGTCCGGGAAGTGCTGCTTGTCGAAATCGTGCGAGCCCCAGGCGTCTTCCGGCCAGTACGACCAGTCGAGCACGATGTTGTCCAACGACAGTTTGCGCTTGCGGTATTCGGCCACCGCGCCCACCAGCTCGTCCTGGCTCTTGTAGCGCTCACGGCTCTGCCAGAAGCCGTAGGCCCATTTGGGCAGCATCGTCGACTTGCCGGTGAGTTCGCGATAACCGGCCACTGCCTGGTCGTACGAATCGGCGGAGACGAAGTAATAGTCGATCATCTGGCCGGCTTCGGACCACAACGACAGATCCTTCGCTTCGGCGGCCGGCAGCGGGTCGCGGTGCAGCAGCGCGATGTAGCTCGGGTCGATCAGGTCCCATTCGATCTTGACGGTGTGGCGCTGGCCCGGCTCGAGATCGAGCTTGAATTCGTGGTTCCACGGGTTCCAGTTCTGGCGCCAGCGATCGATCACCAGCTTGCCGTCCACATACAACTTGGCGTATTCGCTCGAATACAGCGAGAAGGTGTGTTCGCCACCGGTGAGCGCTTCGATCTCGCCCTCCCAGGTCACTTGCATGCGGCTGTTCTTGTCCTTGGTGATCGCCTTCTTCGGGTACTTGGGCAGATCGCTGAGGTATTGGTAGTTCACCTCGCTCTCGCGGCGTTCGAGGATTTGCTTGCCGTTGATCGCATAGCGCGCGGTCAGTGCGCCGGCCTTGCCCTTGGCGTCGTACAACTTCAGCGTCTTCGGCAGCGGCTGCAGGCCGCGCGGGTCGCCCAGGCGGGTGATCGAGTTGTTGTCCCACAGCAGGCCGTAGTTGCGGCTGGACACCAGGTACGGCACCGCCATGTCGATGTTGTTCTGCTGCAACTCGACGTTGCGCCCCTTCTGGTTCATCCAGCCCTGCTGATGCTGGCCGAAGCCGTACAGCGCTTCGTCAGCGGGCGACTGGAAGCGCTGGCGCACGCTCAGGTACTGCTTGCCCTCGGCCTTCAACGGCGCAAAGCTGCGCCCGCCGGCCACTTCCGACAGCACCGGCTTGCCGTTGGCATCGGCAAAACTGACATGGCCATCGACGGTGGAGATGCTGGCAGTGACCTTGCCGGTCTTCAGCTGCACGCTGTCGCCCTGCTCGGCCATCTGGAACGCGGTGTCGCCCTGCACCGGCACGCGCATCAGGCTGGGGCTGCGCGCGAAGTCGCCGTCCGGATCTGCGCTGACGCGGATGATGCCGCTGTCGACCACTTGCAGGCGCACCGGCGCGGCGCCCTTGGCGCTCGGCACCACGGTGACGCCATCGGCGGCCTTGCGTACTTCCTGCGCATGCGCGGTGTTGGCCAACAGGGCCAGCGACAAGGCCAGGCACTGGGCCAGTGGCGTACGTCGGTTGGCAGGCACGGCGCCGGCGGAACGGATGGTGGTTTGCATGATCACTCCCTTTGAATGACGAAACGGTGCCGCGGGGGCGGCAGCGCATGGGTAAGGCGAGGCGATGCCGTCGCGGCATCGCGGCGTTGTGGCAGGCGCGCTTATTTGTAGGTTGCCAGCTTGATCTTGAGCAGCTGCGGCACGCTGGAAAAGTTGACGCCGTAATCGGTCTGGTCGCCATTCCAGTTGCGCTGGAATTTCCAATCGTTGCCTTCGTACACACCTTCCTCGACACGGTCGTAGATCATGTTGGCGGTGGCATCGCTGGCCGGATGTAGGGTCACGCGCGCGTGATAACCGGTCACCAGGAATTCGTCCGGGCTCAGCTCGGCGATCAACGCGGCGCCGATCGGTTCGGGGTTACCCGGCGGGTCACCCTTGAACCAGAACTGCGGCACGCCATAGGTGATGGTGGCGCTCCAACGGTCGTTGAGCTTGAGCTCCTGCACGGCCTGGCCGGGTTCTTCGGCAGTGCCATGCAGCTTGCCTTCGGAAGCGGCCTTGGCGAACGGTCGCATGCCCATGCTGACCGCCTGAAACCCGAGCGCGAACGGCGCCAGCGTCTCTTCGTTGACGTGCTTGGCACCGAGCGGATAGTTGGAATAGCGGGTGTAGTCGATGCCGAAGGCCGACCAGCCGATGCCGTCATGGCCCAGCGTGGGGTACAGATAGCGCGCGTATTCCGGGCGGTTGCCGGTTTCGGCCACGAACAACGCGTTGTCCGGGCGTGCGTAACGTTCCAGCACCGTGGTGTACATGCGGTATTCGGGCATGTAGATGTCCGGCGCCAGCAGGTCGATATGCGGGCCGGCCGCCTTCCAGACATCCAGCACGTTGTCAGTGGGGCCACCGCTGGCGTACTGGCCGGGCTGGCCTGGATTGAACGGGCCGCGCAGCGCTGCATTGACGTACATCGGCAACGGATACTCGGCCTTGCCGGCTTGCGCTACCTGGTCGATGTAACGGCCGATCGACCACGCGTGGAAGATTTCGTCGGCATCGGCACCGAACACCTGCGCCCAGGTGCCCGGCTGCTTGTTCATGCGCTTGATCAACTCGTCCGGCACTGCGCCGTCGAACAGCTCCTGCGCCATCGGCGAGAAGTCGCGCACGCTGCCGTAGGTGCCCGCCTCGT
Source organism: Xanthomonas sp. A1809 (assembly GCF_017746015.1). Classification (NCBI taxonomy): domain Bacteria; kingdom Pseudomonadati; phylum Pseudomonadota; class Gammaproteobacteria; order Lysobacterales; family Lysobacteraceae; genus Xanthomonas; species Xanthomonas sp. A1809. Next base: position 32,545 of record NZ_JAGHWZ010000019.1, on the reverse strand, counting down.
TCTCCGGCTGGATCATGATCACGGTGTGCTGCGGGTCCACCTTCTTCAGGTGCTGCATGAAGGCGACGAACGCCTTGCGGTCGGCATCCAGCGTGGCCTGCGCATGCGGCGACAACGAACCGATCGACTTGCCTTCGCGGGTGACCACGCGCGGGAAGCGCTGGTTATCGGTCTTGACCCAATGCGGCGCGTACTGCGGGCCGTTGTTCTTCCAGGTTGCGAACCACAACAGCACCAGGCGTACCTTGTGCTCGCGCGCCTGGCCCAGCAGCGTATCGACGAAGGAGAAATCGAACCTGCCTTCTTCCGGCTCCACCTGTTCCCAGGCGATCGGCACCTGCACGGTGTTGGGGCCGAGCACCTGCATGGCCGGCCACACCTTGTCCATGATGCCGGGGTAGTTGCTGGAGTTGTTGACCTGCGCGCCCAGGATCAGGAACGGCGCACCGTCGACCATCAACGCATGCTTGCCGTCCTTGCTGACGAACTGCGGCATGGGCGTCTGTGCAGCCGGCGCCTGCGCGTTGTCCGGCGTTGCCGCAGCGGTGCTTGCAGCAGCAGCGTTGGTTGCAGCAGGTTTGCCGGCATTGCCCTTGTCGCCAGATTGGCAGCCAGCCAGGGCCAGCGTCAGCGCGGACAGCAGCAGCGGGCGCAGGCAACGCCGTGCGCTGGAATGGGACATGGCACGTGCAACGGGGGAATGCATGGACATAAGACTCCGTGTCACCAGGTATCGGTGCGGAAGGGGGAAACAGGAAGGGCGTCGCGATTGATCAGGTTGGCGTCGTCCGGGTTTTCGCTCCAGCCGTAGCGCACCGCGACCGGTGCGGCGACGGCATCGCTGCGCACGATCACGCGGTCGCCCTCGATCTGCGCGCTGGCCGGGTGAAAGCGGTGATCGGCGCCGGCAATACGAAATCCCTGCACGGCACCGCCGCCACGCACCTGCAGCGCACTGCCCTGCAAGTCGAAGCTCAGCACCGCCTTGCCGCCGTCAAAGCGCGCGCGCTTGAATACCGGCGCGCTGTACACCAGCGTTTGGCCGTACGCCACATGGCGTGCAGCAAGCGCAAGGCGATGACCGACATCGCGCTTGTTGGTGGGATGGATGTCGGTGGGGTTGCCGATGTCGATGATCACCGCCTGCCCGGTTGCCGGCAGCGCCAGCGTCTTGGACTGCGACTCGCGCAACAGTGCCCACGGGCTCAGCTCACCCGTGTCGCCACCGGCCTTGAAGTTGGCCAGCTGCACCCACAGGAACGGCAGCGTCTTGTCGCCGCGCTCGGCACGCCATTGCCGGATCATCGCTGCGAACTGCTCGCGGTATTTCACTGCGCCGGTCTCGGTGGCATTGGTTTCGCCCTGGTACCAGATCACGCCCTTGACCGGGAACGGCTGCAGCGGATGGATCATCTGGTTGTACAGCAGCGTGGGCAGCTGATTCTTGTTGTCGGTCAACGACACCCGCACCGCGGCCGGGCGGAATTTCCAGCCGCCCAGCGCGCGCTTGGCACCGGCACTGGTCTGCACGAAGCGTTGTTCATCCGGGCCATGCATGCCGCCACCGCCGCTGAGGTCTTCCACGCGGACCGCAATGTGGTTGACGCCGGCCTTGAGCGCCGCAGCCGGCACCTGATACACGCGTGGCAGGTTCCATTGCTTTTCGGTGCTGCCGACCTGCTGGCCGTTGACGTAGGTGGTATCCGAATCGTCGATCTGGCCCACGCCCAAGGTGATGCCGGCCTTGGCCTCGGCAGCGCTGAGCGTCATGGTGGTGCGATACCAGGCGATGCCGTCCATGCCGTCGTAGCCACTGGATTCCCATTGCTTGGTGACCGGGATGCTGTCCCAGTCGCTGTCGTCGAACGCCGCTTCGCGCCATTGCGGCATCTCGCCTTCCACCTTGGGCCAACGCGCGATGCGCTTGCCGGTGGCGGCCTGCGCTGCGGCGTCGCGTTGCTTGATCGCCTCGATCGCGCCCTGGTTCTGATCGGCACTCAGGCCCAATGACGTAGCGTCCATCCACGCTTCGATCGCGCTGCCGCCCCAGGTACTGTTGACGATGCCGATCGGCACGCCGGTGCTGGCGCGCAGCTCCTTGGCGAAGAAATAGCCAACCGCAGTGAATTCACCGGCGTTGGCAGGCGTTGCGGCCTTCCACTCGCCACCGGTCAGGCGCACCTGCGGCTGCACCGACCACGATTTGGGCACCTTGAAGTGCCGTAGCTGCGCATCGTTGGCAGCGGCCACCGCTTGCGGGCCGTCGCTGGCCTGGGCCAACGGCCATTCCATGTTCGATTGCCCGCTGGCCAGCCACACATCGCCGACCAGCACCTCGCGCACCTGCAGCTCGCCCCCGTCGCCCTGCACACGCAGCACGTAGGGGCCACCGGCAGCGTGCGCAGGCAGCCTGACCTTCCATTGCCCTGTTGCGTCGGCCTTGGCGGTGGCGCGCTTGCCGTCGAAGCTGACCGTGATCGCGGCGTTGGGCGAAGACCAGCCCCATACCGGCATCGGCTGATCGCGCTGCAGCACGGCGCCATCGGCGAACAGCAGCGGCAGCGTTGGCACCGCCCAGGCCGCCGGACTGACCAGCACCAGGCCCAGCAGGCAGCCACGACGAACGAAAGAAGCGGTCATGCAGTGATCTCCAAAGTCGGCGCAGCCAGGCGGCGCGCAGCGCCGTACACGGTAAGACAGCGCGATGACGCGCGCAGCGACGCGGCGCTCATCGTGGATCGCCATAGAAGATGCCACGGCCACCGGTGGCAAAGTACACGCGGCCGGCAATCCGCGGGTCGCCGGTCACGCTATACGGTTTGCCGAAACGATGGGCATCGTCGTTGATGCGTCGCCAATGGGCGCCTTCGTCGTCGGAGCGGAAGATGCCATCCACGCCGGCCACGCGCCCGGCCAAGTACAGGGCCGCGGGCGCGCCGGCACGCAGCGCCTTGCCGATGCCCAACGAGCGCGCTTCATCGGGTTTGGAAAGCGTGCGCAACTGGCCGTTCTGCCAACGCATCACGCCCAGCGTCGGGCTGGCCAGATACACTACACCCGCACGCCATGGGTCGGGCCGCAGTTGCGGGCGCGCACGTTCATCGCGCGCCGGGGTGCCGACCCGCTGCCCGGTATCGCGAAAGCTGGCCGCACCATCGCTGCTTTCGTACAGGCGCCCACTCACCCGATCGGCCGCATACCAGCGCTGCGCATCGACGCGGTCGGCCACCACCACCGCGGTATCGGGCAAGCCCTGCACGCGCTGCCAGTGCTTGCCGAAATCGCCAGTGCGCCACACCCCGCCTTGGTCCGGCACCCACACCACTTGCGATGCATCGGCGGCAATGGCAATGGTGCCTGCCCCCTGCCCGCGCGGCGGTTCGCTGGCGAATGCAGCCCAGTGCGTGCCACCGTCCTGCGAATACAGCGCGCGGATCTCGTTGTTGCGGCGATCGCGCACGGTGCCGCTGCGCACCACCCACTGCGGTGCCTGGCCGGCGGCGTCGATGCTTTCGCCATTGGTCAGGCGCGGGCCCAGATACTGCAACTGTGCGGTGTCCAACGCGTCATGCCGGAAGCCATCGATATCGCCCAGCGCGCTGAGCAGGTGCGCACCGGCCATCGGGCTGAGCAGATCCAGCGGCACGGTTTCTTCCAGCCCACGGTCCTGGAACCACCACTGCAGCGGCGGCTGCGTTGAAAACGTCTGCAGGTTGCGCGAGGCCCAGATGCCGTAGCCGGTGACGAACAGGGCGTGGTTGCCGTCGAACGGATCGATCGCCAGCGCGCCTATCCAGTGCGGCGTTGCGTGCGCGGTCCACGGCGCGGCGCTGTGATCGAACTGCGCACCCGCCAACAGCGGAACCCAGCTGCGCCCGCCGTCATCGCTGCGGAACACCTCATCGCGCGGCGCGCGGCGGCGGAAGGTGCTGGTCAGCAGCACCTGCGGATGTTGCGGATCCACTGCCACCGCCCCCCAGCCGAAGCCATCGCCGCTCGCCGGTTGCGGGATCGGGCTGATCTCGCGCCAGCGGCCCTGCATCGCGTCGTAATTCCACAGCGCGCCACCGGCCATCAGATCCGGGCCAGGGTGATCGCCATAGCTCAGGTACCACTGCCCAGCGTTGTTACCGGCCATGTGGTTGGGGCGCAGCCCCTTGGGTTGCCCGGCCACGGCCGCCCAGGTGCGCCCCGCATCTTCGGAGACGTACAGGCTGGTTTGCGCAGTGGAAACGCCCACATAGATGCGTGGTGTCGGATTGCCAGCACGGCCGCTGGCGGCGTCGAAGACGACGAAGGCGATGCCCACGGCCTGTTCGTTTCCGACATGGTTGCGTGCCGTGGCCCCTGCCAGTGCATCGGCTGGAAAGGTTTCCACCCGCGTCCAGTGCGCGCCGCGATCGTCGCTGCGCCACAGGCCTGCATCACGCGAGCCAAGCAACAGCACACGGCCGTCGTGCGGGTCCACCGCCAGCCGCTCGCCATTGGCGCGGCCCAATTGATTGCCACCGAGCTTGAACGGCAGATCGGCGCGTTCGAAATGCTTCCCGCGATCGAACGAACGCAACACGGCCGCATTGCCGGCGCGTTCGTGCATGTAGGTGCCAGCAGCCAGGTACAGCGCGTTCGGGTCGGCAGGATCGACCGCAAAGGCGTCGATTCCCATCAGATTCCAGTCGTCGGCCCCCAACCAATCGGTCAGCGCGACCCACTGCTGCGCCTGCGCGTCCCAGCGATAGGCACCACCGACATCGGTGCGTGCATAGGCAAGATCGCGTTCGGCCGGATGAAACAGCACGCCGGTGACAAAACCGCCCCCCCCGATGGCCACGCTGTGCCACTGATACGGTGCCGGCGTGCCGGGCTCGTCCGCAGATCCCTCGGACGGCATGAAGAGCACCACCAGCGTCAGGCAGACAGCAGTCAGCCACGCATGCGCTGCGGAAAAACGGCGCTTAGTAGGCGGATCGATCACGGCGATCATTCCTCCGGCTCCCCTCGCGATCGATGGCCTGGCCATCGATAGGAAAAACACCGGCCCAACGAGCTGCCTGCACAGCTCGCCGGACCGGCGACGCACTTCCTACGGCGCGTTCTACAGGCTGGCCCGCAACGTCAGGCCATACCGACGATCGTTGATCACGAAATCGCGGTAGCGCGACTCGGTGCCCAGATAGCTTTCGCGACGGGTATCGAGCAGATTCACGCCATCGAGCGAAATCGACCACACATCATTGATGTTGAAACGCAGCGAGGCATCCAGCTGGCCGAAGCCCTTGTTGTAGACCGGCAGGTTGCCGGTGCCGTTGCCCGCCGTGGTCACCAGCCAGTCGCTGCGCCAGTTGTAGGCCACACGGCCCTGGAAGCGCGCCGTTTCGTAGCTGAGGATCGCGTTGTAGCTGTTCTTGGACAGGCCCTCCAGCGGCACCGTCAGCGACTGGCCGTTGGTGTCGGTGGCGGTGGGGCTCGGCGCCTCGCTGTCGACGTAGGTGTAGTTGGTCTGCAGGCCGAAGCCGCTCAACCAGCCCGGCAGGAAGTCGAAGAACTGCGTGTAACCCAGTTCGGCGCCGCGGATCTTGCCCGAATCGCCATTGACCGGACGGGTGATCTGCCACACCTGGCCGTCGTACACCTCGTTGAAGACGGCGTTGGCGATGAAGCCTTCCACCTTCTTGTAGAACAGGGTGCCGTACATCATCGAGCCCTGGCCGAAGTACCACTCCAGCGCGGTGTCGAACTGGTCGGCCTTGACCGCTTCCAGACTCGGGTTACCCGCCGTGCCGGTGAAAGTGGAAGCGCCGTTCGAGGTACCGGTGCTCAGGCTCAGGTTCGGGTTGAGCTTGTCGAAGGTCGGACGCGAAATACCGCGCGAGGCGGCAAACCGCCATTGCAGCAGATCGCTCAGCATCCAACGCAGGTTCAAGCTGGGCAGCACGTCGGTGTAGGTCTGCTGCGCATCCACCGGAATCAGGCCACCACCTTCGGCATCGGTGCCGGTGCGCACGCCTTGCGAGCCCACTTCGGTACGCACCACGCGCACGCCGATGTTGCCATCGAACGGAATCTCGCCATCCACGCCAAAGCGCAGCACGCCATACGCCGCGTAGGTCTTCTCGTTCTGCGTGTTGATGTTGTTGGGGGCAAATTCCAGCGGGCTGGCACCGAAGGCAGCCAGGGTCTGCTGATAGTTCGCCACTGCCGCATCGGATGCCGTCAGGGTTGGCCCGAAGGCATGACTCTGGCCGCGGAAGAAGTCGGTGATCGGATTGGTCATCACACCGATGCCGGGGTACTGCGAAAACGGTGCGCCGTCGCAGTTGTTGATGCACATGAAGCGATAGATGTTGCCCTTGGTCTCGGCATCACGGTCGGTGTAACGCACACCGGCCTTGAAGCTGCGCACGAAGTCGCTGTCGAAGGCCAGATCCATATCCGAACGCCAGGCAAATTCGGTGCCCTTGTTGTCGTCCTTGTTGTCCAGGTGATAGCGCCAGCCGTTGTAGTTGTTGACGTCGGCCAGGTAGCCTTCCGCACCGCTGGCATCGGTCACCGACAAGCGCGGCAGATCGCCCCGGAAATCGACGTTGAACTGCGGGCTGGTGACCTGACCGGTGGACAGGATGTAGCGCGTGCCGGTGGTGGTGGCATCGACATACTGGAAGTCGGTGCTCAGGGTCAGCTTTTCGTTGACCGTCCACTTGGCACCCAGCGAGTAATCGGTGGTCACCGAGTGGCGCTCGGTCAGGCTGGTATTGGATTCGGTCGGCACATTCTGGAACGAGCCGTTGACGAACTCGTTGCGGTTATTGACCTGGATGCCAGGCAAGCCCTGCATCGGGTTGGCGCCGGTCAGCGCGAAGAACGAATAATCGTGCCAGCTGAAGTCGTAGTCCGAACGCAGCACCTGCGTATAGACCTCCACTGCATCGTTCGGACGCCACTGCATCGCAAAGGCGCCGGTCTTGCGCTCGCGCTCGCCGACGGTGGTGTTGATGCCGGCGCCGTGCGGCACCGACACGCCCTGCCCTTCGTAGCCCGGCAGATCGGTCTGGGTGTACCACGGCTCGATCGAAATGGTGTCCTGGCGGAACGGGCTCTTCTGCTGCGAGTAGTTCACCAGGATGCCGATCTCGCCGATTCCGGTCTGCCAGCGATCGCTGAACAGGCCCGAGAACGCCGGCTTGCCGTCGTCGGCGAGGTCGTAATAGTTGTATTGCACGCTGCCGGCGATCTTGCGGCCGTCGTAGTCGAACGGCAGGCGCGTGCGCAGGTCCACGGTGCCGCCCAGGCCACCTTCGATCATGTCGGCAGACGGATTCTTGTAGACGTTGACGCCGCCGAGCAATTCGGCAGACACGTCTTCGAAGCTCAGGCCCCGGCCGTCGTTGGCGGTAAAGATGTCGCGACCATTGAGTTCGGTGCGTACCTGGGTCAGGCCGCGGATGGCGATCGCGCTGCCTTCGCCATAGTTGCGCGAAATCTGGATACCGGAGATGCGTTGCAGCGCTTCGGCCACATTGTTGTCGGGCAGCTTGCCGATGTCTTCGGCAACGATGGAATCGACGATCTGCTCTGCGTTCTGCTTGACCAACTGCGCCTTGGTCACGCTGCTGCGGGTACCGGTGACCTGCACGGTGTCCAGCTGTTGCGTGGTCGCAGCCGAGGCCGGCGTAGCGGTGGTGGTCGCATCCTGCGCATAGGCCTGCGCGCTCAGCAGCGTGGCCACGCTGATGGCCATCACGGAGCGGCGGAAATCACGGATCGAACGCTGACCCACAGTCCGGCCTGCCGGAATGTGGCGATGTTGCACTGACATGGTGCTCCCTCCCAGGACGCATGTACTTCTAGTTTTTAGCGGGCCGGTGCGCGAGCGCCCGACCCGTCGTTGGTGCTGGCTTGGCATCTGCCGACGGCAAGACCGTGGCTGCGTAGATGCGGTGTAAACCCGAGCGGGCTTACCTGGTAGCTGCGGCCGGAGCATAGGGCGCGGCCGTCATGCCAGACCAATGAAATATTCCTGGAAAGGTATTCGCTAAAACTATAACAACCCCAGAAAACCCGGCAACTCTGGCATCGCAGGGTGACGGCGCAAGATTGAACGTGGCGGGCTCAACTCTGAGAGCCCGCGCACGTCGCCTGCGTGATCGCCCGCACTTACCAGTTCATGCGCAGCACCAGCGAGTAGCGCCGGTCGTTGACGAACCAGCTGCGCGTATACAGATGGTTATCGACCTCGCCCCCCGTGTAGGACGTCGGCCCCATCAACACCTTGGTCACCGTGTTGGTCAGATTGTTGGCCTGCACGCCGAGCTGCACATGCGGGTTGAAGCGATAGAACGCCGAGGCGTCGAGCTGGCCGTAATCGTCCGACCAGGTCGGCAACTTGGTCGACACGTCGCTGGCGGTGAGCAGGTAGCGCGAACGCCAGTTGTAGGCCAGGCGCAACGAAAGCGGCCCTTTCTCGTAGATGCCGGCCAGGTTGTAACTGCGCCGCGACAAGCCTTCCAGCGGCAGGCTCACACCGGTGACGGTGGTCTGGGTGTATGGGTCGGTGGCGGTGTTCGCGCCGCCGCTGCTGTCGACGAAGGTGAAGTTGGCATTGACGCCGAACCCGCTCAGCCAACCCGGCCAAGAATCGAAGAACTGCGTGTAGCCGTATTCGAAGCCGCGGATGCGCCCCTTGTCCATGTTGTACGGACGCGTCACCAGCCAGTCCTGCCCACCGTAATTTTCGGTGACGGTCTGGTTGGAGAAGTAATCCTTGACGCTCTTGTAGAACAACGTCAGGTACATCATGTCGCTGGTGTCGAAGTACCACTCCAGCGCGGTGTCGTACTGATTGGCCTTCATCGGCTGCAGATTCGGATTGCCGGCAGTACCGGTCCACCTGGAAACGGTGCCGTTGGACTCGGTGTTTGCCGCAAGCAGCAGGTACGGCTGCAACTGCGTGTAGTCCGGGCGCGCCATCGCTTTGGATGCGGCGATACGCCACTGCAGCGCGTCGGAGAACTTGAAGCGCATGTTGAAGCTCGGCAGCACGTTGGTGTAGCTGCCCTTGGCGTTGTTGGCGAAGTACTGCCCGGTGTACTGCTCGCGCAGCGCTTCCGAACCCGCGCTTCCCGACAGGTCGGGGAACTGGCCGTAGCCATTTGCCTCGGTCTTGGTCTGCACGATGCGCACGCCGATATTGCCGTCCACCGGCACGCCCAGCGCTTCGTCGTTGCCGAAGTACATCACCGCGTAGGCGGCCTGGGTGCGTTCGAACTGGCGGTTGATGTCCTGCAGCTGGTACTTGTCCGGCGCCCAGCCCGACCCGCGCAGCGCCACGATCTGCTCGATCATCTTCGAGGTACCAGCGTAGTCCTTGACTGCGGCGTTGCTCGGAAAATAGAGACTGTTGGGCACATCGATCTTGCCGCGGAACAGATTGGAATACGAATACAGCTGCGAGGTGCCGGTCATGTAGGTGGCCAGATCGGCCAGTCCGGTCCCATTGGCGGTGTCGGGAATCTGCGCCCAGTTATCGCTGATCACACCCCAGTTGTAGCCGGAGTTTTTGTTGATCTGGGTGCGGTCGGTGGCGCGGATGCCGGCACGGAAGGTGCGCAGCCAGGCACTGTCGTCGAATGCGTATTCCAGGTCGAAGCGCGTGGCCAGTTCGCGGCCGCGATTCTTCGCCAGATGGTCCATGGCCGCACTCCAGAAATAATTGGAGGGGTTGCTGGTGTAGGTGCTGTCGGCAATCCCGACCGATGGATATTTGCCGCTCAGATCGAAGGTCAGGCCCGGCAGGTAGATCGAATCGAACAGGGTGAAGTCCAGCGAATCGCTTTCCGAGCGCACCAGCTGCATATCGCCGCGCACGGTGAGGTTGCCGGTGAGCTTGTGGGTAAAGCCGCCGGACAAATCCGAGGTGGTCGTGCTCTGCTGCGCGTAGCGGTTGTTGGTGTAGAAGCGCACGCCATCGTTGCCGGTGACGTTGCCGCGCCAGGAACTGGATGCCGGCGAGCCACTGACGAAGCGGCCGTCGGCATCGTAGGTAAATTGCGTTCCGGGGGCCGGGCCAATCGCGTTGGTGTCGTCGTTGAAGAACGCCGCGCGCTCCTGCCAGTTCATGTCGTAACTGGAGCGCATGTACTGCACGTAGATCTCGGTGTCGTCGCTAGGCCGCCACTGGAACGCGCCGGCCACGCCATTGCGCTTGCGCTCGAAATCGAGCTGCCGCCAGTTGACGCCGCCAGGCACGTAGACCTTGTCGAAGCTGGTGCCTTCCAGCAGCGCCGCATCGGTGCGACGCACGAACGGCTCGACCTGGATGCCATCGCTGCGCGTGGCCAGTTCCGAATGCGCCACATCCACCATCAAGCCCATCTCGCCGAGGCCGGTGTTCCAGCGATCGCTGAAGAGAAACGAGCCCGATGGCTTGTAGGTCTTGCTGAAATCGCCGTAGTTCACGTCGGCGGTCGCACCGATCACCCGGCCCGGCTGGTCGAACGGCATGCGCGTGCGCAGGTTGACCGTCCCGCCCAGACCGCCTTCGATGATCTCGGCCGACGGGTTCTTGTAGACGTCCACGCCTGCCATCAGTTCGGCCGGCACATCCTCGAAGCTCAGACCGCGGCCGCTAGCGGCGCTGAAGCTGTCGCGGCCATTGAGCTCGCCGCGCACCTGGGTCATGCCGCGAATCATCACGCCGCTGCCTTCGGCAGAGAAGTGATCCGGATCGTTACGCGCCATGAAGTGATCGATGGTCACGCCGCTCACCCGTTGCAGGGTTTCGGTGACGCTGCGGTCGGGCAGCGCACCGATGTCCTCGGCACTGACCGAATCGACGATCTGTTCGGCATCGTGCTTGATCGACTGCGACTTGATCAGGCTGGCGCGCACGCCGCGCACTTCGACCGCATCCAGGTCGGTGGCCTTGCTCGCGGTGCTCGAGGAAGCATTCTGGGACGACTGCGCCTGCTGCGCATAGACCGGCGCAGCGAGCAAGAGCCCGATGCTGATGGCCATGGCGGAACGGCGCAACGAAGGCAAACGACGGGCGAACACGCCCGTACCTGCCGAGGCATGGCTGGAACACTGGTACATCTGAATCCCTCCCAGGACGCAAGACGATTGAAACGGGTTGTCGCCGCGCAGACGCGCGGCGTGATCACGCAAAAAACGGGCGATGTCGCCCGTCAATTCCCTCCAGCAGGCGGCTTGGCCGCCGATCGCGTGCCCGACGTTACGTGCGCTTCAGCATGCGATCTGGCTCACACGTATAGGCGCACCACGCAGCGCCAGCCAATGAAAATTTCACAGGCTGCTATTCCGCTGCGGAATAGCGCGGGACGCACTGGTCAGGCAAGGGAGTCCGGCACGCGTAGCGCGGGATACAGACGTCGGGCCGTGGTGCGCAACGCCTGCAAGATGCGCTCGGCACCGGGCGGCAGGATGTAGTCGCGTCGTCGGATGATGCCGAACGATTCCATCCGCACGCCCAGTTCGATCGGCAGCACGGTGAGCAATTTCGCCTGGATCAACGGCGCCACCGATTCCACCGGCAGGGCGGTCAGCATGTCGGTGCCGCGCAGCAGGGTCGAGGTAACCGGCAGGGACGAGGTTTCGATGGCATTGGTCGGCGTCTGCACGCCGTGCTCCATGAACATCGAATCCAGGCGCGCGCGCAACACGCTGTCGGCGGGCGGCAAGATCCAGCCATGCCGTACCAGATCGGCATGCTGCAGGCCGGCGCGGCTGGCCAGCGGGTGCCCGGCACGCGCGATCACCGAATGCGGCTCGTCGGCCAGCGGTTCGAACTCCAGTTCGCCCACCCCTTCCGGGCCGAGGATGCGCCCGATCACGATGTCCAGCTGCCCGTCCAGCAACTTGGCCACCAGCGGACGGCTGTAGTCCATTTCCACACGCACCAGGATGTCCGGAAACTCGCGCTTGACCTCGGCGATGGCCTGCGGCACCAGGTTGGTGCCCGGATTGACCACCGTGCCGATCGAAGCCTGGCCCATGCGCCCGGCGCGTAGCGCGGCGATTTCTTCCTGCGCCCGCCCAATCTCCGACATGGCCGCGCGCGCGCGCCGGATCAGCACGTGGCCATACCAGGTGGGCTCAACGCCACGGGCATGCCGCTCGAATAACTTCACCCCCAGCATGTCTTCCATTTCTGCCAGCAGCTTGGACGCGGCCGGTTGCGTCATGCTAGCGGCCTCAGCCGCGCGCAACACCGAGCGCTGTTCGTGCAAATGCAGCAGCAGCAGGAGCTGGCGCGTCTTGAGCCGGGCTGCGTTGAACCAGGGAGTACCGGAATTTGCCATAGCGTGCGGTTGCGGCCGTGTATTCGTCGGAGGAATAGAATATGCCGAAAATTTCATTTGCAGCACATATCTCCCCGCGCGAGGCTATCGAACGCCGCAGCAGGAGCCCCTACCTCCCGGGCGCGGTCAGAACAGACGTGACCTGCCCGTCCGCGGGCGGCAACACGCGGCCCAATATGCGGAGGTGGAGAACGATGACGGCATCATGCCCGCCGATTGCAGGCCGTAGGACGGCGCACGCGTGTCCAGGCGGCGCTCCCTCAAGGTCGGAATCCATCGCCTTCGTCGTTACACGCTCTCTTGCCATATTGCGCATCGGCCGCCATGCCACGACCCGCAGTCGCGCAGCCTCCCCCGACGTTGCCGGCCACCCGGTCGCCAACCGCCGCTTTCCGCTCTACCGCGAGTAACCGCATGACTTCAGATACCACCGCCAGCCCGTTCGTCCTGCCCCTGGTCGCCATCCTGCGCGGCATCACGCCGGAAGAGACGCTCGACCATGTCGGCGCACTGATCGACGCCGGCTTCGATGCGATCGAAATCCCGCTCAACTCGCCGCGCTGGGAGCAGAGCATCGCGCTGGCGCAACAGGCCTATGGCGAGCGCGCCTGGATCGGTGCCGGCACCGTGTTGCGCAATGACGATGTCGACACCCTGGTCGAGATCGGCGCGCGCTTTATCGTCACCCCGAATACGCGCCCCAGCCTGATCCGTCACGCGGTGTCGCGCGGCCTGACCGTGGTGGCTGGTTTCGCCACCGCCAGCGAGGCGTTCGACGCCATCGACGCCGGCGCAACCATTCTCAAGCTGTTCCCGGCCGCGACCTATGGCGCCGCGCATGTGCGCGCGCTGCGCTCGGTGCTGCCCACGCACATCCCGGTCTACGTGGTGGGCGGCGTCAGCCCGCAGACCCTGGCCGGCTTTATCGCCCAGGGCGCTGCCGGCGCCGGCATCGGTGGCGAACTGTACAAGCCCGGCCAATCGCTCCAGACAACCCAGACGCATGCACGCGCCTTCGTGCAGGCCTACCAGGAACTGCAAGGATGAAGATCACCCGCCTCACCACCTACCACGCCGCGCCGCGCTGGCTGTTCCTCAAGGTCGAGACCGACGAGGGCATCACCGGATGGGGAGAGCCGGTCATCGAAGGCCGCGCGCGTTCGGTGGAGGCCGCCGTGCACGAACTGGCCGGCTATGTCGTGGGCAAGGATCCGGCGCGCATCAACGACCTGTGGCAGACCCTCTACCGCGCCGGCTTTTATCGTGGCGGCGCCATCCTGATGAGCGCCATCGCCGGTATCGACCAGGCGTTGTGGGACATCAAGGGCAAGACGCTGGGCGTGCCGGTGTACGAGTTGCTGGGCGGGCTGGTGCGCGACCGCATGAAGACCTACCGCTGGGTGGGCGGCGACCGCCCCGGCGCCATCATCCAGCAGATCACCGACTATCGCGCGCTGGGCTTTGACACCTTCAAGTTCAACGGCACCGAAGAAATGAAGCTGATCGACAGCGCGCGCGCGGTCGATGCGGCGGTGGTCAAGGTGGCGGAAATTCGCGAGGCCTTCGGCAACAGCATCGACTTCGGCATCGACTTCCACGGCCGCGTCGGCGCGCCGATGGCCAAGGCCTTGCTGCGCGAGCTCGAACCGTTCAAGCCACTGTTCGTCGAGGAACCGGTGCTGGCCGAACAGGCCGAGTATTACCCACGCCTGGCCGCCAGCACTTCCATTCCGCTTGCCGCCGGCGAGCGCATGTTCTCGCGCTTCGAATTCAAGAACGTGCTGTGCGCCGGCGGCATCGGCATGGTGCAACCGGACCTGTCGCATGCCGGCGGCATCACCGAATGCGTCAAGATCGCCGCAATGGCCGAAGCCTACGATGTGGGCTTTGCCCCGCACTGCCCGCTCGGCCCGATCGCACTGGCCGCGTGCCTGCACGTGGACTTCGTTTCGCACAACGCCGTGCTGCAGGAACAGAGCATCGGCATCCACTACAACGAAGGCGCCGACCTGCTCGATTACGTCATCAACAAAGACGATTTTCACTGCGTGGATGGCAGCATTGCGGCCCTGCCCAAACCCGGGCTCGGTGTGGAGATCGACGAAGAGATGCTCAAGCGCGCAAACGAAAATCCGCCGGACTGGCGCAACCCGGTGTGGCGCCACAGTGATGGCAGCATCGCCGAATGGTAAGCACGCCCGAACACACCGCCGTGCTGGCGGTCGACAGTCGCTGCACGCATGGCGAAGGCGTGCTGTGGTGCGAGCAGCGCCAGGCGCTGTACTGGGTCGACATCAGCGAAAAACGCCTGTGGCGACACCACCCGGCCAGCGCGCAGTCGCGCTACTGGACGCTGCCCGACCGCCCCGGCTGCATCGGCCTGATGGACGACGGCCGCGTGCTAGTCGCGCTGGCCAAGGCGATCGGCATTGTCGATCCGGACACCGTCGAAGAAGACGCGCTGCCCTTCGAGAAACTGGCCGATGTGGAAGCGGACAACCCGCTCACGCGCAGCAACGATGGCCGCGTCGACCGGCATGGCAACCTGGTGTTCGGCACCATGGACGAGCACGACAGCAAGGCCGCACGCGGTGCGTTCTACCAATTTTCGCTGAAGCACGGCTTGCGCGCCCTGCCGCTGCCGGGCGTTTCGATCCCCAATTCGATCTGCTTCGGCCTCGACGGCCGCACCATGTATTACTGCGATTCGGTGCGCCCGCAGATCCTGTGCTGCGATTACGACCCGCAGACGGCGCAAACCACCAACACGCGTGTGTTCACCACCCTCGATCGCGATGACGCCGAGCCGGACGGCTCGATCATCGACAGCGAAGGCCACCTGTGGAACGCGCAATGGCGTGCGTCGCGCGTAGTGCGTTATCGCCCCGACGGCAGCGTGGAGCGCATCGTGCAGCTGCCGATCAAGCATCCCACCTGCGGCGCCTTCGGCGGCGCGGCACTGGACCGCCTGCATGTGATCAGCTCGCGCCTGGACCATAGCGCCGACGAACTCGCGCGCATGCCCGAAGCCGGCAGCCTGTTTGTCTGCGACCTCGCCATCGCGGGCCTGCCAGAAAGCCGGGTGGCGAGCGCATGATCGCCATCGATTGGGGCACCAGTAGCCTGCGTGGCTATCTGCTCGATGCCGACGGCAAGGTCGTTGCGCAGCGCCGCGGTAGCGACGGCATCCTGGCCTGCCAGGGCCGCTTCGACGCAGTGCTGGCTGGCCTGGTCGACGGCTGGGACGGCCCACTGCTGCTGTCGGGCATGATCGGCAGCCGCAATGGCTGGGTCGAGCAACCTTACCTGCCCTGCCCGGCCGACACCGCCGCGCTCGCCCAGGCGATGCGCTGCTACGACGCCCTGTTGCCCGGCCGCGCACTGTGGTTCGTGCCCGGCGTCAGCACCGGCGAACAGGCCGGCGTGCCCGATGTGATGCGTGGCGAAGAAACCCAACTGGTCGGGCTGATCGCCGCGCTCGGCGACGGCGCGCATGTCGCCTGCCTGCCCGGCACGCACAGCAAATGGGCGCAGATCGCCAACGGCCAGCTGACGGGTTTTGCCACCGTCATGACCGGCGAGTTGTACGCCGTGCTGCGTCAGCACAGCATCCTGGGCAAGCTGATGGACGACGATCATGCCGCGCTGGACGCTGACGCATTCCTCCAAGGTGTCGACCGCAGCAACGACCCCGGCGGCCTCAGCCACCACCTGTTCGGCACCCGCACGCTCGGCCTGTTCGAACGCCTGTCCTCCGCGGCGCTGCCGTCCTACCTCTCGGGCGTGCTGATCGGCCACGAACTGCGCGCGCACCGCGGCGCTCACGCCATCGTGCATCTGGTCGGCAGCCCTGCTCTGGCGCAACGCTACGCATTGGCACTGCAGCACCTGGGCGTCGAAAGCCGACTGCATCCGGAAGATCTGGCTGCGGCAGGGTTGTTCGCGCTGGCCAGGCAGCGCGGACTGGCCTGACAGCCCGGCACGAAAAGCGCCAACAACTCCACACCCATCACGCGACTGCTTTAGAATTGGAAGGCTAAACGCCGGATTCCGCCATGCCTTTTGTTGTCACCGAAAACTGCATCAAGTGCAAATACACCGACTGCGTCGAGGTTTGTCCGGTGGATTGCTTCCACGTCGGCCCGAACTTCCTGGTCATCGACCCGGACGAGTGCATCGACTGCACCCTGTGCGAGCCGGAATGCCCGGCCAACGCGATCTACCCCGAAGACGACGTGCCGGCGGGCCAGGAAGCCTTCGTGGCACTCAACGCCGAACTCGCCAAGGCCTGGCCGGTGCTGACCGTGCGCCAGGAGCCGGCGCCGGATGCCGCCGAATGGGATGGCAAGCCCAACAAGTTGCCGCTGCTGCAGCGCTGAGCTGCACGACCGGGCGCGGCCCGGAGCTACACCGCTGCACGCACCTCACAGTGCACTCGGCACTAACGCAAAACGGGCGCCCAAGGCGCCCGTTTGCCATCCAGCAAACCGAACCGGCCTCAGCCGCCCAGTTTGCTCTTCAGCGAGGAGATCACCGCCACCGGCGCAGCCGCCGTGGCCGGCATGCCGCGCGGGTCCACGGCCGACACATAGCTGCCCGCATCGACCTTGACCACGCGCACCAGGAAGCTGGAACCTTCGTAGCTCACATCGTAGGAACCGAGCATCTGGGCCTTGCTGGCAATGGTCAGGCCCGGGATATCGGCCAACGCCGCGCCCACCTTGGCAAACACCTCGTCGCGCTCGCCCGGCACGGTAAAACCGCTGTTGGCGCTCGCCGACGGCGGCGTGTTGCTGTTCTGCTGCGTGGTGGAGGCCAGCGTCGGCACCTTCATCGCACCGGAGGTGTCGGGCAGGTTCAGGTCCGGCGGCACTTCCAGCGGACGAGCTTCCGGCGCCAGCGCATAGTCGCCGCGCGCGCCCTTATGGAACCAGCTGCAACCGCTCGTGGCGGCGACAGTGGCGGTCGCCAGCAACGCGAGCGACAGCACGCGGACGGGGGAAACGGAATGACGCATCGATAGATCTCCTGGGTCAGGCCGCGAGCATTTCGCGGCTGGAAAGCGCTTCCAACGCAATGGCGTCGGCGGCAAGGCGGTCGGCAGCAGGCTGGTGCGCCGCAGAAAGAGGCAGCAGCGGCAAGCGCAGGCCGTGGCCGATCCCGGCGCGCTGCAGCAGCGCCTTGACCGGGATGGGATTGGATTCGATTCCGCAGAAGCTGTGGTATTCGCTCAACCGCGCGTCCCAGGCGGTGGCAGCATCGCGCTGGCCGTCGCGGGCCAGATCGCACAGGCGCCGGTACGCCGCCGGCAAGGCGTTGGAGGCGACCGAGATCAGCCCGGCAGCGCCGGACAACATCGCGTGCGCCGCGCTGCCATCGTCGCCGCTGAGCACCACAAAACTGTCGCTGCGCAGCGCCACCAGTGCAGCGATGCGCTCGGGCTCGCTACGTGCTTCCTTGATGCCGACGATGTTCGGATGACCCACCAGCTCGGCCACCGTCTCCGGCAGCAGGTCGCAGCCGGTACGGCCCGGCACGTTGTACAGCACCACCGGCAGGCCACCTTCGTTGGCCACCGCCAGAAAGTGGGCCTTCAACCCGGCTTGGGTCGGACGCACATACGGCGGCGTCACCACCAGCGCGTACTGCGCGCCCAGCGCCGCAGCGCGACGTGTCTGCGCAATGGTCTTTGCCGTGCCGGACAAGCCGGTGCCGGCAAGCACCGGCACCCGGCCGGCGACCTGTGCCACAGCCGCGCGCAGCAGCGTGTCGTATTCGTCGTCGCTCAGTGCGGCCGCTTCACCGGTGGAGCCAGCAACCACGATTCCCTGCACGCCGCCGTGCAACTGCTGCTCCAGCAGCCGCCGCCAGGCATCCAGGTCGAGTGCGCCATCGGGACCGAAGGGGGTCGCCAGCGCGGTGATGATGCCGGAAAGGGACAAGATTCTGCTGCTCTTACGTGACAGGAAAAGGCCCGCGCGCACGCGGGTTGCGACCGCCTGCATGTTACTTGCGGCGCGAAACCACGGGCAAGTATGCTGGTCACCGCCAGGGCGCCTGCCCGGGCGGCCATTCAGCCTGATGCAATGCCGGAAGCCCCTTTGACCGACTCTACACCCCGGCCTTCGCCGACCGAAAATCACCTCCTGATCAACGCCTACACGACGCATCCGGAGTCCCCCCTGTTGCCCGTCACTCGCCGCATCGCCGACAGCGGCTGCAATCTCGTGGACGCCCGTCTGGCCACGGTGGGGCGCGACGTCTCGGTCACCGCACTGGCAACCGGCTCCTGGGATTCGGTCGCCAAGCTCGAAGCCATGCTGACCCGGCTCGAACGCGAAGAAGGATTGAAACTGGTGTGGTATCGCACCGGCCCCAAGCAGACCCAGTCCAACCTGCTGCCTTACATCGTCGAAGTGATCGCCGCCGACAAGCCGGGCATCCTGTTCCAGCTGGCCGATTTCTTCGACCGCCAGGGCATCACCATCGAAAACCTGCAGAGCACGCGCTACCGCGCCATGCAGACCGGCGCGGAGATGTTTTCGGCGCAGGTGACGATCGGCGTGCCGGCCAACATGCACATCGCCGCATTGCGCGATGATTTCCTGGAATTCTGTGATCACCTCAATCTCGACGCGATCATGGACCCGATGAAGTTCTGAGGCACCCATCAATGGCCATCGCGATCTCTGCGCTAAAACAGATGTTCGACCACATCCGCTCCGAGACCGATTGGAATCTCGACGGCCCGCTGCGCTGGGAATACTTCTTCGCCGATCCTGCGCAGGAGCCGCTGCAGAAGCTCGCCGAGCAACTGACCCAGGACGGCTATCGCGTCATCGACATTTTCCTCGGCGAACGCGACGAAGACGACGGCGATGACGAAGAGTCGTACTTCCTGCATGTGGACAAGAAAGAACATCACACCATCGAGTCGCTGAATCAGCGCAATGCGCAGTTCGACGCACTTGCCAAACGCTTCCATGTGGCTGCTTATGATGGGATGGACGTCGGCCCGGCCTGACCGCGCCGTCGCCCCTCCACTTTGGGCTGAGCAACGATGACCGACGCTGTGCTGGAATTACCCGCCGCAACCTTCGACCTGCCGCTGGCGCTGTCCGGCGGCACCCACACCACCCTGCGCGACCATGCCGGCACATGGCTGGTGCTGTACTTCTACCCGAAGGACAGCACGCCCGGCTGCACCACCGAAGGCCTGGACTTCAATGCCTTGCTGCCGCAGTTCAAAAAAGCGGGCGCGATGGTGTTGGGCGTTTCGCGCGATTCGGTGAAGTCGCACGACAACTTCTGCGCCAAGCAAGGCTTCGCCTTCCCGTTGATCAGCGACAGCGATGAAGCGCTGTGCCGCGCCTTCGACGTGATCAAGGAAAAGAACATGTACGGCAAACAGGTGCTCGGCATCGAGCGCAGCACCTTCTTGCTGTCGCCCGAGGGGCATGTCGTGCAGGAATGGCGCAAGGTCAAGGTCGCCGGCCATGCCGAGGCCGTGCTGGCCGCAGTAAAGGCGCACGCCAAACAGTGACACCCCTCGCTTCCCGCGTCCTCCATCACCCTGCAGCTGCAGGCGTGATGGCTCGCCCCTGCTCCATCACTTGGAAGACCCAATGACCCGAGGCAAGCGCATCTACGTGCTGGACACCAACGTGCTGATGCACGATCCCACCGCGCTGTTCAAGTTCGAGGAACACGATGTGTTCCTGCCGATGCAGGTGATCGAGGAGCTCGACAACGCCAAGAAGGGCACCTCCGAAGTCAGCCGCAATGCACGCCAGGTCAGCCGTTTCCTGGACGAATTGCTGGAAAACACCAACGCAGAGCAGATCCAGGCCGGCATCCTGCTCAGCCATCCACAGGGCATCCAGCTCAAGGGCCAGGCCGCGATCGGACGGCTGTTTTTCCAGATCAAGCCGATCGACCCGGGCCGCACCTTCGGCGAAATGCTGCCGGACAACAAGATCCTGGCCTCGGTGCTGGCGCTGCGCGAAGAAAATGCGGATGTGCCGGTCATCCTGGTGTCCAAGGACATCAACCTGCGCATCAAGGCCTACATCAGCGGCCTGGTCGCCGAGGACTATCAAAACGACCGTGCGCTGGACGATTTCAGCCTGCTGTTCACCGGCGCCATCGAGCTGCCGGAAGATTTCTGGCAGAAGCACAACGAAGATCTGCGCAGCTGGAACGAACGCGGCCGCACCCATTACGAAATCGTGCTGGCCGAGGACGAAGACTGGTATCCGAACCAGTACCTGTACCTGCCCGGCGAAGATGAAGTGGAGCTGCGCGTGGCCAAGGTTGGCGGCGGCAAGGCCACCTTGTGCCTGGTCGACGATTTCCGCAGCGGCCAGCATGCGGTCTGGGGCATCGTGGCACGCAACCGCGAGCAGAATTTCGCGCTCAATGCGCTGATGGACCCGGAGATCGACTTCGTCACCCTGCTCGGCACCGCCGGCACCGGCAAGACCTTGCTCGCACTGGCTGCAGGCCTGGCGCAGACCATGGACCAGCAGCGCTACCGGGAAATCATCATGACCCGTGCCACTGTCAGCGTGGGCGAAGACATCGGCTTCCTGCCGGGGACCGAAGAAGAAAAGATGACCCCGTGGATGGGCGCACTGACCGACAATCTGGAAGTGCTCACGCACAATCAGGAAGGCGGCTCGTGGGGCCGTGCGGCCACCAACGACCTGCTCGCCAGTCGCATCAAGATCCGCTCGATGAACTTCATGCGCGGTCGCACCTTCCTGTCGCGCTATCTGATCCTGGACGAGGCGCAAAACCTCACGCCCAAGCAGATGAAGACGCTGATCACCCGCGCCGGCCCCGGCACCAAGATCGTGTGCCTGGGCAATGTCGAACAGATCGACACCCCGTACCTCACCGAAACCACTTCGGGGCTGACCTACGCGGTGGATCGCTTCAAGGCATGGCCGCATAGCGCGCACATCACGCTGCGTCGCGGCGAGCGCTCGCGTCTGGCCGACTTCGCTTCGGAGGTGTTGTGATGCGCACCTATCGCGGCGCGGTGGCGCTCGCCGTGATCGCGCTGGCCGGCTGCGCCAGCACGCAGGGGCCAGCCAGCGTGCCGACCAATCTCAAGAACGGCCAGTCATGGATCATCACCCGGCAGAGCGTGGCCGAACAGGTGTTGCAGACCTGCTCGCGCGACAGCCCGGCACGGCATCCAGGCCAGATCAGCGGCTATTGGGCGCCGAGCCATCAGCAGATCGAACAGCTCGAAGCGCGGCAGGATGCGTTGACGCCCACCATTGCCGAGCCACGCGAGTTCGACCGCCAATACGTGGGTGTGGTGATCCAGGGCCAACAGTTGATCTACGTCAACGCGTTCAAGCTTCCCAACGACCCGCCGGTGAAACCGGCGCGGGAAGCGATCCAGGTCTGCGACGGCGGCAGCATGTTCTGGGGTGCGCTGTACGACCCGGAAACCGGCGCGTTCTCGCAGATTGCGATCAACGGTAGCCCCTGACCCGCGATGGGAATCCTGCTACCGCGCTGGGTCTGGATTGGCGCGGTGGCATTGTCGACCGTGGCCGGCATGGTCAATGTGGTGGGCTACCTGGGATCCGAGCACCAGGTGGTCAGCCATCTCACCGGCACGACCAGCCTGCTCGGCGTTGCCCTGGCGCAAGACGCCGCCCCGGACATCGGCTTTCTTTGCGGCATCCTCATCGCCTTCTGCGCAGGCGCCATGCTCAGCGGACTGATCATCCAGGACGATGTCGTACGGCTTGGACAGCGCTACGGCGCCGCGTTGCTGCTCGAGGCGCTGCTGTTGCTGGGCGCGATTGCACTGTTCAAGTTGCATCATGTCGGCGGCGTCCTGTGCGCCGCTGGCGCCTGCGGCCTGCAAAATGCGATGGCGACCACCCTCAGCGGTGCAGCGGTCCGCACCACGCATTTGAGCGGCATGTTCACCGACCTGGGAATCGGCCTGGGGCACCTGCTGCGCGGGCGTCCGCTGCAGGTGCGGCGCCTCACGCTGAGCGCGCTGATCATCAGCGGTTTTCTCGGCGGCAGCATCCTCGGAACCTTGCTGTTCCAGCGCTGGCAGTACGACGCGCTCTACCTGCCCGCCAGCCTCACCGGATTGACCGGCGCCGGTTATGTCGCCTACCTGCAGTGGCGCCGCTGGCGCACAGGATGATGCGCACATCCTCCGGCCAGCAGTGCAGAATCGCCACATGACTACGCCCAGTACGCTGTCCGCATTGAGCATCGCCGGCTCCGACTCCGGGGGCGGCGCCGGCATCCAGGCCGACCTCAAGACCTTCGCCGCGCACCGCGTGCACGGCTTGTCGGCGATTACCGCATTGACCGCGCAACACACCCGCGCCGTCACCGCCGTGCATCTTCCACCGTTGTCGTTTTTGCAGGCGCAGGTGGACGCCTGCTTTGCCGATTTCGAGATCCAGGCGGTCAAACTCGGCATGCTGGCCAATGCCGACGTCATTCATTGCGTGGCCGACCTGCTTGAGCGATATCGCCCACCGTTCGTGGTGCTCGACCCGGTGATGGTATCCACCAGCGGCGCGCGCCTGCTCGAAGATGCGGCACTGGATGCGCTGCGCACGCGCTTGCTGCCGCTGGCCACCCTGGTCACCCCCAACACGCCCGAGGCCGAGTTGCTGACCGGCCGCCGCATCGACAGCGCCGACGCCGCCGAACATGCCACCGCCGCCTTGCTCGACCTGGGCGCCAACGCCGTGCTGCTCAAGGGCGGACATCTGCACGAAGGCGCACGCGTGCTCGACCGCTTCGATGACGGCGTGACCCAGGATGTGTTCATGCACCCGCGCCTGCAGGTCGATGCGCACGGCACCGGCTGCAGCCTATCGGCGGCGATTGCCGCACAGCTGTGCCAGGGCCTGTCGTTGCTCAATGCCTGCGAAGCGGCGATCGATTACGTTGCACGCGCCATCCGCATTGGCCAACGCCCCGGCCACAGCGATGTGCTGGTGCTCGACCACTTCGGCGCCGCGCCCGGCGCATGAGCGTGCAGACCGACACCCTGCTCGCCAGCGCTGCAGATGGGCATCGCTGGCAGGTCATCCGTTGCGCACCGCCGCACCCGACGACAACGCTGCTGTGGCTGCCGGCATTGGGCGTGGCAGCGCGGCATTACCAACCCTTCGCACAGGCGCTCGCGTCCACCGGCGTTGCGGTGTATCTGCACGAATGGCGCGGCAATGGCAGCAGCACGCTGCGCCCGTCGCGTGAGCACGATTGGGGCTATCGCACGCTGCTTGCAGACGACCTTCCCGCCAGCCACGCCCTGCTCGATATCCACGACCCGCAGCTGCCGCGCATGGTCGGTGGACACAGCCTCGGCGGTCAGCTCGCGTGCTGCTACGCCGCGCTGCATCCGGTGCAATTCGCCGAGCTCTGGCTGGTGGCCAGCGGCTCGCCGTACTGGCGCAATTTTCCCGTGCCGATGCGTTACGGCCTGCCCCTGGCGTTTCGGTTGTTGCCTTGGCTGGCGCGCAGGCAGGGCGTGCTGCACGGGCGCAAGCTCGGTTTTGGCGGTACCGAAGCACGCAGCCTGATTGCCGACTGGGCGCAGGTCGGCCGCAGCAATCGCTATCGCGCGGCAGGCGCGCCATGGGACCTGGAACGGGCACTGGGCCAACTGCGCGTGCCGATCCGCGCAGTGACCCTTGCGCGCGACACGTTGGGTCCGGCAGGTGCGCTGCGCGCATTACTGGACAAGATGCCGCAGGCACACCCACGCCATGTGCGATTGGACGATGGGCAACTCGGCGCACGCAGCGATCATTTCGCGTGGATGAAAACGCCTGCGGCCGTGGTCGCTGCACTGCGTGACGCGCCTGACCATGACCTCGACGGCGCTGGAATTTCACAAAGGGATTGACGGCCCCGTCGGTCATCCGCATAATTCCGCTCCTGACGAGGCGCCCGTAGCTCAGTTGGATAGAGTACCTGGCTACGAACCAGGCGGTCGGGAGTTCGAATCTCTCCGGGCGCACCATCCTCAGAACAAGAAGAATAAGAAGACAGCACGCACGCGCTGATTTTCAGTTAAAAAGATCCGATCGCCCTGCGTCAGATCTGCAAGTCAAAACAAGATATGCGCCCGTAGCTCAGTTGGATA
>NZ_JAGHWZ010000019.1:0-8064 GCF_017746015.1 Xanthomonas sp. A1809 | reverse complement strand
TCGAATCTCTCCGGGCGCACCAATCTTGAAGAAAACGACCAGCTTGCTGGTCTTTTTTTTGCCCGTCGTTTTTGCCGAAGCAGACGATGGCGCGCATTGCGTTGCATTGAGTGTGCTGTTCCATCGCGCGATGCCGATCTCTGAGCAACGCGCTCGCCGACCTCACCACAGGCACCGCCTCCAGGGCAATCAGGCCGTGGCAGTAGCCGCGTTCGCGTCGGCAACCACCGTCACCGGCACCAGCGATGTCACCGGATGCCCGGCATCGCGCCATGCATCCAGACCGCCCAACAGTGGCCGCACATCGCGGTACCCGCGCTCGCGCATCCGCGCGGCCAGCCATGCTGCAGACACCTCGTCCGGACACGCGCAGTAGATCACCACACTACGATCGCGCGGCACGCTGGCAAGGATCTGCGCCAGCTGACGCTCATCGGCGAACACGGCGCCAGGAATCGTGTATGGCTGCAACTGGCGATAGCCCGGAGCGCGGATATCCAGTACGGTCGGTCGCAGGCTTTCTTCGCCATCCAATAACGGCACCAGCTCCTCTACCGCGATGCGCGCATGCTCCAGCGATCGCAACAGGCTCTGCCGTCGCCACCAGCGCCAACCGACATAGCCGGCCAGAAAGGCCGCCAAGACCACGATCGCGCCCGAGCCGAGTTCGGACAGCAAGGCGAGCACGTCCTGCACCTGACGCGCGAACACAGCACCCACACCCAGGCCGACCAACGCCCACAACGATGCACCGAAGGCGTCGTATCGCAGGAACGCCGCAGGACGTACCCGCATTGCTCCGGCCATCGGCACCGAGACCATCGACAAGCCCGGCACGAACTTGGCGACCGCCAGCACGCGCACGCCCCAGCGCGAAAAAAAGCGCTCGGTCTGCTTCATGCAGCTGTCGCGCGAGAGCGACAGCCGACACAGCGACTGCAAGGTGCGGTTACCGAAGCGGCGACCGGCCAGATACCAGACCAGATCGCCCAAGAGACTTGCCGCGACAGACACCGCCAACGCCGCAAGCCCGGCCAGCCAGGCATCGCCGCCCCCTTGCAACGCATAGCTGGCACCGACCAGCACCAGGGTCGGCAGCGCTGGCACCGGCAGCCCCAGCGACAACGCCAGCACGTTGGCGAACACCAGCGCCAATCCGTACTGTTCGATCAAGCCTTGCATGCGACGACCCTGCGCGACGGCGGGGCACCATTATCCGCCCTCCCTCACGGCGGCGACTGCCCGGCAGCGACGGAACGATACGTTGCGGCCAAGGCGTGCAACCAGCGCTCGAACAGGCCTTCGCTACGCAAGGCGCGCCGCCACCAGCTCAATGCCTCCCCTTCTTCGCCCGGCCGCCATGCCAGATAAAAGGTTTCGTCGGGCTTGCGGGTGTCCACCTGCACCTCCCGCAGCCGGCCCTCCTGCAGCGCCCCGCGCGCATACGGTTCGGGCAGAAAGCCGTAGCCGGCGCCGGCCAGTTGCAGCAGCAGCTTGGTCTGCATGTCGGGCACGGTGAGCACATCGCGCCCGGAGAGCAGCCCGACCGTGCGCGGCAGCAGGCGCCGCGCCGAGTCCGCCACGGCAATTGCACGGTGTTCGGCCAGCTCCGCCGCGCCCAGCAGGCCGGCTTCCGCCAGCGGAGACGTGGATGCCACGGCAAACACGAACCGCAACGTGCCGATCGGCTCGGCCACATAGCCGCCGCCACTGGGCCCCTCGCCCGCCGCCACGATCAGGTCCACGCGCCTGTCCAGCAGCGCCTCCCAACTGCCCGACAACGACTCGCTCAGCACGCGCAGCCGCGTGCTGTCGGCCACGGTGTAGAAGTCCAGGATCTGCGGCTGCAGCAAGGCCGCAGGCAGCACCCCATCCAGCCCGATCGCAAAATCCGACTCCCAGCCGGAGGCCACGCGCCGCACCCGCACCTCCAGCTCTTGCGCGGCACGCAGCAAGTGGCGCCCCTCGCGCAACAGCTCGCGGCCCGCCTGGGTCGGCGTGGCCTTGGGTCCCACCCGCTCGAACAGCTGCACGCCCAGATCCTCTTCCAGTTTGGACACCGTGTAGGAAATCGTCGAAGGCACCTTGAACAGCACCTTGGCTGCGGCCGCGAACGAGCCACGCCGGTCGATGGCATCCAGGATCTGCAGTGCTTCCAGGCTGATTTTCATTGTTCGAAATTTTCGATGATAGCGGCCAAATCTACTCGCTTTTTGTGCCGGACGCAGAGGTGGAGACTACGCATCAAGCCGCTGGACACCGATCGCCCAGCGCCAATTTCAAACCTTCCAGGAGAAGCAGCATGTTGAATGTCCGCAAGAGCGAAACCCGTGGCCGCGCCGAACATGGCTGGCTGTCCTCGCGCCACACCTTCTCCTTTGCCAGCTATCACGATCCGCGCCATATGGGCATTGGCCCGCTACGGGTGATCAACGAGGACAAGGTGCAACCGGGCGAAGGCTTCGGCACCCACGCTCACCGCGACATGGAGATCATTTCCTATGTCCTGGGCGGCGCGCTGGAACACAAGGACAGCATGGGCACCGGCTCGGTCCTGCATTATGGCGACGTGCAGCGGATGAGCGCCGGCAGCGGCGTGACGCACAGCGAGTTCAATCACTCGGCCAGCGAGCCTGTGCACTTCCTGCAGATCTGGGTAATGCCCGAGCGTGCCGGCATCGAGCCAAGCTACGAAGAAAAGCACTTCGATGCCGAGAGCAAGCGTAACCAGTTGCGCTTGATCGCCTCGCCAGGCGGTGACCATGGCTCCCTGCGCCTGCACCAGGACGCACGCCTGTATGCCTCGATCCTGGATGGCCAGGCGCGTTTGCAGCAGCCGCTGGCCGAAGGCCGCATCGGCTACGTGCAGGTGGCCCGCGGCAGCCTGAGCGTCAATGGGCAAGCGCTATCGGCTGGCGACGCGGTGCAGATCGTCGGCGAGCCGGAAATCGTACTGGCCGATGCACGCGATGCCGAAGTCCTGGTGTTCGACCTGCCCAAGTAAAGCAAGGCTGGCTGGATGGCGTACCTGCGCAGGATGGTGTGCGATGCGCTGGCCAGTGCCGAAACAAACAAAGCCCGCTTACGCGGGCTTTGTCTTGTGCGCAGCTTCTTGGGAGCTGACCAACCCTGACGCGGCAGCTGATGGCACGTGGCTTACGCCCTATGCCTTGATGCCCAAGATCCGCGACACGGACATGCGATTTGCGACTGCCGGTTGCGCGCTGCGATCGATGTGTTGCCAATCGCCGCTCGCATCTTTACTGCGGTCGATATGTCGTCGCAGCGGCGCTGATGGCAGCGACTGCCTCAGCACCGCAGGTTCGGGCACTTGCGCCCAGATCCACTACTAAAGGAAGTTGCAATATGTGAGGGCACATCACGACGTCGCTTGCGAAACGCAGTGAACCATCATCACGCCACTTTCGCTGTCGCGCGCCGCGCAGCCTGCGCATCGACCTGCACTGGCGCGCGATCCGCCCCGCCATCTGCATCGCCATTGACCAAGGCGAACAGCGCATCCGCATCGCCTTCCAGCACGCGCGCTGAACGCGCCAAGTCGCCCACCATCTGCGCCTGGTCGCGCGCCTGCACGCCGATCGACTGCAACGCGGTATTGGCGCTGGAAATGTCCAGCGCCTGATCATGGCTGGCAGCGGCGATCTGCTCCACGGTCGCAGTGACGCGCAGGACCGACGTCACCATGTCCTGCATCACCACACCGGCCTGTTCGGCCAGGCGCGAGCCATCGCCGACCTGATCGGTCGCGTTGTCGATCAGGGACCGGATCTCCCTGGCCGACACGCTGCAGCGCTGCGCAAGGCTACGCACTTCGGTCGCCACCACCGCAAAACCGCGCCCCTGTTCGCCCGCACGCGCCGCCTCGACCGCAGCGTTCAGGGCCAGGATGTTGGTCTGAAACGCGATGCCGTCGATCACCTCGATGATCTGACCGATGCGGTCGGTCGCCGAGCGGATGCCGGCGGTGGTCTTGACCACATCGGCAATGACCTCGGCACCGCGCCGCGCCACCGTGGCCGAGTCTTCGGCCATGCGCCGCGCCGAACCGGCATTCTCGGAATTGGCCCGCACCGTTGCGGCCAGCTGATCGATCGTGCTCGAGGTCTGCGCCACCGCAGCAGACTGCGTAGACACGCGACTGACCAGCTCCTGGTTGCTCACGGAAATATGGTGCGCCTCGCGCTGCACGTTCTGCGCAATGCTCATGGTCTGCAGCATCAAATCGCGCATCCGTTCGGCCGAACGCACCTGGTCAGTGACGTCGGTTGCGTATTTGACCACCTTGTAGGGTCGCCCGGAGACGTCCAGGATCGGGTTGTAGGAAGCCTGGATCCATACCGTGCTGCCATCCTTGCGCAGTCGGCGATAACGTCCCGCATCGAACTGGCCGCTCGCCAGTTTTGCCCAGAACTGCCGGTACTCCTCGGACGCGCAGTAGGCCGCATCGACGAACACGCTGTGGTGTTGGCCGATCGCCTCGGCCGCCGGATACCCCATGATGGTCAGGAAGTTTTCGTTCGCACCGAGCACGTTCCCTTGCAGGTCGAACTCGATCACCCCCATGACCTTGTCGATCGCCCGGATACGCCCGTCCGCATCGGCCGAATCGATCACCTGGCGGGTCACGTCGGTGGCGTACTTGACCACCTTGTACGGTCGCCCGTGCTCATCGAGCACCGGGTTGTAGGACGCCTGGATCCACACCTCCCTGCCGTCCTTGCCGATGCGCCGATAGCGGCCCGCATCGAAGGCACCGCGCCCGAGCGAATCCCAGAACGCGCGATACGCAGCTGACTGGCGCGTGCCGGCATCGACAAACATGCCATGGTGCTTGCCGCGAATCTCCTCGAGCCGGTAGCCCATCACGTGCAGGAAATTCTGGTTGGCCGCGAGCACGGTGCCGTCCAGCGAAAACTCGATGACCGCCATCACCTTGTCGATGGCGTCGATGCGCCCCTCGAAGTCGGCTGTCTGGCGTACCTGCGCAGTGATGTCGGTGGCGTACTTCACCACGCGATATGCCTTGCCGGATCGATCCAGCAACGGGTTGTAGGAGGCATTGATCCACACCTCGTGCCCGCGCTTGTCCAGCCGGCAGAAGCGCCCGGCATTGAAGTCGCCGCGCCGCAGCCCTTCCCAGAAGTGCCGATAGCTTTCGCTGTCGCGATCTGCGGCCGTCACGAACATGCGGTGGTGCTGGCCGACCACCTCGTCCAGCCGATACCCCATCAGGGCCAGGAAGTTCGAGTTTGCATCCAGAATGCGACCGTCCAGATCGAACTCGATCACCGCCATCACCCGGTCCACCGCTGCGACCTTGTGTTGCAGCCCGCGACCCCAGAAGGAGAACACACGTCCAAGCAGGTGCGATAGGCGCATCACGTCAACATCCGAGATATGGTTCACGTCCTTAGCGACCCATGCGCCGGTTACTTGACCCCCACCACGTACCGCATCTACAAGGCGGTTCAGATGCGTAAGGCAGCGGCGACGCGCTCCGGCGCGAAGCGGCAATGGCACTGGCCCTGAGTTGCCTTTATGGCATCCCGGGCAGGCGATCCAACGGGGTGCAAGACCTCAATAGCTGCGCTGCCAGCCTCGACTGCCGAATATCGATAGGCACTTCACGCCGGGTCTTCGGCCCCGGTTCTGGCTTTGGTTGGTTTTGGTTTTGATCCTTATTCCTTGGATGGTTCGCTGGAGTGCAGTGGCGCATCGCTCCAGTTGCAGCAGCGACAAATCCAACGCTGTACTCTCGCGCGCAGAATCAGCGCCTTCGTACACCACCCGCCTGCATGCGCAAGGCGGCAAAAAACCGAAGTGCCCAAGACGCCATCGATACGAGGCTCATTACTGACGTCGATGCGCCTGGCTCGATGCGCTGCACGGCGCGTTGGCGTACACGACACTGGAGAGTGCTGCTTCGCCAGGTGTCGCGCCCTCTCCGCAAGCGCATGCCACCACCATGCCAATGGAATGACATGTCAGAGATGCGCCGAAATCCGGCGGAGGGGCAGCGAGCACGCAGGACGCGACCTCTTCGCAACGCGACAAGGAATCTCACGCTCGCGCTGCAGGCGCCTAAGGCGTCACTATCGACTGTCGAGCGATGCGAGCAAGACCAGGGCCTTCGCTAGCTGGCAACTCTCATGCTTGAGATGCAGCCGGTGAGAGACGCAAAGAATCGTTACCAGCCTCCGGCTAGCAACCGAGCTCGGAGGCGATACTCCCTGAAGCACTGTGGCCGCTGGCGACGCGCGCACAGCGTGACCCTTTCGCCGTCCTCACTGATGGCCTGGGTACTGTTGGCAGGAGTGTGCTCCAGGGCGTCTGCAGCGTTGAACCAACGCCAGCGAGCACCCACGGATATCGCAGATTCGACGACACGCCTTGCCGCAGGCGACGCTCTCAAGCAGTATCGCCTTCTCGACGAACCCGCAGCACAAATAAAAACGCCCACAAATCAGTGATTTGCGGGCGTTAGAACACTGGCGGAGCGAGAGGCCGATATTCACCCCTCATCCAGTCTCACGCGGTCTCAAGATGCCTGAATCGCAAGCCCTGCGACTCCCTGACGGGATCATGCTGCCTCACCCAATCGCAGGCATAAACATGGGGCAAAGCATGGGGCAGCATGGCTAGGCCCACCAATCGATTGAGCGCCAGGGCGGCCCAAACCATCACAGCGCAAGGCTACCACGCTGACGGCGGCGGTCTATATCTGCTCGTGGGACCAACTGGGTCCAAGTCCTGGGTCTTCAGATTCCAATTGCGCGGCCGCCGGCGAGAGATGGGACTGGGCTCGACCACGCTGGTCAGCCTGCAGGAGGCTCGGCGCGCTGTCGTCGAGCACCGGCGCATGCTGCTGGAAGGCCGTGACCCCATCACCGCGCGCGTGCAGGCCAGGTCGGTCGGCCTGACGTTTGGCGAGTGCGCCGATGCGCTCATCGAAAGCCAGAAGGCCGGTTGGAAGAACGACGCCCAGGCGGAGCAATGGACGCAGTCGCTGCGGGACCACGGGCCGGCGCGGGACATGCCAGTGGCGGATATCGACACGGCGCACGTGATGGCCTGCCTGCGACAGATCTGGACCACCAAGACAGAGACCGCGTCGCGCCTGCGCGCGCGCATCGAGCGCGTGCTCGACTGGGCGAAGGTGCATGGCCACCGCCAGGGCGACAACCCGGCGCGCTGGCGCGGCCACCTGGACAATCTTCTGCCCAGGCCGAGCAAGGTGCGCAAGCCCCAGCACCACGCGGCGATGCCCTACGGTGATGCGCCGGCCTTCATGGCCCGACTGCGCGAGCGCGACGCCCGTAGCCGGCGCGCGCTTCAGTTCACCATCCTCACCGCGGCGCGAACGGAAGAGGTGACCGGATCCAGCTGGGACGAGTTCGACTTGGCCGCCGGCATCTGGTCTATCCCGGCCGAGCGCATGAAGGGCGGCCGGGATCACTTCGTGCCACTGTCGACGGCCGCACTGACCATCCTGCGTGGCCTGGATCGCAAGCTACCTCCGTTCGCGATGTCCGAGAACACCATGCTGTATCTGGTCCAGAAGCCGGCGCCCAAGGGCTTTGGCCTACCCTTCACGGTGCATGGGTTCCGGTCGTGCTTCCGCGATTGGGCCGCCGAGACGCAGGACACGCCCGGCGAGGTAGTGGAGATGGCGCTGGCGCATGCGATCCGCAACAAGGCAGAGGCCGCT
This sequence comes from Xanthomonas sp. A1809, assembly GCF_017746015.1. Lineage (NCBI taxonomy): Bacteria > Pseudomonadati > Pseudomonadota > Gammaproteobacteria > Lysobacterales > Lysobacteraceae > Xanthomonas > Xanthomonas sp. A1809. The sequence goes on along the minus strand of NZ_JAGHWZ010000019.1, from coordinate 335 downwards.
TATCGGCGCGGTGCGCTGATCGAGAAGAGGCGGCTACTGATGCAGGCTTGGGCCAACTACCTGCTCGGCCGCACAAACTGAACGATCGGCGCCTGTTCCGTTCTCATATTATGAAACCGGCCGGCGACATGCTGACCGTATGCCGACACCTCTCCATCCTGCCTGCCGCTGGGTCTCCGTGACCGCAGATAGCGCGCTAATGCATTTCAACCACGGAACCGTCGCACACATCTCCGGTGGGACAATCTGGCTCTCCTGGCGAGGCACCCAGATATCTGCGCCACAGACCGGCAGCCTCCGGCAAGCAATCAGGTTCGCGGAGCGATGGATCTCCG
>NZ_JAGHWZ010000018.1:0-195313 GCF_017746015.1 Xanthomonas sp. A1809 | reverse complement strand
CAAGTTTACGGGGAGTCGACAGGTGCACTTATCAGGCGACGGCGTTCGGCTTGCGTGGCTCTTATGGAACTGCGCCAGCGACGGACAGAGCCGCGCGAGACCCGCCAGCGTGTATTGACACGCCAGACCGCGTACTTGCAATCTAGGCCCAAGGAGCGTCGAAACTCCTCACGTAGCGGTACCCACCTCCGTCAAACCGGTGGGTTTTTTGTGCCTGCATCCTGCAGGTACAAGCCGACGCAATGCCTGCGTCGGGAGGGCGGCTAATACAACACCCGCAAGGGGAATATGCCCGCCGGCTACGTGCGGTTTCGAACCTCCCGACATCCCGTCGCCGTTGGCGGCGGTTCTTGGGTTGTTCCAGGAGGGCGTTGCCATGTCTACCGCACCATCCGTGCCGGCATCTGTGCCGGCTGATCTGTTGCCAGCTTCCGTTCACCGCCTGCGGTGGAATGCGGGCGATGTGCTGCGCAGGCTCGACGCAAGCACAGGTATTGAGCAGGCGAGTGACCATACTTCGCATCCGCTGAGTCGCCAGCTCGGTGTATTGCCGTACACCTCGCGCCGCCTGTCGGCACGCAGGGCTGTGCCATTGCAGCAGTACCTCGCTGCAACCATCACCCGCCATCACCCGGAGGCGCCATGACACGCCGCCGCCCACCCACGGCATCTGCCAGCGCACGGCCCACCCGCACGCGTACACGCCCCACGCCGCCCAAGCGGGTGCAGTGGGTTGTTGTGGAACCCGACCGCACCAAGCTGCCACCGATGCTGCCGCCCGACCCGGACGCCTCGCCGCAAGGCCCCGGCACGCTACGCGCACCCCGCCGCGCCCGCCGCCCGCGCCAATGCACCGTCAGCTACACCCATTACCCCGGCGCCCACGACCACGCCGGCGACCAGCACGTGCCCCACGTCCGCCTCAGCGGCCTATGGCTGGAACAACTAGGCTTCGCCATCGGCACCAAGCTGCGCATCACCGCCAGCGCGGGGCAGTTGTTGATGGAGGTGTTACCGCCGGCGGAGGCGCCGGCCAGGGGCGCACAGCGTGCGGCGATGATGGTGCGGGTGACAGAGACCTGCGATTGACCTCAGTGCCGCATGCCACTAGCGTCGCAGCGACATCAGCGCACTACGGACGCTTCATGATCGCGCGCCCTCTCTACGCCTTGCTCGCCACCCTGGCTCTGGGAGCTTGCGCCCACGCGGCGGGCGGCGCAGCTCCGGCAACCGTCACGGAGACATCCGCCATGAATTCATCCAGTCCTACCACTGTGCCGCCCAACAAGCCCATTGCGGAAGGCTTGCTTGGTCAGCTGCTTGTGTTGATCAAGGGCAGCCAGAACATCTCCGACTTCACTCCCGAGCGTCTGAATTCCACGATGGGGCAGGTGGTTCAGTTCGTGAAAGGCGACGAACGCCGATATCGGGCCTTCGGCCCGCTCACTAGGGATTGGAGTTATGGATTTGGAGTCGATGAAACCAAGCTTGATGGCAGATGGTTCGAATTCCGCTTCGATCGCAATGTGGCCGGTGCATCGCCTGCGATGACCGAAATTTGTCGCCTAGACTTTGATCGCTTTACCCAGCAGCTTGAGCAGATGGGATTTGCGCGTGAGCGCAACATCGTCGAAGACGGGCGCTGGATGAGTGATTTCTTTACGCGCCCAGGAATGCGAGTAGAGGTCTTTCCGCGAGGTGAGGCTGCGGGACCGCAAGCGTTGGTAGCGCACAAATGCGTCGAATGGGTCTACATCCGTTAAGTCCAAGGAGCGGACATGTCACTCAGTCCTGATGCTTTGAAAGTTTTGAATGATTTCGGCAATGAGCCTGGAGTTACCAAGTGTCACGTCGATCACTGCCAGAAGCCTTGCGATTGACCTCAGCGCCCGATGCCACTAGCGTCGCAGCCACACCAGCGCACAACGGACGCTTCATGATCGCGCGCCCCCTCTACGCCTTGCTCGCCGCCTTCGCCCTGGGCGCATGCGCCCACACGGCGGCCACCCCAGCCCCGGCAACCGTCACGGAGACATCGGCCATGCGTTCCTCATCCGAATCCGCAGTCACTCCCGCTGGCAGTGAGCCCAGTGGGCCGATACGAACGGCAGAGGATGCGCTCACCCGCATGCTTGCATTGATTCAAGCTATTGACGGACTGGACGATCTGACACCTGACTACCTGCAGTCCAAAATGGGGGTCCCGGTGACGCGTGCGGCAGCTGATCCCAAGCGTTACGGCGCCAGTGCTCCGCTTACCAGTGAGTGGGGTTACAGCTTTGGCATGGACCAGACGCCTACTGCAGGGCGCTGGTTCGAGTTCACTTTTATTCCAGCGCAAGCGGGTGCTTCCCCATCCATGACGGAGATCTGCGGGATCGATTTCGATACGTTTACCAAGAAGCTGGAAAACATCGGGTTTGTACGTCAACGCAACATGGTGGAAGACGGGCGATGGATGAGTGATTTCTTCAGCCGCCCAGGCATGCGCGTGGAGGTGTTTCCACGAGGTGAGGCTGATGCACCGCAGGAGCGGGTGGAGCACCACTGCGTTGAATGGATCTACATTCGTTAATCCAAGGGACGGTCATACCATTGAGTCCACAGGCGCAAGCGATTGTTGACGACTTCGGGCGCCAGCTAGGCGTTTATCTTCGCGCCATGCAGCAGGTTGGATTGATTGGCTTCGAGGAATCGTCATTCGAGACAATAGTGGATGCCGTGTACCAATACGGCATGCGTACCATTACAGCTTAAATAGGAAGTCAGCTATGAACTGTGACATCCCGCTGCACTTGGCCAATGGGAAAACATACTTAAGTATTTTTGGCCCATTCGTGTTCGCTCTGGCTTTCGTTGCGTTTCTCTACTTTGCTGGCAAGGCCCCGACACCGCTGAAGAAGGGGGCTCTTGTGATCGTTGTCTTGGCCAATGTAGCGATAGCCGGTTTCTTGGTCTGGCAAGCTAGGAGCGCACGCGTGAGCATCAGTGGGAATGCCCTCATGCTGCGGGCCGGGACGGATAGTGTCGTTGTGCCATTGGGCGCCTTGCGTTGGGACGAAGCAGCAGACGCTAGCGCTATGCGCTTTCCCTTCCGTAAGGCGGGGACCGGCCTTCCCGGGATGCACGTCGGTTGGTTCCGTCGAGAGGGAGGCGGCGATGCCTTCCTGCTGCGCTCTTCGGAGCCCGCTACGCTTATCCCAACCACTAAGCAATTCGATGTGGTCATTCCTACCACAGCTTACGAACAAGCGCGCAAATGCGTTTATAAATAACGGTTCCAGGTGCACTTCTTTCGTCATCCGCACCTAAAAGAAACAGTGCGTCCATCGCCGGTGTGCGCAAGGGCCGCGGGGCCGGCTACGGCGTTCTACGAAACCTTGTTTCAATCGAACCATCCGGCGATGCGGCCTGGAGCCGGAACTTGCTGAAGAAGTGAACCTGGAACCGTTATCTGGAACCGCTATTTGTCGGTGTACTGAAGCCTTGTCCTTCGCTTCGTCCGCAACACTGCTGCTGCTTGGGTAGCTGTCTGTGTTTCATCGAACATATGAAACCGCCACCCAAAGCGGACACCACGGGCGACGACTCAGCGCCATTTTGTCGGCGATCCGGGTGATTCATCGGCCGCTTCTGTGGCTTGGTCGCAAACGGGTTGCCACGCCCCCGCGCGGATGGCAACTTGCAGCGGCGATCACGTCGAGCTAGAGCCCCCATGCCCCCCGTTGCCCTGTATTCGCCCGATCCGGCCCGCGGCTGGCTGCCCTGGGCCTGGCTGACGCCGATCCTGATGATCCTGTTCAACGCGGTACCGGTGATCGCGCTGGACGGGTGGATGCAGTCGCAGCATTGGTCGACGCCGCGCGGCGATCCGATCGGCCTCGCTGGCTTGTATGCGCTGCTGTGGATCGGCTTCGCGCCGACGCTGGCGGCCGTGCTCGCCTGGGTACGCTTCGTCGAAGGGCGCTCGCTTGCGAGTATCGGGCTGACCGGTCCGGCGCCGCTGAAGACCTTCCTGCGCGGACTGGCCGTTGGATTCGGCACGATCGCGCTGGTCGCAGTCGCGATCTGGATGGCTGGCGGCATGCAGGCGGCGGGCTTGGGGCAGGCCTGGCGGTCGCCCATCAGTCTGCTGCACATCGGTCTGCTGCTATTGAGTTTCGTGTTCCAGGCGAGCGTGGAGGAAGTCATCTTCCGCGGCTGGATGCTGTCGGTGGTGGCGCGCAAGACCAATGTCGCGGTGGCAGTGCTGCTGGTGTCGCTTGTTTTCTGCTTCCTGCATTTCAGTCCGCACCAGCCGCCCCGGGTCATGCTCGGCAAGTTCCTGTTCTCGCTGTTCGCCTGCGCCTGGGCGCTGCGGACCGGCAATATCTGGGGCGTGATGGGCTGGCACGCGGGGTGGAACTGGTTGCTCGCGACCGGCTTCGAACTGCCCGTCACCGGCATCGATGTGCACTTGCCGGCGCTGCTGGTGGCGCTGCGCCCGCAAGGCCTCGACACCCTGACCGGTGGCGCGGAAGGGCCGGAAGGCAGTTACCTATGCAGCGTCTTCTTCGTCGCCGCGATCGCGTGGATCCAGTGGCGAATGACGCGCGGGGCTCAGAACTTCTCGCAGACCAGCAGATAACGCCCCTGCCCAGGCGGCATCGCCCCTGCCACCGATGCTGCCGCCCGACCCGGACGTCTCCCCGCAAGGCCCCGGCACGCTGGGCGCACCCCGCCGCGCCGCCGCCCGCGCCAATGGACCGTCAGCTACACCCACTAACCCGGCGCCCACGACCACGGCGGCGACCAGCACGTGCCACACGTCCGCCTCAGCGGCCTATGGCTGGAACAAATGGCTTTGCCATCGGCACCAAGCTGCGCATCACCGCGAGCGAAGGGCAGCTGTTGATGGAGGTATTGCCGCCGGTGGAGGTGCCGGCCAAGGCGCGCAGCGTGCGGCGATGATGCTGCGGCTGCCAGACCCCTTGCGATTGACCTCGGTGCCGGATGCCACTAGCGTCGCAGCCACACCAGCGCACAACGGACGCTTCATGATCGCGCGCCCCCTCTACGCCGTGCTCGCCACCCTCGCTCTGGGCGCATGCGCCCACACGGCGGCCACCCCAGCCCCGGCAACCGTCACGGAGACATCTGCCATGCGTTCCTCAACCGATCACGTACCTGCAGATCCTTCCAAAGGTGGACCACGTACCGCGCAGGACGCATTGGAGCGGGTACTGGAGCTGATTCGCACAAGCACCAGTATTGAATCGTTCACTGCCGACCATGTGTCTAGAGCAATGGGCCAGTCGGTACAGCATCGCGGTGATGGTTCCGGGCGGTTCGGTGCCGGCGGAGTGCTGACCCAGGACTGGAACTACGGGTTTGGTGTCAACAAAACCGAAGTAAAGGGTGCATGGTTCGAGTTCCTGTTCCTGCCGAATCCGCCAGAAGCGTCTCCGTCTATGTCGGATATCTGCCAGATCGACTTTGAGGCATTTGCGGCGCACCTCGAAAAAATGGGTTTCTCGCGGCAGCGCAATCTTGTCGAGGATGGACGATGGATGAGCGATATCTTTCAACGCCCAGGCATGCGCGTAGAGCTCTTTCCGCGTGGAGAGGCTGACGAACCTTTAGCGCGCACCACTCATCAGTGCGTCGAGTGGGTTCAAATTCGCTAGTCCAAGGAGCGGACATGTTGAGCCAAGAAGCAAGTGCCGTGGTGGCGTCATTTGGTCAGCAACCAGGTGTCACACGTGAGCATCTGGACAACTTCAACCGGGTCCTGAATGATTCGCCCGAGTTGACCCGCCAGATCAACGAGGCGGTGCAGAAAAAGGTGCTGAAAGGCTTCGCGCCGTTAAACGATCCGCATGCGGGAGGCACCTATGATCCACGCGATCAGGAAATTCACCTGCCGCTTGCAGCGCTGGTGAATGATGCCAACGGCAAGCATGCAGCAGCAGGCGATTTGACTTTCGTCTTGGGACATGAAATTCAGCATAGCCTTTACAGCCCCACTGCTGCGCTTGCGCGGGAACAGTTCAAAACAGAGGCAATAAAAATTGCCCGTAGCACGCACGATTACACTGCTGCTGGCGAGAAGGTGCTGGCCAGTAACCGTGCGGACGAAGCAACGGCCGAAATAGCCGGATGGAACGCTATCGTGAGCGCGGTCAAGAGTCGTAACCCTAATCCTACGCTTGAAGATGTGTACCTATTTGCGGATGGTCGGGCCAGAGATTTCGTCACGCGCAGCGGTTATCCAAGCGTCTATACGCCCAAGGCAAACCTGACGTTCAATAGCGACCTGACGTTGTCGCCCACGGCGGGTAATGTCGAGGCAATGGGAGTGAATTACTTCGACAAATCGGTCAAGGACACCCGTATCGGTCATGCGGGCCAGTCCGACTACGTCAACCATTACGGTCCGTGGGTGGTCGGCACAGCCGCCATCTACGAGCGACACTACAACAAGTCAAAGCCCGGCGAGCCGGAGCAGCCGATGATCCTGGACATGCAGCGCTTGGGATTGAAGGAAGAAATACTGGAGCGCAACGGTATCGACCTGGGCAGCAACACCCGCCCCATGCCTTACGTCGACAGCAGCACGCAGCCGCCGACGCCCGGCCTGTTCCAGCACAGCAAGAATACGCACCTGCACGTCTCGCCCATCACTGCACGCGAATTAGAACAGGAGCTCCGGGAGCGCGATCCGCAGCTGCCAGGTTCATCAGCTCAGCTTCTTCCGTCAGACCCCGGCCATGCAGATCACTCGCTTTACCAACAGATCAGGGATGGGGTGCAAAAGCTCGATGCCCAGCATGGCAGGCAGTGGGATGCATCGAGCGAGCGCATGACAGCCAACCTGCTTGCGCTGGCAAAAGAGGAAGGGTTGTCGCGGGTGGACCATGTCGTGCTCAACAACCCGACGGCTCAGCTGGCGGGCGGCGAGAAGGTCTTCGTCGTCCAGGGTGCCCTCAACGACCCGGCACACCAGCGCGCGCACATGCCGACGGTGGACGCCGTGCAGACACCAGAGACCCAGTCGTTCGATCGCCTGCAGGCAATCAACCAGACTCAGGCTCAGGCGCGCGAACAGCAGCAGGCGCTGGAGCAGTCCCAGCAAGCCGTCAGCCAGGCTGGTCCGTCGATGACGCGCTGAGTGTTTCGCAACGAGATAACGAGGTCCAAATAACGGTTCCAGGTTCACTTCCACGGCAGCCTGACCGTCGCCAGGCCATCGCGCCCATGCTTGCGCGCGTAGCGGCATAGATCGGCAGCGATGCTGGTAGTGAAACGACAACGGCCGCAGTACGCGGCCGTTGTCATTAGATCAGGCAACCAGGATCGTCTTGACGATTCCCGATTCTCCCAATCCCGAATCCCGATTCTCGAATCCCGAATCCCCAACCTCAATGATCGCTGGAGCGCAATCCATCCACATCCAGGATCAGTGCCATGCGGCCGTCGCCGATCAGGGTGGCGCCGGCGTAGCCGGGCAGGCCGCGCAGGGCGCGGGGGAGTGGTTTGATCACCACTTCCTCGCGGCCGCGGACCTGGTCCACCACCAGGCCGAAGCGGGTTTCGCCGGCCTGCAGCAACACCACGGTCAGCAGCGGCGGTTGTTCGGCCGGTACGCCCAGCCAGCGGCGCAGGTCGATCAGGGGCAGGGTGTGCGAGCGGCGGTCGAGGACGGCGCGGCCGTCGAACCAGCCCAGCGAGGTTTGCGGTGCATGCAGCACTTCCACCACGCGCGCCAGCGGCAATGCGTAGACCGCTTCGCCGGCCTGCACCAGCAGGGTCGGCAGAATCGCCAGGGTCAACGGCACGCGGATCATGAAGCGGCTGCCGCGGCCCAGTTCGGACTGGATCTGGATCTGCCCGCTGAGTTCGCGGATACGCGACTGCACCACGTCCATGCCGACACCGCGGCCGGAGATGTCGGTGACTTCCACCTTGGTCGAGAAGCCCGGCATGAAGATCAGATGCAAGCACTCGTCGGTGCTCAGACGCGCGGCGGCTTCGGCGTCGATCAGGCCCTTGTTGCGGGCGATTTCGCGCAGGCGCTCCGGGTCGATGCCGGCCCCGTCGTCCTGGATTTCGATGCTGACGTAGTCGCCTTCCTGCTGCGCCGACAGGCGCACATGGCCGCTGCGCGGTTTGCCGGTGGCTTCGCGCAGGGCAGGCGATTCGATGCCGTGGTCGATGGCGTTGCGCACCAGGTGCACTAACGGGTCGGCCAGGGCTTCGACCAGATTACGATCGAGCTCGGTTTCGGCGCCGATCAGTTCCAGCTCCACTTCCTTGGACAGGGTGCGCGCAACATCGCGGGCCACCTTGGGGAAGCGCGCGAACACCTTGCTGACCGGCTGCATGCGGGTGCGCATGACCGCGGTCTGCAGGCGTGCGGTGGCGATGTCGAGCGTGCTGACCGCGCGGTCCAGTTCTTCGTCGCGCAGGCGGGTGCGCAAGGTCTTCAGCCGGTTGCGCGAGAGTACAAGTTCGCCGATCAGGTTGACGATGGCGTCCAGGCGCTTGGTGTCCACGCGCACGGTCTGTTCGGCTTCGGCGCCGGTCTTGGCCGCGCCCTTGCCGGCCGCCTTGGGGGCGGGCGCATGCGCATCGTCGCCGTGTGCGGCGGCAACCGGCTTGGCCGCGGCCGCCTGCGGCGCGGCCTTGACCGCCGGCGGGGCGCTCTTGGCGTCGAACTGCGCGATCAACGTGGCCGGTGCGTGCGGCACGGCTTCGCCCGAGCCCATGGCATCCAGCATGGCCTGCAGATAATCCAGCGATTGTTGCGCGGCATCGAAGTGATGCGCCTGCAGCACCGCCTGGCCCGAGCGCGCCATGCCCAGGGTTTCTTCAGCGGCGTGGCACAGCTCCACCATGGGCTTGATCGCCAGAAAGCCGGCGCCGCCCTTGAGCGTGTGGAAGCCGCGGAACACCGCGTTGAGCTGGTCGGCTTCTTCTGGCGCCTGTTCCAGCGAGACCAGCTGTTCGCCGAGGCGATCCAGGATTTCCTGGGCCTCGACGATGAAATCGGCAGCAATATCGTCTGGAACAGCACTCATGGTTACAGCCCCAATCCGGACAGCAGGTCGTCGGCATCGTCCTGCGACACCGCGTGACGGTCCAGGCCCTTGACTGCAGGACCGGCAAGACCGCCGTCGTCTTTCTTCGGTTCGATGTTCTTCGGCGGCAGGCCGAGCGCACCGAAGCCTTCATGCACGCGCCGCACGATACCGGCCACGCGCCGGATGATCTGGCCGCTCAGGTCCTGGTAGCTCTGCGCCAGCGACAGCTCGGTCAGGTTGTGGCGCATCTTTTCCAGCAGCGCGCCCTGGTCCTGATTGAGCCCGCCGCTGCGCAGCTGGTTGGCCAGCTCGCGGCATTCTTCGACCAGATCCAGCGTGCGATGGCTGGCCTTTTCGGTCATTTCCACCACGTGGTCCAGGCGCGAGCAGGCATCGTCCAGTTCGCCGGCTTCTTCGGGGATGGTGGGCAGCTCGCCCAGCGCCTGGCCGAGTTCGCGGGCGAGCCGGCTCAGGCTCTGCATCATCGGGCGCGTGCGCAGGGCGGCGAGATGATCCACCTCGCGACGCCAGGCGACCTGGTCACCGCTTTCCAGTGCATCGAGTGCGTTCTGCAGGCGCTCGATCAACGCGGCACGTTCGGCATCGGTTTCCATGGTCGCGTTCATCAGGCGGTCGCCGCCAGACGTTCGAACACCTTGCCCAACTTTTCTTCCAGCGTCTGGGCGGTAAACGGCTTGATGATGTAGCCGTTCACGCCGCACTGGGCCGCTTCGATGATCTGCTCGCGCTTGGCTTCGGCGGTCACCATCATCACCGGCAGGTGCTTGAGCTTGGCGTCGGCGCGGATGTTGCGCAGCAGGTCGATGCCGGTCATGCCGGGCATGTTCCAGTCGGTGACCACGAAATCGAACGGGCCGGCACGCAACGCCGCCAGGGCGCTGTTGCCGTCTTCGGCCTCTGCGGTGTTGGTGAAGCCGAGATCGCCCAACAGATTCTTGACGATGCGTCGCATCGTCGAGAAGTCGTCCACGATCAGGATCCGCATGTTCTTGTTCACATCAAGCTCCTAACACGAAAAATTACGCGAAAAATTCAGTCGTCGACTTCGACGCCGGCATCGGCCAGTTCGAAGACCTTGAGGCGGCCACGCAAACGCACCACCGCCTGGCCATGGATCTGGCACACGCGCGATTCGCTGACGCCCAGCACGGCGCCGATTTCCTTCAGGTTCAATTCCTGCTCGTAATACAGCGACAGCACCAGCTGCTCGCGCTCGGGCAATTGGCCGATGGCCTTGCCCAGCTCGCGGCCGAATTCGCCACGCTCCATCATCTGCTGCGGGTTGGGGCCACCCTTGGCGGTGGTGTCCAGCTCGCCGTGATCTTCGATGCGCGATTCCAGGCTCAGCACCTGGCCACGTGCGGCATCTTCCATCAGACGCAGGTAATCGGGCAGCGGCATTTCCATGGCGGCGGCCACTTCGGTGGCGGCGGCGGCGCGGCCGGTGTTCTGTTCGATCTTGCGCACGGCGGCGGCAGCGTCGCGGGCGCGGCGGTGCACCGAACGCGGCACCCAGTCGCCCCTGCGAATCTCGTCGATCATCGAGCCGCGGATGCGGATCGAGGCATAGGTTTCGAACGAAGCGCCCTGTTCGGAGTCGTAGCTGCGCGAGGCTTCGATCAGGCCGATCATGCCGGCCTGGATCAGGTCGTCCACTTCCACGCTGGCCGGCAGGCGCGCCGCCAGATGGTGGGCGATGCGGCGGACCAGGTCGGCGTGCTGGGTCACCACGTCGTTGGCGTTGTTGCGCTGCACGGCGCGGTACTGCGCGCTGGCCGTGGTTGCGGTAGCGGTGCTCATGCGGCCACTCCCCGTTGGATGATGCGTTCGACAAAGAACTCGACGTTGCCGCGCGGCACGGTCGGGGCCTGCCAGCGCGAGGTACGGCGTGCGATTTCGGCGATGGCCTGCGCCGACGGACTGGCGGGGTAGGCCTTGATGACCGGTTGCTGGCGCTGCACCGACAGGCGCAGCCAGTCGTCCTGGGGCACATGGCCGAGATAGTTCAGCGACACATCGCCGAGGAACTTTTCGCACACGCGCGAGAGCTTGTCGTACAGCAGGCGACCTTCGTTGGGGTCGCGCACCATGTTGGCGATGATCTGCAGGCGGTCCACGCCGCGTTCGCGCGAGAGCACCTTGATCAGCGCATAGGCGTCGGTGATCGAAGCCGGCTCGTCGCAGACCACCACCACGGTGTCCTGGGCGGCTTGGCAGAAGGTCAGCACGCTGTCGGTGATGCCGGCGGCGGTGTCGATGACCATCACGTCCAGGTCGCGTTCCAGTTCGGAGAACACGTTGACCAGGCCGATGTGCTGGGCCGGGGCCAGTTCGGCCATGTGGCGGCGACCGGAGGCGGCCGGCACCACCAGCACGCCGCCGGGGCCTTCGATGATGACTTCATCGAGCGTGCAACGGCCGGCGATCAGGTCGGCCAGGGTGTACTTGGGCGCCAGGCCCAGCACCACGTCCAGGTTGGCCAGGCCGAGGTCGGCGTCCAGCAGCAGCGTGCGTTTGCCCATGTCGGCAAGCGCCACGGCCAGGTTGGCGGAGATGTTGGTTTTCCCCACGCCGCCCTTGCCACCGGTCACGGCAATGGTGCGCACCGGGCCCAAAGGCTCGGGACGGGTCGCCGACAGGGGGAAGGCGTTGGTCAGCTTGGCGTATTCACGCGACTGCATGGTTGTGCTCCGGAGTACAGGGCTTATCGGCAGCGCGCCGCAAATCTTCAAGGCGAAGAACGAGACTGGCGGCATTGGCGCGGTGCAGGTCGTCGGGGACCCGCTGTCCGTCAGTCACCCAGGTGATGGGCATCTGGTGATCGACCACCACCGACAAGGCGCTGCCGAAGCGGCCGGTCTCGTCGAGTTTGGTCAGCACCACGCCTTGGGGTTTGGCGTGGGCGAAGCGACGTACGACCTCGTCGAGGTCGGAAAAATGGGCGTTGGCGGGCAGTACCAGCAGCGAGGTGACCTGCTGGGCGGCGCGCAGCCAGTTCAGCTGGGCGGCCAGGGCGCGGTCGCGCTGGCCCATGCCGGCGGTGTCGATCAGCACCAGCTTGTAGTCGCGCAGGCGCTCGAGCAGGTCCAGCAGGCTTTCGGCGCTGTCGGCCTCGTGCACCGCGATGCCGAGCTGGCGGCCGTAGCTGTGCAGCTGTTCGCGGCCGCCCACGCGCTGGGTGTCGGTGGTGACCAGGGCCACGTCGCGCGGGGCGTGCTGGGCGGCGAAGCGCTGGGCGAGCTTGGCGATGGTGGTGGTCTTGCCGGCGCCGGTCGGGCCGACCAGGGCGATGACGCCGCCACGTTCCAGCGGGTCGACCGGGGACACCGGCAACCGCTTGGACAGCAAGCCCAGCATCAGGCCGCGGCCACGGTGCAATTCGGTATCGGCCGGGATCTGCAGGGCGATATCGCGGGTCAGGCCGGCGTCGAAGCCGTAGTCGTCCATCAGTTCTAGCGCCTGGGCGCGCACCGGCGAGCCACGCAGGCGCTCGTCGGTGAGGCGGTTCATTTCGCGCTCGATCATCTGCCGCATCAGCGCCAGCTCACCGCGCAGTTGCTTGAGTTCTTCGTCGTTCTGCGGGATCGGCGCGGCCGCCACCGGCACTGCGGCCAGCGCAGCGGGGGCGGGCGGGGCGACCACGATCGGCGGCAGCGCGGCCGGCGGCAGGATCTGCGGAAGGGCGTCGTCCAGATCGAAGTCGGCTTCATCGGCGAAGGCGTCGTCGTCCTGGCCTGCGGCAGCAAACGCCGGGGCGGTGACCGTTGCCGCCGCGACCGGCGCGGGCGCCTGCACCGCCGTGGCCGGGACGGCCGGGCGCTGCACCGGGGCCGTGGTCAAGAAGTCGGCGAACAACTGTTCCGGCACGGCCGACAGCGCGTGTTCCTGGCGCGGCGCGGCGGTGACGGCAACCGCGTGGGCGAGTGCCTGGGCAGCGGGCGAAGGGATGCTGGCGGTACGCACCGGCGCGGCGACCGGCGCCTGGCGCGGCACGCTGACCGGCTGGCGCAGCGCCATGGCGGCAATCATGTCGTCGGCGGCGCTGGCGACGCGCTGGCGCTGGCTTGCTTCGGTGTCGGCAGACGGCTTGAGCAGGGCGTGCACCGGTGCCGAGGGCTTGGCCGGGGCTTGCGGGGCAGGCGCCGGCTGAGCGGGAGCCTGCTGGTGCTGTGCGGGGGCCGGGGTGTCGGAGCGCGCGGTTTCCAGGGCGCGCTGCACGAGCTCTTCGTCGTAATTGCTGGCAGCGACGATCTCGATGCCTTCGGCGGTGCGACGGTTGGACAGGATCACCGCGTCCGGGCCGTGTTCTTCACGCACCATGCGGAATGCGGTGCGCATGTCCGGGGCGACAAAGCGTTTGATCTTCATACGAAGTGCCTCCAGGAACGGGACCCGCCGGACGCCGGACGGGTGTGCGATGAATGTGGGTGTGTTGCCAGCGTCATGAGTTGCCTGTCCCGTTCGTTCGTCCAGTTCCGCAGCGGTGGTGCTGGCTGTGGTCTCGGCAGAGCTAATGCATGCGGTGTGCCAAAACGCGGTGCCAGCGTTCCGGCGCGGGGCGCCGGAGCATCAGGGCGGGGTGGGCGCTGTGCGTCTGGTCCGGTTGGAAGGCGTCAAGTCACTGAATTTATTGACTTTTTTCCGGGGCGGCGCGGCGCTGGCGTCTTTCTGCGGACCGCTGCACTCGCAGGCCGGACGTCCGGCCGGGCGCATCGGGAGTGCCTCGCAGCGGCCAGCGCCACGCAATCGATTGGAGGTCCGGGCCGGTGGCGGCTTTCCGACGCCGGGTGCGGTGGTCGGTTGCGGCAGGTATCCATCGCTGGCTGGCATGTCGGCCGGGCACGGGAATGGCTTGGTAGGAGCGCACTTGGGCGCGACGGGCTGTCCGGTAAAGGCGGTCGCGCCCAGGTGCGCTCCTACGGTGGTGTCGGCGTGGGCGGCATATTTCCGCATCGCCTTGGATGTCGTAGGAGCGCACCCGGGCGCGACGGGCTTTCCGGTAAAGGCGGTCGCGCCCAGGTGCGCTCCTACGGTGGTGTCGGGGCGGATGGCATGTTTCCCGGTCGCCTTGGATGTCGTAGGAGCGCACCCGGGCGGGACAGGCCGTCCCGGCAAGCCCGGCGGGGGATGGGTGCGTTGTGGTTGGGCGGTCTCAGCTGATCGTGCCGACCAGCTTCAGGCGCTTGTCTTCTGGCACTTCGCTGTAGGCCAGCACCGACAGGCTGGGCACGCTGTGGCGCACCAGACGGGCCAGTGCGGCGCGCACCTGGCCGGGCACCAGCACCACCGCCGGTTCGTTGCGGGCTTCCTGCTTGCCCACGCAATCGGCCAGGCTCTGGTGCAGGCGTTCGGCCAGCCCGGGCTCCAGCGCCACGCCGTTGCCGTGGGTGGATTCCTGCAGGACGCGCTCCAGCTGCGGGGCCAGGGTGAACACCGGCAGCTCGGCCGACATGCCGGCGATTTCCTGCACGATGAAGCGGCCCAGCGAGGTACGCACCGCGGCGGTGAGGGTGGCCGGGTCCTGGCTATGCGGGGCGTGTTCGACCAGCGCTTCGACAATCTTGCGCAGTTGCCGTACCGGAATCTTCTCGATCAGCAGGTTCTGCAGCACGCGCACCACCACCGACAGCGGCAGTGCCTTCGGGGTGAGGTCTTCGACCATCTTCGGCGCGGTCTTGGCCAGCGTGGCCAGCAACTGCTGCACTTCTTCATGGCCGAGCAGTTCGGGCGCATGCTCACGGATCAGGTGCGACAGGTGGGTCGCGACCACGGTCGCCGGGTCGACCACGGTGTAGCCCATCGATTCGGCATAGGCGCGCTGGTGCGGCTGGATCCAGGTGGCGTCCAGGCCGAATGCCGGGTCCTTGCCGGGGATGCCGTCGAGCTGGCCGAGCGCACCGCCCGGGTCCAGTGCCAGTTCGCGGTCGGAATAGATTTCTGCGGTGGCTACCGGCACGCCATGCACTAGTAGCCGGTAGGCATTGGCCGACAGTTCCAGGTTGTCGCGGATATGCACCGGCGGCACCAGGAAACCGATGTCCTGGGTGAGCTTGCGGCGCACGCCCTTGATGCGCGCCATCAGTTCGCCGCCCTGGTTCTTGTCCACCAGCGGGATCAGCCGGTAGCCCACTTCCAGGCCCAGCGGGTCGATCGGGCGCAGTTCGTCCCAGCTCAGCTCGGCGCTGGCCTGGGCGGCGGTCGCCGCGGCCGCCGCCTGCGGATCGGCCGCCGGATCGCCGGACGCCGGCTTTGCCAGGCTGCGCTTGTACAGCTTCCAGGCGATCACGCCCAGGACCAGGCCCAGCGTCAAAAACGCGACGTTCGGCATGCCGGGCACCAGGCCGACCAGGCCGAGGATGGCCGCAGCCACCGCCAAGGCGCGGTGCTGGCCGAACACCTGGCTGACCATGGCCCCGCGCATGTCCTGCGCACGCGAGGCGCGGGTCACCAGCAAGGCGACCGAAGACGAAACCAGCAGGGCCGGCAGCTGCGCCACCAGGCCGTCGCCGATGGACAGCAGGGTGTAGGTGGAGGCGGCATCCATGAAGCTCATGCCGTGCTGGAGCATGCCCACCGCCATGCCGCCGATGAGGTTGATGAACAGGATCAGGATGGCGGCGATGGCGTCGCCGCGGATGAACTTGTTGGCACCGTCCATCGCACCGTAGAAGTCGGCTTCCTCGCGCACTTCCTCGCGGCGGGCCTTGGCCTCCTCGCGCGTCAGCAAACCGGCGTTGAGGTCGGCGTCGATGGCCATCTGCTTGCCGGGCATGGCGTCCAGGATGAAGCGCGCGGTCACTTCCGACACGCGTCCGGCACCCTTGGTGATGACCACGAAATTGATGATGGTCAGGATCGCGAACACCACGATACCCACGGCGTAATTGCCGCCGATCACGAACTGCCCGAAGGCCTCGATGACCTTGCCGGCGGCGGCGTGGCCGTCCTGGCCGTTGATCAGGATCACGCGGCTGGAGGCGACGTTCAGCGCCAGCCGCAGCATCGTGGTCATCAACAGCACGATCGGGAAAATGGTGAATTCCAGCGGGCGCTGCACGTACACCACCGCCAGCAGCACCATCAGCGAGATGGCGATGTTGAAGGTGAACAACGCATCCAGCACCGGTGCGGCCAGCGGCACCATCAGCATGGCCAGCATGGCCATCAGGGCCAGCGGGGCGCCCAGGCCGTTGCGCAGCAACTCCATGACGCGGCGGGCATTCATCGGGGCGGGGCGGGCGCTCATGCGCTGGCTCCCTTGCCGAACTCATCCACCTCGAGCGAGGGCAATTCCGGCATCGGGCCGCCGTTCCAGCCACGCAGCTGGTAGACGTAGGAGAGCACCTGGGCCACGACCGAATAGAGTCTCACGGGAATTTCCTTGCCGATTTGCGCTTCCCTATACAAGGCGCGTGCCAAAGGCGGGGCGGTGACGATCGCCACCCGGTGCTGTTCGCCGGCTTCGCGGATGCGGAAGGCCATTTCGTCCACCCCCTTGGCCACCACGATCGGGGCGCGCATCTTGCCGCCTTCGTACTTGAGCGCCACCGCGTAGTGGGTCGGATTCATCAGCACCACGTCGGCCTTGGGCACCGCTTCCATCATCTGGCGCTGCGACATCTGCATCTGCATCTGGCGGATGCGGCCCTTCACTTCCGGGCTGCCCTCGCTTTCCTTCATCTCGCGCTTGATCTCTTCGCGCGTCATCTTCAGCTTCCGCAGCCAGTTCCACTTCTGGTACGGCGCGTCGATGGCGGCCAGCAGCACCAGCGCGCCGGCGGTGTAGAACAATAGGCTCTTGGTGAAGTCCAGCCCGTTGCCGATGGCCTGTTCCAGCGGCTGGTTCACCAGCGAGCGCAGGCCGTGCAGGCCCTTGGAAATGCAGAAGCTGGCGGCCAGCCCGACAAACAGCAGGCGCAGCACCGACTTGATCAGCTCAGCCAGGCTGTTGCTGCCCCACATGCGCTTGATCCCGTTGGCGGGGTTGAGCTTGCTGAGGTCGGGCATGATGGCTTTGCCGGAAAAGCGCAGGCCGCTCATCATCAGCGGGCCGGCCAGCCCGGCAGCCAGGCAGATGCCGATCAGCGGCAGCATCACCCACAGCAACTGCAGCAGCAGATCGCCGAAATGGCCGAACAGCGCCATCGGGGTCTCGCGCAGCTTCGGGTCCGGGCTGAGCGCGGTCTTCAT
Organism: Xanthomonas sp. A1809; assembly: GCF_017746015.1. Taxonomy (NCBI): domain Bacteria; kingdom Pseudomonadati; phylum Pseudomonadota; class Gammaproteobacteria; order Lysobacterales; family Lysobacteraceae; genus Xanthomonas; species Xanthomonas sp. A1809. The sequence continues at coordinate 178,040 of NZ_JAGHWZ010000018.1, read as the reverse complement.
CCACACCGCAGCGCCATCGCCGATGCCGCGGGCCAGCACCATCAGCGCGAATACGCCGGCACCGAACACCGCTGCGGTCGACAACTCGCGCGATTGCGGGATGTTGCCCTGCTCACGGGCCTCGCGTAGGCGTTTTTCGGTGGGAAGCTCTGTACGCTCGCCGCCGTCTTCGGACTCGGACATGGAGGTGCCGGTGGGGGATTAATCCAACCGATGCAAGCGGCGTTCCAGTTTGTGGAGCTGGGAATCGGGATTCGGGATTCGGGATTCGGGATTCGGGATTCGGAAAAGCGGTGGCTGCGGGTTGCACCGTAGGCCAGACGCCGGGGCTGCAGCGAGCGGCTCAGCTGGCCAGGCGGCGCGGGCCGTCGCGCTGGGCGACCACGGTGGCGATGAAGCGTTCGGCGTCCATCGGCCGGCCCAGCAGATAGCCTTGCAGCTGGTCGCAGCCCAGCCGTTCCAGGGTGTTGCGCTGGGCGAGGGTTTCCACGCCTTCGGCCACCACTTGCAGGCGCATGGTGTGCGCCAGCGCGACCACGGCCGCCACGATGGCGATGTCTTCGGCGCTGCCGTCCATGGCCTGGACGAAACTGCGGTCGATCTTGAGCTCGTGCGCCGGCAGCTTGCGCAGGTAGAGCAGGTTGGAATAGCCGGTGCCGAAGTCGTCGATGGCAATGCGCACGCCCAGCGCGTTGAGCTGGCCCAGGGTGCGCAGGCAGGCCTCTGCGTCGCGCATGGCCATGGTTTCGGTGATTTCCAGGGTGAGCTGGCCAGGGGCCAGCGCATATTCGCTCAGCGTGGTGGCCACTTCGTCCAGCAGGCTGGGCGAGGCCAGCTGGAGGGCCGACAGGTTGACCGCCACCCGCCAGTCGCCGTGCCCAGCCTGCCGCCAGTCGCGCATCTGGCGGCAGGCCTGCCGCAGCACCCAGCTGCCGAGCAGGCCGATCATGCCGCTGCGTTCGGCCAGCGGAATGAAGCTGTCCGGCGGCACCAGGCCGCGCTCGGGGTGCTGCCAGCGGATCAGCGCTTCGGCGCCGATCGGGCGGCCGTCCTCGGCGCAGTACTTGGGCTGGTAATGCAGCACGAACTGCCCCAGTTCCAGCGCGCGCGGCAGTTCCTGAAGCAGCTGCAGGCGGTCGCGGGTGGTGGCCGTCATCGAGCGTTCGAAAAAGCTGTAGCGGTTGCGGCCGGCATGTTTGGCATGGGTCATTGCCGCATCGGCATGCGTCAGCAGCTGGTGCTCGCTACCGGCGTCTTCCGGGTACAGCGCAATGCCAATGCTGCTGCTCAGGCGCAGCTCGTGGTTGGCCACCAGGAACGGCACTGCCAGCGCCTGCACCAGGTGCGCGGCCAGCGCAGCGGCATCTTCCGGGTCGGCGATGTCGGCCACCAGCACGAATTCGTCTGCGCCCAGCCGCGCCAGGCTGCCATGCGCGCGCCGATGCGCGTTCAAGCGCTCGGCCACCACCACCAGCAGGCGGTCGCCCAACGCATGACCATAGCCGTCGTTGATCACCTTGAACCCGTCCAGGTTGATCAGCATCACCGCAAAGCGCTGCCCCTGGCGCTGGGCGCGTTCGATGTTCTGCACGAGATGCTCGTGCAGCAGGATGCGGTTCGGCAGCCGGGTGAGTGGGTCGTGCAGCGTGGCCAGTGCCAGTTCGGCATTGGCCTTGGCCAGCGACTGCGCCAGCACATCGGTGCGCTGCTGAAAGCGGCGCGACAGCAACGAAATGACCAGCGCCAGCATCAGCAGGACCAAGGTCACCAGCACCACCACCGCCGTCAGCCACGACAACGGCAGATGCGTATCGGCCACCGCGCCACACACGCTACCGGGCGCGAACCGGGCGGCGGCCATGCCGGTGTAATGCATGCCCACGATCGCCACGCCCATGATCGAGGCGGCGATCAGGCGCAGGCTGGAGCGCTGCCCATCGTGGCGCAGCCGGAACGCGATCCACAACGCGGCGGCAGAGGCGCCGATGGCGATGGCGATCGACAGCCCGAACAGCAGCGGGTCGTAGCGAATGGCCGGCACCATGCGCAGCGCATCCATGCCCATGTAATGCATCAGCGCAATGCCCAGTCCCATCAACAGCGCGCCCAGGCCCAACCGAAGCGACGGCAGGTCCGCGCGCGAGGTCAGCCAGAGCGCCAGCGCCGAGGTCAGGATCGCCGCCAGCATCGAATAGCACGTCAGCGCCAGGTCGTAGCCGACCGGAATCGGCAGGCGAAACGCCAGCATGCCGACGAAGTGCATCGACCAGATGCCGATGCCCATGGCAATGGCGCCGCCCACCAGCCACGCGGCTGCGATGCCGCCACGACTGGCAGTGGTGCGTGCGGCCAGATACAGCGCGGTGTAGGAAGCCAGCACGGCCACTACCAGCGACAGCATCACCATGCCAGGGTTGTAGGTTCCGACCACCTATCCACTTCCCACGTCGAAAGACGCGTTGCCCAAGACCTAGCGACCCCTTGGCCGACTTCTTGAGCGCGGGGAAGCGGCCAAGGCCATCAACCCGGCGTTGCCGCCAGAGACGGCACGCTCGAAGGTCCTGCGGCCGCCCTGCGTGCGCTGTCGGCGTACCCAATCACGGCATGGTCGCGCATCGACTGCCGGTGCGCCGTGGCTTGCCGATGAGACGCGTGCGCTGCCTGCCTGCGCGTGCCCGCCGGGCCTGGCCGCCTGCGCGGCTCATGCCACCGAACTTTCCGGTTCCTCCGGTTCGATCCGGTTACGGCCGGAGCGCTTGGCCCGATACAGCGCCTCGTCCGCACGCGCCAGCAGCGAGGCGGCGGTATCGCCGACGCGGAACCAGGACACGCCCACCGAACAGGTCACCTGCAGCGGGCGTGCGGCGCCCACTTCGTAGGGCGCAATGCTGAGCGCTTCGTGGATGGCGCGCAGCCGGTGCTGGCTCTGTTGGCTCATGCCTGGCAGCAACAGCAGCAATTCTTCGCCGCCGTAGCGGCCCACCTTGTCCGAATCGCGCAGGCAGGCCGTCAGCCGCGCGCCCACCTTGGCCAGCACCGCATCGCCGACCAGGTGCCCATGTTCGTCGTTGACCTGTTTGAAGTGGTCCAGATCGATCAACACCACCGCCAGCGGATGCTCGCCGTGCGCGCAGCCCTGCAGTTCTTCGGCCATCGCTTCCAGGATGCCGGAGCGGTTGAGCAGGCCGGTCAGCGCGTCGTGGCTGGCCTTCAAGGCCAGCGCCGCACGTGCGTTTTCCAGTTCGCGTTTTTCGCGCTCCAGCTGGTATGTGCGCTCGGACACCAATTCGGCCAGCATGCGTTCGCGCGCCACCAGATGGCGGTGCCGCCAGCGCCACAGGCCGATCAGCAGGCCGCCGCCGATCAACACATACAGCGCGATCGCCGGCGGGCTGCGCCACCACAGTGGCGCGACCGCGAAGGGCAGGTCGGCGATCGGCGAAGCGGTGCGACGGTAGCGGTCCAGCACCTGCACCTGCAGGCGGAAGTGCCCGGAAGGCAGCGGTGGCTGGTCGATGGAGAGGTTGTCGCTCTGGATCCATTGGTCGTGCAGGCCGAGCAGGCGATAACGTACCGTCAGGCGGCTGGGGTCGTCGTAGACCTCCATCGTCGACAGCTCGATGTGCAAGGGCTTGTCGCTCCAGCCCAGCAGCTGCCCGCGCTGCACCGGCATGCCGCCGCGGCTGACGCTGTCGATGCGCACGCTGGGTTGGCGTTCGTCGAACAGGCGCGCCGGGTCGCTCACGTGGCTCACCCCGCGTGCGGTGCCGATCCACACCGAACCGTCCGGATCTTCGGCAAACGCGGCCTCGGAAACGTCATCCCAGATCAGCCCCTGCGACTGCGACAGATGCGCCCAGCGCTCGCCGTCGTAGACCTCGACGCCGCGCGCATGACCCACCCAGACCCGGCCGAAGCTGTCGCTGCGCAGCAGGTACACGCCGACATCGCGTAGCGCCTCGTCGCTGATTTCCTGCAGGTCCAAGCCGTCGTGCAACAACATGCCGTGCCACAGGCCGGGGCGATAGAACGCCAGCCACACCTCACCGCTGTCGCTGATATGGAACTTGGCGATCCATGGCTCCGGCGCGCCGCCGTTGACCTTGACCCTGACCTTGGACCACCGCCCATCGCGCAGCTGGAACAAGCCGTTGGAGCTGGAAACCCACAGCGTGCCGTCGGCGGTTTGCTGGATGTCGGTGTAGGCGATGGCAGGCACGTCGGCCACGGCCTGCATGCTGCCGCCGTCGAGCGGGTGTTCGATCACGAACAAGCCGCCGGCGCTGAGCATCCATAGCCGGCTCTGGCGGTCGATCAGCAGGCGGCGCGCAGTGCGCGGCAACTTGGCGATCTGCGCGCTGCGCCCATCCGGCCAGGTGCGGCGCAGGAAACCGGCCGAATTGAGGGTCCACAAGCTGCCGTCTGCGCTGCGCTGCATGCCCACGACCTGGATCCCGGCGCTTTGCAGGGCCGGGACGAAGCGCTTGTCCGGCTCGGCCTGGCGGCCGATGCCGTGCTCGTTGCCGACCAGCAGTGCGCCCTGCGTGTCGCGGGCGATCGACCAGGTCGGCGCGGCCGGCATGCCTTGCGAGGCGTCCCAGTTTTCGATCCATTCGTAGCCGGCCCAGCGCACCAGACCTTCGCCGTCCACGGTCATCCAGATATCGCCATCGCGGTCGACCAGGATCGCGTCGCTGCTGCCGGGTGGTAGCCCATTGTCCGCGCCGAAAGTGCGCCAGTGGCCGTTTTCCCAACGCGCCAGGCCGTCGTTACGACGCACCAGCACGCGTCCTTCGCTGTCCATCACCAGTGCCGCCGGCCGCCCGACCGTGCTGCCATCCAGCAGCGGCAGCGAGCGAACACTGAAGGCACTCGCCCCGCGTGCGCGATAGAGCAGGGTGCCCGCACCGCGCACCCACAGCCCGCCGTCGTGGTCGCGCAACACGCTGTACCACCGGTCGTCCGGCACCCCGTGTTCGGGTCCGAATACCTGCACCTTGCGCTGCGCATCGATGGCGCACAGCTTGCGTGCGCAGCCCACCCACAGCGTGTCGCCGTCCACCGACAGGCTCAGCGACTTGGACAACTCGGGAACGCGTACGCGGGTTGCGGTGTCCAGCAACGGTTCGCTGTGCCAGCGATCGTTGGCGCGGCCCTGCAGGATTTCCAGCGTGCCGCCATTGGCCAGCACCGTGCCCCAGGGCAGGCTGGCGAGCTGCATCTGGTCCCCCAGGTGCTCGGCTTCATCGGGCTGCAGTTTGCGGAAGCCGTGCTCGTCGCCGACGAACAGGGCCTGGAAGCCGGCCACCCACAACCGCCCATCGGCGGTTTCGGCGATCGAGGTGGTGGGCTCGTTGCGCAGGCCATCCAGCGGCACCTGTTGGAAGATGCGCCCGTTGTAGCGATACAGCCCGCTCTCGGTGCACACCCACAGCAAGGTGGCGCGGGTCTGCAGCAGGCAGGTACCGGCAAGCCCGAGCAGGCCCTGGTCGTGGGCATAGCGGCGGATGCTGGCGCTTTGCGCACCGGCCAGGTCGGCCAACGACAGCAATGCCAACAGCACCACGACGGCAAACGGTGCACGCCGGTGCGACGACCTCCATTGGCGGTGCTCAAACCCCACGGACGTTGCAGTCTCCCACGCATCGGCAATGCGGTCCGCGCCCCTCGCGCGGTGTCTCAGGCTTGCCTTGGCAGCCCCCCCGTTGCAGGCCGCATTGGAATCACTAGCGGCTGCCAACGCGTAATCCTTTAATGCTTCAGCGAGCACGACGGCGTGAGGAACTGGCATACGCGGCTGGTTGCTGGCGTGTTGTAGGACGCAGGTCACACGGGTGCGCAAGCGCGATTCACCTGTCGTCCCTGCCGGGCTTTGCACGGCGCGGTACTGGGCGGGCGCAGGCTTGCGCTTGACCAGGCGTTGCAATCGATTGTCGGCGCTTGTGCGTTTCCGGCATGCGGGTCGAACGGGTGCAACGGGCGGCAAGCTCAGCTGCGCTGCCGTCACACCTGATCGAACGTATCCAGCGGCACGTGATCGTAATCGATGCGATTGCGGCCACTGCGCTTGGCCCTGTACAGCGCTGCGTCGGCGCGAGCCAGCAGTTGCTCGAGCGTTTCGCCACGCTGGAACCAGGCCACGCCAACCGAACAGGTGACATGCAGCCAGCCGCCATCGATGGGGTAGTCGCCGCAGATGCCGTGGTGCAGGGCGTCCAGCCGATGGGTGGCATCCAGGTTCAGGCCTGGCAGCAGCGCCAGCAATTCTTCGCCGCCATAACGGCCGATGCGGTCGTCGCCGCGCATCAGCGTGTCCATGCGGCGGCCAACCCCGGCCAGGACGGCGTCGCCGGCCAGATGGCCATGCTGGTCGTTGACCAGTTTGAAGTGGTCCAGGTCGATCAACACCACCGCCAGCGGACGCCCGGTGTGTTCGGCGTGCAGCAGCATCTCGCGCAACGCGGCCAGGATGCCGGCGCGGTTGAGCAGGCCGGTGAGTTCGTCGTGGGTGGCCTTGAGCGAGAGTTCGGCGCGCGCCGCTTCCAGATCGCGCTTGTCCTGTTCCAGCTCGGCGGTGCGCTTGGCCACCAGTTGCTCCAGTTCGCGCTTGCGTCGCAGCAGTTTGGCGGTGCGCCAACGCAGCAGCGCGATCACCGCCGCGATGCTCAGCAGCACGTACCCGACAATCGCCGGAACGCCCCGCCACCACGGTGGCACCAGCTCGAACCCGAAGCGGGTGATCGGGCTGCTGCTGCGCTGGTAGGCATCCATTGCCTGCACTTCCAGCGTGTAACTGCCTGGCGGCAGCAGCGGGTAGGTCAGGTGGCTGAGCGAGGTACTGGTCCAACTGGCCTGATGGCCTTCGACCCGGTACCGGAAGCTGATGCGGTCCGGGCCGCCTTCCGCCCCCGGGGTGCTGAGCTCCACATCCAGCGGCACCTGCGACCACTCCACCCGGGATTGCGGCAGCAGCAGTTGGCTGCCGCGGCGCACATGCAGGATGTCCACCCGCAGCGGCGGTGCGGCGAACAGGCGCATCGGATCCAGCAGGTGGGTCAGGCCACGGCTGCTGCCGAGCCAGACGCTGCCATCGGTGTCTTCGAAAAATGCATTGGCCGACATGTCGTCCCACAACAGCCCTTCCGTGCGCGTGGCCCGCGACCAACGACCGTTCTGGTACACATCCAGGCCCTGGCTGCTGCCCAGCCACAGCCGGCCCTTGCTGTCGTGGCGCAGGATGAAGGGCATCACCCGCGCCACCAGCGGGTCGTCCACGGCGGCAAGCGTCAGCACGCCGTCGGCCTGCAGCCGGCCATGCCACAGCCCGGTATCGCGCAGCGACAGCCACACCTCGCCATCGGCGCTGAAATCGAGCAGGAAGAAATCCTGGCTGGGCAGGTCGCCGCGTACCTGCACGCGCTGCCACTTGCCGTCTTTTGCCTGCAGGAACAGGCCTTCGCGCGTGCTGGCCCACAGCCGCCCCTGCGGATCCAGGTCGATATCGCCCACGAAGGCTGCCGGCAGGGCCGTTTCGCGCTCGGCCCGCAGCGGGGTGCCGCGCTGTACGCGGTACAGCCCACGCGGGGTGGTGATCCACAAGGTGCCGGCCGTATCGAACATCAGCCTGTTGATCGGCAGGTCGAGCTGCAGCACATCGGTGGTCTTGCCGCTGCGCGGGTCGCGCCGCGCCACGGCTCCGGACGAGCGCGCCACCCAGGCCGCACCATCGTCCGGCGACAGTGCAATGGAAATGGATTGCAGCAGGGGTTGGCCGTTCTCCAGCGTCCACGGCTGCATGCGCCCGCTACGCGGATCGAGCATATTGGAACCGGCATCGCCACCGACCAACAGCTCACCGCTGGGCAGTCGCTGGCTCACCCAGGTCGGCGCTTCGGCCAGCCCCTGGCTTTCGTCCCAGTGTTCGACGGTGCCGTAGCCCAGCCAGCGCTGCACACCCAGGCCGCGCGTGCCGATCCACAGGTGGCCGGTGCTCTGCATCATCAACGGGCCAACCATGGGGCTGATCTGCAGCCCCTGGCTTTGGCCGAAGTAGCGCCAGTGGTCGCCTTCCCAGCGCACCAGGCCGCGGTCCGAACGCGTCAGCAGGCGGCCCTGCGCGTCTTCCGACAGCGTCGTGGCACCGGAGAGGGTGTTGAATCGGGTGCCCGCCGGCGCCGGACGATTGCGGAACACGCGCTCGCCGGCAGCGCGTGAGAGCACCAGGCCGCCCCCACGCAACCACAAGGTGCCCAGGTGATCGCGAAAGATCGCGCGCCATTGCCGTTCGGGCACGCCATCGTCCTCGGACAGCAGGGTGATCCTGCCGCCGGCATCGATCCGGCAGACGTGCTGGCCGCAACTGGCCCATAACGCGGTTCCATCGGCCAGCAAGGCCCTGCCGGCCGGCAAGAGGCGTCCATCGTCCAGCTGCAGGGGCAGGGGGTTAACCGACCAGCCGCCTGCGGCATTGGGCGACACCCGCAGCAGGCTGTTTTCGCTGACCACCACCACGCCATCGGCGTAGGCGGCAACGACATTGCCGCTGTCGGCACGGATCGGCTTGCCCTCGCGCAGCACCTGCACGAAGTCGTTGCCCTCGCGCACGAACAGGCCATTGGCGCTGGACACCCACAGACGTCCGGCCGCATCCAGCCCGAGCGCGCGGATATAGCGCGCATCCAGCCCGCTCTCCTTGCCGACCGGGGTGAAGTGTTCGCGTTCGAAACGGTGCAGCGCCAGCTCGGTGCCGACCCAGACCACGCCCTGGCGATCTTCGAGCAGGCTGTTGACGGTCATGCCCTGCAGGCCATCGGCCTGGGCGTAATCGCGGAAGCTGTAGGTTTGCGCCCAACTTGTGCCGCAGATCAGCACCGCCGCCAGCAACAGCCATGCCCTTGCACGCAGGCGAGCGCCTTGCAATCGCATCGGGGCCAACAGCGCAGGCACAGTAAGCATCGATTCCCGTGGGATGGGTAAGTGTTGGACGACGATACGCAGCGTCAATCGTGTAGGGGCTTTAACGGCTGCGCGGCCAGAAACTTGAGGCGTGTCACGGTTTGGAAGGGTGCAGGCGGGGCGGCCCCGTCGCAGTGGCGGCGGCGCCGGCAAGTTGGCGGCCTGCTGTGCTTGCAGTGGTCGGCCATTGTCTAGTGTGGGTCAGGCCGTCAGCTCTCTGGCGGCATCGAAGGCGGTATCGAACATGCGTTGCACTGGCGGGGCGAACTCGCTGGCGAAACTCGACAGCAGGAACAGCCCCAGCAACACCGTCAGCGGCAGGCCCAGTTGCATGGGATTCAATGCCGGCGCCGCCTTGGCCAGCGCGCCGAAGGCCAGGTTGACCGCCAGCATCGCCACCATCATCGGCAAGGCCAGGGTCAACCCGCCGCGCAGGATCTGCAGGAACAGGGTGGGCGCCACTTCGGCGAATGCGCCGGCATCGGGCAACGCGGTCCCGATCGGCAACGCCTTGTAGCTGTCCACCAGCAATGCGATCACCGCCAGATGCCCGTTGGCCGCGAAGAACAGCAGCCCGAAGCCGAGATAGAACCACTGCGCGATCACCCCCGACGTCACGCCGCGCATCGGGTCGGACATCTGCGCGAACGACAGGCCGGTGGACTGCGACACCAGTTCGCCGGCCAATGCGCCGGCTTCGAAAATAAGCTTCAGCATGAAGCCCATGCTGGCCCCGACCGCCAGCTCGCGCGCAATGCTCAGCACTGCCTGGGCGGTAAAGCCGTCCCACTCCGGCACCGGCGGCAGGATCGGCGCCAGCACCATCGCCAGCGTCCCGGCCAGCATCACCCGCACCCGTCCGGGCACCGCCCGCGTACCGATCAACGGCATGGCGGTGAGCAACGCACCGGTGCGCAGCATGGTCCACATGATCGCCCCGACCATCGCGAACGCGCGCTGGCCATCGATCACCATCTGGGTTGCAGAATCCATCCGGTCTGGCCCGCTAGCCGATCAGGTGTGGAATGCGCTGGAACAGCGCAATGGTGAACTCCACCAGATGCCCCAGCAGCATGCTGCCGGTGGCAAACAGCGTGGCCGTCAGCGCGACCGCCTTGGCCACGAAGGCGATGGTCGGCTCGTTCAACTGGGTGGCGGCCTGCACCACGCCAATCACCACGCCGACCACCAGCACGGCCAGCAACATCGGCCCGGCGATCCACAGGACGGTGACCAGGCCACCACGCAATTCAGTCAGGGCGATTTCAGGGCTCATGGGAGGTGCTGATGCAAGTGGGGTGCCAAAGGGGCGGGGATTCGGGATTCGTGGTTCGGGATTGGTTGGCGAACGGGGATCTGAGTTGCCTCGTGTTGCACTCGCTGTCGCTGTCGCTGTGCTCTGGCTTCGGTTTGCTGTTGCCTTGCTGTCGGCTTTACGGGCCCCATACCGCAGCGGCAAGCCGGGTAGATACAACCCGAAGGGCGGCGCGCATGGATGCGCGACGTTTTTGTAAGGGACATGGATGTCCCTTACAAAAATTTCTACCTGGATTGCGGACCTGGAGCGCGCAGCGCGGAAGGCGCGAGGACGGGGTGTGTTTCTTTGGTTACTTGATCAGCCTTCGGCTGCTGTAAAGCTCTTCTTTGCACAAGCAAAGAAAGTAACTCGCCCCCCGAAGGGGGACGAAAGCCTTGCACTTGCTTGTAGCTCTTGTTCGTCCATTTGATCCGGATACAGATCAAATGCTTTCACGCCCTGCGAGCGCGAGTCACTTTTCTTTGCTTGTGCAAAGAAAAGTAACCAAAAGAAAGCACACCCCGTCCTCGCGCCCTCCGCGCCTACGGCGCTGCGGGTGCGCAAGTCCGGCAGAAATTTTTGTAAGGGACATCCATGTCCCTTACAAAAACGACGCGCATCCATGCGCGCCGCCCTGCGGGTTGTATCTGCCGGCCTTGCCGCTGCGGTATGGGGCCCCGGAGAAGCTAGAAGCCAAAGCGAAGCACAAAGGCAAAAAGCGGAAAGCAAAAAGCGGCAAGCGGAGCTGATGGTTGAGCAATACAACCCCGCAATGCGCAAAAATCAGTCAACTGACAAGCGCTACCGCGCGCACCGCGCGTCCACACCTACGACGCATTAAAGCTCGCAGCCAGCGTCCCCACCACCAGCACCCACCCATCCACCAGGATGAACAGCAGGATCTTGAACGGCGCGGAGATCAGCATCGGCGACAGCATCATCATGCCCATCGACATCAGCACGCTGGCCACCACCAGGTCGATGATCACGAACGGAATGAAGATCAGAAAGCCGATTTCGAAAGCGGTCTTCAGCTCGCTGGTCACGAACGAGGCCACCAGCACCGGGAACGGTACCGCGTCCGGGCCGGCGTACTTGCCGTCGCCGGCCATGCCGGCGAAGGTCATCAGATCGGTCTCGCGGATCTGCGCCAGCATGAAGGCGCGCAGCGGCTGCGTGGTGAGCGTCCAGGCAGTGGAAAAATCGATCTGGTTATTGAGATACGGCTGCAGTCCGGCGCCCCACATCTTCTGCCACACCGGCATCATCACCAGCGCGGTCAGGAACATCGCCAGGCCCAGCAGTACCTGGTTGGACGGGGTCTGGCCGGTGCCCAACGCCTGGCGCAGCAGGCCCAGCACGATGGTGATGCGGGTGAAGGCGGTCAGCACCAGCAGCATCGACGGCAGCAGGGTGATCGCCGTCATCAGCAGCAAGGTCTGCAGCGGCAGGCTCACGGGCTGGTCGCCGATGCGGCCCACGCTCACGTTCGGCAGCGACGGCAACTGGTTGGAACCGGCCGGTACCGCGGCAGGGGTCGCCGCCGGTGCCGCGGCCTGCGCCATTGCCGGCAGCGCGGCCGGGCTGGCCGCGGCCAGCAGCGGGCAACTCATCACCAGCAGGATCAGCACCAGGCGCACACTGCGCCCCCAACGATTCCAACGGCTCAACATGTCACGGGTCCTTGCGCAGCTTCTGGGCGAGCAGCTGGGCGAAATTGGGAAGTTGCTTGAAAGCGGGCAGGGTGGGTGCGGGCGTGGGCGGCAGCGGTTCGGGCAAGGTGTGCAGGGTGCTGATGCCGCCGGCGGTGACGCCGAGCAACAACTGCTGGCCGTTCACCTCCACCACCACCACACGTTCCTTGGCACCGACTGCCAGGCTGGTCACCACACGCAGGCCCTCGGTGCTGCGGAATCCGCTGCCGGGCATGCGCTTGAGCAACCAGCCCAGGCCGACGATCAGCGCGAGCACCAACAGCAATGCAAAGACTGCGCCAAACAGACCGGGCGAGGACGGTGCCTGCGCGCCGACCCCGCTCGCCTTGGCCGCGACCGGCGCGGCAGTGGCCAGCAGGCCGATCACCGCAGCCTCCGGATCCGTTCGCTGGGGCTGACCACGTCGGTCAGGCGAATGCCGAAGCGGTCGTTGATGACGACCACTTCGCCGTGCGCGATCAGGGTGCCGTTGACGTAGACATCGAGCGGTTCGCCGGCGCCGCGTTCCAGTTCCACCACCGAGCCCTGGTTGAGCTGCAGCAGGTTGCGGATCGGGATGCGTGCGCGGCCCACTTCCAGCGACAGGGTCACCGGTACGTCCAGGATCACGTCCAGGTTGAGGTCGGCGGCGTTCTGGTCCTGCTCGGCCTGCAGGCTGTCGAAGGTGGCAGGCGAGGCGTCGAGGATGTCGGAGTTGATCATTTGCTGGGGTCCTGGGAGGGAACGGCGCGTGGGGCTTGCACGCCGGGCGGGCGTACGGCGGTGATCTTGACGGCGTTGTTGCCATTGGAAACGCCGAATTCGCCGGTGAATAACGGGATGTCTTCCACGCACAGCGGCACCTGGGCGGGCAGGTCGATCGGCAGGATGTCGCCGACCTTCAACCCGGTGAGCTGGCGCAGGCTCATGCGCTTGCTGGCCAGCACGCTGGAGAGCGTGACCTCGGCGGTGTCCAGCTGCTCGCGCAGCATCACGTTCCAGGAGTCGTCGCGGTCGTTGCGGTCGCTCTGGATGCCGGCATCGAGCAGTTCGCGGATCGGCTCCAGCATCGAATACGGCAGGGTGATGTGGATCTCGCCGCCGCCGCCTTCCAGCTCCACATGGAACCGGCACACCACCACGTACTCGCGCGGGGTGACGATGTTGGCGAAGTGCGGGTTGATCTCGGAGTTGATGTACTCGAAGTCCACGTCCATCACCGGCGCCCAGGCTTCCTTCAGGTCGGCGAAGGTCTGCTTGAGCATCAGCTGGATCACGCGCATCTCGGTGGCGGTGAATTCGCGGCCTTCGATGCGGGTGTGGAAGCGGCCGTCGCCACCGAAGAAGTTGTCCACCACGGTGAACACCAGGGTGGGTTCGAACACGATCAGCCCGGTACCACGCAGCGGCTTGAACCGGATCAGGTTGAGGTTGGTCGGCACATACAGCGAGTGCATGTACTCGTTGAACTTGACCAGGTCGATGCCGCGCACCGACAGGTCGGCCGAGCGCCGGATCAGGTTGAACAGGCCGATCCGCCACAACCGCGCGAAGCGCTCGTTGACCATCTCCAGGGTCGGCATGCGCCCACGGATGATGCGGTCCTGGCTGGACAGATCGTATTGGCGCGCCTCGCCGGGCAGCGGCTCCGGCTCGGTGTTGACCGCGCCCGAATCCACGCCATGCAGCAGGGCATCGATCTCGTCTTGGGAAAGCAGATCACTGACGCTCATCTGGCAGGCCTTACTGGGTCACGAAACTGGTGAACAGCAATTCTTCGACGCACTTCTTGCCGGTCTCGCTGGTCATGACCTTCTGCGCTTCGGCCAGGGCGGACTTCTGCAGCTTCTGCTTGCCGGCCAGGTCGGCCACGTCGGTGGCCTTGACCTGCGACAGCAGCATCAGCAGGTGCGCGCGAATGGCCGGCGCGTTCTCGGTGATGAGCTTGAGCTCTTCGGGGTCGCGGGTGACCAGCTGCACTTCGACCTGCAGGTACTGCGGGCCATCGCCGGGGTCGGCCAGGTTGACCACGATCGCCGGGTCCATCGGGAAGTACTGCGCCGGCTTGGGCACTTCGGCCACCTTGGGGGCGTCGTGCTTGCCGCCTTTTTCCTCGCCCTTGTGGCCCAGGAAGAACCAGGCGCCGCCGCCAGCGGCTGCCAGCACCACCACGCCGATGGCGATGAGCAGGATGGGCTTCTTGCCGCCCTTCTTCTTCTCGCCCTTGTCGTCTTTGTCGTCGGTCTTCTTGGTTTTTTCGGCCGCTGCCACAGTCTGCTCCAGGGGAATGCTCACCCTGTCGATGCAACTGGCATGCCAAAACCGCGTCGGTTTCCTGGCGCAGGCTGCGTGGAAACCAGAAAACCCCCGCAGGCCTTGCGCCGCGGGGGGTGGAAGGGCGTCATCGGCCTCCGGCTGGGGGCGAGGATCAGCGGTGCCGGGGTGTGCCCGGCACGTCGTCTCAGGCGTAGGCGTCCAGCAATCCACGCTGGCGTAACACCACCGACGGAATTCCGACGGGCGGGGCGTCGTCCAGGGTCAGGCCGTTGCCGCTGTCGTTGCCGCCATTGCGATTGCCCGCCGACTGCTGCTGTTGCTGGCCGACGTCGGCCTGGCCAAGCTGGAAGCCATTCTGGCCGAGCATTTCGCGCAGCCGCGGCAGGCTCTGTTCCAGCGCCTGGCGGGTGTCGGCGTTGGCGGCGGTGAAGCTGGCATTGACCTTGTCGCCCTCCAGATGCAGGCGCACCTCGACCGGACCCATCTCGTTCGGAGTCACCTTGATATGGGCATGGCCGATTTTCTGGTCTGCCAGCCAGCTCATGCGCGCGCCGATGGCATCGTCGAAAGTGTCGCTGCCCAGGTCCGGGGTAGGCGTGGGCGAGGCGCTGAAGATCGGTGCGGCGTCCTGCAGGCGGGTGAGTGCCGGCGTGGTGGTGGTCGGCAACACGAACGCCGGGGCGTCCGGCGCTGCGGCAGCGGCGCTGTCGTCGGCGGCCGGCTCCAGCGCCTTGGCGGCCATGCTCATCAACGCGGCCGTCTGCGCATCGCCGCTTACGGCGGTGGTCGAGGTCGGCTTGGCGCCTGCAGCAGCGGCCGGCACCAGCGCTCCCAATGCGGGCAGGGCGGCGCCGGCGTTTGCAGTGGCGGCGGCTGCGGCTGCATCGGTGGGCAGGGCGGTGGCGGTCGCCGCAGCGCCGTTGGCGCCGGCCATGCTGGCCGTCAGTGCGGCGGCTGCGGCCGCCAGCACGTCGCCACCCGGCAACGCCTGCGCCAGCAGGCCCATGCCGAAGCCACCCAGGCCAGCCGGCGGCCAGCCGGCATCGGTCGCGGTGGCCGCTTCTGCGGGCGCGTCTTCGCCGGTCGCGGCGGCCTTGGCCGGTTTGCCGGTCTTGCTGGCAGTGGCGGCTGTACTCTTGTCGGTGGCTGCCGCGTCCTTGGCGGCACCTGGCTTGGCCTGCTTGGCATCGCCGTCCTGCGCCCGCGGCCGGGCGGTGGCATCGCCGGCCGCATCGTCGTGGGTGTCCTCGTCGCCGCGGTTCTTGTCGGGCTGGCTGGGCTTGGGCGCGGCCTGCTTGGCAGGCACGCGCTCGGGTGCCTGCGGCGGGGCCTGGTTCGGCGTGTTGGCCGGATTGAGCATGCGCGCAAACTGGTCCTGGCCCGCGTCCGGTTCGGACGACGGGTCGCTGTAGCTGGATTTCTTGCCGGTGCCGGCAAGCGCACCAAGGCCGGCGGCGAAGGCGGACAAGGGGTTCATGCGGATTCTCCGTGGGTGTCTTGGCTGCGGGCCAGGCGCGAACGACGCGCGCCGAGGTCGTCCATCTCACGCTGGTCGCGGCGTTCGATCACTTTGTTTTCCTGGGCACGGTAGCTGGCGGCCAATTGCTCCAGCACCTGCTTCTCGCGGCTGGCCAGCAGCAGGCGGGTGCGCTCGGCTTCCACCTTGGCGATGTTGCTTTGCACGGTCTGTGCCTGTTGCAGCACGGCGCTGTCCAGGCGGTCCAGGAAGGCGCGGCGGTTGCTCAGCGCCACCGCGCTGGTGCCGGCCATCTGGCTGTTGGCGTATTCCTCGGCGTAGCGGCGCAATTCTTCCAGGCGCGACTGGTGGGTTTCCAGGACGCGCTGGCGCTCGGCCAGATCGCGGGCGACCTTGTCTTCCTGTTCCTGCGCGCGGCGCAGCAGTGGGTCGATCCGTTTGGACTGCATCATGGATTAGTTCTCGGGTTCGACCAGTTGTTGCAGGGCGGACAGGCTGTCGCTCAGGAGCGAGGCCTTGTGCACGTCCTGGCCGAGGAATTCGACGATTTCCGGCCAGCGCGCCAGCGCTTCGTCGGTGGCCGGGTCGCTGCCACGCTGGTAGGCGCCGATGGCGATCAGGTCGCGGTTGGCGGTGTAGGCCGAGAGCAGCCGCTTGAGCTTGCGGATGCGCAGGCGCCAGGTGTCGTCGGCGATGTCCTGCACCACGCGGCTGACCGAGGATTCCAGGTCGATGGCCGGATACAGGCCGCTGTCGGCCACCCGACGCGAGAGCAGGATGTGGCCGTCCAGGATGGCGCGGGCAGCATCGGCGATCGGGTCCTGCGGATCGTCGCCTTCGGTCAGCACGGTGTAGAAGGCGGTGATCGAACCGCGCCCCTTGGCGCCGTTGCCGGCACGTTCCACCAGCGCCGGCAATTTGGCGAACACCGACGGCGGGTAACCGCGGGTGGTCGGCGGCTCGCCCACCGACAGGCCGATCTCGCGCTGCGCCTGGGCGAAGCGGGTCAGCGAATCCATCAGCAGCAGCACGTTCAAGCCCTGGTCGCGGAACCATTCGGCGATGGCGGTGGCGCGGTAGGCGCCATGCAGGCGCGCCAACGGCGGGCGGTCGGCCGGTGCGGCCACGACCACGGCGCGGCGCAGGCCTTCTTCGCCCAGGGTGGTTTCGACGAAATCGCGCACTTCGCGGCCACGTTCGCCGATCAGCCCGACCACGATCACGTCGGCCGAGGTGAAGCGGGTCATCATGCCGAGCAGCGTCGATTTACCGACGCCGGAGCCGGCGAACAGGCCTACGCGCTGGCCACGGCCGATCGGCAGCATGGCGTTGATGGCGCGCACGCCGACGTCCAGCGAGGTGGTGATGGGCTCGCGCGCCAGCGGGTTGATCGACACGCCGGCCATGCCGATGCTGCCTTCGGCGCGGATCGGGCCCTTGCCGTCCAGCGGGGTGCCGTCGCTGTCGATGACGCGGCCGAGCAGGCCTTCGCCCACTTCCACGCCGCCGCGGCGCCGCGAGGGCACCACCCGGGCATTGGGCAGCAGGCCATGCAGTTCGGCGCTGGGCATCAGGTAAGTGCGTTCGCCGGCGAAGCCGACCACTTCGGCGTCGACCCAGCCGCCATCGACCTCGACCTTGCAGGTCGCGCCCATCGGCGCTTCGCAGCCGGTCGCTTCCAGGGTCAGGCCGACCGCGCGGCGCAGGATGCCTTCGCGGATCAGGGTGCGACCGGCGGTGGGCTCCAGGCCAAGGGTGCCCAGGCGCGTGGCCAGGCGCAGATTGCGTGCATCCAGCCAATCGGCCGGGGTGGCACCGAACAGGGCGCTCACAGGCCCGCTCCGGATTTGCGCATGACCGTCTCCAGCGCAGCCCGCAGGCGCGCGTCCAGGGTGCCGTCGATGCGCACGCTTTCGGCGTGCACACGCAGATCGCCGCGGCTCAGGCTCATGTCCGGGGCCACGCGGGTGGTGCTGCTGGGCGCCAGATGCGGCAGCAGCGCGGTGATGTCGTCCGGGTGCAGGCGCACTTCGACCTCGCGGCCGGCGCCGCCAACCGCATCGACCGCCTCGCCGACCAGGTCGGCCAGCAGTTGCGGGTCGGCCTGGTAGGCACGGCCGACCAGCTGGCCGGCAATGCGCACGGCCAACTCGCCGAGCGCGCCGACCACTTCGTTTTCCAGCCGCGCCAGCGGGCGGGTGAAGTTGTCCAGGATGCCGTCGATCTGCGCGGTGAGGCGGCGCACTTCCGACTGGCCCTGGGCGAAGCCTTCGGCATGCCCACGCGCGAACCCTTCGTGCTGGGCGGCATCTTCGATGGCCTGGATCTCTTCCAGGGTCGGCGGGCGCAGCACCGGCTCGAGCATGGCCGGTTCTTCGTAGTCCGGTTCCGGCAGGGCCGGGACAAGCTGCAGGTCCGGGGCCAGCCAGCGGGTGACCACCTCGTTCATACCATGGCCTCCGCACCGGCGCCGCCCAGGCTGATGGCGCCTTCGTCAGCCAGGCGGCGGACGATGGTGAGGATTTCCTTCTGCGCCGCTTCCACGTCTGCAAGGCGCACCGGGCCGCGCGCTTCCATGTCCTCGAGCAGGATTTCGGCCGCGCGCTGGGACATGTTGCGGGTGATCTTTTCGCGCACCTTGACGTCGGCGCCGCGCAAGGCCAGCCCCAGGCGCTCGCCGGAGACTTCGCGCAGCAGCGTCTGCAGGCCGCGGTCGTCCAGGTCCACCAGGTTGTCGAACACGAACATCAGGTCCTGGATCTTGCCGGCCAGGTCGGCGTCGATCTTGCCGATCTCGCCCAGCACGCCCTGGTCAGCGCCGGTGTCCAGGAAGTTGAGGATGTTGGCCGCCACCTTGATGCCGCCCACGTTGGACGACTTCAGGTTCTGGTTGCCGGCGAATTGACGCTCCATAATGTCGTTGAGCTCGCTCAGCGCATTCGGCGGAATGCCGTCCAGGGTGGCGATGCGCAGCAGCACGTCGGCGCGGGTGCGCTCGGGCAGCAGCTTCAGCGCCTCGGCGGCCTGGTCGCTGTCCAGGTGCGCCATGACGATGGCGATGATCTGCGGGTGCTCGTTGCGCACCAGGTCGGCGACCGCGCGCGGGTCCATCCACTTCAAGGTGTCCAGGCCGGTGGTGTTGCGGCCCAGCAGGATGCGGTCGATCAGCCCGCCGGCCTTGTCGGCGCCCAGCGCCTGGATCAGCACGTTGCGGATGTAGTCGTCGGCGCCCACGCCCAGCGAGGTCTTGCCGGCCAGTTCGCCGTTGAACTCGTCCATCACCTTCTCGACCTGGTCGCGCGAGATGCCGGTCATGGTGGCCATGGCGATGCCGATCTTCTGCACCTCCTTGGGGTCCATGTGCTTGAGCACTTCGGCCGCGTCGCTCTCACCCAGCGACAGCAACAGCACCGCGGCGCGCTGCACTCCAGTCATCGGTTGTGTATCAGGCTTCACTGGCGACCCATCCCTTCACGACTTGTGCGACACGTTTTGAATCGGCTTTGACGGCCTCGCGCGCCAGGCGCATGCGCTCTTCGTAGGCGTCTGGCAGAGCGATCGGGGTCTTCTTGTCCTGACCGATCTGCGCGGTGTCTTCTTCCAGGCGGGGCATCAAGTCGTCGTCTTCGTCGACCATCCGCACGTCGGCGCTCTGTGGAGTGCCATCCTTGCCAGCCTTGCCTTGCTTGTCCTTGACCGCGGTCACGCCGGTGAGCTGACGCAGGGTGGGGCGCACCACACCGAACAACAGCGCCAGCACCACCACCGCACCGACCAGCAGGCGCAGACCGTTCTGCACGCGCGGGTCTTCCCACCACTTCGGGCCTTCCTCGCCCGCCACCGCTTCGCGCACGAACGGGGCATTCATCACCGACACCGTGTCGCCGCGTGCCGCGTCGAACCCCACTGCCTGCTTGACCAGGCCTTCGATACGGGTGAGCTCGGCAGCGGTGAGCGGCTGTTCGACCATCTTGCCCTTGGCGCCGGGGCGCGGGACGTTGTCCAGCAGCACCGCCACCGAGACGCGCTTGATGCGACCGGCCGGCTGGCGGGTGTGTTGCAAGGTTCGGTCCAATTCGTAGTTACGCGTGGCGCTCTTGGAACTTTCGGTCGGCGTGGCCGGGGCCGCGGCCTGGCCATTGGCGGCCGCCGGGGTGCCCGGCGCGCCGGCCACGGCCGGTGCCGGCGGCTGGCCGGGGCTATTGCTGGTGGCGCCCGGAGGGCCCTGCGGGCCGGTGGCGCTGGTGCTGGTGTCGCTGACCTGCTCGCTGCGCAGCTTGGCCGGCTCGCCGTTGTAGAGCTCGCGGGCTTCTTCGACCACGGAGAAGTCCATGTCCACGCTGGTTTCCGGATTGACCCGGCCCGGGCCGGTCATCGGCTCCAGCAGCTCGCGGATGCGCTGGTTGTAGGAGCTTTCCTGGCGGCGCACCTGTTCGAACTGGGCGGCGTGCTGGGCCGCGTCGCTGTTCGGGTCGGCAATGGAGAGCATGCGGCCGCTCTGGTCGACCACGGTCACGCGTTCGGGGGTCATGTCCGGGATGCTGGACGCCACCAGATTGACGATGGCATCGACCTGGTTGCGCTCCAGGCCCTGGCCGCCGCGCAATTCCAGCACCACCGAGGCGCTGGCTACATCGCGCTGGCGGGTGAAGGCGCTGGGCTTGGGAATGGCCAGGTGCACACGGGCCTCGCGGACCGGGCGCAGGGTGCCGATGGTGCGCGAGAGTTCGGTTTCCAGCGCGTGCTGGTAGCGGGCGTTTTCCACGAACTGGCTGACGCCGAAGCCCGGGTCCTTTTCCATCAGTTCGAAACCGCCGCCGGTTTCCTTGCCGGTCAGGCCGGAGCCGGCCAGTTTGAGGCGGGCGTCGTACAGACGGTCCTGCGGCACCGAAATGGCGCCGGTGGCCTGGTCGATCTTGTAGGGAATCTGCGCGGTGCGCAGCAGGTCGGCCGCTTCGGCATTGCCCTTCTCATCCAGGCCGGTGTACAGCGACTGATAGCCAGGCTTCTGCGACCAGAAGAACACCGCCAGACCGGCCGCGACCGCCAGGGCGATCATCGCCATCATGGTCAGCTTGCGGGTGATCTGCAGGCTGCGGACACGGTCGAACCATTGCCCCGCCTTTTCGGCGTTCTGGTTCATGTTTTCTTTGCTGATCGCGAGTGCCATGTGTCGTCAACCTTTACAGCGGCATGTTCATGACGTCCTGATAAGCCTGGACGAGACGGTTGCGGACTTCCACGGTGGCGCGGAAGGCCACCTGGGACTGCTGGGAGGCGACCATGACCCGTGCCAGATCGGCATTGGGGTCGCCCATTTCGAATGCTTTGGACAGCGCGCCGGCCTTCTGCTGGGCCTCGTTGACGCCGCCGATGGCGCCGCGCAAGGTCTCGCTGAAGCTCGGTGCCTGGGTGGCCGGTGTTCCCTGTGCGCCGGCCAGGCCCTGGATCTGGTTGCCACGCGCCGCATCGCCCACCGCGCCCATCGGGCCTTGGCCCATCTGCGTCTGGTAGCTGCGGATCTGCGAGAGGATGGAGGTGACGGAATCGCTCATGGGTGCGGTCAGCCAGGGAGGCACCCACACCAATGCAAGCGGCGTGCCGAAACCGCGCCGGGATTCCGGCGCGGGGGCGTTCCTGTCGCGGCCGCGTCGCAGCGATTGGCTTGTTTTCTCCTGCAGCCAGGTGTTCCTTCTCCCGCCTGCGGGAGAAGGTGGCGCGCAGCGCCGGATGAGCGCACTACCCTCGGTGCCACGCGCTGCAGGCATGGCCACCGCGGGCGCTGGAGTGTCGCGCGCCCCCCATCCGCCGTTCGGGTACCTGGCCCCGCAAGCGGGAGAAGGGAACAGAAGGCCGCCAGTTGCAGTGCGACCGCCAGATAAAAGTACCCAGGCTGCCTTCTCCCGCCTGCGGGAGAAGGTGGCGCGCAGCGCCGGATGAGGGCAACCCGGTGGGTGGTCAGCTGAAGCAGCGCATCCGCATTAGTCCGGCAACCAGGCGGCCCGCCAGGTGTCCAGATTGCTGCCGCTGAGCATCCAGTCGCGCCGCACCACCTCGCGCAAGGCCGCACCCCTGGCGCGTGCTGCGTCCAGGTCGGCCAAGTGCTCGCGGATGGCGCCGATCCAGTCGCGGTAGCGGTTCTTCACCAGCGTCACCGGCAGGCTGCCCTGGTAGCAGCGCACGTCGCTGGCGATGACCGGGTAACCGCAGGCGCCGTACTCCAGGAGCCGCAGATTGCTCTTGCATTCGTTGAACAGGTTCTGCTCCACCGGCGCCAGTGCCAGATCCAGGTCCAGCGCCGCCAGCGCGGCGGGGTACTCATCGATCGGCACACCAGGCTGGAACTGGTGAATATGCTGGCGCAGCGCAAACGGGTACATCCCCATGAACACCCATTCCACTTCGCCGGCGAGCTCCTTCACCACGTCGGCAATCAGCTCCAGGTCGCCGGTATGGCTGGCGCCGCCAGCCCAGCCGATCCGCGGCTTGCCACCCTGGCGTTCGGCCCGCGCAGGCAGATGTTCCCACCAATGCGGCGGCAGGCGGTTTTCGGCCACGCGGATATCGCTGTGCAGCCCAGCAAACGCCTCGGCCAGGGCAGGGGTGGAGACCACGAAGCGGTCCACCATGCCGAGCCCGCGCCTCACCGTCTTCAGAATGTCCTTGGGCATGTGCTCGCGGTGCGCATTCTTCAGCGGCAAATTGGGCAGGTAATCGTCCAGCTCGTACACCTTGAATGCGCGCGACAACGCCTTCATCCGCCGCATCGCCTCTAGCCGCGCTTCGCCGACCTGGCGTTGCAGGATCACCACGTCGGGATCCTGGCGCGCAAGCTCGCTGATCTCCAGATAGCCGTTGAACAACACCCCTTCGGCCATCCCGGCCTCGCGCAAGGCGCGCAGTGGCTGGATCACCCGGTAATGCCCGCAGCCTTCGATATCGGCCGGCAGCGCCATCACGCTCGGCAGCGGTCGCCACGACTGCAGCGGCCGCCAACTGGCGCGCGGGTCGGCCAGCTGGAAGCCGGCGCCCGGGTCCAGCGAAAATCCCGGGTTGTAGGCCGGGTCGTTGGCCATCAGCGGCAGCCAACGCGCATACATTGCCTCTTCGTCCAGCGCCGTGGCGGCGGGCGCGTCCAGCGGGTCGATCAGCAGCTGCGCACGTGCGGCAAAGACATTGAGGTAGCCGGCCTGCTGCAGGCGCAGGCACAGGTCGACATCGCTCCACTGCGCCAGCGCCGGCTC
This sequence comes from Xanthomonas sp. A1809, assembly GCF_017746015.1. Taxonomy (NCBI): domain Bacteria; kingdom Pseudomonadati; phylum Pseudomonadota; class Gammaproteobacteria; order Lysobacterales; family Lysobacteraceae; genus Xanthomonas; species Xanthomonas sp. A1809. Next base: position 155,096 of record NZ_JAGHWZ010000018.1, on the reverse strand, counting down.
CAGGTCGAAACCACCGGCGTCCACAAACAGCTGGCGCGGCAGCATCAGGCATTCGCCACTCAACGCGCTGTAGTTCTGGTCCAATTGCAGGCGCTGCAGATAGCCCGATTCATCGAATGCTGCACCTTCAAACGCACGCGCTGCAGGTGCCCCCAGGCCGAGCAGCAGTCCGGCGTGATGCACGGTTCCGTCGCCGCGCAGCAGCTTGCCCGCAACCGCACCGACCTCCGGGCGCAGTGCGTGGTTGAGCAATTGCTCCAGCCAATCGGCTTTCATCACCGCCGCGCCTGCTGCCAGCCACAACAACACCTCTCCATGCGCGTGCTGGACCGCGGCATTGCACACCGCCTCACGCGGCGGTTCGGCGGCAAAGCGCAGCACGCGGATCTGCTGCATGCCCAGATTCTCGATGCCGCTCAGCCAGCCATGCAGATCCGGCTCGGTGGTGCCGCGATCCAGCAGCAACACCTCGTAATGCGGGTAGCTGGTATTGGCAAGAATGCTTTCCAGGCAGCGCTGCACCTGCGGCAGACGGCCATCGACCGGTACCAGAATGCTCACCAGCGGTTGTTGCGCATGGCGGTAGTCCAGCGCGTGCCGGCCGGGACCGGCACTGTGCACTACGGCGTCCACGTAACCGCGTGCGGCAAGATGGCGCGCAATCGCCTGGCGTTCGTCTTCGTCGTCGTGCTGCGGCGTGGCCGATGCGATCAGGATGGGTTCTGCAATATGACGGATGCAGGCCAACCCGTAACGCTCGATCAGGCCGAGTTGGTAATCCAGCTCGAATGCCGCGCTGGGCCCGGTGGGGAAGCCGCCATCGGCCAACAGCGTGCGGTGCCGGAACGCCCAGTGCCGCGAAAGCGTCGCCGGTGCGCTCAACAGCATGTCCAGATACAGCGCCGGCCGCAGCGCCAGCCCCAACTGGCCATTGTCCAGCGCCATCACTTCATCTGCGTAGACGGCCTGGCAGTCGTCGGGTAACGCGAGCATTTCCAGCGCCAGCATCATCAAGCCGCTGGCAGTGAACAGGCTGCCGGCATCGACCAGCAACACCCAATCGGTCGCATCCTGTGCGGCGATCACCCGGTTGAGCGTCCCTGCCAGGCCGTGCGCCTCGATCAGCACCCCACGCTCGCCGTGCGCGGCAACCTGCTGCGGCGAGCTGCTGATGACCCAGGTTCGATGCTGTTGATAGCAAGCGACCGCGTCCAGGCTGTCGCGCGTTGCAGCGACCGCTGCGGCATCGCCGTGACGGTCGATCAGCAGCACCGCGATGCGCGGCCCGCCGGCATGCGCATGCAGGCGCGCCTGGATCAATGCACGTTGCACCATGCTCGGATGGCGCACGCCCAACCAAGTCGTCGGCGACACGCGCTCGGCCATGCCGGCGCTTTGCATCAACGCATTGACCAGATCCACCGGCTTGAACACGCGCGCCTTGTGCGGGCTGAGCGGGGCCACGCGCACCTGTCGATTGTCGCCAGTCTCGCGTCGCCAGCCGAGCTGGCGGATGCCCTGGCGCAGGTCGTCGTGTCCCTGGTCGCCGACCCCGACCTGATCGCGGCCGCCCTGGCTGAACTGCGCGCTGGAAACGCGGAACTGCGTCAGCGGGCTGGCCAGGAACGCCAGGTTGCCGTGGCGCAGCAGCTTGACGTAGATCGCCAGATCGCCCACCCAATCGATGGCCTTGCCGTTCAACGCCATCAACCCGTTGCCCAACGCCAACAGATCGGCGCGCCGCGCAAGTACGCAACTCGGCTCACCGATGAAATTGATGGTGTGGTCGGCCAGGAACGACACCAGTTCCGGCCCGTCGATCAGCACGTCTTCGTCGAACGGAAAGCTGGTGGCCAGGATGTCCGGCAACGCCGCGCCATCATCGTCGATGCGTTGCCGGCGTGAGGATGCCATCGCCGTGCCCGGATTACGCTCGATCGCTTCCACCAGCTGCGCAATGCAATCGGGCGCCAGCACATCGTCGTCGTGCAGGAACTTGACGTACTCGCCCTGTGCCAGGCCAATCCCCTTGATCGTGCTGACCAGCTCGCCAAGCCGTGGCGTGTTGCGGTGGTAGCGAATGGGGAAGGGCGCATCCGCCAACCTCGGCGCCAGCAGCGCTTCGATTGCGCCATCGGCATTGTCGTCGCAAATCACCAGCTCCAACGCCGGATAGGTCTGCGCCAGCGCGCTCTCCAGCGCCTGCGCAAAGTAGCGCGACTTGTAGGTCGGCACGACGATGCTGACAAGATTCGGTGTCACTTTGCTTCACCCGAAAACCTGCTGAGATAATCCAAATACTCCTTGCGCGTCAGCCCTGGATAGCGCCGTCTAAGGAGTTGGAATTTATCTACCAAGCGCCGAGACATCTCTCCGCCATGCTCTCTCCGAACAACGACTTCGCGGTCCAGATTCTCTACGAGTTCGGTGTAGGCTTCATGTAGCTCAGCTGCAACCGAGGGGCTAGTGCTTTTCTTTAGATCCGGAAATTCAAAACAGGGTTTTTCATGAGGCACAGTGCAAGGAACAAGGCCGACTGCGTCGAGAAAATCAAGAAATTCCTTGTACAAAACCGGGTAAGCGTTGTTCATTTCAGAGAGGTCGAGGTTCTCGAAAACTTCACGGATGTTGCTTCGGCTGTGAATGGTAGGGTCATAAGGGATGCGGAGGTATTCGCAAGTTTCCCTGGCCCTGGAATCCGGGTTGGTCACAATGGCGGGGACGCCGCTATTAATCGAGAGAATTCCGGAGTGAAGTCGGGTTCCAATCGTGAGGCAATGGTCGTTGCTTTTGAAGAACGTGGCCCATCGGCTGTAATCAGAGAAAAATTCCAGCCGTCCAGCCATGGCCTTGGCCAATAGTTGGAAGGACGTGGGTATTTCGTCGAGATTGAAAGGTTGCGCTGTGATGTTGCGGGTCGATGGCAGCGCTTTTTCAAGATAGAGCAAGTTGATGAAATACAATTCATCCTGCAGCAGATGGGATGTCCTCGGCAGCCCGGAATTGAAGAATGTGGCCGTAGTGATGACCTTGTCCGCATCCCACGGCTTTTTTTGCAGAGCCCGGGTGGGTCCGTTCTCGAAATAGCTCGGGCAGCCAATCACTCTGACGTTCTTTATGCCAAGGCTATTCAGGATCTCGGCGGAATAATTTCCGCGAACACCAATTAGCTTGGACTTTTCAGAGAGAAGGGAGAAATTTCGCTTTTGATTGGGGCTGAGGCGCTCGGCCAGGTTCGGGTCGTAGCCGTTGAATGAGTTCGCGCAAAGGCTCACCGGCACGATCGGGATCGTGATTTTTTCAAGAAAGTGCGTGATTCTCTCAATAGGGAGGCCCGAGAAGTCCTCCCGGATGTCGTCCTTCATCGTCCAGACAAGATGCGAATATTTTTGGTTGATCTCTTCTGCAAGTTGATCGGAGAGCTTTGCCTCAAGCGCGTTAGAGATGTGGTCAACTTTCACCGGGCGCCCGAACAGCGCTTTCAAAAAACCGTAGGCGATATAGCCGTTTCCTATATTCTGGCCTCTGACATTGTCTTGGGACGGCCCCATGCCTTTCAGGAAATCCGAAATTTCCAGGGATTCAGGAAGAGCTGAGTTGAAAAGGAAAATCTTGCTTGGGTCAGTCATCGATCCGCTCATTTTTAAGGCAGAGCGTTAATAAAAATAAAGGCAGGTATCCCAGCGATCCGGCGTGTGATGGCGCAGGCCGATCCTGTAATCCGGGTTCAGAGATAGGGCAAAATCGCTTAGATCTAGCAGGTCGGTAGCTCTGTGATAGGCGGAGATCGCCATCTTGGGCTTGCACTGAACAATCGCATTCTGCGCACCTTTCAGTGCCGAAAGCTCCGACCCCTCGATGTCCATTTTGATGAAGGTGGGTGCATCGTCGATGACATCGTCGATGCAACATACGTCGATCATGTCTGCCGGTTCGCAATCCTCACTCGAAGGCTTGACGAAGCCGCCGTGGCCACCCTCATGATTGAATGGGACCCTGCCTGTTGTCTCGCCTACGCCGCAGTCATGCAGACTGATTCTGGACGCCAGAGCTGTGCCTTCGTAGCGGCGCAGTACGTTCTTGAGTGTGCCGACGTTGATCCGATCGGGTTCAATCATCCAAGAACGCGAGAATTGGCCTTTGGTGGCGCCAATCAGGCCTGCGAGCGACTCGCCAATCGAGGCGCCGCAATCAACCATCTTTTCTCCGCTACCGAATTGCAGCAGGCCGGAGCGGAAGTACAACGTGGTGTAGGGGCGTTCGATTTCGTGGTAGTACTCGGGGTCACACGTCAAGTGGAAGTTGAGGACAGAGAACAGGGTTTGTGCCGAATAGGCATCGGAAAAGCGTTCTGCCAGGCGCTGAAACCTGGGAATGTTGCGCACGATCTCCCGTCCCCAATCGTCCACCCGGAAATCTACACGCCCCTGTAGACCGAAAGCGCGAACGGCCTGTTCAAAGTTGATATGAGCAATCCCGTGCTGCCTGCAGACCTGGTCAAAAAATCGCTTGGGTCCGTCATATCGGCAGGTGTTGAGGGCGATGATGTCGCCAGACTTGGTCAGTTCGATGAACCTGTCCGTCGAGATGATCGGAGTGCCGTAATACAGCGCACCGGAGTGATAGCGGAAGTCGTCCACCGAGGCGATCACATTGCAGTGCCGGTCCTGCTTCAGGTTCAGCAAGTGCGCGCCGAACCCCCCGGTTCCTAAAACGATCACCTTGACTTCGTCGCCAAATTTGGCAATGAGGTGGCGAACGTCCTCGGGAATACCGAACATCGGATCACCAGTCAGGCCTTCGGCGGCGACCTGAAACGTCTCTTCCGATGCCTGCGGGTCGATATTTAGTTTGAATTGGATAGCGGTTTGCATGATTGGTCCCCGGCTTAGGCTTCATAAACATGGATTGGAGTGTCGTAGCGGGCGTGGAAATAGGTCTTGGCCGGCACGTCCTCGCAGTAGACACGTGACCAGCCAAGTTCGCAGCTTCGCCCCACCTTGACGCCCCCACTCACGATGGCGCCGGTTCGCAGGATGCTATTGCTGCCGATCTCGACGCCCGCGCCGATTTGCACACCATGCTCTATCCAGCATGACGATTTAACGCGGCATGCGGGTCCCAGGTGCGTGCCGGCGTGGATGACGGTGTTGTAGTCGATCCTGCACCCGTGCCCAACGACAGCATTGGCACCCACGAATGCATTGAGACCAATGGCCGTGTCAGAGCCGATGGCTGCGCTCGGGTGGATGAAGGGTTCGAGCTTGAAGCCACGCTCCATCGCTGCCTGCATCAGTTCCATGCGCTTGAAGTTGCCGAAGCGGTCGTCGAAAGCCACGAACATGGCCCCGTCGGTCGGATTCAGTCCATCCAGCACTTCTAGATCGAATTCGTGTTCCGAGTCTTGTGGTACATCGATCCTGATGACCGTCTCGTCGTGACGCGCGTGCTTCCAGGCATGAAAGGCCAGATCGAGGTATTCGCTGCCGCCGATGATCCACCTAGATCTCATGTTCGGTCTCCATCAGCGCCGTGTACCAGCGCTCAACCAGGCGATTCATGGATTCATAGGCTCCCTGGGTGGGTAGCGGGGCGTCTGTATGCAGTGCCGCCTGCACCCGCTCCATGATGTCCACGTCTTCTCCCACTACCACCTTGCTGCCGTGCATCTGCGCAAGCAGCACTTGGCTGGAAGAACGGTAAGGCTGTTTCTTGCGTGCGCTAAACCAATAGATTTCCAGGTCGGTCCGGTCCGGTGCGACGGGGATGTGGTGTTCCAGAGTGAAGGAATAGCCCCCGTTGGCGCTGGCGATATGCAAATTCGGGAAGGCAAGCCAGTTAAAGTAGGCGTCCTGCTTGCCCCAGCGTTCCACTTTAGCGTGCCAGCCGAAATGCTTAAGGTTGGGGATGGTGGCTTCCGGGCCGCCGAAACTGAAGCGGCGCATCTCGCGCCTCAGCGCTACGGGCGACGTGTCCTGCAAGGCCTCCATGGACTCCTTGGCTTGTTCCTCGTTTACCTGGGGAGTGAAGTTGACGCTTTTGGCCAGGGTCTTGGGGTGGACAAAGCGCGGGTGGTTGGCGTCCCGCAGATTCTCGTAGGCCAGCTTCCAGTTGTACCGGCCATGCCATGTGGTCACCATGACCTCAGTGTCATAGGCGTTGGAACTACTTTCCAGCAAGGCGATGAAGTCTGCCGAAAACTGCTCCTCGATTGGCATGGGGTCTGGATCGAGGTTGACGAACAACAGGTTGCCGATGGCGCGCAGTGAGAATTCGCGCAGCTTCAAGTTGGCCTTTTCACTATTGTCCAGGTGGTAGATCGCATCGCAGTCCGGGATGTTCTTTACCCGGCCTTGTTCGTCGTAACTCCAGGCGTGGTAGGGGCACACCAAAGGCCGGCAACCGAGAGCAGCGGTTTGAATCAGTGCACTACGGTGGAGGCAGACGTTCTCGAACGCACGGATTTGCCCGCGGAAGTTCTGGATCACCAGAGGAACACCCGCGATCTTGCGTGTGATAAAGCAATTGTGATCCTTCAGCAGCGTTTTGAGTCCTGCGAACAACCAGACCCTGCGGAAGATCTTGCGCTGTTCGCAGTCAAAGATTTCCTGCGACAAGTAATACTTGGGGTGCATCCTGGAGCGCATGGATCAGTCCATCTTGATGTTCTTGTGGAATACGATCTTGGCCGGATTGCCAAACACCGTGGCGCCTGCCGGCACATCCTTCAGCACGACCGCACCGGTGCCGACGACAGCGTGCTCACCTACCTTGACGCCAGGTACTAGGGTGGCACGTGGGTGCACGACTGCGAAGTCGCCTATCTGCACACCGCCTCCCATGAAAACCTGTGCGCCCACATGAGCATAATTGCCAATGCGGACATCGTGTCCAATCACCGACCAAGTGAGCAGATTGGCAAAATCCCCGATCCACACATCGGGGCCAACGTGTACCTGGTTGCCGAGAAAGCAACCTGTGCCCAGACGCACGCGACGACTGAGGTGCGCCTCGGTGCAGATTGGGATGAACGCGGCCCCCTTTGCAAGCAGCGGTTGAATGTATTTATGCCGTTCCAATGGGTCGCCTTGCGCGCAGACAAAAGCCTCGTTGCCACGCGGCACGTATGTCAAAGGGTCACCGACGATGGGTACCCCGGTATCGAAGCCATCGAGAATATGCTCGCGGCTGTCCAGGAATCCGGTGACTTCCCATTCCTTGCGATGTGCAATATCACCTTGCATCTGCTCAAGAACCTCCCGGCCCCAGCCGCCCGCCCCGACGATGAGCACGGAATAGGTCATAGGACAGACCCACCGTCCATTACCAAACTGGTCCCGGTTACCCAGCGGCTGGCATCGGACAAGAGATAGATCGCAGCGTTCGCTACGTCCTCTGAGGTGCCCAAACCGAGCGGGTGGCGTTTTCGCTGTGCTTCCAGATGGGTTGCGTCCCAAATGGGCGTTATGACTGCAGAGGGAGACATGCCATTGACCCGGATCTTGCGTTTGGCCTGCTCCATGGACAGGCAGCGAATGATGCCGAGCAGGGCTGACTTCATGGCCGAATACGGTCCTACCCCGGGTGTGCCGATATGGGCCGCAGTGGAAAGCATGAAGACGATGGAACTTTGAGGCGCAAGAGCGTTGGCCTGCAACAGCCGCTGGGTGAGCATGACAGGGGCCAGGAAATTGACCGCATAGACATCGGTCATGAGCTTCTCGGTCAACTGCCTGATAGGGCTCAAGCGCTGCCTGCCAGCGCAGTGGACCAAGCCATCTAGGCTGGAAATGCCCTGTACTAGTCGTTCACGGCCTTCGGCTTCGGTCAGGTCGGCCAGCACTTGAAGGTGGCCTTGGCCATTCAACAAGTTGTAGGTTTCCTGCAGGCGTTCTGCATCCCGCCCGGTGATGACCAGGCGCGCCCCACGCCGCGCGCAGGAAACAGCGATTTGCCTGCCGATGCCTGATGAAGCGCCTGTGACCAAAATGGTCTTGCCATCCAGTGAAAAAGCGCGTTGCGCCGCGTTGGTCATGCGTAGATGTCCATCGGTACAGAAAAACCGCCATCAAGAATGAAGTGGTTGCGCGTGATCCAGCGGCTGGCATCGGAAAGATAGAACACTGCTGCATAAGCCACGTCTTCCGGCTCGCCCATGCCAAGTGGCGTCAATTCAAACAGGCTGTCCATATTGCCGCCGCTTCCCTGCAACCCATCCAACAAGGGAGTGCGTACATAACCCGGTGCAATGCAGTTGGCGCGCATACCTTGCTTTGCTACTTCCATGCCAAGCGAGCGCATCATGCCCAGCAGGGCGCTTTTGCTGGCAGCGTATGCGCTGCTTGCCAGTGGGCCGATATGCGAGGCAATTGAGGCAATGAATAGCAGGGATCCGCCCGGCGCGATCTGCTTCTTCGCCAATAGGCCTCGCGTCAGTAGCATGGGTGCGTAGGTGTTGCTTGCAAATGTCTCGTCAAGGTGCGCTTGACCGATCATTCGAAAGGGGGTCAGCTTGGACATGCCAGCTGCGTGCGCCAGGCCGTTGATGACACCGCTCGCAGCCACCACGTGGTCAATACCCTCCTGTACCGCCAAGTCCGCCACCACTTGCGTGTGGCCTTGGCCGTCCAGTTGGTCGAATGTGGCTTGCAAGCGCTCGGTGTTGCGTCCGGTGATGACAACGCTCGCTCCCATCTGGGAGCAAGTGATTGCAATTTGACGACCAATACCCGATGAAGCACCAGTCACCAGGACGCGCTTGCCTTCTAGGGAAAACGGATCACGCTCGGCGTTCATGCTTCGATCAGTGCCGGAAAAGCCGCGTTTTCGACGTCCACGATCGCCGTGCCCCACGACAAGCCGATACCGAAGCCGGCAAGCAACAGTCGGTGCCTGGCATTGATCAGCGTATCGTTCAGGCGGACGGTCATGGTGACGGGCAGGGAGGCGCCACTGGTATTGCCGAAGTCTCGCAAGGTTGACGGAACTTTCTCCGTCGGCAGTGCCAACTTCTTGCGGATGGTTTCGTTGATCATCTTGTTGGCCTGATGGAAAACGAAAAAATCAACGCTGTCCTTATCAACACCAGAATACTCAAGCAATCTTTCCACCGCTGGAGGTACTCGCTGGGTCGAGAAACTCAATACGGCAGGGCCATCCAGAATGAGTTCACCCGGCCAATGCAGCACACCGTTCTCGTCACGTGTAGGAGAGATATGTTGGGGGCCGTAAGGCTCACGATGTCCGCCTATGGGCAACATGATGGCTCGGTAGCCGCTACCGTCGCTGTTCAAATCGAAATGCATGGGTGGTGCATTCTTGTCGAACTCCAGCGCCGTGGCGGTGCCCGCGTCGGAGAACAATGGGTCCAGAAGCGTGGCCGAGCGGTCGCCGACCAGCAGAAGCGCCTTTTTGATGGTGCCCGCTGCAATCATGCTTCCCACCAGGTGTAGGCCAAAGGGATAGCCGGAACAGCCGAGATTGACATCAAAGGCGATAGCGGTCTGTGGCAATTGCAGCCGGTGCTGCATGATGATGGCCGTGGCCGGGATGGGGTAGTCGGGTGATTGCGTCACGACAATCAGTGCATCGATTTCTTCCTTATCCCATTGCAGCTCTGCAAGCAGCTTTTCCGCAGAGATGAGCGCCAAATCGGAAAATGTCTGCCAGCTTGGGCAAATGCGACGAAACTCGATGCCGATGTTACGCACCAGACGCTCGCGTTCTGAGCGCATCTTCGGCGGGCAATCGGTCAGGTTGGAAATGATCCGCTTGGGCACGCAACTCGCCATGCCCGCAAAACGGACATTGCTAAGAGTGGACAGTCCCATGGCTTTACCCCAGCAGTTTGTGAAGATCGTTCAAGGTGGCGCAGTTCTTGAGATCTTCGCCGGTAATGACCTTTCCGTAATCCACGTCGAACATGACGATTACCCCCAACGCGGAGAGCGAATCCCACTCAGGCAAGTCGGCCAGTGCGGTGTCCATGGTGACCTCCACCGGTTCCTGGAAGTCGGTGGCGGAGAGGAAGTTCTCGATAAATGTTGCCTGGGTCATGCGAGCTCGCCTGGTTGCCTGTTGAAGAGATGGGAGTCTGGAATGCAGCTGCAGCTGCAGCGTGTTGCGATCATGTTGCCTGTGCGCCGGCGATCAGATCGGCAATGGTATCGACCTGGTCGCGGGTCAGGCCAGGAAAGATTGGCAGGCACAATACCTGTGCGGCCACCGAGCGCGCGACCGGCAGCCATGCCGGCGCCGAGGAGGGCAGGGCGCGATACATCGGGAAATCGCTGATCAACGGATAGAAGTACCGCCGCACCAGGATGCCGTGCTCGCGCATCACTTGGTACAGCGCATCGCGCGACAGCGGGTAGTCGTCCTGCACCAGGATCGGAAAGTACGCGTAGTTGGCGCTGGCGTGATCGGGCCGTGCCACGCAGCGCACGCCGCGAACATCGCTCAGGCGCTGCCGATACTGCGCATCGATGGCGCTGCGCTGGGCGATGGCGTGATCGATGTGCTTGAGCTGCAGCAGTCCGAAGGCTGCGCTGATCTCATTCATCTTGCCGTTGATGCCCGGTGCCACCACGGTTGTCTCGTCGACGAAGCCGAAGTTCTTCAGATGCCCGATGCGCTGATAGGTCCTTTCGTCGGGACAGACAATCGCGCCGCCCTCGAAGGTGTTGAAGACCTTGGTCGCATGGAAGCTCAATACGCTCAGGTCGCCGTGGCGCAGGATCGAGCCGCCGTCATCGCGCACCCCGAAGGCATGCGCCGCGTCGTAGATCACCTTGAGGTTGTAGATATCGGCGATGCGGGTGATTGCGCTGGTATCGCAGGCGGTGCCATAGCAGTGCACCGGCATGATCGCGGTGGTCTGCGGGGTGATGGCCGCTTCGATCTTCGAAGGGTCCATGTTGAGCGTCACCGGATCGATGTCCACGAACACCGGGGTGATGCTTTTCCACAGCAGCGAATGCGCGGTAGCCACGAACGAGTAGGGCGTAGTGATCACTTCGCCGGTGATGCGCAGCGCCTGCAGGGCGGTGATCAACGCTGTGGTGCCATTGGTCAGCAGTGCAAGGTGCGGAACGCCCAGGTAATCGCACAACGCCTGCTCCAACGCCCGGTGCATCTCGCCACCGTTGCTGACGATGCGGCTGGTCCAGATCCGTTCCAGATAGGGCAGGAACTCTTCCAGCGGCGGCAGCAGCGGACTGGTGACGGGAATGGGCATCAATGCCTCGCTGGTGCGGGTGGATGTCGGGATTCCGCCGCAGCCGGCAGCTGCGAACGGAGTGATCCTGCTGAAGCAAGCGCTATGCCAGCGAGCGGAACCCGAGCGTGTGCTGGCTCAGTTGGCCAGCTCGGTCTGCTCGCGATCGATGCCGTACTTGCGCAGCTTCTCCACCAACGTGGTGCGGCGCAGGCCCAGCAGCTGAGCGGCATGCGCCACCACGCCCTGCGTGCGTTCCAATGCTTCGTTGATCAACGCCAACTCGATATTGGCCATATGCCCGCGCAAATCGATGCCATCGTCCGGCAGGCTGGACGTGGCGGCCGGTTCGGCATCGGCGGTCTTCGGTTGCAGCGTCACCACATTGCTCGGCAGGGCGCTGACTTCGACCGGTGCGGCCACCAACGCCGGCTCCGGCGGCAACTCGACCGGAATGGACGAGGCGAAATCGCCGCGATAACGCGCCGGCAGATCCTGCACCCGCACCAGCCCGCCGGGATGCAGCACCGCCAGGCGCTCGACCAGATTGGTCAGTTCGCGCACATTGCCCGGCCAATCGTAACTGCGCAGCGCCTGCAGGGCCTCGTCGGCAAAGCGCACTTCGCCGCGACCGGTGCGTGCCAGCTGGCCCGCAATGGTCTGTACCAGCATGGCCAGATCGTCCACGCGCTCGCGCAGTGCCGGCATTTCGATCGGAAACACATTCAGGCGATAGAACAGGTCCTCGCGGAACTGGCCATCGCTGATGCGCGATTCCAGATTGCGGTGGGTCGCGGCGATCACGCGCACGTTGCAGCGGATGGTCTGCCCGCCGCCAACGCGCTCGAAGCTGCGCTCCTGCAGCACGCGCAGCAGCTTGACCTGCATCGGCAGGCTCATGTCGCCAATCTCGTCCAGCAGCAGCGTGCCGCCCTCGGCCATCTCGAAGCGACCCTTGCGGGTGGTCAGCGCGCCGGTGAAGGCGCCTTTTTCGTGCCCGAACAGTTCGCTTTCCAGCAGATCCGGCGGGATCGCGCCGCAATTGATCGCGACGAACGGCCCGTCGCGCCGCGGCGAATGCTGGTGGATGGCGCGCGCCACCACTTCCTTGCCGGTGCCGGATTCGCCCAGCACCAGCACGGTGGTGTCGAACGCGGCCACCTGGTCGATCAGCCGGCGCAGGCGGGTCACTGCCTCGCTGTTGCCGGTCGGGCCGGAGTCCTGCTGCACACCGGCCTGGTGCTCGGCGTCCAGCCGCTTGAGGCTGGCACGGCGCAGCAACGCTTCCAGCTGCGCATGCCGCAGGGGAGTGTCCAACGCCCACACATTGGCTTCGTGCAGGCCGTGGGATTGCGCAAACGCGCTCGGGCTGCCCTCCATCAGCAGTACCGGTGGCGGCAGCTTGGCATCGGCCAGCCAGTCGAAGAATTTGTCGGCCTGTGCGGCGTCCTGCGCCGAGCCCACCATCACCGCCATCCACTCATCGTGGCGGTGACGGCCAGGATTGATGTCGGCGCCGTCGGTGACCCAGCGGGGATTGAAGTCCATGAACTCGAGCAGCGACACGGTGCGCTCGGCGCGCACGGCGTCACTGTCGATCAACAGAATGCGGGACTCACTCATTCCTGGCTCCTTCCGTCAGGCCCTCCAGGATTGGCATGACTTCCTGGATATAGGACAGCTTGCTGACAAAATTGTCAGCACCCGCGCGAAGAGCGTGTTCACGATGCTCGGCATCATCGAAGTGGCTCGCGATGACAATATACGGCGGATCGTCCTGCGTCTTGATCAGACGCGTGGCCTGCAGCCCGCCCATCTCCGGCATGGCCAGGTCCATCAGCACGACATTGGGGCGCAGCGACTCAGAGCGCTCGATCGCTTCCAGCCCATTGGCGGCACTGCCCACGATATTGAGCCAATCGACCTTGCGAAAATGACGCATCGCAGCGTTGATGAAGCCCTCGTGGTCGTCGACCAGCAGCACGGTGAGTTTGCTCATAGTAGTCCTTATCCTGCCCGGGCAAGCAGCGGTTTAGTGGTGCGGCGGCGCTCGCGTGCCGGTGCGATATCAAGTTGTTCGCGGTACTTGGCCACGGTGCGGCGCGCAATGTTAACGCCTTGCCGCGACAGCAATCCGGCAATCGCCTCGTCGGCCAGCGGCCGGCCGGCCGGCTCGCTTTCGATCAAGCGGCGCACCATCGCCTTGACGGCCTGGCCGGAGACGCTGGCGCCTTCCAGCCGCACGGCGAAGAAGTGCTTGAGCTCGAAGGTGCCGCGTGGAGTCTGGATGTATTTGCCGGTGGTGATGCGCGAAATGGTCGATTCGTGCATGCCGATCTCGTCGGCGATTTCCTTCAGCGTCAGCGGTGCCATCGCTTCTTCGCCACGCGCCAGGAAGGCGGCCTGGCGTTCGACGATGGCACGCGTGGCGCGCAGCAGGGTCTCATAGCGCATCGACAGCCCGCGGGTCAGCCAGCGCGCTTCCTGCAGCATGTCGCGCAACGGCTGCGCGGCCTCGCCGGCGTCGGCCAGCGCGCGTTCGTGCACCGGATTGATGCTGACGCGATGGGTGGTGGCCGGGTTGAGTGCGACGCGCCAGCTGTCGTCGGCATGCCAGGCGAGCACATCCGGGATCACGCTGGCATTGCTTTCCTGCAGCAGGTCGTCGCCGGGGCGAGGTTGCAGCGACAGGATCAGCCGCACCGCTTCGCGGGCATCGTCCACTTCGGCATCGTGTGCGCGTGCCAGCACCGTGTAGTCGTGCGCGGCCAGCAGCTCCAGATCGCCGTCGAGGATGCGCGCAGCCAGGTGGCGTGCCGGGACGCGGCCGGGCAGGGCGCTCAACTGGGCCTGCAGACACTCGCGCAGGTCGCAGGCGGCCAGACCGGCCGGGTCGCCGTGCAGCAACCGCTGCCGGATCGCTTCCACCGCCTGCACGGTCATGCCCAGACGGGTGGCGCCCAGCTGTTGCAGCGTCGACAGCGCTTCGGTCAGATAACCGGCGTCGTCGGTCTGCTCCAGCCAGAACGCAGCGGCCCCCAATGCAGCCTCGTCCAGGTCCAGCGCCAGCTCGCGCAGGATGCGCACATGCGGGTCGGTCGACTCGCCGGCGGCCACGCGCTGCATGCGATCGTCGTCCCCATCGTTCCAACTGCCGCCCTGCACGTCCCACATCGTGCTTTCCGGCAGTTCGTCGAACGCGGCGATATCGCTGGCGCCATCGTTGTCGGTGGCGGCCTGATCCCCGTTATCGGCCAGCTCTTCCAACTCCAGCAACGGATTGGTTTCCAGGGCACGACGGATTTCCAGTTCTAATTGCATGCCGTCCAATTGCAACAGACGGATCGACTGCAGCAACTGCGGGGTGAGGTGCAGTTGCTGGCCAAGCTGGGCGGAAATGGTCGTCTTCATGGAAGCGCTTCCGATGGGCGCTGCACGCAGCAGCGATGGAATGCATCTTGCAGGACAACGCGACGGGTTTCTAATCAGGGAGTCAGGTGAGGTGACTCATGATTTTCCCGACAGTTTGTCAGGAACTTCCTGACGTTGCAGGCGGGCTCAAGCGTGCCCGCCGGAATCCCGTCACTGTTTTCAGCGTCGCTGGCCCACGCGTGCCCGGATAGCGCGTCAGACCAACTCGTTGTGATGTTTGGCGGCCAGCAGCACCAGATCGTTGGCGCGACGGCATCCGAGCGATTCCATCATGCGGGCGCGGTGGGTTTCCACGGTCTTGACGCTGATGCCCAAATCGGCGGCGATTTCCTTGTTGCTCTGGCCGCGGCCGATTTCGCGCAGGATCTCGCGCTGACGCGGCGACAGCGCGGCAATGCCGACCGGCTTTTCGCGGCCCAGCATCGGCGCAATCATCTTGGACGAGATCTGCGGGCTCAGGAACACCTGGCCGGCGGCGGCGGCGCGCAACGCCAATTCCAGTTCCAGCGGCGCGGCGTCCTTGACCACGAAGCCGACCGCGCCGCGATCAAGCGCATCGCGCACATGCACCGGGTCGTCGTGCATCGACATCATCACCACGTGCGTGCGCGGCGCGGCGCGCAGCACGTCGGTCATGGCATCCAGGCCGCTGCGGCCGGGCAAAGACAGGTCCATCAGCACCAGGTCGGGCCGGTGCAGGGACGTCATGTCCAGGGCTTGTTGCGCATTGCTGGCTTCGCCCACGACATCGATGCCGGCGAAGGTTTGCAGCAGCCTGGACAGGCCGGCACGGACAAGGGTGTGATCGTCGACGATGATGACTCGCACGGCGCAGAAGAGACCTTTTTCAGTAAAGGGCACCTTAGCTGACCCGGCGCCCGGCGCCAACTATCGGATCAACGCTGGCGGCGGGCGTCGGCGATCTGACGGCGGTGCAAGCGAAACAGGTGGCGTTCCAGCGCGTCCTGCAGGCCGGGCGCGAGCGGGGCAAACCGCAGCCACAGCCAGACATCGTGGCCATCGCTCGCGTTCGCCAGCACGGTGGCAGAAAGCTGTACAAGTTCAGGAAGCCAGTCGGACGGCTGCAGGCAAACGGCGCCGGTTGTGCCGGGCGGGTGACTGGTTGCGCAACTCAGGCGGATCCCGCGCACCGACCAGTGCACCATTCCCTGGCTCAGGCCGCTGTCGCCCTGGCGCACCAGGCGGCCGATCAGCGCCAGCATCAAATCCAGCTTGGCGTCCATGCGCTGCACCAGCAGCGGCAGTTCGCCGCGGTCTTCGCTGGTTTCTTCGCTACGCAGGTCTTCGACCTGGCCAAGACTGCGCAACAGGGTTTCAGCGGCGCTGTGCGCGCCCGCATCGCTCCCGGCGCGGAAGCCGGCCGGCAACTGCAATTGGCAACTGAGCGTGTCGGCAAACAGCTCGGCATCGGCCGATGGCGCGAGTGTGCCGAGCGCGCTCATCAGATCCGTCCGACCCGCGCGTAGGCGCGGCTGGCCGACGATGAGGTGCGCTGTGCGCGGATCAGTTCCAGCAGCTTGCGCTGCCGCTCGCGCATCATCCGCATCAAGTCCTGATGCATGGTGAGCAAGGCCTGCAGCGCGTCGCGGTCCTGCTGGATGTCCACCTGCTGCGCGTATTCGCGCAGGTGCAGGTCGTGGTTGTCCAGCATCTGCGGCATCGCCTCGAACTCCTCTTGCGCCATGGCCAGGCGGAGGTCGGCGATTTCTGCTTGAAGGCTTTGCACGCTATGCATGGCAGGACTCACGAAACGGCGGAAAGGCCGCGTTGTTCGAGGGGGATGGAGTTCCACGCCGAGTCGATTTCGCTGAGCAACCCCAGCGCTTCGGTCAACGCGGTCTCGTCGTTGTGCAGGTTGGCCGCGGTCAGCCGCTGCATCACGTAGTCGTACAGGGCCGAGAGGTTACCAGCGATCTCGCCACCGGCTTCGTGATCGAGCGAGCCGTTCAAGTGACCGACGATCGCGCAAGCCTCGCCGATGGCCTTGCCCTTGCGCGCCTGATCGCCCTGCGCCAGGCAGGCCTGGGCCAGACGAATACGCTGGCAAGCACCGGCAAACAGCAGCGAGACCAGCTTGTGCGGATCGGCTTCGGTCACGCTGGTGGACACGCCGACCTTGCGATATTGCTCGGCATACTGACGATTGGAACCGTACATGGATGACTCCTCAATGGGCTGACCTTCGCTGGTCCCGGAGCGCTGCGCTCCTGCGACGACGCTCCTGCCGGAAGGCAAGGCCGAAATCACGATAGGCCTTACTTGTATCGGCAATACCCTGACAGGACTTGAGGATCGTCATCACGGAAATCAGCTTGTCAGCAGGCTGCTGAGCGAGCTGGTGCTGCTCTGCAGCTGGCTGATCATGGTTTCCATTGCGGTGAATTGGGCGGTGTAGCGGTCGCTGAGTTTTTCCATGCGCGCATCGAGATCGTCCAGCTCCGACTCATAGCCCTTGATGGTCTTGTTCAAGCTGTCCGAGCGCAGGGTCAGCGTGCCGTTGGTGACATTGACGTTGCTGTCCAGCACTTTGCTCAGCGTGCCGCTGAACTTGCTGTCCTTGCCGAACACCTCGGCCGCGGCGCCACCGTCCGAGGCGATGGCGGTGTCGAACTTGGCGCCGTCGAAACTCATCACGCCATCCTTGTCGATGGTCAGGCCCAGGGCCTTGAGTTCGTTGACGTTGCCGCTGACCTGGCCGCGCAGCTGCTGCTGCAGATTGCGCACCAGCGAATCGCCGGTCAGCGCCGAGGCGGTCTTGGTGGTGGCGTCATAACTGCTGCTCTTGGCCAGCAGCGTGTTGGCGGTGTTGTAGGCCGCGGCGAACGCGGTGAGGTTGCCCTTGAGGCCGCTGGTGTCGGCGGCCACGCCCAGATTGAACTTGGTGCCTTCAGCGGCCTTGGTCAGGGTGAGCACCACGCCGGGCACGATGTCGCTGACGGTGTTGGAGCTGGACGTGCGCTCGAAACCGTCCACGCGTACCAGCGCGTCGGCGGCGGCGACGGTCTGGTTCAGCCCGCCGGTGACGCCGGGGCCGTAGGTCAGGCTGCTCAGGCTGGGGTCGCTGGCGCTGATGGTCAGTGCGCCCTTGGTACCGGAGTCGACCGCATTGAAGACCAGGTGCTGGCCATCGTTGGCGGTGACCACGCTGGCAGTCACGCCCTTGCCGCCGGCGGCCTTGTTGATGGCTGCAGCGATGTCGGTGAGCTTGTCGGTGCCGCTGATGTCCACGGTGACGCTCTGATCGCCATAGCCGATCGTCAGCGTGCCGCTACCCACGGTGGCATCGGCAGCGAATGCACCGGAGGCCAATTTCTGCGAGGTCGCCAGCGAGACCACTTCCACCGAATAGTTGCCCGGCGCCGCCGAGCTGGTGGTGGTGGCGGTGAAGCCGGCATCGGTCGGCACCGTGGCCTTGTAGGCGTTGGTGTCGGCGCTGCTGATCACCTTGTCCAGCGCAGACTTGAGCGTGGTCATGCTGCTCTTGATCTGGCTGATCGCCGACAACTGCGTGGTTGCGGCGGTGCCGGCCTTGTTGATGCGTGCTTGCTCGGGGTCTTTCTGCCGGGACACCAGGGTGGACACCACGGTAGGGATGTCCAATCCGGAGCCAGAAGTGCTGATCACCGATGCCATGTTGCATTCCTCGTCTGGGCGCCCGAAACAGACGGACGCATGGGATTACGTGACGGGTATCGGCCGCATCCGCGAGGACTTTAGCGGCGGCGAGGGGTCACGCGCACGACGACTATCGATGCAAGTTCCATGCCCGTGGTGGCCGGCGGCGCGCGTCAACAAACCGTCCATGGCGGGCGTGGACGGGCCGCGGCCACAAAAAAAGCCCCTCCGAAGAGGGGCTTTGGACGTGCTGCGGAGCACTGCCGCGTTGCGGCGGCAGGTCACTGCCAGTTACTGCAGCAGGCTCAGCACGTTCTGCGGAACTGACTTGGCCTGCGCCAGCATCGCGGTACCGGCCTGCTGCAGGATCTGCGTGCGGGTCAGTTCGGCGGTTTCCTTGGCGTAGTCGGTGTCGCGGATACGGCTACGCGAGGCCGACAGGTTTTCCGAGGTTGCGCTCAGGTTGGCGATGGTGGAGGTGAAGCGGTTCTGCACCGCACCCATGTCGGCGCGCGAGGAGTTGACCGCGGTCAGCGCCTTGTCGACGATTTCCAGGGCCTTCTGCGAGCCGGAGAACGTGGAGATATCCAGGCTGCTCAGGGTCGAAGCGGTGGAGCCGGAAGCGGCCGAAGCGGTGGTGATGCCGGCGCCGACGGTGATGCCAGCGGCGCTGGAGGTGCCAGCCGACAGCGAGGTGAAGTCCTGGCCAGCCTTCAGCGATTCGATCTGCAGCGAACCGTCGCTCTTGATCGAGGCGTACATGCCGGTCTGGTCGAGCTTGTCGTTGATCGCCGAGGCGACCTTCTTGTTGACGTCGGCAGCGGTGTCGCCGGCGCCGATCTTGACGTCGGCAATGGTGACGCTCTTGGCCGAGCCGCTGGCGTCCTTGAACGACAGGCTGATGCCGCTGACCGAACCAGAAGCGGTGGCGGTGCCGGTGACGCCGGCGCCGGAGACGGCGGCAGCGAAGTTGGCCTTGCCCAGCGAATCGACGTTGGCGTCGACGATGCTGTTGATGCCGATGGTCTGGCCGGCGTCGGCGCCGACCTGGAACAGCGCGCCGGAGAACGAGCCGTCCAGCAGCTTGGTGCCGTTGAAGTTGGTCTGGTTGGCAACGCGGTCGATTTCCGCGGTCAGCTGCTTGACTTCCGAGTTCAGCGCGTCACGGTCGGTGGACGAGTTGGTGGCGTTGGACGACTGCACCGACAGCTCGCGGATACGCTGCAGGTTGCTGCCGATTTCCACCATCGCGCCTTCGGCGGTCTGGGCCAGCGAGATACCGTCGTTGGCGTTACGCGAGGCAACGTCCAGGCCGCGGATCTGCGTGGTGAAACGCTCGGAGATCGCCAGACCTGCGGCGTCGTCCTTGGCGCTGTTGATGCGCAGACCAGACGACAGACGCTGGATGCTCGTCGACATGCTGGCGCTGCTGGTGTTGAGGTTCCGCTGAGCGTTCAGCGACATTACGTTGGTGTTGATTACCTGTGCCATTTTGATTTCTCCTAAGCGATTTTTCCGGCAAGGGGGACTTGCCTGGAGCCTCCGCAGGGGGGCCATCAAGTTGGCCGTTGCCGCTGCTGAGATGAATAACGGCGTTGCGTCGGGAACCTTTAGCGAAATTCAGTATTTTTTACTGTCTTTCTGCGTCGGGACGAAATACGTAAGCGTTGTGTATCAAGGGGTTTGGTTTATTCGGCAGCACCCCGCCAATCTTTAGCGTTGGTATAACTCTTCGAAAAATAAACTCCGTCCGCCTGCGCAAGCGCTCACGCGCAGGAGCGAAGAAAACCCAGGTTTTCTGCGGCAAAATCAGCGGATGATGTTGAACAACGACGAGGACTGCATCTGCTGAAAAATCGTTTGAGCGGCCTGCAACGAGGCCTTCTCGAGTTGGTACTGCCCAATCGCCGAGGCGTAATCCAGGTCGCGGATCGACGACAGGCTGGTCTTGAGCGTGACTTCGTTGGATTCAAGCAATGAGTTGGCATTGTCGATGGCCGACAACTGCGCGCCGCCGGAGGCGCGCGCATCGATCATCTTCGAAGATGCCTGGGTGATGTCGCGCATGGACGACTGCAGCGTGTTGATCATCGCAGCCTTCTGCGGCGCGGTCAGCGTATCGGAGTTGAGCGCGCCGACCAGGTCGTCGATGGTGGAGAACACATCCTTGGTGCCGGAGGCGCCAATCTGGAAACTGTCGCCCACCGCCGGGGCGCCGCTGATGCGCATGCGCACGCCGGCGGCGTTGATGTCTTCGCCCTCCTTGTAGGTGCCGGTGCCGACCACCGTATTGGTGCTGTCGCGCACTTCATAGGTGTCGGCGGCGGTGAACTGCACGCTGTAACTTCCACCGTTCCAGCTGCCGGTGCTCGCATCGCGGCTGAAATCCAGCAGCAAGCCGGTCCCCGTGTTGGCGGCGTTGGCGTGCGCATCCACGGTGCCGTCGCCGGTGCGGATGCGCATGAAGATTTCGCTGCCGGGCAGGGTGTCGCTGACGAAGGTGTCCGGCGCCACTTCGACCTGCTTCTGGGTCTGGTCGCCGTTGTAGGTGACGCTGCCATTGCTCTTGATGAAAGGCGCACTGCCATCGGCGGTGCCGCCGAACAGGTAGCGTCCGGTGCCGTCGGTGCTGTTGGCCAGGCTCACCATGCTCTCGCGCAGCGCTGTCAGTTCCGAGGCGATCGCCTTGCGGTCATCGGGGCTGAGCGAAGAATTGCTGGCCTGCACCGCCAATTCGGTGACGCGCGCCATTTTGTCGCCGGCTTGCGACAGCGCGTTTTCCTGCAGCCCGAGCCGGTTCTGCACGTTGTTGGCGTTTTCGCCGAAGCGCGTGATCGCCGCCAGGGCACGGTCCAGGCCGACCGCCGTGCCCGCAGCCACCGGGTCGTCCTTGGCGGTGACCAGGCGCTGCCCACTGGAGAGCTGCGATTCGAGCTGGTTCAGCCGCGACTGCTTGGCGCCCATCGAGGCGACCGACTGGCTGTACATCATGCTGGTGGAGATACGGTCGGTCATCAGCGTACGGCACCCAGGATGGCTTGGAAGACGGTGTCGGCGGTAGAGATCATCTGTGCGGCGGCCTGGTAGGCCTGTTGCAGCTTCAGCATGTTGGCGGCTTCCTCATCGAGGTTGACGCCGGAAATCGAGTCGCGGCTGGCCTGCGCCTGGTCGTTGATGACCTTCTGCGCATCGGCCGAATAGCTGGCCGCACGCGCGGCCGAACCCACCGAGGTGGTCAGGCCGGAGAGCGCGCCATTGAGGGTGACCGTGCCACCGCTGAGCGCCTTGGCATCGTCGATGTTGGCCAGCAATTTGGCATTGCCGTTGTCGCTGGAGCCTGCGCCCATTGGGCCGACGCCGAAGGTGTCGCCGGCCTTGGGCGCGCCGTCCAGCGCGAAGCTCCAGCCGTTGGCGCTGATGGTCTGGCCGGCGGTGTAGGCGAACGGGCCGGCGCCATTGATGGTGTACTGGTTGGCGTCGATGAACTCGATCGACGAGGGGGTCAGCAGCGCGGGATTCTGCGCATTGGTGACCTTGACGTCGCTGATCTTGCCGGTGCCCAGGTTGGCGACCGTGGCGGTGGCCTTGACCGGGGTGGCGGCGGCAATCCGCGAGGGATCGGTAATGGCCACCGACAGGCTGCCGGCCAGCCCGGCGGTGGGCTGCAGCAGGAACTTGTCGCCGCTGGCCGGCGTGCCGCCCACCACCATGCTGACGCCATTGAGCACCAGCGGGTCGGCGGCGGTGCCGGTACCGGTCATCGGCACGGCAGAGCCGGTACTGGCGTTGATGGCTTTCCAGGTGGTGCCGTCGAAGCTGAGCGTGACGTTCTGGCCGTCAACGGCGCTCACGTTGCTGAAACTGGCGCTCAGCGATGCGCTGCCGGTATTGCTCGGATTGGCGGCAACGGTAGGCGAACCGATATTGAAGAAGTTCCCGCCCATCGCGCCATACAAGTCCATCCCCTGGCTGTGGCCGGCATTGAAGGTGCTGGCCATGCCCACGGCCAAGCGGCCGAGTTCGGCCTGGGTCGGCTCGAGCACGCTGCTGCGAAATTCCAGCAGACCGCCGATCTGGCCGCCCAGCGAACTGGCGCTGAGGCTGACGTTCTGGCCTTGGGTCTGCATCGCCACCTGCAGCTTGGTCGGCTGATACGGGTCGGCAACGGTGACGAGTTTGGAAGAGGTGGTACCGACCACCAGCGGCTGACCGCCGGCGGTGAAAACATTCATGAAGCCGCCGTCCTGGATCACCGCCGTGCCGCCGGTAAAACCGACCAGCTTGCTCACCAGCGCGTCGCGCTGATCCAGCATGTCCGGCGCTGCCGCCTGGGCACTGCTGCCGATGGTGCCGTTGAGCTTGGCGATCTGCTGCGTCAAGCGGTTGACTTCGTCCACCGAGGAGGTCAATCCGCTGTTGACTTCGTTGCTCAGGCTGTCCATCTGCCCGTTGAGCTGCTTGAAGCGCGTCGCCAGCGAATTACCGCTGTCGAGCATGCTCTGGCGCTCGGCGGTGGAGGAGGCGTTGGACGACACCGCGCTGGTGGAATCGAAGAAATTCGACCACAGCCCGGCCACGTTGGTGGCGGTGTTGGAGTACAGCGCGTCGACGCGGTTGGACAGCGAGGACAGCTGCTGCAGGCGCGAGAGTTCGCCGCCGCTGTCGAGCAGGCGCGAGATGGCCAGCTGGTCGGCGACCCGGCCCACATCGGTGATCTTGGCGCCATTGCCCACGAACGCGTAGCCCATGTCGGTGGGCGTGCGCGTTGCAAATTCCACACGTTGGCGGCTATAGCCTTCGGTATTGATGTTGGCGACGTTATGGCTAACGGTCGACAACGCCCGTTGGAAGGCGATGAGCGCGCTGGTCCCGGTGGACATGATGGACATGAGCGTTTACCTCAGCGACGGATGGTGCCGAGCCCGGCCGGCTCGGCGGTACTGGCATAGCGGTTGGACAGATCGGCCGCCGCATTGCCGATGGCGGCCACCGCACGGTCGATGGTCGGGCCGTTGGCGATCGCCGCGATCTTGGCCGCATAGCCCGGATCGGTGGCGTATCCGGCTTGTTGCAAGCCGCGTGCAAAACCCTTGATATCGGTGCCGGCCTGCAGCGCGGGCTGGTAACGGCTGTTGTTCTTCAGCAGCCGCACGTAGTCGGCAAAACTCTCCTCGGCCGAGCCATAGGCGCGGAAATCGGCGGTTTCGGTGGTTTTGACGCCGTTGACGTATTCGTGGGTGCCGGTGGTGACCTTGTCGCCGCTCCAGCCGGTGGCCTTGATGCCGAACAGGTTGTTGGAGTCGCCACCGTTGCCGATGCCGCGACGGCCCCAACCGGTTTCCAATGCGGCCTGGGCCACCAGCGCGCGCGGGTCCACACCCAGTTCGCGCGCAGCCTTTTGCGCATGCGTCCAGATCTTGGCGACAAAGCCTTCCGGGGTGCGCTCGCCCAGGCTGGCAGCGGCGCTGCTGGCGGCACTCGCATTGACCGCGGCATTGGCATCGGCTGCATCGCTGGCGGCCACATCGGCCCAGCGATCGTTGGCCGACGGCCAGCTCAGTGCTGCAGCATCGTCGCTGCCGGCTTCGCCAGCGCCGGTACGCCCGGCAATCAGATCCAGCACCTGGCTCATGCCGATGCCGCTCAAGTTGCCTGCGCCCAGGGCCGCCTTCGCCACGCTGCTGGTCGTGATGCCGGTGGCCGCGCCGTCGCGGGCGGGCAGCGGCAACGAGGCGTCGCGCTTGCCGGCAACCAGGGCGTACGCCTTGGCCGCTTCGGCAGTGTTCAACGAGGTGTTCAAGGCCGGGCCGCCCGTGTCGCCACTGAGCTGCTTGGAGATCATCGCCGACAGTCCCAGCCCCTTGCCGTCGGTCAACGCCTTGGCCATCTGCTGGTCGTACATTTCGCGGAACATCTGGTTTTGGCCCGGAAACATCGGGTCGCCGGAGCTCGCATCGCGCATGCTCTTGACCAGCATCTGCGCGAACTGACCTTCGAGCTGACGGGAGACCTTGTCGATCTTTGCCGGATCGGCCTTGGTGCTCGGGTTGAGATCAATGGGCGAGGCTGCGATACGCATGTCAGATCACCTCTAGCTCCGCCGTCAGCGCACCGGCTTGCTTGAGCGCTTCCAGGATGGCCACCAGGTCGCCGGGCGCGGCGCCCACTTCGTTGACTGCGCGTACGATCTGATCGAGCGTGGTGCCGCCTTCGAACTTGAACATGCGGCTGCCTTCGGAGGTGGCCGTGATCGTCGATTGCTGGGTCACCGCAGTGCGGCCGCCACTGAAGGCGCCCGGCTGGCTGACGTTGGTGTTTTCGCTGATGGTGACGGTGAGCGAGCCATGCGCGATGGCGGCCGGCATCACCCGCACCAGCTGGCCGATGACCACGGTGCCGGTACGCGCATTGACCACCACCTTGGCCGGTGCATCGCCCGGGGAGAGCTCGACGTTTTCCAGCCGCGACAACAGGCCGATCCGCGCACCCGGGTCGGTCGGCGAGCGCACCGCCACGGTCACGCCGTCGACCGCACGCGCGGTGCCGGCGCCGAAGCTGCTGTCGATCGCCGCGACCATGCGCGAGACGGTGGTGAAGTCGTTCTGGTGCAGGTTGAGGGTGATCTCGCCGGTACCGGCGAACACGTCCGGCAATGCACGTTCGACGGTGGCGCCGTTGGGAATGCGCCCGACGCTGGGCACATTGACCGAAACGCGCGAGCCGTCCTTGCCTTGCGCACCGAAGCCGCCAACGACCAGGTTGCCCTGCGCCATCGCATAGACCTGGCCATCGGCGCCCTTCAGCGGTGCCATCAGCAGCGAGCCGCCGCGCAGCGACACTGCGTTGGCGATCGAGGAAACGGTGATGTCGATGGGCTGGCCGGGCTTGGCGAACGGCGGCAATTCGGCATGGATGGCCACGGCCGCGACGTTTTTCAGCTGCGGGTTGACGTTCGCCGGAACATTGACGCCCAGCTCGCCGAGCAGGTTCTTCAGGCTCTGCACGGTGAAGGGTGCCTGGCTGGTACGGTCGCCGCTGCCGTCCAGGCCAACCACCAGGCCGTAGCCGACCAGCGCGTTGCCGCGCACGCCGCCGACCTGGGCAAGATCCTTGATGCGCTCGGCGCTGGCCGGCGCGGCAAGCGCGCACAGCGCGACGGCGGCAGCCAGCAGACGGAAGGGCAGGGAAGACAGGTTCATGGTCGCAGGCTCAGTAGGGCGACAGACGGGAATTGAAGAAGCGGCTCAGCCAGCCCATTGCATTGGACTGCGCGATCGCGCCGCGGCCGCCGTAAGCGATGCGGGCGTCGGCCACCTTGCTGGAGGGCACGGTGTTGTCCGGGGCGATGTCGGCGGCGCGCACGATGCCTTGCACCTGCACCAGTTCGTCGCCCTGGGTCAGGCGCAGGTTCTTCTGCCCCTGGATCACCAGGTTGCCGTTGGGCAGGCGTTGCATCACGGTGACGGTGACGCTGCCCTGCATGCGGTTGCTCTGTGCGGTGTTGCCCTTGCCGGCAAAGCTGCGGTCGCCGCTGGTGCTGTTTTCCAGCACATTCAAGCCACCCACGGTGAGCGGTGCGCCCAGCAGCGTCGGCGCGCCCATGGTAGTGGCGTCCTTCTTGCTGATGCTGGTGTTGGCGGTGGACGAGGCGGTAGTGCTTTCGACCAGGTTCACCGTCAGCAGATCGCCGACATCGCGGGCACGGCGATCGCCATACAGGTTCAGGCTGGGGCCGGCGGCGTAGATCGCACCGGCCGTCGGCTGCGCCACCGGTGCCACCACCGGCACGATCGGCGCCAGTTCGGCGAACGGACGTACATCGCCGGCGGCCACGCAGCCACCCAGCAGCGCGCTGCAGGCAATGGCGAGGCACAGGCGGGAGAGAGAAGGCAGGCGTGACATGGCGTTGATTCCTGAGAGGGCGAGGAGCGGCGAGCCGATCAGACGTTGTTGTTCAAGTAACCGAGCATCGAGTCGGTGGTGGAGATGGCCTTGGCATTCATTTCGTAGGCGCGCTGCGTCTCGATCATGCTCACCAGCTCTTCCACCGTATTGACGTTGCTGCCTTCCAGCGCGCCCTGCACGGTGGTGCCCAGGCCGTTGAGGCCAGGCGTGCCGTTTTGTGCGGGGCCCGAAGCGGTGGTTTCGACGAACAGGTTTTCGCCCTTGGCCTGCAGGCCCGAGGGATTGATGAAGTCGGTCAGCGTCAATGCGCCGATTTCCTGCGCGGCGGCCTGGCCGGCCAGCGTCACGCTGATGGTGCCGTCGTTGCCGATGGTCAGCGACTGCGCGCCTTCCGGCACCTGGATGCCCGGCTGCAGCGGGTAGCCGCTGTTGGTGACCAGTTCGCCCTGGGCGTTGATCTGGAAGGTGCCGTCGCGGGTGTAGGCCGAGGTGCCATCAGGCATCTGCACTTCGAAGAAACCGCGACCGTTGACCATCACGTCCAGCGCGCGGCCGGTCTGCTGCTGGCTGCCCTGGTCGAACCCCTTGAAGGTGGACACCACGCGCACGCCGGTACCCAGTTGCAGGCCGGTCGGCAGCTGCGTCTGCGCGGAGGTCGAGCCGCCGGGCGCACGCACCTGTTGGTACAACAGGTCTTCGAACGCGGCACGGTCGCGCTTGAAGCCGGTGGTATTGGTATTGGCCAGGTTGTTGGAAATGACCGACATGCGCGTCTGCTGCGCATCCAGCCCGGTTTTGGCGACCCACAAAGCCTGATTCATGACCCGATTCCTCGTTAGACCCGGGGATGTGTTCCGGGTACGGGTGGGTATATGCACGTGCCGTGCCAAACCCGCGTCGGATTTCTGCCGGGTGTGCAGTGGGTCACGTGGAGTGGGGGGGGCGAGCTGCGTGGGGCAGGGGCGGCAGCTAGCGGCAGCGGTGGGGCTGCGTGATAGATCCGCTTGGAGGTCTGTTGCAGGTTGCCGGTTGTAGCGTCTTGCTCGCTTGGCGGAGAGCGGTGGAGTTTGTTAGCCGCTTCTTGTTAGCGTGGTCCTGGATCAGGGCAAACTCTGAGTCGGTCGAGTGTGCGGTGCCCTCACCGCTCGCGGGACACGCCGTGAACCCATCCCTGGGGGCTCGATGGCGGCATCCATGCCGCCAACGGTCCCGCAAGCGGCGAGGACACCGCACCAGAGAGTTTGTCGGTTCCTCCCTTAAAACTTGTCCATTGCCAGGCCTGAGGCCTGCATGGAGAAGATGACTGGATGGGCCGTGATCCCAGCAGCCCACGTCAGGCACGTGTGCACCATGCGCACCGACCATCTCGACAGGTCCTTGCCCGCCCACTGTCGCGGGACCTTACGCGGCATGGATGCCGCGTAAGAGCCTACAAGGACGTACTTGCGGCGTGTCCCGCGATGGTGGGCGGGCAAGGACCCTGCAGCCAAGTCACAAACCAGCCGCTCTGCAGCGAACCCGGGCGGCGGCCATCAAGGTGCTCGGCAGAGCGGCGAGCCAACCGACGGTGCGGCCTTGGGCGCCAGTGGCGCTTAGCCGCTCACCCGCAACAGCGAATTGGCCGATTGCGCGTTGTCGTCGCCGTTCTTGATGATCTTGACCTGCATTTCGAACTGCCGCTGCAACTGGATCATTTCCACCAGCGCGCCGGCCGCGTCCACGTTGCTGCCTTCCAGCATGCCGCTGTTGACGGTCTTGCCGGTGGCCACCGCAAACGCCTGTGCCGGGTCGGTGCTGGTGTTGCGCATCAGCCCGTCGGGGCGCCGCGTCAAACGGTCGGCGGGCGCATCCACCACCTTCATCTTGCCGACGATGGCCATGGTCTGCGGGCCTTCGCCCTGCGGAATGATGGAAATACTGCCGTCGCTGCCGATCTCCATCGCCTGGTGCGGCGGGATCGTCATCGGGTTGCCGCCTTCGTCCAGCACGGCGTGTCCGTTGGCGGTGACCAGCTGGCCATTGGCGGTGAGCGCCAATTCGCCGTTGCGGGTGTAGGCCTCGCTGCCGTCGGGCGACTGCACCGCCAACCAGCGGTCCTGCTGCAGCGACACGTCCAGCGGGTTGCCGGTGACCTTCTGATGGCCCTGGCTACGATCGAACCCTTGGTCCACATGCAGCGCATCGATCCGCGACGGATAGCCATTGCCCTGGATCTTGAACGCCTCGGTGTTGGCCAACGCGGCCTTGAATCCCACCGTATCGACATTGGCGAGATTATGCGAGACGGTGCTTTGCGCCTGCAGTGAGGCGCGGGCACCGGTCATCGCGACGTAGAGGGCTTTATCCATGGGACACCGGGATTTGAGATTCGGGATTTGGGATTCGTAAAAGCGGGCTGTGACTGGCGGTGAGGTTGGGGCCGCGGGCTGGCATCCGATGGACGTGATACCAGCGTTTGCGAATCCCTAATCCCGAATCACCAATCCCGGCTTTTAACGAATATTGATGATCGTCTGGGTGACCTGGTCCTGGGTCGAGATCATCTGCGAGTTGGCCTGGAAGTTGCGCTGGGCCACGATCATGTTCACCAGCTGCTCGGTCAGGTCCACCGTGGAGGCTTCCAGCGAGCCGGATTCGATCTGGCCCAGGTCCGAGGTGTCCGGCGCGCCGGTGCGGGCGGCACCGGAGGTGTAGCTCTCGGCCCACATGTTGTTGCCCTGCGACTGCAGGCCCTGCGGGTTGACGAAGCTGCTCAGCGCCACCTGGCCCAGCGGCTTGTCGGCACCGTTGGAATAGCGCGCGAACACCACGCCGCTGGTGTCGATGCTGATTTCGTTGAGCTTGCCGCTGGCGTAGCCATCCTGGCGCGTATCGCGCAGGGCGAAGGCTTCGCCGTACTGGGTGGAGCCAGTGACGTTGAGCTGCATGTTCAGCACGCCCGCGCCGGTGCTCGGGGTGAACGGGTCCATCGCGATGATGCCGTTGGCCGGGGTGGTCAGCGCGCCGGTATCGGAGAACTGCAGGGTGGTCGGGGCACCGACCGCAGCGCCGTCCACGTAGTTGTAGACCTGCCACTCGTTGGGGTTGGCGGTCTTGACGAAGTAGGAGGTCTGCACATGGCTGACGCCCAGCGAATCGTAGACATTGATGCCGCCGGTGGAATGGCTATAGGTCTTGTCGTCGGCCGGGTTGAACGGGGTCACCGTCGGCGCGGTGGCATTGCCGGGCAGGGTGAAGGCCAGGTTGACCGTGGAGGTGGATTTTGGCGGGCTGTCGGTGGTCAGCAACTGCAGGTCCGACAGGCGGCCTACGTCAAACCCGTTGCCGCTGGGATTGGGCGCGAACACCTGCAGGCGTGCGCCCTGCGGGTTGACCACATAGCCGTTGGCATCGGTCTGGAAATTGCCGGCGCGGGTGTACATCTTGGCGCCGTTGGACGAGACAGTGAAGAAGCCTTCGCCGGAGACCGCCAGGTCCAGGCTGCGCCCGGTCGGGTCGATATTGCCCTGCGAGAACTGCTGCGCCACGTTGCTGACGCGCACGCCCGAACCGACCGCATTGCGCGACAGGCCATAGCTGGTGCTCTGGAACATGTCGGCAAATTCGGCGCGCGATTCCTTGAACCCGGTCGTGTTGACGTTGGCGATGTTGTTGGAGGTGACGTTCAGATCGGCATTGGCTGCGTTGATGCCGGACAACGAGGTATTGAAGCCCATGGATGAGTTCCTTTAGGTGTTGGTTGCCGGCTCAGCTGACGCGGAGCACGTTGGCGAGCGGGGAAGTGCCTAGCCCGGTCAGGTTGAGATACAACCCGTCCGAGCCGATCGTGACGCTGTCCACCGGTGCCTGGACATAGGTAGACAACTTGCTTTTGGAGCCGGCGGTGTCGGTCTGGGTGGCAGTCACGCCGTATTTGCCGGCCGCCATGCGATTGCCGTTTGCGTCGGTGCCATCCCAGTCGAAGGACACCTCACCGGCGGCGCTGGCCGGCACGCTGATCTGTTTGACGAAGGTGCCGTTGGCGTCGGTGATTTCGAAATTGACGAAACCGGCCGAAGTCGCGGCCACCACGCCCTTGGCCGAGCCGGTGGCATCGATCGCTACCTGCGCCGAGGGCACCAGCACGTTGTGGCCAACCAGCGCCGCGCCCTTGAGCACCTGGTCGCTGTTCATCGAATCGGAAAAGTTGCTGACCTTGGTATTGAGGTCGCCAATGCCCTGCACGGTGGAAAACTGCGCCAATTGCCCGAGAAACGCGCTGTTTTCCATCGGCTTGAGCGGGTCTTGATGCTGCAGCTGTTCGGTCATCAGTTTGAGGAAGTCGGCCTGGCCGAGTGCCTCCTCCTTCTTGGCGACGGTGCTGCTGGTACTCAGGCCAAGGCTTTTGTAGAGATCGCTGCCGATCGTGCTCATGTGGAGTATTCCGTTGGTAAGGGTCAGCTAGGAAGGGTCAGCGACCCATGGTGAGGGTCGCGAGCGCCAGTTCCTTGGCGGTATTGAGCATTTCCACGCCTGCCTGGTAATTGCGCGAGGCGGAAATCATGTTGACCATCTGCGAGACCGGATCCACGTCGGGCGAGAACACGTAGCCGTCGGCGTCAGCCAGCGGGTGGCCGGGTTCGTAGCGGCGGATCGGCGGCGCATTGGTGGTGGTGATCTCCTTGACGTTCACCGAGGTCAGGCTGGGGTCCTGGCGGCTTTGCTGGGCCTGGAAGATCGGCTCGATCGGCTTGTAGGTCGCCTCGGCCGAGCCTGCGACCGAATCGGCGTTGGCCAGGTTGGAGGCAATGGTGCTCAGGCGCACCGACTGCGCGTGCAGCGCCGAGCCGGCCACATCGAAGATGGGAAGATTGCTCATGACTTATTGGCCCGTGATCGCGGTGAGCATCGAGCGCACCTTGGATTCGAGGAAGCTCAGCGACGCGCGGTATTCCAGCGCGGCGCGGCCGTAGGCGGCGCGTTCGGCATCGGGATCGACGGTATTGCCGTCAAGGCTGGGCTGATCGGCTTCGCGGGTGAACTGGAAGGGGTTGAGCCCGGCGCCGCCGCCCACTTCGTAATGCTTGGCGTCGGTGGTCTGCAGCAGACCGCCATCCTGCTCGCCCTGCGCCGACTTCAGCGCCGCCTCGAAGTTCAGGTCCTTGGCCTTGTACCCGGGCGTGTCCACGTTGCTCAGATTGCTGGCAATGAGCTTCATGCGCTGCTCGCGCAGCGTCAACGCGTCGCCATGGACGCCGAGGAACGAAGAGAAGGGGCTGGACACGGTGCTCTCCCGCGAAGTGTTGCCAGGGAGAAAGCAATGTTTGTGCCAATCGAGTGGTACGGGCTATGGAACGCGGAGAAGGATCGGCGCTGCCGGCGCACGGCAGCTTGCTGTCCGGAAACGCGATGGCCACGCCATCCGTCGCGGAATTGGCGCGGTCACACTCACAGGCCGGAAGGTTCGACAGTCCCGAGGCGCAGTCTGGCGTCAGCAGATGTGACGTCGGAATCGCGTGGACGCGCTTGCCTCACCTTTCTGCGCTGCAGTGCTTTTGCAGCTGGGCAGCACCTTGTGGCTGCCATCGGCTCCGACCCGGCAGCCGCTTGGTCTTGCTCAGGCCGCTTCTGCGACCACTTTCAGGCGGGCCAGCACATAGTCGGCCAGTTCATGGGCGCTGTACTTGGCCACGAAGGCGTTGGCGCCCACCTGCTCGACCATGGCGTTGTTGAACACGCCCGACAGGGAGGTGTGCAACAGCACATACAGGCCTTGCAGGCCCGGCGTGCGCCGGATTTCCGTCGTCAGCGTATAGCCGTCCATTGCCGGCATTTCGATGTCGGAGATCACCATGGCGTAGCGGTAGGCCGGGTTTTCGCCCGAGGCGGCCACCTGTAGCAGGTGATCCAGCGCCTGGCGGCCATCGGACAGCAGGGTGGCCGAAACGCCCAACTGGTCGAGCACGCTGCGGATCTGCTGCCGCGCCACGCGCGAATCGTCCACCACCAGTACCTGGAACTGGCGGTCGTAGGCCACCAGCTGCAGCGAGGGATCCAGCTGCACGTCCTTGCTCACCTTGGCGATATCGGCCAGCACGCTCTCCACGTCGATGACCTGGATCAGCTCGCCCTGGAAACGCGTCACCGCCGTCAAATAAGTGGCTTCGGCACCCAGTTCCGGCGGCGGGTGGATATCTTCCACCGCGATATTGACGATGCGTTCCACTCCGCTGACCAGAAAACCCTGGACCGAGCGGTTGAACTCGGCAACGACCAAATAGCCGGGACCGTTTTCCGAATGCGAATCGCGTTCCGGGTGGCCGATGGCCAGGCCCAGATCCAGCACCGGCACCGAGCGCCCGCGCACGTCGGCCACGCCGGCGAACTCGGTCGGCAAGCCAGGCACCTGGAACAGTTCCGGCCGGCGCAGCACTTCCTGCACCTTGAAGACGTTGACGCCAAAAAGCTGGCGTCCGCCCAGCCGGAACAGCAGCAGGGCCAGTCGGTTGTGGCCAGCCAGTCGCGTGCGCTGGTCGATGCGGTTGAGCAGATCGTGGGTCATGGGGCAGATATCGACAGCGCCCTCTGGAAACTTGAGGGCTTTATGGTTGGTCGGGGCGCTGTTGGGATTGGGGATTGGGGATTCGCTCAAGCGCCGGGATGAGGTGATTTGGGATTAGGGATTCGCTTAAAGCGTGCATTAGCGAGTTTGTCTGCCGCTGCTGCTTCTGCATCCTTGAGAGCTCGGTATGGTTGTCGAAGAGATCCGGTCGGTGAAGGGGCTTCGGCAGTGGATAAATGAATCACCCGCAAGGCCGCTTTTACGAATCCCCAATCCCGATTCCCCAATCCCGGCAAAAAACAGGCACGCCGCTTGCAACGCCTGTCCCGTCTTCCTCCGGATCTGGTCCCATGCGCCTGCTCCTGCTTGTCATCTTGTTGGCTGCCGCTCCGGCCTGGGCCCAGAGCTATCAGTCCGTCGATTCCATTCGTGCTGCGGCGCTGGCCACCGTCGGCCCGGACGCCGAGGCCGAGGCCACGCTCGATCCGGGCCTGCGCATGCCGGCTTGCCCGATCGCGCTGCAGGCGCAGCCCACCGGCACCAATACGGTGGAAGTGGCGTGCCCGCAGCCGGCCGGCTGGCGCCTGTTCGTGCCGTTGAAGGTGCGTCGCAACCAGGACGTGCTGGTCTTGCGCCGCGGCATCAGCGCTGGAGAAACCATCTCGCTGGCCGATATCAGTATCGAGAAGCGTGACGCCGCCCGCATCGTCGGCGCGGTGCTTGCCGACCCGGTCGCTGCGGTGGGCAAGACCGCCCGCCGCGTCCTGCCGGCCGGCTCGCTGCTCTCGGCCAACGATCTGGTGACGCAGCGGCTGGTCCGGCGCGGCGACACCGTGCCGCTGGTCTCGCGCAATGGCGGGCTGGAGGTGCGCATGAGTGGTCGCGCCCTGTCGGACGCCGGCGAAAACGAGCGCGTATCGGTGGAAAATTCGTCCTCGCGCCGGGTGGTGCAGGGCATCGTTGAAGCGAGCGGAACCGTTGTGGTCTCCAGGTAAAAAATTTCTATAAAGTTTTTTTTCTGGGTGCCGTTATCCCCTACGACCTGTAGAGGAGTTCCTGACATGACCCAGAAAATCGAAGGCAATCTACCGACCGCTGCCACTCTTCGCACCACGGCCACCAGCAGCAAGATCGCTTCGGCCGGCGAAGACCGCGCGTCTCCGGTTGCCGCAACCCCGCCGACCGACAGCGTCAAGTTGACCGGCGAAGCCACCAACCTGCAGAACCTGCAGCGCGAGCTTTCGCAGTCCTCGGCGATCGACACCGGTCGCGTCCAGGCGGTGAAGGATGCATTGCAGAACGGCAGCTATTCCATCAACCCGGACGCCATCGCCAGCCGCATGATGGATCTGAATCAGCAACTGGCGGGTTGATCCCCGACGGAAAGGATGAACGTGAACGAGTTCCTGCAACGTCTCAGCGATGCGCTGGCCGGCGAACGCCAGGCATTACTCGAGAACGACATCGATGGGCTGATGCGACACACGCAGGACAAGCTGTCGGCGCTGCAAGCGCTGGAAGCGGCGATGCCTGCAGGCGAAGAAGAGCGGCTGCGTGAGCTGGCCGAAGCCAACCGCGCCAATGGCGCGCTGCTGGCACGCCGGCGCCGCGAAGTGAACTGGGCGCTGCGTCACCTGGGCCGCACCGAAAGTGCGCCGTCCTACGATGCCAAGGGGCAATCGAGCGTGTTGCGCGGCGGGCGTTCGTTGGCAGTGGCCTGAGTTGCAGGCTGTTCTGCAGCACGCCGGGCTGCAGATGGTGCGGCAAGCCTGGGCGAGCAGGCAGGTGCCGTTGGCTCTGCGTCCCATCGCCGGGTAATGCAAGACGACAATACGGAGCGTCAATGGTTCGGCGTATATTGAGGCATCCTCTACGCCGCCTGCTCCCGTGACCGCCAAGTTTTTTCTCAATCAAGCCTTACTGCCTTCCCCGGATATCCTGCGCGCCTTCGGCGACCAGATGATGGAGGGGCTGCTGCTGTTCCGCGCAGACGGAAAGCTGATTCTGGCCAATGCCATCGCACGCCAGAGCCTGTGCAAGGAAGACCCCACCGACGATCGCAATCTGGGCGAGCGCATTTCGCAGGTATTGCCATCGGACGCACTCAATCAGGCGCGTAGCAAGGGCAGCTGGACCGGTAGCCTGCCGGTCGCCGACCGGGTGGTCATCGCGCATCTGTATTACAACGAAGAGTCCGGGCCCGGGCATTTTCTGGCGCTGTTCCACAACATCGAAGGCCAGCAGGATTACGAGCGCGAGCTGCAACAGCGCCATGCCGAATTACGCCAGGCCTATCTGCGCCTGAACGGTGCGCAGGACAAATTGCTGCAATCGGAAAAGATGGCCTCCATCGGCCAGCTGGCCGCAGGCGTGGCGCACGAAATCAACAATCCGATCGGTTATGTGCACTCCAATCTGGGCAGCCTGCAGGAATATCTACGCAGCTTGTTCACCCTGATCGAAGCCTACGAGCGCGCGCTGCAGGCGCCGGATCCCAAGGCGCTGATTCCGGAAATCGACGAAATCCGCAACCGCGCCGACATCGACTTCATCAGCCGCGATCTGCCGCAATTGATGGCCGAATCGCGCGAAGGCATCGAGCGGGTGACCCGCATCGTGCGCGACCTCAAGGACTTCTCGTACTCGGACCGGTCCGAGTCGTGGAAGATGGTCGACCTGCATGCGGGTCTGGAATCCACCATCAACATCATCTGGAACGAGCTCAAGTACAAGGTCACGCTGGAGCGCAACTACGCCGAGTTGCCGCTGGTGGAGTGCCTGCCATCCGAGCTCAACCAGGTCTACATGAACATGCTGCTCAACGCCGGCCAGGCCATCGTCGAGCGCGGCACGATCACCGTGACCACCGGTCGCGACGAAGCAGAAAACGTCTGGATCCAGTTCCAGGACAGCGGTGCCGGCATCGCCCCGGATCTGTTGCAGCGCATCTTCGACCCATTCTTCACCACCAAGCCGGTCGGCAGCGGCACCGGCCTGGGCCTGTCGATTTCCTACGGCATCATCAACAAGCACCACGGCCGCATCGACGTGGAAAGCACGCCAGGGCAGGGTGCCAGTTTCAGGATCACGCTACCGATCCGGCAGCCGCGCTGACGCGCTGGGAATCGGGAATCGGTAAGGTAGCTTTTCGCTCGCTTGATCTGGTTGCGTGTCTGAGAAGCAACAAGACGCAGAGGTCTGCTCTACCGATTCCCCAATCCCGATTCCCTATTCCCGGCCATTACGCAACTCATCATGCGTGCGGAATGCCTGGCGAATGTGCTCGCGCAGCTCGTCGTCGTTCCAGGGCTTGGTCAGGAAACGGTAGATCGCGCCGCGGTTGATGGCCTCGGTGACGGTGGCCAGGTCGGTGTAGCCGGAGAGCACCAGGCGCACCGTGTCCGGGTAGAGCATCTTGACCCGGCCCAGGAACTCGGTGCCGCTCATGTCGCTCATGCGCTGGTCCGACAGGATCACCTGCACATCGTTGGTGGCCAGCAGGTCGAAGGCGTCGCGCACGTTGCCGGCTGCCAGAATCCGGTAACCGTCGCGGCGGAACAGCCGCACCAGCGAGCGCAGCACGTTTTCTTCGTCGTCCAGCAGCAAGAGCGTGCGGTCGGGGCGGCTTTCGGCAAATGATTCCGGGCGCAGGTAGCGGCGACGCAGTGCCATGCCGGCCGACTCGGCCGACATCGGCTCGCCGAACAGGTAGCCCTGGAAGATGTCGCAATCGTTGCGGCGCAAAAAGCCCAGCTGCGCCTGCGATTCGACGCCGTTGGCAATCACCGTCATGCCGAGCTGGTGGCCCATGGCGATGATGGCACGCGCAATCGCCGCCTCGCGGCTGCCGGCCGGTGCGCTCTTGATGAAGCTGCGGTCGATCTTGAGCCGGTCCACCGGGTAGCGCACCAACGCGCTCAGGCTGGAATCGCCGGTGCCGAAGTTGTCCAGGCTCAGGCTGATGCCTTCGTTGCGCAGATTGGCCATCGTCTCGTGGACGAAATTGACGTTGTTGGTCAGCGCGCTTTCGTTGATCTCCAGCGTGACGAACTGCGCCGGCACACCGGCGGTCTGCAGCATCGCCATGACTTCGTTGAAGAAGCCCGGGCGCAACAGCTGCAGCGTGGAAACATTCACTGCAATGCTGAAATCGTCGAAACCCTGGTCTCGCCACAGCCGCGCCTGGCGTACTGCGTTCTGCAATACCCATTCGCCGATCTGCACGATCACGCCCAGGCGCTCGGCGGTACGCATGAAGCGTTCCGGCACCAGCATGCCCAGGGTGGGCGATTGCCAGCGCAGCAGCGCTTCCATGCCCACGATGCGGCCGTCGCGCGCACTCACCAGCGGCTGATAGCGCAGGCGCAATTCGCCGTGCGGAATCGCATCGACGATCTGCCGCGCAATGATGCTTTCGCTATGCGCGTTGGTGGCCGAGTTGCGCGTGTACAGCCGCACCGTGTTGCCGCCTTCGCGCGCGGCCTGGTAGCTGGCTTCTTCGGCGTAATCCAGTAGCGTGGACAATGAGGTGGAATGTTCCGGACACAGGCTGATGCCGACCTTGCCGGTCATGAACAAGGTATACGGCAGCACCGACAGCGGCAGTTCCAGTTGCTGGCGGATTTCCTCGGCAAAATCTTCCGGCAGGGGCGTGTCGTCGCGGCGCACCGCTACAACCACCATTTCATCGCTGCCGTGGCGCCACAGCTTGCCGCGCGTGCCGAGAAATTCCTGCAGCCTGCGCGCTGCCAGCGTCAGCGCCTGGTCGCCGACCTCGCCACTCATGTTCTCGTTGATCGAGGCGAAGTGATCGATATCGACGTGGAAGATCATCAGCGGCGGGCCGCCGGACGCGGCCGCATCCACCAGGTGCAGCAATTCGGGGTTGCCCGCGCCAAGCCGGGTGGGCTTGACGATTTCCAGTCCGGGCGGGATTGCGGGACTCCACATGACTCAACGTCCACCATCGTCGTGGACGGACTCGCCGACCGGGTGATAGGGCAGGCGCAACGTCACGCGCGTGCCTGCTCCGGGGGCTGATTCTATCGCGAGCGTGCCGCCGACGGTTTGCGCACGCTCACGCATCACGATCAGTCCCAGCCCACGCGGACCCTCCGGCTCGAACCCATCGCCGTCGTCGCTGACTTCCAGGCGGAAACTGTCGCCATCGATCGAATGCAGACGCAGGTGCACTTCGCCGGCGCAGGCGTGCCGCAACGCATTGGTCAGGCTTTCCTGCGCGATCCGGAAGCAGGCCTGTTCGATCTCGTTGCCCGGCCGTTCCTCGAGTGCCTGAATATCGAGCTCCAGCCGAACCTGCGAGGCGCGGAACAGCATCGATGCCTGCCAACGCAGCGCTGCCTCCAGGCCCAGGGCATCGAGTTGTGGCGGGCGCAACAGCATCGACAGATTGCGCAGCTTGGTCACCGTGGTGTCGGCCAGCGACACGACTTCCAGCAAGTCCTCGCGGCGCGCGTCCGCGTCCGGCTCATCCAGGGCTGCGTGCGCAGACAACTTCATCGCAGTGATCGCTTGCCCGATGTCGTCATGCAGGTCGCGCGAGATGGCACGCCGCTCATCTTCCTGCAACGAAAACAGACGTTTGGCCATCGCCTGCAGTTCGGCATTGCTCTCGGCCAGGGCATCGCGCATGCGCTCGGGTTCGCTCAGATCGCGCACCACCAGCAACTTGCAGCTGCGTCCGCCGTAGCGGATGTCGCCGGCCGACAGACCTGCGTAGAAGGTGCTGCCGTCGCGACGACGCATGGCGCGTGCGCTGGAGACCGGCTCATTGCGATCGCTGCCTGCGCGCAGGTATTCGCGCACCACCGGCAGGTCGTTGTCGCCCACCAGGGTCTGCAGTGGTTCGCCCAGGATGGTTTCGCCATGGAAGCCGAACTGGGCCGAGCCGGCCGCGTTGGCGTACATCACATGCTCGTCGGCGAGAATCAGCACACCGTCGGGCAGCACGCGCACCAGTTCGCGAAACTGCTCCTCGCGTTCGCGCAGCAGCCGGCGCGATTGCTCGCGTTCGCTCACGTCCTGCAAGGTGCCGTGCACATGGCGCACGCCGCTGGGACTGGTCACGCTTTCGGCGCGCAGATGCACCGTGCGCGGTTGCGAATCGCCACCGGTCAGCGGCAGCAGCACATCGATCTGCACCTCGCCACCGGTACACATGTCTTCGATCATGCGTTCGATGCGCACCTGGGTCGCGCTGTCGGAGGCGGTCAGCAATTCTTCCAGCCGATGCTCACGACGGTGCATCGGCACGCTGCGCCCCAGAAGGCGGTAGACCGCCGGCGAATAGCGCCCCAGGCCGGTGGTGCGATCCAGTTGCCAGGAGCCCAGCCGCGCGATGCTCTGCGCCTCTTCCAAGCGTTCGAGCGCCTCGTCGCGCAGATCCTGCGCCCGGCGCTCTTCGCTACGGTCTACGGTGACGACCAGGCGGGCAGGGCCGCTGGCCAGATGCAGCTGGTTGCTGCGCACCTCGACATGCCGCGGGCCGCTGCGCGTCATCAGGTCTTCGTTCAACACGCAGGTGGCATCGCCCTTGCCACGGATCTGCGCAATGATCTCTTCCAGCCGCTCGCCATCGGCATTGGGCCAGATCGCCTGCAGCGTCTGCTGCAGGAACTCGTCGCGCTCCCAGCCGAAGAATTCCAGCGCCGCCGGATTGGCGTCGAGGATGCGCATGGTGGCCAGGTCGTAAATGAAGGCCGGGCTGGGCAATGCCAGGAACTTGGCTTGCAGCAACGCCTCGGACTGCGCCAGCTGGGCGTACTCGTCCACGATCAAGCCGGTAAAGCGGCGCAGCACCAGGTGGATGACGATGCTGGACAGCACCAGAAAGCTCGCATCCGACCAGCGCTCCGGCATGGCGGCGCCGGCCAGGTTGAGCAGCCGGTTACCCAGCAGCAGCCAGATCACGCCAACCAGCAGGTACAGGCCGGTCAGTGTCCACAAGCCTTGCTGCAGGCGCTCGGCCAGACGGAGGCAGGAGACGGGGGCAGACGAAAATGCGGGCGCGGCGACGGGCTGTTGCATGGATCCGCGGACGACCTTGAGTGCTGGCGATGCGGCCATCTTAGCCGCAACTCGGGCCGGTTCGGTCCAGCTCGCAACAGGTGCCTCAACTATTGGCCGGCACGGCCGTTATCCATTGCGACTCCGAAGGCCGGGGTCGATTCTTCGGAGTGTTCCAGAGTGGACTCAGGCGTCATTGCAAGCATGCTGCAGCACCCGCTGACCTCGG
Organism: Xanthomonas sp. A1809; assembly: GCF_017746015.1. Classification (NCBI taxonomy): domain Bacteria; kingdom Pseudomonadati; phylum Pseudomonadota; class Gammaproteobacteria; order Lysobacterales; family Lysobacteraceae; genus Xanthomonas; species Xanthomonas sp. A1809. The sequence goes on along the minus strand of NZ_JAGHWZ010000018.1, from coordinate 115,112 downwards.
CGGTGGTGTTGTTGGATGCGCATGGCCAGCCTCTGGCGGCCAACCGCGTTGCACAATCCCTCGGATTGCCGGCAACCCTCGGCGCATACGCCGATGTGTTGGAAAGCAGCCGTGCCCAATTGGCCGAAAGCGGGGGCATGGCGCCCTGCGTATTGCCAGGCACCGGCGGCGGGCGGCTGGAGGGCTGGCTGCGTGCGGTCTGCGACGAGCACGGCCAGATCATGGCATTCACCCTGAGCATTCCCGAGCCCAAGGGTGCCGATGGCACCAGTCGCTGGGAGATAGGCCTGGACAGCGCCGATCATGGCTTGTGGGATTGGGATATTCCGGCCGATGTGGTGTACCGCTCCGAGCGCTGGACGCGCATGCTCGGTTATTCCGAGCAGCCGCTGCCGAACAATCTCACTGCCTTGTCCGGGCTGATTCATCCGGAAGACCATGCGCATGTCAGCGCGGCGGTGCAGGCGCATCTGGAAGGCCGTACCGATACCTATGTGGCCGAATTTCGGCTACGCCAGCACGACGGCCAGTGGCGCTGGATCCTGGATCGCGGCCGCGTGGTATCGCGCACCGCCGACGGACGTCCGTTGCGCATGGTCGGCACGCATACCGACGTGCACCATCACAAATTGCTCGAGCAGCAGCTGCGCGATCAGCAGGCACAGCTCGAAGAAGCCCAGCGCATTGCCAGCATGGGAAGCTGGAGCTGGGATTCGCATCACGATGCGCTGTGGGTGTCGCAGGATTTCCTGCAACAACTCGGCATGACCCAGGTTCGTCTGCAAGGCATCCGCGACATCCTGCGCCTGCTGGCTGGGCCTTCGGTTGCGCAGCTGCGCAGCGCCTGGCGCAAGATCAAGCACGAAGGCATGCCGGTGCACTTCGAGATGGAGATCAACGGCCTGCTCGGTGCCAACCCGCATCATCTGCGCGTGTGGGCACAGCCGGTGTTCGATGGCGACGGCAGCATGGTGCGCGTGCTTGGCCAGCTGCAGAACGTCACCGAACAACGCCAGACCGACGCGCTGATCCGTTGGCGCACCGAGCTGCTCAATCGCGTGTCCGCGTTGGGCAAGATCGGCGGCTGCGAGATCGAGGTCGACACCCGGCGCATGCAATGGACCGAGGAGTGCTATCGCATTCACGGCCTGCGCAAGGAAAACATCACCCTGGAGCAGGCGCTGTCGCTGTATACGCAGGATTCGCGCGACGCTTTCGAGGCCGCGCTGCTGCGTATCTCCGATGGCGGCCTGCCCGAGCAGCTGGAGCTGTGTTTCTATCGCAACTCCGGCCAGCGTGTCTGGGTGCAGGTGCTGATCGAACTGGATCGTCGTGAGGGCTTGCCGCCGCGGTTTGTTGCCTTGTTCCGCGATATCACCCGCGAGCGCGAAGCCAACGAGCGCATCGAGCTGCTTGCCCATTACGACCGTCTGACCGGTTTGCCAAACCGCTTCTTGTTGCGCGAGCAGGCAGAAAACGCCATTCGCGAAGCGAGCGAGCGCGGCCAGACATTGGCAATGCTGCTGATCGATCTGGATGGCTTCAAGAGCATCAACGATTCGTTCGGCCACGCCACCGGCGACAACCTGCTCAAGCTGGCCTCGTCGCGCCTGCATCAACATCTGCGTAATAGCGACCTGTTCGGCCGCTTCAGCGACGACGAATTCATCGTGCTGCTGCGCGATATGTCCGAGCCCGAAGATGCCGGCCACGTGGCGCGCAAATTGATTGCTGCGCTCGGCGAGCCGCTGCGCAAGGAGCACGTCACCCTCAAGCTCGGCGCCAGCATCGGCATCGCGCTGCAGGGCGAAGGGCTGTCGGATTTCGACAGCCTGTTGCGTGCCGCCGACGCGGCGATGTACGCAGCCAAGGAGTCCGGGCGCAATACCTACCATTACTACAGCCAGGACGTGCTGCTGCGCGCGCAGCGCCGCCTGGAGCTGGAGCATGCGCTGCAAGGCGCGCTCGAGCGCGAAGAATTCACGCTGGTCTACCAGCCGCTGGTCAACACCGTGGACGATGCATCGCCGGCGATCGAAGCGCTGATGCGCTGGAATCGCCCTGGCCATGGACCCTGCAGCCCGGTCGAATTCATCCCGATTGCCGAAGAATGCGGCGAGATCGTGCGTCTGGGCGAGTGGGTCATCGGCGAAGCGTGTCGTCAGGCCGTGGTCTGGGATCGGGCCGGGCTGCATTTCAGCCGCGTTGCGGTGAATGTGTCTGCGGTGCAATTGCGCGAACGCGGCTTTGCCGAGCGCGTGCTGGAAATCTGCCGCGACAATGGCTGGTCGCCTTCGCGCCTGGAGCTGGAGCTGACCGAATCTGCCTTGATTCGCGACTCCGATTCGCTACGCCGCTGCTTCGAATTGTTCGAACAGAACGGCGTGCTGCTGGCGGTGGACGACTTCGGCACCGGCTTCTCGAACCTGCATTACCTCAACCGGTTCCCGGTGCAGCGTTTGAAGATCGACCGCAGCTTCGTGCAAGGCATGCTCGACGACGCCAACACGGCCGAAGTCACCCAGGCCATCGTCCATCTGGGGCATGCCCTGGGCATGCAGGTGGTCGCAGAAGGCGTGGAAACCGTGCAGGAAGATGCACTGCTGCGCCAGCAGGGCTGCGACGAAATCCAAGGTTACTTCTACTCACGCCCGCTATCGCCGCGCGACATGGCGCAGTGGTTGCGCGAAGCCGACGCCGGCATGCGGTTGGGCGCACGGCTGGTGATTGCCAGCTAAGCCGCTGACCTGCTGGCTGCGCATATGTGGTGTCGCGCACGATCACCCAGTGATGTGATCGGCTCCGTGCCGCTGCGGTACGAGGACAGGCGACAGCTTTGCTGCTTGCCTGTTGCTGGCGATCTGAGCCAAATCCCTACGTGATGTCCAGCACGTGCATCGCAAGCGGCGCGGATCGCGCCTGCTCATCCCACGGGGTATTGGCACTTTCTGCTGCAGACACCTAGATGGGGTCGTTGCTGGCCAGGGGCACAGTCCGGTCCAGACGCATCGCCTAATGGATCAATGCGGGATGTTATGGATCTCCCCGGAAGCGATTGGAGCATCCTCCGAACGGATCCAGAATGGCTCGATGGCGCGACGAAGAACCAGGGCTGTTGTCCCGTACGTGCATGCATGACTGCCGGCGTAGCCGTTTCACCCGGTAAGCATCGACTGATGCAGTGTGATCAATCGACATCCTACCGGTCATTCCGGTTCGAACAACAGCTCGCGCCTCCAGAGCAGCGGTGTGCGCGCTCGCCGTTGATCCGGGAAGAAAAGCGACAGATAGCCGGCCGCGATCGCACGGCTGCGAAGTTTCAAGCCAACGCCTTCCGCTGTCACCACGGTGACCCCGGTCACCGTGCCTTGCGGATTGACCTGCATTTCCCAGATAAGGCGGCCATGCCACTCGGCCGGTGGGATCGCTGCGTCATAGTTCGGGCGGCCGACGACATACGGTGTTCCCGGATCATTCGACAGGGGTGAGTCTGCCAGCCTGGCATGGACCTGCAGCGTCTCTTCCCCCGTGCGCCCGTCTCCTGTGCTAGCGCGAAATGTCCATAGGCCAGGCTTGCCTCCCTGGCCCAGATCGGCATCGTAACAGTGCTTGACGCCACGGTAGTCGGGGTACTGGTGGCTCGACACTTCCTGCCCGGAGGCATCGAAGGCCTTCACTACCAACCCACCTACATCGGTCTCGGCGAGATTGGTCGCGACACACACCTGGTGAGTGTGCTGACCATCGGTCAAAAACTGGATGGTTTGCTGGCGGGCAATCGAATGAGGTGGGCGGGCATCCCAGAGAAATTCGAGATACACCTTGTCATCTGCCGCAGTGGCCGAGTTAGAAAAGGCTGCCGCACACAACGCCAGGCAACGGATTTTCATGACATCCAGCGCTCAGTCCGAAGAAGGCAGCATGCTGATCGCCCGGGTTGGTGACGGGCTCAGGAGGAGAGGTGGATGGTAGAGGCCTTGGCCAGACCTGACAAACCACCGCCGGTGTGAGCGCGTCTCGGCCGGGCAGGGGGACAAGGAGCGCGTGCGCACGGCATCAGCGCTCCCGGGAGCAGCGAAAGCAGTGGACGGCTCAGAAAGCTGAGATCGGGCAGTTCAAACAACACAGCAGGGCGCCTGCCGAGGCATGCCCCGCTGTGCGGCGCTGGGCTTACCGCGCCGATCCGCTGACCGCGGCACCATCCAGACCGAGATCCCAGGCCACGGTTGCAAACAGCAGTTCTTCTTCGCTGCATGCACGGCGCGGGTTGATCAGGGCCAGCAGCTCCGCGCGTGCGCTGTGTTCCAGCCGTTCCAGCGCGGCCGGCATGCGGACGCGCCGCAATGCAGGCCTGGCCGCATCGCTTTGCGCGATGCGCTCGGCCTGTGCGGCTGCCAATGCAGCGGCCTGCAGTGCGGCGGTAGGGGCATCGATGGTCGGGGCAACAAGCGTCATGGGCGGAACACCAGGTCGTAACGGAACGACAAATCCCCGGAAGGCCGGGGAATGTCGGAATCAGCAGCTGCGTGGCGGCATCGGTCTTAGAACAACTCGACCGTGCCGGCACCCATGCCTTGCTGCGCCACCGGCTTGTGCGGCGGGCGCTCCCACTCCACGCGCATGTCGCGAAGGCGGTTGGACACCTTGGCCAGCGCGGCGACCAGGTCGCTGTCGTACACGCCGCCATTGCGATGCAGCAGTTCCTGCAGCGCCACCGCTTCGCGGTTGATCGCGGTCAGGCGATCCAGGTGGGTGTGGATACCGCTCAGCGTCTGCGTGGCGATGTCCTCGAACTGCAGGGCACGCACCGCTTCGGCCACGCTGCCATCGATCGAGCGTGCGCATTCGGAGATCTCGCGCATGCCATCGCCCAACGAGGCGTTGATCTGGGCGACGTTCTCCAGCATGGCGGCCGATTCATGGCGCGCCTCGCGGGAGCGGTCCATGTGGCGCGAGGCCAGCTGCGAGACCGTTTCACGCACCTTGGCGATCGATTCCTTGGAGCTGTGTGCCAGCTTGCGGATCTGCTCGTTGAAGGTGGTGGAACGCTCGGACAGGTTGCGCACCTCGTCGGCAACCACGGCGAAGCCGCGACCGGCTTCACCGGCACGCGCTGCTTCGATGGCGGCGTTCAAGGCCAGCAGGTTGGTCTGGTCGGCAATCGACTTGACGTCTTCCAGCAGCGCGAAGATGCCATCCAGATGCTGCGCCATCTCGTCGATGTGATGGACGGTATTGGTGCTTTGGCCGCTCACCTGTTCCAGCGCTTCCACCAACTGCTCCATACGGGAGCTGGCGTGCTGGGCGAAGCGGGCGACGTCGACGCCGGCGCTGCCATCGTCACCGGCGCGGTCGACGATGCGGGCCAGTGCCTGGCTTTGCTGACGCGATTTGCGATTCATCGCTTCGAAGCTGCCACCCAGGCCGGACACGGCCTGGCGGATCAGTTCGCGGGCACGCTCGACTTCCGAGCGCGAACCGTCGACTTCGTTGCTGACGAACGTGCGCAGTTCGTTGAGCAGTTGGTCCTGCTCGCGCAGGATGCGGGCCTGGTCCGGATTAGGCCGGAACTGGGAATACGTCACCCAGGCAGCGAAACCCAACCAACTGAGGGTCATGGTCGCCAGGATCGCCCAGCGCACCGAAGCGGGCCAGTCGAATCCGACAGCGAAGGGGAACAGCAAGGTCAGAGCCAAAGGAGCGGCTAGACGGATGAGTGGACGTGAATACATGGGCGTTCTCGGCAGAGTCACGGTTGCTGTATCGGCACTGCCCCCGTTGTCTTTAGCGACGATCGCCACATCGCCTGGCCCATTCAACCGCCGTTGGCGCGCGTCAGCGGCCGCTAGCGCGCAGATGCAGGCGGCTTTTTCGCGCCATTTAGCGCAACGCGCGGTCCACCGCTTCGATCATCGCGCGCTTGGCGAACAAAAAATCCCACAGGCTGCCGCCCATCTGCCGCCACAGCACCGCCGAGCGCACTGCTGCCAGCAACAGCGCGCGGATCTCCGCAACCACGCCGGCCTGGCCCAGGTAGTGCGGGTTGCCCTGGACCATGACCTTGGGCCGCAAGTGGCTGATGGTCTGCGCGTACAGCCCGCCGAGCGAGCTCAATACATCGGGGTGGCTGCTGTCGCCCAGCTGCTGGGCCTGGCGCGCTGCCGCGTCGATTCCGCTGGCGACAGTGGCGACGGTGCTGGCATCGCGCACGAACCGGCGCTCCAGCTGCAGCACGGCCAGCGCCAGGCGCGGCAGCACTTCGTCCTGGCCTTGGTTGCGGAAGTAGTTGTGCAGCAGGCGCAGGCCAGGCGCCAGCGCCGCTGCCGAGCCGTACACGGCCTCTGGCGAGGCGGCGTCCACCCGGAACACGCTGTCCATGGCGGTACGCACCGTCGCCGCTTCCGAATGCCCGGTCTCGGCGATCCGCCGCACCTGTTGCAGGGCCTGAGCGACGCCGGCAAGCGCCAGCACACGGTGATCCATGGAAACACTCATCAAGCCACTACCTCAGAGGAAAAAGAAGATCCCGCCAACTGGCGTTCCAGCGGTGCGTCGGTGGCGGCGATGACCGCGCCGCCCAGGCACTCCTGCCCGTCGTACAGCACCAGCGACTGCCCCGGCGTCACCGCCCGTTGCGGCCGTTCGAAGCGCACCTGCACGCTGCCATCGTCCTGCACCTCCACCGTGCAGGGCTCGTCGGGCTGACGGTAGCGCGTCTGCGCAGTGCAGGTGAACCGGCGTGCCGGCGGCGCCCCGGTCACCCAGTGGGCTTGTTCGGACTGCAGCCAGCGCGATTGCAGCAGCGGGCTGTCGCGGTCCTGGTCCACATACAGCACATTGTTCGCCACATCCTTGCCGACCACATACCACGGCGCCGCCGCCCGCCCGCGCACGCCGCCGATGTTCAGCCCTTCGCGCTGGCCCAGGGTGAAATAGAACACCCCCGGATGCTCGGCGATGCGCTGCCCCTGCGGGTCGCGGATCTCGCCGGCGCGCGCGGGCAGGTAGCGGCCCAGAAACTCGCGGAAATCGCGTTCGCCGATGAAGCAGATGCCGGTGGAATCCTTCTTGGCATGGGTCGGCAAGCCGGCATCCTGGGCAATCCGGCGCAACGTGCTTTTTTCCAGATCGCCGATCGGGAACAGGGTGGCGGCCAACTGCGCCTGCCCCAGCTGATGCAGGAAATAACTCTGGTCCTTGCCGCGGTCGGCGCCACGCAGCAGCCGCCACCGCCCGCCGCGATGCGCCACCTGCGCGTAATGGCCGGTGGCGATGCGCTCGGCACCCAGCGCCTGTGCTGCATCCAGAAAATGCTTGAACTTCACTTCGCGGTTGCACAACACGTCTGGGTTGGGCGTGCGTCCGGCCGCATATTCGGCCAGGAAATGCGCGAACACGCCGCTCCAGTATTCGCCGGAGAAATCGCGAAAATGAAACGGGATGCCCAGCACGCCGCACACCGCCACGGCATCGCGGCGGTCGTCTTCGGCGCGGCAATCGCCGCTGCCGTCGTCGGCCCAGTTCTGCATGAACAGCCCCGCGATCGGCTCGCCTTGCTGCGCCAGCTTCCACGCCGCCACCGACGAATCCACGCCGCCGGACACACCCACCACAATCCGTGGCGTACTCATGCGACGTGCCGCACCGGGGAGAGCGGATAGCGCTGCCCTGCCAGGTAGTCGGCAACCACCTCCCACACCAGTGGGCTGCGCAGGCGCTCGGTGGAGGCGCGCAGTTCGTCCGGGGTCATCCACAGCGCGCGCACCACGCCGGTGTCGAGGCTGCGTTCGGAGTGATGGGCTAGCGCATCGGCAACGAATGCAAAGCGCAAAAAGCACTGTCCGTTGGGGGCAACCCATTGGTAGGTACCGATGAACTGGGTCAGGCGCACGTCCCAGCCAGTCTCCTCGAGGGTTTCGCGCACGGCCGCATCCAGCAGGCTTTCGTTCGGCTCCAGATGCCCGGCAGGCTGGTTCAACAGCAGGCGGCCGCCGATGGCTTCTTCCACCTGCAAAAAGCGTCCATCGCGCACCACGACGGTAGCCACGGTCACATCGGGATGCCAGCGTTGCTCTGGCGTACTCATCGAATCTGCTCCAACGCGGTCGACCACCTGTGCGCTGCTTGCGCGGCGGGGACGGCATTGCGGTGCCACCGCGGCACGGCTGCGCCGTCGTGTGCGGTGCGCATCGGGGCATCTGCGGTCGACGACGGCGCCAGCAGCTGCGCGGTCATGGGATCGGTCATCAAGGGCCAGCCAGGGAATTGGAGACAAATTGTGCGGGGCGCAGCGTAAATCGTCCAATGCGTGCAAGGTTGAACCGTATAATGGCCGGATGCCTCGGAATACCTCACACGAACACGACCACGGCCTGATGGTCGAAGCCAGCAAGCCCGAAGTGGCGCCACCGCCGCGCTACCAGGTGCTGTTGCTGAACGACGACTACACCCCGATGGACTTCGTGGTGACCGTCCTGGAGCAGTTTTTCAACCTGAATCTGGAGCAGGCCACCCAGATCATGTTGCACGTCCACACCCGCGGACGCGGCGTGTGCGGGGTCTACAGCCGAGAGGTTGCGGAGTCGAAAGTGGCCCAGGTCAACGAGTTTTCGCGCATGAACCAGCACCCGCTGCTGTGCACGATGGAACAGGCCTGAGGCGCCCGGCAGGTCATTCCAGCAGCGCAACAGTGTGGCTGCGATCACGTGCTAACGCTGTCTGAACATGCCTATCCGATAGGGTTGTGGAAAATCCCAACAAAAGCCGCATATTGTTGGCAACAGCCGTTCGGAGTTACCAATGTTCAGCAAAGACCTAGAGCAAACCATCGGCCAGTGCTACAAGCGAGCACGCGAGGCGCGTCATGAGTTCATGACCGTCGAGCACCTGCTGCTCTCGCTGCTGGACAACCCTTCCGCCCAGGCCGTGCTCAAGGCCTGTGGGGCAGACCAGGTGCGCCTGCACAATGACCTGGAACAGGCGATCGAGGCCTCGGTCTCGCGCCTGGCCGAGGACGACGGGCGCGACACGCAGCCCACCCTGGGATTCCAGCGGGTGTTGCAGCGCGCGGTCTACCACGTACAGTCCTCGGGCAAGAAGGAAGTTACCGGCGCCAACGTGCTGGTCGCGATCTTCGGCGAGAAGGACTCGCATGCGGTGTACTTCCTGAACCAACAGGACATCACCCGCCTCGATATCGTCAATTATCTCTCGCACGGCATCGCCAAGCTGGGTGAGGACGGCGAGCAGCCGTCCGCGCCGGATGGTGAGTCCAAGAGCGAAGGCGGCGAGGGCGAAGCCAAGGGCGACGCCCTGGCCGAGTTCGCCACCAATCTCAACGATCAGGCACGCAACGGCAAGATCGACCCGCTGGTCGGCCGTAGCGATGAGATCGAGCGCACCATCCAGGTCCTGTGCCGTCGGCGCAAGAACAACCCGCTGTACGTGGGCGAGGCCGGCGTTGGCAAGACCGCGATCGCCGAGGGCTTGGCCAAGCGCATCGTCGACAACGACGTGCCGGAAGTGCTCGCCGATGCGGTGATCTACTCGCTGGATCTGGGCGCCCTGGTGGCCGGCACCAAGTACCGCGGCGATTTCGAAAAGCGTCTCAAGGGCGTGCTGGCTGCGTTGAAGAAGGTGCCGAATGCGGTGCTGTTCATCGACGAGATCCACACGATCATCGGTGCCGGATCGGCGTCGGGCGGCACCATGGATGCCTCCAATCTGATCAAGCCGGCGCTGTCGTCGGGCGAGCTGCGCTGCATCGGCTCGACCACGTTCCAGGAATATCGCGGCATTTTCGAGAAGGACCGTGCGCTGGCGCGTCGGTTCCAGAAGATCGATATCGTCGAGCCGACCGTGGGCGAGACCTTCGAGATCCTGCAGGGCCTCAAGCCCAAGTACGAGGCGCATCACGGCGTGACCTACGCCGATGACGCGCTACAGGCCGCCGTCGACCTGTCGGTGAAGCATATCGGCGACCGTTTGCTGCCGGACAAGGCGATTGACGTGATCGACGAGGCTGGTGCGCGTCAGCGTCTGCTGCCGGAAGGCAAGCGCAAGGAACTGATCGATATCGAAGAGATCGAGACCATCGTCGCCAAGATGGCACGCATTCCGGCCAAGCAGGTCAGCGCGACCGACAAGGACGTGCTGCAGCACCTGGAGCGCAACCTGAAGATGGTGATCTTCGGGCAGAACCCGGCGATCGAGACGCTGGCCGGTTCGATCAAGCTGGCGCGCTCGGGTCTGGCCAATCCGGAAAAACCAATCGGCAACTTCCTGTTCGCCGGCCCCACCGGTGTCGGCAAGACCGAGGTCACCAAGCAGCTCGCGCTGCAGCTGGGGATCGAGCTGGTGCGTTTCGACATGTCCGAATACATGGAAGCGCACTCGATCAGCCGTCTCATCGGTGCGCCCCCGGGCTACGTCGGTTTCGATCAGGGCGGCTTGTTGACCGAAAAGATCGTCAAGACACCGCACTGCGTGCTGCTGCTGGACGAAGTGGAGAAAGCGCATCCGGACATCTTCAACATCCTGTTGCAGGTCATGGACCGCGGCATTCTGACCGACACCAACGGGCGCGAGGCCAACTTCAAGAACGTGATTTTGGTGATGACGACCAATGCCGGCGCCACGCAGGCATCGCGTCGGTCGATCGGTTTTACCAAGCAGGATCATTCCACCGACGCGATGGAGTCGATCCGTCGCGGTTTCACGCCCGAATTCCGCAACCGTCTGGATGCGATCGTGCAGTTCCAGCCCCTGGCGTTCGACCACATCCTGCGGGTGGTGGACAAGTTCATTATCGAACTGGAAATGCTGTTGCAGGAAAAGCACGTCTCCCTGTCGGCCACCCCGACCGCGCGCGACTGGCTGGCCCAGCATGGCTTCGATCCGCTGATGGGTGCGCGGCCGATGTCGCGGGTGATCCAGGAGAAGATCAAGCGCCCGCTCGCCGACGAACTGCTGTTCGGCAAATTGGTCGACGGTGGCCGGGTCAGCATCGACGTCAAGGATGGCGAACTGGTGGTCGAGGCGCATCCGGAACCCGAACGCCTGCTGCCCGCGACGGTGGATTGATCGTAAGGTTGTTTTCGCAGTTAAGGAAAAGCCGCTCGAAAGAGCGGCTTTTTTACGTCTTCAGCGCGCATCGCGATCACGCACCCTGACGATGGCACGCTTGGCGGGGATGGCTGCTGGGTGATGCGTTTCTACGCTGCCAGCAAGTCTTGCCAAGCCGACGGTGCGGAGCAGGGCAGTGCGTCCGGGTAGGTGCCTGTCACTGTGCGCTCGAATTGCGGGCACGACAAAAAGCGGCCAATGGCCGCCTCGCGTCTCGGTACCAGAACCGCTTACTTCATGCGGTAGGTAATACGACCCTTGGTCAGGTCGTAGGGAGTCATCTCAACTTTGACCCGGTCGCCGGTCAGGATGCGGATGTAGTTCTTGCGCATACGTCCGGAGATGTGGGCGATGATTTCATGCCCGTTCTCCAGCTTGACCCGGAACGTGGTGTTGGGAAGCGTCTCGCTGACGCTGCCTTCGAATTCAATGGAGTCGTCTTTCGACATGTAATCCTGTGCAGTCACGGCTGGCCCGGCAGGGCCGTAAGGGACGGCATTTTACGCGCCATCTCCCCGCGGTGCAAATTTTATGTTAAGCGGGTCTCACACAGCTCGCTGGCGGCGTGTTCGCCGTAACGCGCAGACCAACTACCCGGCGGTTCCGTCAGGGCAACCTGGCGTTGCACCTGGTGCAAAAAGTCAGCGCGCGGCAAGCGTTCGGCGCCCAGGCTCAGCAGGTGCGGATTTTCCACCTGCGCATCGATCAGTGGCCACCCTCGGCCATGCAGATTGGCGGCCAAGGCGGCTAGTGCCACCTTGGAGCCGCCGCTTTCCCCGCTGAACATGCTTTCGCCAAAAAACATCCGGCCGATCGCGACGCCGTAGATCCCGCCAACCAGGCGCGCGCCGTCGAACACCTCGATCGAATGCGCGTGGCCGAGACGGTGCAAGGCGATATAGGCCTGCTGCATTTCCGCGGTGATCCAGGTGCCGTCCTGGCCAGGGCGCGGACTCGCAGCACAGGCGTCGATCACCTGTTCGAAGGCGGTATCGGCGCGAACCGTCCAGGTGCTTGCGCGAAGCTGGCGCTTGAAGCGAGAGGACAGGCGCACGCCGTCAGTGCGAAAGACCATGCGCGGATCCGGGCTCCACCACAGGATCGGTTGGCCCTCCGAATACCACGGGAAAATGCCGTGCGCGTACGCGTTGAGCAGGCGCTGGGGCGACAGATCTCCGCCAACGGCAAGCAGTCCGTCGGGATCGGTCAGGGCGGCCTCGGCAGGCGGGAATGGGGCCGAGGCGGAAGTGCCCAACACGGTGGGACGACGAAAGGGCGTCATCACGCCGGCCACCGGCCGGATCGCCACGGCGCGCCACGCAGGCATGGAAATGGAGCGGCAAAGGGCATGGGCAGGTGCCTGGTTCGGTTCCGGCGATGGTACAGGTGCGCCTGCGGAGCACCCAGCTGGCTCAAGCCCGTCGCTGCCGGTCCCAGCTGGCGTAGTGCTCGTGCAAGGTCTGCTCGACCGGACGGTAGTCCACGCCCAATTCCTGGCGCGAGCGCCGGTTGTCCAGGCCGAAGCGGATGCCGAGATGATTGCGAATGTACTTGGGGCTCAGCCCGAAGAAGGGGCCGAGTAGCCGCAACGCCAAACCGGGAATCTGCAGACGCGGCAACAGGTAAGGGCGGCGGTGGACCTTGCGCAGGAACCGCGCGATTTCCAGGAACGAGATCATCTGTGCCGAGGCGACGATGTAGCGGCCGTGCGCGCTGGGCCGCTTGGCCGCGGCGATGTGTGCGTTGGCAACTTCACGCACGTCCACCGTGGCAAAGCTCAGGTCCGGCACGCCATAGAAGAACAGGCCGCGCATCAGTTCGTCGAGCAGGAACAGGCTGCCCGAATCCGAGCCTGCGGCCGGGGACGGACCGAGCACCAGGCCGGGATTGATGCAGACCAGGTCCCAGCGCTGCTGCGCACGGTACATGGCCCACGCCTCCTGCTCGGCGACCACCTTGGAGTAGTGGTAGGGATTGTGATCGAGGCTGCTGGTGGTGTTGAAGAAGGCTTCTGACAGCGTTTGCCCGGGCATGTCCAGCACGTCGCGGTAGTCGCCGAAGATCGCGCCGATGGTGGACGTGAGCACCACCCGCTCGACGCTGGAAGTCGCGTTCACCTTGGTCAGCACGTTCCTGACGCCTTGCAGCGCGGGTTCCAGCAGTTGGGTGCGGCCGTTCTTGATCTTTTCCGGCATCAGGAACGGCGAGGCGACGTGATGCACCACAGAGCAGCCCTGCATCGCGTCGGCGAAGGAGCCGGGTACCAGCAGGTCTGCTTCGAACAACCGCAATCGGTCCGGGTGGTCCGCCTGCAGCTGCCGTAAAGGCCGCAGCTTGGGCGAATCGTGCAGGCTGCGCACGGTGGCGTGCACGGTGTCGCCCGCTTCCAGCAACTGCTTCACCAGCCGGCAGGCGACATAGCCACTACCGCCGGTGACCAACACCGTTTGCTTCATGGGCCGATTCCGGTGCGGGCGACATGCCCGAATCAATAGTCAACGCTAGCATATTCTGCGGTAGCGTCCGCAAGTGCGGAATGATCGGGTACCAGGCACGGCAAATGCGCGGCCTGCGAGGGCTACGATGAGGACTGATGAACGGGTCTCGCGCGACGGCGCAGAGGCCTGCCACGTCGGCCTGCCACGTCAGGCGGTGCCTGGATTTGTGCGGCGGCGGTGCGATGTATCGACCCGGGATGGGTGGAGAAGCCGCCGCAGGGCGATCACGCTTGGCGGAACGGCGAATGGCGCAGCAGGGCGGCGGCGTGCTGCTCGACCTCGGCCCGCTCTTGCGCGCACCAGTCCGCCAGCGGCTCGCGAAAGCCCGGATCGGCAATCCAGTGGCGGCTGCGCACCAGCGTCGGCAGAAAGCCGCGCGCGATCTTGTGCTGGCCTTGTGCGCCAGGTTCGAAGCGGGTCAGGCCTTCGCGCAGGCAATATTCGATGCCCTGGTAATAGCAGGTCTCGAAATGCAGGCCGGGCAGGGCTTCACCGCCCCAGTAGCGGCCATACAAGGTGTCCTTCCCGCGCAGGCAGAGTGCACCGGCGATGGGTTGCCCATCGAGGTCGGCCAGGAACATCACCAGTTGGCGCGGCATGGCCGTGGCCAAGTGCTGCAGGAACTGCGGCGTCAGCGCGGGCGAGTTGCCGTACTCGTTGAAGGTCTTGAGATAAAAGCCGTACATCGCGGCCAGCTCCGCATCGCTGGCCTCATCACCGTGCACCACGCGCAGTTGCACGCCGGCGCGCTGCACCTTGGCGCGTTCCTGGCGAATGTTCTTGCGGTGCTTGTGATCCATCGCCGACAGGAACGTCTCGAAGTCGCCCCAGCCGCTGGCGTTGTGCCAGTGGTACTGCAGGTCGTTGCGTTCCAGCCAGTCGGCATCGAAGGCGGCGTCTTCACCAGCGGGGTAAAAGTTCACATGCGCCGACGACAGTCCGCTGCGCTCCACCAGCTCGCGCATCGCCTTCAGCAGGTGGCCGCGCCACGTGGGCGCACCGAGCAGGCGCGGGCCGGTGACGGGCGAGTAGGGCACCCCACACAGCCATTTGGGGAAGTAGTCCTGGCCATAGCGCGCGTACGCATGCGCCCAGGCATGGTCGAAGACGAACTCGCCGTGCGAGTTGTTCTTGAGGTAGCCGGGAGCCGCGGCGACCAGAGTGTCACCCTCCCACAAGGTCAGGTGCAGCGGGTTCCATCCCCAATCCGGGCGCAGGCAACCCTCACGTTCAAGGCCTTGCAGAAATGCGTAGCTGATAAAGGGATGCGTGCCATCGTGCAGCGCATCCCAGGCGCCGGCCGGCAACTCGTCCAGCTGGCGACACCAGCGTGCGGTTATGCCCATGCGGGCAGCCCCTTGGCGATGCTGGCCGCGTGGCGCGGCCGGCAATCAGGCGCCATCTCAGGCGCTCTTGTCGAGATAACGCTCGGCATCCAGCGCGGCCATGCAGCCGAAGCCGGCCGAGGTGATGGCCTGGCGGTAATGCTGGTCGGCCACGTCGCCGGCGGCGAACACGCCGGCCACCGAGGTCTCGGTCGCGGCGCCGTTCAGGCCGGAGCGGATTTCCAGGTAGCCGTTGTTCATTGCCAACTGGCCATCGAACAACTGCGTGTTCGGGTGATGGCCGATCGCCACGAAGAAACCATGCGCATCGATGTCGCGGGTGCTGCCGTCGATGGTGGACTTCACTCGGACGCCGGTAACCCCGGCATCGTTGCCCAGTACCTCGTCGATGGCATGGTGCCAGACGGTCTCGATCTTGCCGGCGGCCACTTTGGCGAACAGCTTGTCCTGCATGATTTTCTCTGCGCGCAGCGTATCGCGGCGATGCACCAGGTAGACCTTGCGGGCAATGTTGGACAGGTACAGCGCCTCTTCGACCGCGGTGTTGCCGCCGCCGACCACCACCACGTCCTGGTCCTTGTAGAAGAAGCCGTCGCAGGTGGCGCAGGCGGAGACGCCACGCCCCTTGAAGGCTTCTTCGGTGGGGATGCCCAGGTACTTGGCGGTAGCGCCGGTGGCGATGATGAGCGCGTCGCAGGTGTACTCGGCCCCGTCGCCGATCAGCCGGAACGGACGCTGCGACAGATCTGCCGTGTGGATATGGTCGAAGATGACCTCGGTCTCGAAGCGCTCGGCATGCGCCTGCATGCGGCTCATCAGGTCCGGACCCATCAGGCCGTGGGGGTCGCCCGGCCAGTTGTCCACCTCGGTGGTGGTCATCAGTTGGCCGCCTTGCTGCAGCCCGGTGATGACCACCGGCTTGAGATTGGCGCGGGCGGCGTAGACCGCGGCGGTCCAGCCGGCCGGGCCGGAGCCCAGGATCAACAGGCGGGAGTGCTTGGCGGGGCTGGCAGAAGAGGCGCTCATGTATACTCGCGATCTAGGAATTGGTAGGGCAGGCGAAGTAATTCACGCCCCCGTGGCGGCATAGAGTGGCGGTCCCCACCCGGTGAATCAAGGCGGCGCGATGGAACTGCTTGAACCGCAGATGGCATGCTCCGCTCCAACCACGTGCTCGACGCCGCCTTGTGCGGCGTTTTTCGTTGAGCGGCGCTTGGTTGGATGGCCAGGGCGCATGCAACTGCTGAAACCGTGGCTTCAGTCGTTTATTATCAAACACTAACAGCATTTTTCTAAGGTCTGGCTACAGGTGGCAAAGCAGGTTCCCGAACGCAGCAGCAAGCCCGCAGAGGGCAAACCGTCGTCGCGTAAGACGGCGGTGGCGGACAATCCGCGGCGGCAGAAGCTCTGGCGCGATCTGGCCTTGATCGCGGTGGCGCCGTTGCTGCTGTATCTGCTGGCCAGCCTGTTCACTTACTCGGCGACCGATCCGGGTTGGTCGCGCACCGGCAATCTGGTTGCGCCGATCCATAACATGGGCGGCCGATTCGGCGCCCTGGCGGCCGACGTGCTGCTGCAGCTGTTCGGGTATGTGGCTTTCCTGCTGCCGGTGCTGTTGGGAGCGGTCGCCTGGATCGCCTTGATCGGCGAGCGCGAGGAGCAGAGCCAAAGCGACCTGGGGCCGGCGCTGCGCCTGGTTGGGATGGTGGGGTTCCTGATTTCCTCGACCGGCTTCCTGCACCTGCGCCTGTTCCAGGGCGAGGTGGCCGAGGCCGGCGGCATCCTGGGCAAGTTGGTCGCCGGCTCGCTCAGTTCCGGCTTCGGTGCCTTGGGCGCGAACTTGTTCGTGTTGGTGCTGCTGCTGGTGTCGATCACCCTGGCGACCGGCTTGTCGTGGTTTGCGGTGATGGAGCGCATCGGCAAGTGGGTGCTGGCGCTGGGGCCGCTGATGCAGCGCAAGACCCATCAGGCCACCGAGTGGCAGCAGACCCGGGTGATGCGCGAAGAACGCGAGGAAGTGCGCAAGGTCGATGCGGTCAAGCAGGCCAAGCGCGAGCCGGTCAAGATCGAGCCGCCGCCGGCGCCGGTGGTGGAAAAGAGCGAGCGCGCCAAGCGCGACACCCAGATTCCGATGTTCCAGGGCGTCAGCACCGACGGCTCGGACCTGCCGCCGCTGGCGCTGCTGGACGACCCCAAGCCGCAGACCAAGGGCTATTCGGAAGAGACGCTGGAAACGCTGTCGCGCCAGATCGAGTTCAAGCTCAAGGACTTCCGCATCGAGGCGCAGGTGGTCGGGGCCTATCCGGGCCCGGTGATCACCCGCTTCGAGATCGAGCCGGCACCGGGCATCAAGGTCAGCCAGATCAGCTCGCTGGACAAGGACATCGCGCGCGGGTTGTCGGTGAAATCGGTGCGCGTGGTGGACGTGATTCCGGGCAAGTCGGTGATCGGCCTGGAAATTCCCAATGTCAGCCGGGAAATGATCTTCCTCTCCGAATTGCTGCGCTCCAAGGAATACGACAAGTCGGCCAGCCCGCTGACGCTGGCCCTGGGCAAGGATATTGCCGGGCGCCCAACGGTGGCCGACCTGGCGCGCATGCCGCACTTGCTGGTCGCCGGTACGACCGGCTCGGGCAAGTCGGTGGCGGTCAATGCGATGGTGCTCAGCCTGCTGTTCAAGGCCTCGCACAAGGAACTGCGGATGCTGATGATCGACCCGAAGATGCTCGAGTTGAGCGTCTATCAGGGCATCCCGCACCTGCTGGCGCCGGTGGTCACCGACATGAAGGAGGCCGCCAACGGCCTGCGCTGGTGCGTGGCCGAGATGGAGCGCCGCTACAAGCTGATGAGCGCGGTGGGCGTGCGCAACCTGGCCGGCTTCAACAAGAAGGTCAAGGACGCCATCGACGCCGGCCAGCCGATGATGGACCCGCTGTTCAAGCCGAACCCGGAACTGGGCGAAGCGCCCCGGCCGCTGGAAACGCTGCCGTTCATCGTCATCTTCATCGACGAATTCGCCGACATGATGATGATCGTCGGCAAGAAGGTCGAAGAGCTCATCGCGCGCCTGGCGCAGAAGGCGCGTGCGGCCGGCATCCACTTGATCCTGGCCACGCAGCGGCCATCGGTGGACGTGATCACCGGCCTGATCAAGGCCAATATCCCCACCCGCGTGGCGTTTCAGGTCAGCTCCAAGATCGATTCGCGCACCATCCTGGACCAGTCCGGCGCCGAGGCGCTGCTGGGCAACGGCGACATGCTGTACCTGCCGCCGGGCACCGCGCTGCCGGATCGCGTGCACGGGGCTTTCGTCAGCGACGAGGAAGTGCATCGCGTGGTCGAGCATCTCAAGGCCAGCGGGCCGGTGTCCTACGTCGAAGGCGTGCTGGACGAAGTGCAGACCATGGGCGATGGCACCGTGGTCGGTGCCACCGGCTTGCCGGAAAGCAGCGGCGGTGGCGGCGACGAATCGGATCCCTTGTACGACGAAGCCTTGCGCATCGTCACCGAGACCCGGCGTGCGTCGATTTCCGGCGTGCAGCGGCGTTTGAAGATCGGCTACAACCGTGCCGCGCGTCTGATCGAAGCGATGGAGGCGGCCGGCGTCGTCAGCCCGCCCGAGCACAATGGCGACCGTACCGTGCTGGCACCGCCGCCGCCGAAGTAGGCGCCGGCGATGTCGTGGCGCGTTTTATGTGCAGCTTCCGATCGGGCGCCTGCAGCAATGCCGCATTCTTGGAAGCCCGTGCCTGTCATTGCCCGGCACAACGGCTACCCTGTGGGTGAGGGCCGCTCCGGCCCGCCGTGATCGAGACCCATGTTGCATCGTCCCTCGTTAGTGTTCGTGCTGCTCCTCTATCTCCCGCTGCTTGCCCAGGCACAGCAACGGCCCGCGCCCACTGCCAGTGCTGCAACCCGCACGCAGGCCGACACCAATTACAGTTTCGTGCGCTACCGCGCCGACTACGAGGTGCGCGCCGACGCCAGCAGCGTTGAAACCGACGAATACGAGATCCTGCTCAAGACCAAGTCGGCCGTGGAGCAGTTCAGCCAGGTCCGGCTGAGTTATAGCGAGAAGATGGAAACGCTCGATGTGCTGCAGGCGTATACCGTCACGGCCGAAGGGCTGCGCCAGGACGTGGCGGCCGACAAAATCTATACCCAGGAAAGCTATTCCAGCGCCTCGGCAGCGATGTATGCCGACCGCAAGGTGAAAGTGGTGGTGTTCCCGAATCTGGCGCCGGGCGCGCGCATTGTGTACCGCGTGCGGCGGGCACAGAACACGCCGTATTTCCCCGGTTACTTCAGCCTGTGGGAGACCTTCAGCGTCTTCGCGCAGTACGACGATGCGGTGATTACGTTGGTCGCGCCGAAGGGGCTGCCGATGCATCTTTCTGCACGCGGGCTGCAGGGCAGCACCAAGCCGGTGGTGCGCGGCGACCAGGCACGCTGGGAGTGGCGCTACCAGCGCACCGCGCCGATGAAGAACCAGAACTGGAGCGCTGCGACCTGGGAGTTCAGCCCCACCTTGATGGCCAGCACCTTCGATAGCTGGTCGCAGATGGGCCTGGCGTACCACGTCAAAGGCGGGCGCGCTGCGGCGGTGACGCTGGCGATCCAGGCGCTGGCCGATGAGGTCACCCGCGGTATCGATGCCCCGCGCGCGCAGGCTGCCGCGCTGTATGCGTGGGTGGCGCGCAATATCCGCTACGTGGCGGTGTATCTGGGCAATGGCGGGCTGGAACCCAACAGCGCCGAGAGCATCCTGGCCAACCATTACGGCGATTGCAAAGACCACACCGTGATTCTGGAGGCACTGCTTGCCGCCAAGGGGATTGCCAGCACCCCGGTGCTGATCGGGGCAGAGGGCGGCCCGACCTTGCCGCAGATCCCGGTGCTGGGCCGCTTCAACCACGCCATCACCTACATTCCCGCATTCGATCTGTACGTGGACTCGACCAACCCCTACGCACGCTTCGGCCAGTTGCCGGCCGGCGATCTCGGCGCGCCGGTGGTGCATACGCGCGATGGCAAGGTCACGCAGACGCCGCCGAACGACCGCAAGGTCAATCGCTATGTCGCCCGCACCGAATACCGGTTCACGCCGCAAGGCGATCTGCAGGGCACCACCACGCTCGACAGCGGGCAGACCGGCGAAGTGGGCTTGCGCGCGATGTTCGTGCAGCTCAATGCGCAGAATCGCAACCGGATCGAAGAGTCGATCCTTGCCCAGTCCGGTTTCGACGGCACCGGCGATCTGCTGATTCAGGGCGACCCGCTGGATCTGGATGCACCGTTCAACTACCGCTACACCTTCCAGGCCAAGGACGCGGTGGACTTCTCGGTGGTCGGCGGCATGACCTTGCCGGATATGCCAGGTGCCGAGTCAACGCGCGCCATCTACACCACCACCTCGGCCGAAAACAATCTGACCCCGTTCTACTGCAACGACAGCGTGCGCGAAGAAACCTACGTGGTGAGCTTTCCCGAGACGGTGCCGATCATCGCCATTCCGCGCAGCAGCACCTTTCGCAATGCCGCCGGCGAATACGTGGTTGAGTGGACACGGCAGGGGCAGACGGTCACCGCCGTGCATCGCCTGCAGCGTGCCGCCGTGCGCGGGCCACAGGCGTTGTGCCAGCCGCAGGATTACCGTGCGTTTCGCGAGCTCTACCAACAGGTGCGGCGCGGGTTTCGCGGGCAGATTGTCTATGGCGATCTGTCCAGGGTGCAGACGGCACGATGAGGCGGATTGCCGCGCACACGCCGCCATCTGAACATGCCGTGCGATAGCGCTCGCCCATTCATCTATGAAGTATCAGAATCTACGCATGTCCTTCTGGAAGACCGCGATGCATCGCCAGCTCCGTTATGCCGTCCTTGCCACTGCTCTGTTCGCCAGTACCGCGTTTGCCGGTGCGCGCCAGGAGCTGGACACCTTCACGCGAGGGTTGAAGGGACTGGATGGGCAGTTCAGTCAGCGGGTGACCGACGCGAACGGCCGGGTCAAGGAAACTTCGAGCGGGCGGGTCGCACTGGCGACACCGCGTCAGTTCCGTTGGGAATACGCCAAGCCCTATAAGCAGCTGATCGTGGCCGACGGCAAGAAGGTCTGGGTATTGGATCCGGATCTGGAGCAGGTCACCGTGCGCGCACAGGGCAGCGAAGAACAGAACAGCCCGCTGGTTGCATTGATCGACCCGGCGCTTCTGGACAAGAAGTACGATGTCAGCGAAGAAGCCGCGCCACGCGACGGCCTGCAATGGTTGTCGCTGACGCCCAAGGTGGACACCGACGCCAGCTTCCAGATCGCCTCGCTGGGGTTCGGCAAGGAGGGCCTGGCCAGGATGGAAGTGGTGGACGCGGTCGGCCAACGCACCGCGATCAGCTTTAGCGGCTGGAAGCGCAACCCGGCGTTTTCTGCAGACACCTTCCGCTATACGCCGGCCAAGGGCGTGGATGTGGTGGGCGACGCGCAGTAAAGCGTCTGCGGGGCTCTCGGGATGAACGCATGGCGCAGCGAGCGGCTGTGCCTGCGGGCGCGCAGCAGTTGTCGTGACCTGACAGATGCACCCGCAGTTGTCGTGACCTGACAGATGCACCCGCACAGGAGCGATGCCACCACGCTACGGGACTGGCTCGTACGGGATCCACTGACCAACCGTCCGACTCGCCTCCGCTGCCTGGTTGGTCTGGCGTTTGATGAAGAAATCGAGGCCACGTTCGCGCTGGCGTTTGCCCTTTTCGCGCAGGATCAGGATGGTCGGTTCCCAAATGCTTGGGTGGCTGATGAGCTCATCGAATGCGCGATCGGCTTCCGCCGCTTGCGCTTCGCATCCGGCGACCCGCAATAGCTGGGCCTGCGCGCGCAGCGCGTCCAGGCGTGGTGCAGCCTCTGCCTGCAACACCCAGTCCACGATCAGCGAGGCGAACTTGTTGTCTTGCATGTGGAGGCGGACCCGGTCGATGAAGTCCTGCAACTGGCGCTCGGCCACCATATAGAGCCGCTGGTCATCGACCTTGCCCTGCAGTTTGGAGATTCCGTAGTGGGTCCATAACTGCCAGTTACGCTTCACTTCGCGTTCGAATGAGGCGAAGTTGAAAAATTCGAAGCCACGATCGGTGCGCACGGGATCGATTTCGTTGTTGAACATCCACAAGGTGGAGAACGTCGTGCTGCCGGCCGAGCGCAGTTCCCTGCTGTAGCCGAGATCAAGCGTGGCCATGGACAGCCGCGCCACTGGTGTGGGCGGCGCATTGCCGGTGCCTGGGTGCGTCCACTGCCGGGCGACGATACTGGCCGATGCGCGCCCTGCGATCTCTACCCTGGATTGCGCGCTCGAATCCTTCAGCACCATGGTCATGTAGCCTTCGATCGGCGTCTGCGACCGGGAGGTTTCGCGCCGCGCTTTCACGCCGAGCGACGCGCCCAGGGTGGCGCGACGCGGTTGGCCATCCATGTTTCCCACGCGCACGCCGGCAGCGACGCTGAGGCTGGATTCGGTGGCCGAAGTATTGCGTTCGGCATGGCCGATCAAGCCAACGGTGATGCTGGGGTGGTGCGCCAGCAGCTCCCCCAGGAAGTCGCGCTCGCTCAACTGGCCTGCATCGCCGCCGGATTGCTCGGCCAGTTGCAGCAAGTGTTCGAACATGGCCAGGAATTGCGCGCGCTGCTCCAGCTCCTGGCCCTTGCCCCGTCGCGGTACGCGGATTTGCACGCCATGCTCGATGCCCGATTCCTTTTTCATGCGCCATTCGGCTGCGCCCGTGATACCCACCGGTGCACGTTCGGTGCCCGGCAGCAGCACGCCCGCGCTAATGCCGGTACTGGCGTTGAACTGCCGCGCCTTCTGCCGCCCGATCTGCAGCGACAACCCGGTCCGCCCCATGTAAATCTCCACCGAGCGATCGGAACTGGTCTGGCCGCCCGCGGAGAGTTTCAGTCCCAGGCCGCTGGGGATGATCGCAAGTGCGGCCGACAGCGGCGTCGTATTGAGTCCGATCACCCGTTGCTCGGTAAGACGCAGCTTGTCGCGCCATTCCAGTCGTTCCATCAGGTTGCGCAGGCATTCGAACAGCGCACGTGGCGATCTGACGCGGGAGGTGTCGCCCTCGTGCAGAAGGCGACTTGCATGACCGATGGCCTGATGAAAGTGGGTGCGCGCGTCAGACGCCAGTTCTTCATCCAGGATCGCTGCACCAACCGGCAGGTCGCTCGGCTGTCCGGCGTGGTCGAGCAGGCCACGCTGGATCAGACGCAGCGTTTCGGGCAGACGCATGCGGCCGGCGCGTAATGCACCCCATGCGGATGCGATGGCCGGATGGCACGCCGCCGGCTGCAGGTCGTCGGTCTCGTTCACGGAGGCAGCCACCGAGCGCTGAAGCTCCTGGGCACGCCGTTCGATCGTGCCCAGCACCTTGGCGGTGAAGGTCAGGTCGGTTGCGTTCTGCTCGTGTGGGAGCCATTGCACGTATTCCAACAGCGCCTGCATTGCCAGCTCGTCCTGCGACGGCATTCGTCCGCCCACCAGCTGGATCTGGCGGCGCGCGACGAGCCAGCTGGTCAGGTGGCCGGCCGCTTCGCGAAAAGCGTCGTTGGCACGCCGCACGGCGGTGGGAAGCGCTTCGGAGGCGCCGACCTTCATTCCCAGCTCAAGTGCGTTGAAGGGATTGAGGGCGCGCCTGCCGCGCCGTCCACTGCCTGCGACCGCCCATTGCGCAAACATCTGCAGGCATGCGTTGACGCGCGCATAGGGTGAACCTGCCCTGGTGGTTTCGTAGCCATTGCGGAATGCGTGAAATGCGCTGCGCTGGGCATCGGTTGCAGACTGCAGGCCCTGCAGCGGCGAGTCTCCATGCACGGCATGGCGCGCTCCCATCTGCGCATCGCCCAGCCAGCTGCGTTCAGCCTGTTCTGCGTCCGGCATCAGTGCAAGCCGGTGGCTGGCACGCAGGTGGACCTGCGCCGCCTCCAACCATTCCCTGGAGGGGGGCGTGGCTTCTTCGCGCAGCATGTGCGAAAGAACCTGCATGCCACGCGGAACGCTGGCCAACAGGCCGACGCAGGCGGTGACGGTCTCTATTGGCTGGGCCGCCTCGGCAGCGATGGAGACCTGTGGCGGCGGAATCAGCTCACGCAACCGCACCATGCCCAGGCGTCGCAGCACGTCGGCCGCTGAGGCAGCATCGCCTTCGCTGGCGATCGCCAAGGCCTGCAGGGCGATGCGCAAGGCGTCGACCGGCTGCAAGGCGTCGCTCCCGAACGCAGCGCTGCGGCCATGCAGAGCGTCAGCCCAGGCGCGCAGAACCTGTCGACTCACGGGGTCGATGGTTTCCTCGCGAAAGCCGGGCAGGGCCTCGAGCAGTGCGTCCATGGTGTCGGCGACGATCTCGGCAGCGACGGGCCGGGCCTCATCGGCCGGCGGCTGCGCGGCTGCATGTTCCGCCACGCGCTGCATGTCGCCGTTCGCAGCTTCCAGCGCGTTGACCGTCTGTTCGTGCTGCCACACCTCCTCGGTGTTGATCCGCGACGAATGCCGCGCCTGCTGCAGTTTTGCCTCGACCTGGTCGAGGCGCTGCTGTAGACGTCGCGCATGCCGCCGACAGCGCTCGGCATGCGTGCGTTGCAGGGTCAGCATGTTCTCGTTGCGTCCCAGCCGTGTGCGCAGTGCCTCGACTTCTCGGTTTCGCTCTGCAGCAAGGTGCGAGCCGAGCGTGCGCGAAGCCGGCCTGTTGGCAGAGTTGCTTGCTTGATCCGACTGCAACGCATCGCGTGCTTGCGCATACGCGCTTCGCAATCGATCGATTTCCGCGTTAGCTTCCGCAAGTGCTTGCTCTGCTTGTGCTGCCTGTGCCGAGCCGCGGCCGAAAAAGACCGCTTTGGCCAGCGCATCGCCGCGTGCGCGCGCCTGCTGCACTGCGTGCTCGAGCCGAGTGCAGGCGCGTTGCAGCTGTAAGCGATCGACGCCCTGCTGCGCGTCGGCCGAGGATGGGCCCGCGTGCGCTGCGACAGCGCGCGACGGCTGATCGTGCGGTAGCGCGTTCAATGCGGCGCGTGCGGAGAGGATGTCCGACTCGAGATCGTGGATCGCGGCCGCCACTGCATCAGTCTGTGCATTGCATCCATGCAGCTGTTGCAGCAGTTCGGCACGTTCGCGCGTCAGCGCGTTGATGCTGTCGCTCAGGTTGGCGGCGCGCCGGGCTCTCAGGGCCAACTGCTCGCGTGCAGCCTGTAGCGTTTGTGCATGCGCGTAGCTCAGCTCGTCCTGGCGACGCCGGCAGATGCGTGCGGCCAGGTCGTTGTTGGATTGTTCCAGGCGGGCGATCAGTGCCTCATTGAGATGCTGGGTGGCATTGGACAGCAGCGGGGCTGCTCGCAGATCACGGGCGGCATCGGCGTTGCGATCCGATGGGCAAGCTGGTGTGTCCCGCGCGTACTGCACCGAGGAATAGCGTAGCAGGCTCGTATGTGGTTCTGGCGAACCGCTACTGAGCCCCAATCGTTCTGCGGCCTTCCTGCAGGGGCGCGGGAGGGCGTGTTTGCGTTTGGGAGCGGCCTTCAGTCCGGGATCGACGACGCTTGGCTGTCTTGCTTGCTCAAGTAGCGTCGCGGACCAACCCAGCGGATCTTCCTGTGCCTGGATCAGTTCCGCCTCGAACGCGCATGGGTCCGGAGTCGCCAATTTGTTGTGCGTCTGCCGCCGCGCAGAAGGCTTGGATGGATGCGCGATGGTCTCGGCCATCCCTGGAAGGCAAGCGGCGATGACGGAGGGGCGAAGCGGAATGCGAGGCATGGTGGAATCCGTGCGCTGAACCTGCCGCTTGCGCTTGCGCAGCTCGTGGCCGATGCGGAATGCCGGCAAGCGATTGCGGTCACTCGTTACTCAGTAACAGTATTGCGCTACGCAGTCGATGCGTTGCACCTGCGCGAAGTGGTCGCTTGGAAAGAGAACGTCGGCGTCCCAGCGATGGCCGAACACTGCGTTGTGGAACGTCCATCAGGCGCAGGCGGTAGAATGAAGGGGTGAGCAAAGCCAAACGTCCCGACTCGATCACACCCGATCTGCTGCACGTCGATCGCAGCGCCATGGGGCCCTTGGCAGAGCGGATGCGGCCGCGCACGCTTGACGAGATGGTGGGCCAGAAGCGATTGCTGGCTCCCGACAGCGCCCTGCGGCGCGCGGTGGAATCCGGCCGCGTGCACTCCATGATCCTGTGGGGCCCGCCGGGATGCGGCAAGACCACATTGGCCTTGTTGCTCGCACATTACGCAGACGCCGAATTCAAGGCGATCTCGGCCGTACTCTCCGGCTTGCCGGAAGTGCGGCAGGTGCTGGCAGAGGCGGCGCAGCGTTTTGCCGGTGGCCGCCGCACCGTGTTGTTCGTCGATGAGGTGCATCGCTTCAACAAGGCCCAGCAGGATGCGTTCTTGCCGCATATCGAACGCGGCACGATTCTGTTCGTCGGCGCGACCACTGAAAACCCGTCCTTCGAGTTGAATTCAGCGCTGTTGTCGCGCTGCCGCGTGCATGTGCTGGAAGGCGTGTCGCCGCAGGATATTGTCGAAGCCTTGCAGCGTGCCTTGCGCGATGCCGAGCGCGGCTTGGGGGCAGAGACGATCCAGGTCAGCGAAGCGTCGCTGCTGGAAATCGCCAGCGCCGCCGACGGCGATGTGCGTCGGGCACTGACGCTGTTGGAAATTGCCGCGGAACTGGCGGCAGGTGAGGGTGGCGAGATCACGCCACAGACGTTGCTGCAGGTGCTGGCCGACCGTACGCGCCGCTTCGACAAGAACGGCGAGCAGTTCTACGACCAGATTTCGGCGTTGCATAAGTCCGTACGCAGTTCCAACCCGGATGCAGCGCTGTACTGGCTGACGCGCATGCTCGATGGCGGGTGCGACCCTGCGTATCTGGCGCGTCGGTTGACCCGCATGGCGATCGAGGACATTGGTCTGGCCGATCCGCGCGCGCAGAGCATGGCGCTGGAAGCCTGGGACATCTACGAGCGCCTCGGCAGCCCGGAAGGCGAGTTGGCATTCGCACAGCTGGTGCTGTACCTGGCCAGCACTGCCAAATCCAATGCCGGCTACGCTGCCTTCAACCAGGCCAAGGCCGAAGTGCGCGCCACCGGCACCCAGGAGGTGCCGCTGCATCTGCGCAACGCGCCGACCAAGCTGATGAAGACGCTGGGCTATGGCCAGGATTACCAGTACGACCATGATGCCGAGGGCGGCATCGCGCTGGATCAGACCGGGTTCCCGGATGCGATGGGCGAGCGCGTGTACTACAACCCGGTGCCGCGCGGGATGGAGATCAAGCTGAAGGAAAAGCTCGATCGGCTGCGCGAGGCGCGCGCGCTGGCACGGGCTGACAAGGCCGGCAAGCCCACGGCATAATGGGCCGCACAGGAGATGGCATTCCTCCTCGAACCGCACGCACCCTGCGCGCTGATGATGCCTGCCCACCCCGCCGGGGCGGCAGGCCTGTGCCCCGGCATCGCTTTTGACTCACAAAGGATGACGCCGATGTCGCACACTTTTTTTTCGAACACACGCTCTGGTCGCGGGGTGCGCGTATGAACGCACCGGTGTGGTGGCAACAGCTGTTGTTGGCAATGACCGGTGGTGCACTGGGATCGGGCTTGCGTTTTGCGATCGGTGCCTCGTTGATCCAGCGCTTCGGTACCGGCTTCCCTTGGGGAACGCTGACGGTGAACCTGCTCGGGTCGTTTGTGGCCGGCGTGTTGCTGGTCTGGCTGGATGCACGCGGGCCCTCGAGCTGGCCGCTGCGGGCCCTGTTGATCGTCGGCGTGATCGGTGGGCTGACCACGTTTTCGTCGCTGATGATGGAGTGCCTGGTGTTTGCGCGCACCGACCGCTCGACGATGATCGGCATCTATCTGGCGGTGACCTTGCTGGCTGGACTGGCGCTGGTCGTTGCAGGGGCGCGGACCGGTCAATGGTTGGTGGCGCGCTGAGCGTCGCCGTTTGCTAGCGGTATCTGCGGCGTCCCTATTGCGACAGCTGGATCGACGGCTTCAGGCCGCAGCGACATGACCGATGCATCAGAACGCAACGCTCAGCGTTTCACTGGGCACGCGGGGGATGTGCGTTGGAGCGCCGCGACTTTGGCAAGACCGCATTGACCGAGAAAGGAAAGGGCGTGCTTGCGCACGCCCTTTTGGGCACAGCATGGCGATGTGATCCTTAACACCTGATCTCCGCGGATGGATGACACAGATGGAAACACCAGATCGACCCGGAAGGCCGACCCGGCGCTCCAACGCGCTTCACAGCGCTTCGATGATGCCCGCAGCGCCCATGCCGGTACCGATGCACATGGTGACCATGCCGTACTTCTGCTGACGACGGCGCAGGCCATGCACCAGCGTGGCGGCACGGATCGCGCCGGTGGCGCCCAGCGGGTGGCCAAGGGCGATTGCGCCACCCAGCGGATTGACCTTGGATGGATCCAGTTCGCTGTCGCGGATCACGGCCAACGCCTGTGCGGCGAAGGCTTCGTTGAGCTCGATCCAGTCGAGTTGATCTTTGGTCAGCCCGGCCTGCTTGAGCGCCTTGGGAATGGCGGCGATCGGTCCAATGCCCATGACTTCCGGGCGCACGCCGGCTACCGAGAAGCTGACAAAACGCGCAAGCGGTGTGAGGCCGTAATCCTTGATCGCCTGCTCGGAGGCCAGCAGCACGGCACCGGCGCCATCGCTCATCTGCGAAGAATTACCGGCGGTGACGCTGCCGCCGAACTGGCCGTTGCGGAACACCGGGCGCAACTTGGCCAGGCCCTCGAGCGAGCTATCCGGACGCGGGCCTTCGTCGGTGTCGACCAGGCGCTTGCGCAGCGCGATGACGTTGCCTGCCAGATCGGGCTGGTGCGAATGGATTTCGTACGGGCTGATTTCGTCGCGGAACTCGCCGGCGGCAATTGCGGCGATCGCCTTTTGATGGGAGGCCAGCGCAAAAGCGTCCTGGTCTTCGCGTGACACCTTCCACTCTTCTGCGACCTTCTCGGCAGTGATGCCCATGCCATAGGCAATGGCCACATGGTCGTCGGCGAACACGCTTGGCGACATCGCCACCTTGTTGCCCATCATCGGCACCATCGACATCGACTCGGTACCGCCGGCCAGCATCAGGTCGGCATTGCCCAGCCGGATCTGGTCGGCGGCCATGGCGATGGCCTGGATACCGGACGAACAGAAGCGGTTGATGGTCTGACCGGCCACCGAATTGGGCAGGCCCGCCAGCAGCACGCCGATGCGCGCCACGTTCATGCCTTGCTCGCCTTCGGGCATGGCGCAGCCGATGATGGCGTCGTCGATGCGCGAGGTATCGATGCCCGGCGCCTGCGCGACCACGGCGCGCAGCACATGCGCCAGCATGTCGTCGGGACGGGTATTGCGGAACACGCCCTTCGGCGCCTTGCCCACCGGCGTACGCGTGGCGGCAACGATGTAGGCTTCTTGAATCTGCTTGCTCATTTGGCTATCTCCGATAGCCGGGAATGGAGAGTGGGGAATCGGGAATCGCGGATTCGCCTGAGTTCGCCATCTTCATCACCCGGCAGATAATTGGGAGAAGCGGGGAGTCGGTTGGGCTTTTACCCATTCCCGATTCCCCACTCCCGATTCTCAGTTCCTGAGTGGCTTACCCGTCTTGAGCATGTGCCCAATCCGCGCCTGGGTCTTTTCCTGCTGGGCCAGTTCGACGAAGTGCTTGCGCTCCAGCTTGAGCAGCCATTCTTCATCGACCAGCGCGCCGCGATCCACTTCGCCACCGCAGACCACCGTGGCGATGCGGCTGGCGATTTCGTAGTCGTATTCGCTGATGAAGCGGCCTTCCAGCATGTTGACCAGCAGCATCTTGAAGGTGGCGATGCCGACGTCGCCGGCGACCTGGATGCGGCGTGCCGGCAGCGGGGCGCGGTAGCCGCCCTCGGCCAGCGCGCGCGCTTCGGCCTTGGCGATGTGTAGGCTCTCATAGCTGTTGAACACCACCTTGTCGGTGGCACGCAGCAGGCCCAGTTCCTTGGCATTGACGGCCGAGTTGGAAACCTTGGCCATTGCCACGGTCTCGAAGGTCTTCTTCAGCTCGGCGAACACGTCGCCGCCCGGACCTGCGGCGATCGACGCACGCACCGCGATTTCCTTCAGGCCACCACCGGCCGGCAGCAGGCCGACGCCGGCTTCGACCAGGCCGATGTAGCTCTCCAGCGAAGCCACGGTCTTGGCGCTATGCATCTGGAATTCGCAGCCGCCGCCCAGCGCCAGGCCACGCACGGCCGAGATCACCGGCACCTGCGCGTACTTGATGCGCTGGCTGGTGGCCTGGAAATTGGCGACCAATGCTTCGAACGCATCGACCTTGCCGGCCTGCAGCAGGCCAAGCGCGCCGGCCAGATCGGCACCGGCGGAGAAGGGCTCCTTCTGCTGCCAGATCACCAGACCGGCGAAGTCTTTCTCGGCGCGGCCAACCACTTCCTGCAGGCCATTGAGCACGTGGTCGGAAACGGTGTTCATCTTGGTCTTGAAGCTGACCACGGCGATGTCGTCGCCGTCGTGCCACATGCGCACGCCGTCATTTTCGAACACGGTTTCGCCCGGCGAGAACTGCTCGCCCAGCAACGGATCGGGGAAGCGCTGGCGCTTGTACACCGGCAGCGACGAGCGTGGCAGCTTGGCGTCGCGCGCCGGGCTGTACGAGCCTTCGGCGCCATGCACGCCATCGCGACCGTCGAACACCCAGTTCGGTAGTGGCGCGCTGCTCATGCTCTTGCCGTTGGAGATGTCTTCGGCAATCCACTGCGCCACCTGCTTCCAGCCAGCGGCCTGCCAGGTCTCGAACGGACCCAGCGACCAGCCGTAGCCCCAGCGGATCGCCAGATCCACGTCGCGTGCGGTCTCGGCGATATCGGCCAGGTGGTAGGCGCTGTAGTGGAACAGGTCGCGGAAGCTGGCCCACAGGAACTGCGCCTGCGGGTGCTGGCTTTCGCGCAGCTTGGCGAACTTTTCGGCCGGGTTCTTGATCTTGAGGATCTCGACCACCTCTGGCGCGGCGCTACGATCGGCCGGGCGATAGTCCTGCTTCTCCAGGTCGACCACCACGATGTCCTTGCCGACCTTGCGGAAGATGCCGGCACCGACCTTCTGGCCCAGCGCGCCCTTGCCGATCAATGCGTCCAGCCACTTCGGCGACTTGAAATACTGATGCCACGGGTCGTCGGGCAGGGTGTCGCCCATGGTCTTGATGACGTGCGCCATGGTGTCCAGGCCGACCACATCGGAGGTGCGATAGGTGGCCGACTTCGGGCGACCCACCAGCGGGCCGGTCAGCGCATCGACTTCGTCGAAGCCCAGGCCGAATTCCTGCGTGTGGTGGATGGTGGACAGGATCGAGAACACGCCGATGCGGTTGCCGATGAAGTTCGGGGTGTCCTTCGCATACACCACGCCCTTGCCGAGCGTGGTCACCAGGAAGGCTTCCAGGCCTTCCAGTACCGCCTTGTCGGTGCCCTTGGCCGGGATCAGCTCGGCCAGGTGCATGTAGCGCGGCGGATTGAAGAAATGCACGCCGCAAAAGCGGTGACGCAACTGTTCGGGCAGCACGTCGGAGAGCTTGTTGATGCCCAGGCCGGAGGTGTTGGAGGCCAGCACGGCATGATCGGCCACGAACGGGGCGATCTTCTTGTACAGGTCCTGCTTCCAGTCCATGCGCTCGGCGATCGCTTCGATGATCAGATCGCAGTCGCGCAGTTGTTCCAGGCCGCTCTCGTAATTGGCCGGCGTGATCGCCTCGGCCAGCGCCTTGCTGGCGAGCGGGGCGGGGCTCAGCTTGCCGAGATTGGCGATCGCCTTGAGTACGATGCCGTCTGCCGGGCCTTCCTTGGCGGGCAGGTCGAACAACACGGTGTCGACACCGGCATTGGTGAGGTGCGCGGCGATCTGCGCACCCATGACGCCGGCACCGAGCACGGCGGCACGACGGACTAGCAACGGGTTGGACATAGCGATAGGCCTCTTGTGGAACGTTTACGGTGTGGAATGAGCGCGGAACCCGGGTTCCGCGAAACGGATGAGTTCGCGCGCCGCGCGCGCACGATGGTCGGCCTCGCTGACGCCCACAGGCCGCTTGATGAGCCCGAAATCGGCCATGGCATAGGTCAGTGCGCCGGCCAGGAAGTCCAGCCGCCAATACAGCTCTTCCTTGCTCAGGCCCGGCACGCAGCCGGCGATGGCCTTGCCGAATTCGCGCAGCACATGTCCGTAGTGGTCGGACAGGAACTTGCGCAGGTTGTCGTTCTTTTCCGCGTAAGCGCGCGCAATCACGCGTACGAACGCGCCGCCGTTCTGGCGGTCCTGCGCCATGGCCAACGCCGGCTCGACGAAGGCAGCGAGCACGGCCGTGAGCTCGCCGGGCTGGGACTTCTTCGCCGTTTCCAGCTGCTGCAGGCGCGCGGCGGTCATCTCGTCCATGCGCCGGCGGAACACCTCGTTGACCAGGTTTTCCTTGGAGCCGAAGTGATAGTTGACCGCGGCGATATTGACGTCGGCCTGCGTGGTGAGCTGGCGCAGCGACGTGCCGGCGAACCCGTGCTGGGCGAACAGCTCCTCGGCCGCACCGAGAATGCGGTCCTTGGTGGAGAAGTGGGCGGGCTTGGGCATGCGTGAAGACAGGACTCAATCAAACGATTGTTTGAGTCTACGGGCTCGCCTGCGGGCAGGTCATGTCGCAACGCAGCACGATTCAGGGGGGGCGGTGTGCAAACGTAGCGTTGACGAGATAGAATTGACCATCGCAAAGAAGCCTAAGCCCGCGTTTTGTCGCGGGTTTTTTTCATGATAACCTCGGGCCTTCAGTGGCCCGCCCAACGGAGAACTTCCCATGGCGCTGGAGCGCACCCTGTCCATCATCAAGCCCGACGCCGTTGCCAAGAACGTCATCGGCGAAATCTACAGCCGCTTCGAAAAGGCTGGCCTGAAGGTCGTGGCCGCCAAGTACAAGCAGCTGTCGCGCCGTGAAGCCGAAGGCTTTTACGCCGTTCACCGCGAGCGTCCGTTCTTCAACGCGCTGGTCGAGTTCATGATCTCCGGCCCGGTGATGATCCAGGCGCTGGAAGGCGAGAACGCCGTTGCCGCACATCGTGACCTGCTGGGCGCGACCAATCCCAAGGACGCTGCGCCGGGCACCATCCGCGCCGACTTCGCCGATTCGATCGATGCCAATGCCGCTCACGGCTCGGATTCGGTCGAGAACGCTGCCAACGAAGTCGCGTATTTCTTTG
Organism: Xanthomonas sp. A1809; assembly: GCF_017746015.1. Lineage (NCBI taxonomy): Bacteria > Pseudomonadati > Pseudomonadota > Gammaproteobacteria > Lysobacterales > Lysobacteraceae > Xanthomonas > Xanthomonas sp. A1809. The sequence continues at coordinate 81,848 of NZ_JAGHWZ010000018.1, read as the reverse complement.
CTGCCACCGAAGTGGTCTCGCGCTGAGGCCGAGTGAGTCGAATCGTGAATGAGGTCGTGATCCCTTCCGTGCTGCAGGACGGCTCCGTCCGTCCCCCGGAGCCGCGCAAGCAGAACCTGCTCGACCTCGATCGCGAGGGTCTGGAACGCTTCTTCGCCGACACGCTCGGCGAGGCGCGTTACCGTGCCCATCAGGTGATGAAGTGGATCCACCATCGCTACGTCACCGATTTCGACCAGATGACGGACCTCGGCAAGGCGCTGCGTGCGAAGTTGCACCAGCATGCCGAGGTCCTCGTCCCGAACGTGGTGTTCGACAAGCCTTCGGCCGACGGCACCCACAAATGGCTGTTGGCCATGGGCGCCGACGGCAAGAACGCCATCGAAACCGTGTATATCCCCGACAAGGGCCGCGGCACGCTGTGCGTGTCCTCCCAGGTCGGTTGCGGCTTGAACTGCACCTTTTGTTCGACCGCCACCCAGGGCTTCAACCGCAACCTCACCACCGCCGAAATCATCAGCCAGGTGTGGGTGGCGGCGCGCCATCTGGGCAATGTGCCGCACCAGCAGCGCCGTCTCACCAATGTGGTGATGATGGGCATGGGCGAGCCGCTGATGAATTTCGATAACGTCGTGCGCGCGATGAGTGTGATGCGCGACGATCTTGGCTACGGCCTGGCCAGCAAGCGGGTCACGCTGTCGACCTCCGGCCTGGTGCCGATGATCGACCGGCTCTCCACCGAAAGCGACGTGTCGCTGGCGGTCTCGCTGCATGCCGCGAACGACACGCTGCGCGAGAGCCTGGTGCCGTTGAACAAGAAATACCCGATTGCCGAGCTGATGGAGTCGTGCGCGCGCTACCTGCGCGGCAGCAAGAAGCGCGATTCGGTGACCTTCGAATACACCTTGATGAAAGGCATCAACGACCAGCCGGAGCATGCGCGCCAGTTGGCCAGGTTGATGCGGCAGTTCGACAACGCGGTGCAGTCCAAGGACGCCGGCAAGGTCAATCTGATTCCGTTCAATCCATTTCCTGGAACGCGCTATGAGCGCTCGGGCGAGACCGAGATTCGCGCGTTCCAGAAGATCCTGCTCGATGCGCAGGTGCTGACGATGGTTCGCCGCACCCGTGGCGACGACATCGATGCCGCATGCGGGCAGCTCAAGGGGCAGGTCATGGACCGTACCCGTCGCCAGGCGGAGTTCCGCCGCACATTGGAAGGGCAGGCCGATCGAGATGCGGCAGCGTGAACTCGCGTTAATGGCGGCCGTGGCGATCGCGCTGAGCGCGGTTGGCTGCGGTGGTCGCAATGCCAAGCCTGGCAAGATCAAGAGCGTGGAGCAGGTCGCTCCGAGTTACGACTTTCGCGATAGCGCAGCGACCCAAAATCGTATTGCGCTGGAACAGCGATTGGGATTGGCGAACAATCGCCTGCAGAGCGGCGACTACGCCGGTGCGGAGCGACAGGTGCGTGAAGTCTTGAAGAAGACCCCGAATTCGGTGGATGCGCTGATGTTCCTGGGTGTCATTCAGCAGGGGCAGGGCAATCCGGCGGCCGGTGAAACCTATCGCCGTACCACTGAACTTGCCCCCCAGCGCGGCGACGTTCTAAACAATTATGGCGCGTGGCTGTGTGCCAATGGTCAGGCGGCCGAATCATTAGCCTGGTTTGATCGCGCCGTGCAAGATCAGGGGTATGCACCTGCTTCTGCGCTCGCCAATGCGGGCGGATGCGCGTTACAGGCGGGTCAAGCAGAGCGCGCAGAGCGTGATCTGCGCAAAGCGCTAGAATTGGAGCCCGCGAACGCGTACGCACTCGAATCGAAGGCGCGCCTTGAGGCGGCCCAAAAGAGCTTTTTCGAAGCTCGCGCTTTTATCGAACGCCGCCTTGCGGCTGCACCGGCAACTGCTTCCGTGTTACAACTCGCCATTCAGATTGAGCAAGGGCTAGGCGACAAGGTAGCTGCCGGCCGTTACCAACAGCGGTTGGTCAAGGAATTCCCTGACGCAGCGACCGCTACTCCCGGGGCCAATGCATTGTGATCAGTGATTCCAATCCGAACCTTTTCGAGCAGGAAAAGGGCTGCGGACAGCATTTGCGCGAAGCGCGCGAGGCAGCAGGTCTGAGCGTGGACGAGGTGGCCGGCAAGCTGCGCATGCCGGCCCATGTGGTGCACGCGTTGGAGCAGGAGGACTGGCAGCGGCTGGGCGCGCCGGTGTTCGTACGCGGGCAGCTGCGCAGCTATGCGCGCTTGTTGCAGGTCGATCTGGAGCCGCTGTTGCAGCAGGCCACCATTGCGCCGATCGAGCCGGTCAAGCTGGTCAGTCACACGCATACGCCGCGTGCGCGGCGCATTCTCGAAAGCACCGCGCGCAAGGCCATGTACGTGGTCATCACCGGCGTGTTTGCGGTGCCGGTCTGGTACGCAACGCGCTCGCATCTGGATGGCAAGGCGCCTAGCACGGTGTCCTTGGACAGCATGCCGGAGGCTGCAAAGTCCGCTGCGCCAGGTACTCCGGCAACGCAGCCGGCCGCCGCGCCGCGCGAGCAGCCGGCGCCGTATATCGCGTCGATGACCCCGGTGCCGCGTGCGACCGCCGACGCCAAGGCGCCTGCGGCGGCAGCTGCTGCCGGCGGCAGTTTGTCGCTGAGTTTCAGCGGCGACAGCTGGGTGCAGATTCTGGCACCGGATGGCAGTGCGGTGGAAAAAGCCCTGATACGTGCCGGTGAACAACGCACGTATTCGCCCGGTCGGGTGGGACGCATCGTGCTCGGTAATGCCTCGGCGGTACAGGTTCAGCAAGGCGGCAGTATCGTCGACGTGAAACCGTTCCAGCGCGCTAACGTGGCCCGTTTTGCGGTATCCTCCGACGGCTCCGTGGTACCTGCTTCCGAGTGAAGCGGACTGCGGTTTTTCATTTATCCCTTTTGATGTTCCGTGCCTCCGGGATGACGGAGCGAGAGTACGCATGGCGATCGACGATCTGCTGGACGAACACGAACAAGGCGAACGCGTTCGTTCCTGGTTGAGAAAGAATGGCGCAGGTCTGGTGGGCGGTGTCCTGCTTGGTCTGGCACTGATCCTGGGCTGGCAGTGGTGGCAGACGCGCACCAATACCGCATTGGTCGAGGCCAATGGCCGCTACGAGGCGGTGGTGAAGTCGATTCAGGCCAAGGACCTGGACAAGGCCGCCAAGGACATCGTGGCACTGGACGACGGCAAGGGCGGTATTTATGCCGAGCTGGCGGCGCTGCGGCTGGCCAAGGCCCAGGTCGATGCCGGCAAGAATGCCGAAGCGATCAAGACCTTGCGCGACGTGCCCGCCGAAGGCGAGCTCAAGCAGATCGTGCAGCAGCGCCTGGCGCGCGTACTGACCGAAAGCGGCAAGCCCGACGAAGCGATCAAGCTGCTGGCCGACGCGCAGGACCACGCCAGCCTGGAGATTCGCGCCGATGCATTGGTCGCGCAGGGCAAGCCGGATGAGGCGCGTGCGCTGTACACCCGCGCCCTGACCACGGTGGATGTGGCTTCGCCGCAGCGCCGGTTGCTGGAAACCAAGCTGATGGATGTGGGCGGCAAGGTGCCCGATCCGGCGGAGCAGATTTGATGAAGCAGGTTGATATGTATAAGCGCGTTGCGTTGATTGCCGTGATGGGTCTGTCGCTGGCTGGCTGCAGCACCGTGAAGGGCTGGTTCGCCGGGAAGGACGCTGCTGCCAAGAAGGCGCAGGAACCTGCCGAGCTGGTGAAGTTCGAGCCGTCGGTCAAGGTCGAGAAGATCTGGTCTGCCGGTGTGGGCAAGGGTGAAGGGCATATCGGTGTCCGTCAGCGCCCGGCCGTGGCCGATGGCAAGGTGTATGCAGCGGCGATCACCGGTGGCGTGGAGGCACTCGACCTGCAGACCGGCAAGCGCGTGTGGGAATACAAGCCCAAGAAAGAAGAGCGTAACGACCGCAAGTTCAAGCAGCGCCTGTCGGGTGGTCCCGGTGTGGGCGAGGGCCTGGTGGTGATCGGTAGCCTGTCCGGCGATGTGATCGCCTTGAACCAGGCCGACGGCACTGAAAAATGGCGGGCCAAGGTGCCGAACGAAGTGATTGCTGCGCCGGCCATTGCACAGAATCTGGTGCTGGTGCGTAGCAACGACGGTCGCGTGACTGCGTTTGATGCGGCAACCGGCGAGCGTCGCTGGTTCCATGCCGAAGAAGGCCCGACCTTGTCCGTCCGCGGCAATGCGCCGATCGTGACCGGCCCGGGCGTGGTGTTCGTCGGTAACGACAGCGGCACCTTGAGTGCGCTGGCGCTGCAGGACGGTCGCCCGTTGTGGGAGCAGGCCATCGGCGTGCCGGAAGGCCGTACCGAGCTGGAGCGTATGTCCGATGTGGATGGTGCGCCGGTGCTGGATGGCACCACGCTGTACGCGACCAGCTTCAAGAACGAAACCCTCGCGCTGGAAGGCCCGAGCGGCCGTCCGCTGTGGACGCGCGATCACGGCGGCGCCGGTGGCGTTGGTGTGTCGTCGGCCGTCGTGGTGGTGTCCGACAATGCTGGATCGGTGTGGGGGCTGGACAAGAGCAGCGGTGCGGCGATGTGGTCGCAGGCTGCGTTGGCACGCCGTTCGCTGACCGGTGTGGCCATCCAGGGCGATTACGCCGTGGTTGGCGACTACAAGGGCTATCTGCACTGGCTGAAACTCAGCGACGGCGCACTGGCTGCGCGCGCACGTGCCGGACGCGATACGCTGCTGGCGCAGCCGCAGGTGGTCGACGGCATCTTGCTGGTACAAAACACCGACGGCGATCTCACCGCCTTCCGGTTGGCACAATAAGGACCTTGCGATGCTGCCCCTGGTCGCCCTGGTTGGACGGCCCAATGTCGGCAAGTCCACCATCTTCAATGCGCTGACGCGCACCCGTGACGCGCTGGTCCACGACCAGCCTGGCGTCACCCGCGACCGTAACTACGGGGTCTGCCGTCTCGACGAGCAGCAGCCCTTCATCGTCGTCGATACCGGTGGTATCGCCGGCGACGAGGAAGGTCTTGCTGGAGCCACGGCCCGCCAGGCACGGGCCGCCGCCGGCGAAGCCGATCTGGTGCTGTTCGTGGTCGATGGCCGCGAAGGCGCGTCCTCGCTCGATGACGAGATTCTGGCCTGGTTGCGCAAATTGGCGCGGCCGACCGTGCTGGTGATCAACAAGATCGACGGCACCGACGAAGAAACCGTGCGCTCGGAATTCGCGCGCTACGGCTTCTCCGACGTGGTGGCGTTGTCTGCGGCGCATCGGCAGGGCATCGACGAATTGCTTGACGAGGTGGGTGCGCGGCTGCCCGAGGAAGGTGCCGGCGAGCTGCTGGACAACGACCCGGCACGCGTGCGGATCGCCTTCGTGGGCCGGCCGAATGTCGGCAAATCGACCCTGGTCAATCGCCTGCTGGGCGAAGAACGCATGATCGCCTCGGAAGTGCCGGGCACCACGCGCGATTCGATCGCGGTGGACCTGGAGCGCGATGGCCGTCAGTACCGCCTGATCGATACCGCCGGCCTGCGCCGGCGCGGCAAGGTGGAAGAGGCGGTCGAGAAGTTCAGCGCGTTCAAGACGCTGCAGGCGATCGAGCAATGCCAGGTGGCGGTGCTGATGCTGGACGCTACCGAAGGCGTGACCGACCAGGATGCGACGATTCTCGGCGCGATCCTGGATGCCGGCCGGGCGCTGGTGGTGGCGATCAACAAGTGGGACGGGCAAAGCGATTACCAGCGTGCGCAGGCCGAAGACCTGCTGTCGCGCAAGCTGGGCTTCGTCAATTGGGCAGAGGCGGTGCGGATCTCTGCATTGCACGGCTCGGGCATGCGCGAGCTGTTCCAGGCCATCCATCGTGCGCACGCATCGGCGACGCACGAATTCAGCACCAGCGAAGTGAACCAGGCACTGGAAATCGCTTACGAGACCAACCCGCCGCCGAGCATTCGCGGGCATGTCTCCAAGCTGCGCTATGTGCACCCGGGCGGCGCGAATCCGCCGACCTTCATCGTGCATGGCACGCGCCTGAAGGTGTTGCCGGAGTCGTACAAGCGCTATCTGGAAAACTTCTTCCGCAAGCGTTTCAAGCTGGTTGGTACGCCGGTGCGTTTCATCTTTCGCGAGGGCGCCAACCCGTACGAGGGCAAGAAGAATCCGCTCTCCGATCGCCAGGTGGCCCGCAAGCGGCGCCTGATGCGGCATGTCAAAGGGAAGTAAGGGCCCCAGGCTGCCTGAGGTGTGATGTTCAGGCGGTTCGGCAGGCGCGCAGATCGGTCAGGCTGCGCGTTCGCCGCTTGCAGGCAGGGTTCTAAATGTTCCGCGCATCCTCCTGATCGCTCGATCGACACGTGAGGCAGTTGCTGCCGCGTGCAGCTTTTCGTTCTTTGGCGCGGGTGGCGGCGCGTGCCGGTGCAATCGAAGTCGCTCGCAGCGCGGCGTGTCGTTAAAGCCCATCTCCTTTGGCCGACGCGTGGCGCGGCCACCCTTCGCGTTGGCGATGCGCTGGTATCCTGCGCGGCATGACCGATTATCCTTCCCGCATTCCGTACGCGCAGGCGCTGCAGATTCTGCGCAGTGTCGCTGCCACCAACCGTTCGCCCGATGAAAACATCGCCACCTCGCGTGCCGATGGGCGGATCTCTGCTGGCGACCTGATCGCACCGCTGGCGCTGCCGCCGTTTGCCAATAGCGCGATGGATGGCTTTGCGCTGCGGCACGCCGATGTCGCTGGCGGCGATGCGTCGCTGCAGCTGGTTGGCGAACAGTTTGCCGGCGAGCGCTGGGCCGGCACACTGGGCGCCGGGCAATGCCTGCGTATCACCACGGGCGCGCCACTGCCCGATGGCGCCGATACCGTGATTCCCAAGGAAGATGCCGACGAACGCGATGGCATGGTGCGGTTTCAGACCGCGCCTGCATCGGGCGCAGCCGTACGCCTGGCCGGCAGCGACGTGCGTGCCGGCGACCTGGTGATCCAGGCCGGGCAGGTGTTGACGCCTGCACGTATCGGCCTGGCCGCTGCGCTGGGCGTGTCGCGGCTTGCGGTCGCGCCGCGCCCGACCATTGCGGTGCTGGCCACCGGCGATGAGCTGATCGAGCCGGGCATGCCGCTCGGCCCGGGTCAGATCTACAACAGCAACCGCGACATGCTGATGGCGCAGCTGCGTGCAGTGGGCTATGCGCCGACCGCGTGGCCGACCTTGCCGGACGACCCGCAACGCATTCGCACCATGCTGGAAGATGCGGCCGCAGCGTTCGATGTGGTCATCACCTGCGGCGGCGTTTCTGCGGGCGAAAAAGATTATCTGCCGCGTCTGATCGGCGAATTGGGGCGCATCCATTTCTGGCGTGTGCGGATGCGCCCGGGCATGCCGGCGGTGTTGGGGCAGATTGGCCGCTGCCTGGTCTTGGGCCTGCCGGGCAACCCGGTCTCTGTGCTGGCAACGCTGATCGCCTACGGCGTGCCGTTGCTGGATGGATTGCAGGGACGCAGCGAGCCGCGCCTGGTCTGGCATGCGGCGTTGGCAAGCCCATGGGACAAGCGCCACGAACGGCTGGAATTCCTGCGTGGGCGATTGGAATGCGGCGAAGATGGGCGGCTGACCGCGCTGCCGCACCGCGGCGATGCCTCGCATCTACTGCGTGGCGCGGCCGACAGCAATGCATTGATCGTGCTGCCCGAGCAGGCGCGGCGCTTTGAGGCTGGCGAGATCGTGCGGGTGATTCCTTACGCGTTGTGAGCGTTTGCTCGATCGTTGGTGCCCGGCAGAATGATGCGCGCCCTGTTGGAGTGTTTACGTCATGGGCAGCGCATGGCGAAGTGCGCGCCGCGGCGTTTCAACACGTAGGGCGATCGTCAAACTGCTCAAGCGTCTTGGGCGTGGCCTGAAAGCGAACGCCTCGACATTGGGAGCCAGTCGCTCGATAGCCGCTCTCCCGGTGAGAAAGTGGTGAGTGCGGGGCGCAAGACAGCCATCCACGCAAACGTCGCCGAATGCTTGACGTACCGATATACCTCGCATTGCATCGGTGGCAAGCCAATCAGTCAGCGACCGACACCACACGCCGCTGTGGGCTCGCTCAACCAACCGCACTACCGCAGAACGCCGCGTAATCCGCATAGCCGCGAAATGCCGCGCCAGGCGCGCACACCGGGCAGTGCGGGTCCGGCGGCAAGCGGATGTCGCGAAAGCGCATCGCCAATGCATCGAAACTGAGCAGGCGGCCAGTGAGGCCGTCACCAATGCCGAGCAGCAACTTGATCGCTTCGGTGGCTTGCAAGAGTCCGATCACTCCGGGCAGTACGCCGAGCACACCAGCCTCGGCACAACTGGGCGCAAATTCCGGTGGCGGTGGTTCGGGAAACAGGCAGCGGTAGCAGGGCGCATGACCGCGGTGGCGGCCGGCATCGAACACGCTGACCTGTCCTTCGAACTGCTGCACGGCGCCGTAAACCAGTGGTTTACCGAATTTGACGCACGCATCGTTGAGCAAATACCGCGCAGGAAAATTATCTGCGCCATCCACCACCACATCCACATCCTGCAGCAGCGCTTCGACATTGTCGGCCGTCACGCGGGTTTGCACCGCCTCGATGTCCACGCGCGGGTTGAGCGCGGCAATGCGCTGTGCGGCGGAGTCGACCTTTGCAGTGCCGACGCTGTCTTCGGTGTGCAGAATCTGGCGTTGCAGGTTGCTGCGGTCCACCACGTCGTCGTCGGCAATGCGCAGATGCCCCACACCGGCTGCGGCGAGGTAGAACGCGGCCGGCGAGCCTAGTCCGCCTGCGCCGATCAGCAACACCCGCGCGCGCGCCAGGCGCCGCTGACCTTCCAGGCCGACCTGGGACAGACGCAGATGGCGTGAATAACGCTCAAGAAAGTCCTGCTCGTCCGCCGGCAACGTCGGGCGTACCAACGGCAGGCCGGCGCTGGCCCATGCGCTGGTGCCACCGACCACCGACGCCACGTGCGCATAGCCGTGCGCGCGCAAGATGGCGGCCGTGTGCGCCGAGCGTTTGCCGCTCTGGCAGATCAACACGATTGCGCGGGTTTGCTCCGGCAGATGGGCTGCAGGCTCGGTTTCCAGGGAGTTCTGTGCGATCGCCAACGCGCCTTCGGCCTGGCCGCCGGCACGCTCATGCAGTTGCCGGATGTCGACCAGCAGGGCGCCTTGCAGGGCGCGGGCACGGGCGTCGGCGGGAGAGATGTCGTGGCTGCTCATGTTGCCATTGTCGCGCAAACGCAGCAGCTGCGATGTGCAGTCTTGCCCATGACACGCACGCACCTCGCCGTTGATGAAAGGCGCGTCATGATCGCGGCGCGACGGCGGACGCGATCACGCTGCACTGCGAGCGGCACCGCTGTAATTCGGCCTTGTTCAACACCTCGCGGCTCGTGCGGCCCGGTTTGCCTGACTTGCGCAGGCGCGCCCAGCCGCGCGTCATCGCACTGCTGCCCCAGGAGGCCATCATGCTTGTTCCGTCGCAGCATGCGTCTGTCGCGCGGCGTGCCATCACGTATCGGCCGCTGGGTGTGTGCATCGGTTTGGTCCTGAGTTGCAACGCGGCGGCGCAACAGGCCGCGCCCAACCCCGATCCCGCGGCGCCGGCCACATCCACGTTGGAAGCGGTGCAGGTCAAAGGGGTGCGCAGCAGCGTGGAAAGCGCCATCGCGATCAAGCAATCGAACGCGGAAATCAGCGATTCCATTGTCGCCGAAGACATCGGAAAGCTGCCCGACAACAGCGTGGCTGCGGCCCTGCAACGCGTGACCGGCGTGCAGGTGGCGCGCGCCGGTGGCGAAGTGGGGCAGGTGCTGGTGCGCGGCTTGCCGAACGTCATCACCACCCTGGATGGGCGAAACGTCTTCACAACGGTGGGTCGCGACATGGAGTTGGCCGATGTTCCGGCCGAATTGCTGCGCAGCGTGGATGTGTATAAGACCACTGGCGCGCAATTTCAGGAAGGTGGCATCGCCGGGGTGGTCGATGTGCATCTGCGGCGGCCATTCGATTTCGATCAGGACAGCACCATTGCCGGCAGCATCAGCGCCTTGCGGGGCGACCAATCAGGCAAGACCGTTCCCAATGGCAGCCTCACCCTCAGCCAGCGCCGCGACACCGGGTTGGGCCGCATGGGCTGGATGGGAAGCGTGTCCTATCAACGCCGCCCGTATCAGGAATCCAACACGTTGTACGGCACTTACGACCGGAAGGCGAACCCGCTCGATCCGGCCCAGCAGATCTACGTGCCTTACAGCGCAGGCGGATTGATGGCGCGCGGCGATCGCAAGCGCAAATCGGCGAATTTTTCGTTTCAATGGGCGCCAAGCGAGAACAGCGAGGTGTATTTCGACACGCTGTACATCGGGTACGACAACCGGCCCCAAGTGAATTACTGGTTGCCATTCCCGGGGCTGGCCACGCCAGAGAACACCGAAGCGGTCAGCCTGCGGCCGGGCAGTGATGTGCTGGCTGGCCTGGTGGCGCGCGAGGTGCGCACGCTCTCCAGCACGCAAGCGCACAAGAACGCATCCGATACCTACCAAGCTGCGCTGGGCGGGCGTTGGGCCGGCGAGCGCATGCGTGCGAGCAGCGAGCTCGCCTATACCCATAGCACTGCCAGGAACCGCTCGTTCACCCTGGACATGACCACGCAGGCGCCGCGATTGAACATGCGTTCGTCAGGCGGCGCTGCAGATGTCTGGATCACCCAGGCCGATGGCAGCGCTTATGACGTCACAGCGCCAGGAAATTGGGAACTGAGTCAGTACTACGACAGCTGGAACACGCAGAGAGGCGAAGAGTGGGCATGGCGGGCCGATGCCACCTTCGACCTGGAGCTGGGGCCGTTGCGATCGGTGGACGTGGGTGCGCGCGCAAGCCGGCGGACGGCGACCAATCACTCCGGCGATACCGGCGCGCGCAACAATCTGACCGGCGCACCGATCTACTTGAGCGAGGTGTCCGGCCTGGCATCGGTAACGCCCGGCAACATGCTCGACGGGGCGCGTGCATTCACCAGCGATCGCTGGGCATCGGCCAACCAGGACGTCCTGCTGCAGCAAAGCACCCGGTTGCGTACCGTGATGGGGCAGCCGCCGGGCCGGCCCGATGAAAACCCTGCCTTGTTCTTCGACGATCGCGAAGACAGCTATGCGATCTATGCGCAGGTGAATTACGGGTTCTCGCTTGGGTCCATTCCTGTCGATGGGCGTGTGGGGGCGCGCGCGACGCGATTGGATTCGCAACTGCAGGGCAGCCAGTCGGTGGATGGCGTGCTGAGCCCGGTCAGCATCGATCGGCGTATCGACAAGGTGTTACCCAACTACAGCGCCAACCTCACCTTGCATGACAACCTGATGCTGCGGCTGGCAGGCAGTACCACAATCACGCGCCCGGAATTTGCCGATCTCAATCCGCAGCTGGCCTTGTATCAGTCCACCGAATCGTTGCCGGCGCGCGGCAATGGCGGCAACCCGCAGCTGCGTCCGGTGGAATCGCGCAATGCCGATGTGTCGCTGGAATGGTATTTCCGTCCCGGCTCATTGCTGTCGGTTGCCGGCTTTCATCGCAAGATCGATGGCTATATCCAGAATTACGCAGCCGATGAATCCATCGGTGGCATCGTCTATTCGATCAGCCGGCCGCGCAATACCGGCGAGGGCAGCTTGAAGGGCGTGGAGGTGGGATACACGCAGTTCTACGACTTTCTGCCGGGTGGGTGGTCCGGCTTCGGCAGCCAGCTCAACTACACCTATATCTCGGCGAAGGCCGAATCGCCGGAAGGGATCAGCCAGCCGTTGACCAACGTCTCCAAAAATTCCTATAACGCGATCCTGATGTACGAATACGCGCGGTTCTCGGCGCGGGTCGCCTACAACTGGCGTGGCGACTATGCGGTGAGCTTCAACAGCTCAGGCGATCAGCCCGAGCAAATCAATCAGGGGCGGGAGCAATGGCTGGATGCCGCCTTCAATTACGAGCTCAACAGGCATGTGACCTTGTTTGCCGAGGCCACCAATCTGCTCGGCACCACGACCAATAATTATTTCGGTCAGCGGCATGGCGATTTCCCGCGCGAGATCGCATCGCCCGAGCGGACTTACACCCTGGGTTTTCGCTTCCGTTTGTGATGCGGATAACGTTGATGGGGATAACGCGGTCTGCGCACCACGTTGGCATCGGGCTCACCGGCGCAGCGGTAGCGTGAGCACAGCAGAGGAGACCGTGATGACACCTGACATCGATGCACAATTGAAGCAGCTTGCCGAAGCGTTGCCGGAGATGCGCAGTCAGCACCCGGACGATTTTTGGGATGTGTTCCGGGCCCGTTCCGAGAAGATCACCGGTGCGGCGCAATCGCAGGAGCAGGCAGCGCAGATCGTCAAACGTATCGACGAGATATTGGCCGCCAATCAGCTGGGGCCGGCGGATCCTGGCGCATGACACGGGACGCTGACGGGATGCGGTAGGCTCGACCCTATGCCGTGAATCGACGTTGCAGCGACAAGCGCTGCAGCGACAGCTTGCCCGTGATTACGCCCTTGCTGCGGGACAAAGCGGCTCGCGGTGCGCGTGCATCGCCACAGCACTGCCAGTGGGACGATTGCAGCACAAAATGCACGTAGAGCCGATCCTCGATGTCTCGGGGGAAGCCGACCATTGCCTTGATGATTGCAGCGCCAGGCGCTGGCGGCGAGCGATTACGTTCCCAAACAGGGTTTTCGATAGCCGATGATGCGGTATCCCGCGCTGCCGCGCAGCGGCATGGTCGTCAGCGAATTCAAAGTTGGAGGAAAACCCCGACTGCGTGACCTTCACACAGTGTGACGATGCGTTGCGCTGCAGCACGCAGCCTTCGCCAGTTCTCGACGCTAGCGCGACGATCGAGTCACGCAGCCAAGCCCAGCATCGAGCTACATCATCCAGCTGGAGACTTCCATGAACACACGTCGCCCGATCATCCTTGTCCTGGCCCTGTGCGTTGGCGCCAGCATATCTGCGCAAGCACAGAACCGGACACAGTCTGCAATGCCCGCCGGGCAGCAAACCGCGGGTGCAGCGACACCCAGCGAGGACGAGCGCGAGGCGCTCGGTATGCTGAGTGCCATCAACACCAGCGAAATCAACGCGGCAAATCTGGCATTGCAGAAGCAGGTGCAAGGCGGCGCACGCGACTACGCCACGCGCATGATCAAGGAACACACCGACAACAACCAGAAGATCGCCAAATGGCAACCGGACACGTCCGCCGCGGGTGCAAAGCTGCAGATGACGAAGGGCAAGGCGGAGTTGGCCAAGCTGCAGAAGCTGGACGGTCATGCATTCGAAACGGCCTATATCACTGCGATGGTGAAAGACCACACCGACGCATTAACGGCGCTCGACAGCAAGCTGATCCCGCAGGCAAAGACATCGCCGGTGCTCGAACACCTGCAGACCACGCGCCATCACGTCGCCGATCATCTGAGCAGCGCCAAGGCATTGCAGGCCGACGACAAGAACGCCGGAGCCCGCTGAGCCATGGCTGCATTACCGACCGATCCGGTACGTACCGACGATGACGGTACGCACATCGTACGCAGCATGACCATCCGTGCCGAACCTCATCAGATACTGGATGCCTGGTGCGATGCGAATGTGCAGCAACGCGTGTTGGAAGGTGCTGCCGAGCTGGTCTCCGGCGACGGCCATGCGTCCCGATGGAAGCTGCACGCGCCGCTGCGTCAGGATGTGGAGGTGACCTTGCGCCGCGCAGATGCGCGGCTGGGCGAGTCGGTGCGTTACGAGGCCGAGGGCGAACATGGGCTGCAGCTCACCATCGTATTGCAGGTGCGCCCTGCACGTGGGCGCGAAGCCAGCGAAGCGACGCTAAGCCTGCACTATGCGGTCGAAGGCCTGCTGGCGCAGGTGTTTACCAAGCTGGTGAATCCCGCGCCGTACGTGCTGGTCGGCAAGGGACTACGGCGATTGCGCGCATGGCTGGAGGCCGGCGAGGTGCCGACCTTGTTGCATACCCCAGCGGCGCGCGCGTCGACGCACGCGCATTCTTGAGGAGGGCTTTTCTGTGCGAGCACTGTGCTGGAATGGCATCAACGATTTGCGCGTGGAAACCGTGCCCGATCCGGTGCTGGTCAATCCCCGCGATGTGATCCTGAAGGTCGGGCTCACCACCACCTGCGGCTCTGATCTGCATTTCATCGATGGCTACCTGCCAACCATGCGCGAGGGCGATGTCATCGGCCACGAGTTCATGGGTACGGTGGTGGAGGTGGGCAACGCAGTGAAGAATGTGCGCGTGGGTCAGCGCGTGGTGGTGCCGTCGTTTATTTCCTGTGGCGGTTGCTGGCATTGCGAGCGCAAGGAATTTTCGCTGTGCGACAACACCAACCCCAACTGGGAAATGCAGGAACCCTTGCTTGGGCATGCGACCGCCGGGATTTACGGCTATACGCACGCCTTTGGCGGTTACGCAGGTTCGCACGCAACCTACATCCGCGTGCCGCATGCGGATGTGGGGTGTTTCGAGGTGCCCGATGGGGTCTCCGACGAAGATGCGCTGTTTCTCTCGGACGCGGGGCCCACTGGTTTCATGGGTGCAGACTTTTGCAATATCCAGCCCGGCGACACGGTGGCGGTGTGGGGATGCGGTGGCGTGGGGCTGATGGCCCAGCAAAGTGCACGTATTTTGGGCGCAGAACGCGTGATCGGCATCGACCGCTTGCCGGAGCGTCTGGCAATGGCGCGCGATGTGTTAGGTGTGGAGGTGATCGATTATTCGGCGGTCGACAGCGTGGTGGATGTCCTGCGCGAAATGACTGGTGGGCGTGGCCCGGATGCCTGTATCGATGCGGTCGGAATGGAGGCGCATGGCACCGGCATCGGCCATACCTACGATCGGGTCAAGCAGGCTTTGCACCTGCACACCGATCGCGGCCAGGCGTTGCGCGAAGCCATCCTCGCCTGCCGCAAGGGCGGCATCCTGTCGGTCTTGGGCGTGTACGGAGTGATGGACAAGTTTCCGCTGGGTGCCGTGATGAACAAAGGTCTGACGGTGCGAACCGCGCAGCAACATGGGCAGCGATACGTGCCCAGGTTGTTGGACTTGGCGCAGGCGGGACGTTTGAAATCCGGATTTTTGCTGACCCACAAGATGCCGCTGGAAGACGCCGTGCGGGGCTACGACATGTTCAAGCACAAACACGATGGGTGCGTGCGTGCGGGGTTTGTGCCCTAGCGTCGGAGAACCTTGGTCGCACTGAGTTGCGCTGCAGGCGCTGCCGGGAATCGCTTGGCATCTGGCGTGTGCAACAGGGCAGGGTACGCGCGTACCGCTAGCTGCATCGCGCGTTTTTCCAGGCTCTAACGCATTGCCAAGTACGCGCGCCACGCCTGACCCTGCTGCACGTTGGTGCAGCAAGGTGTCTTGTGGGCTCAGGGATGCTTGCCCCTTGCGTAGGTCACCCCGGGTATGGGTTGGGCGTTGGGAAAATGGGCACGTAATGCATCCACGCCTTCTTGCGGCTTTGCCAGCGGCACAAGCTCTTGACGGTTGGCGCGGCGCTCTGCGGTGGACACCGAAACGGCCTGATCGCGTTGCGCAATCAACGGTTGCTGCAACTCACCATCGCGATTGAACGACCACGCCAGCATCGGCTCGCCCAGCGGCAAGGTGTCGCCGGGCGCGGTGCCCTTGCGCGAATGCCAGGTGTGCCAAGTCTTGCCGTAGCTGTTGATCTTGCTGCGCATCAGTTCCTTCTCTGCGACCTGCGGCAGGTTGGGAGCAGAGAGCTGGCCGGAAAGAATTTCACCGTTATGCGGATGCCAGAAGTTGCGCTCGTGTGCCGGCAACTGCGCAAATAACGTCTCCGAGATGATGTACTCGATACCGGTGAGGTTGGCACGGTCGGTGTTGCCGTCGTAGAGCGCGCATTGGGCAAGATCTTCATTGACCTGCTGGCAATAGTGATGCGCCTCCATTTGCTCATCTGGCGCATCCTTCATCGGATGGAAGCCGACCAGATAGATGTCCAGCTTGCCGACCGGGCCGCTGGGCTGCAGCACTTTCGCGCCGGCTTCCAGCACATTGGTTTTGGGCGTTTCCGGTGCGCCGGGCGGGGTGACCGACGGTGGGCTGCGCGAGCAACTGGCGCAGAGCGCAAGGCCGATCAACAGTGCGGAATGTCGCATGGCAATTCCCATCAATGAATGTGCTTCAAGCTAAGAGCGCCGGTGGTGTGCCACGCGTGAGCATGGGCCGGGGCACGCAGTGCAGCTTCACCTCGCTTGAGCATCGGCTTAATCAAGCGGCGGTCATGCTGTTGCACCACGGAAGCGGCCACTTGCACCCATGTCAGGTACCTTACGTAAGATCGCGACGTTCAACGTCAACGGTATTGCCAGCCGTCTGCCGCACTTGCTGGAATGGCTGCAGCGCGAGCAACCGGACATCGTGGGCCTGCAGGAATTGAAATCGACGCAAGCTGCGTTTCCGGAGCAGGCAATCCGCGATGCCGGGTACGGTGTGATCTGGCAGGGCGAAAAGTCCTGGAATGGCGTGGCGCTGCTCGCGCGGGGGACCGAGCCAGTGGAGATTCGTCGCGGGTTGCCCTGGGATCCACGCGACATGCAAAGCCGCTATCTGGAGGCGGCAATCCATGGCGTGGTGGTGGCCTGCCTGTATTTGCCCAACGGCAATCCGCAGCCCGGGCCGAAGTTCGACTACAAGCTTGCATGGTTCGAACGCTTGATCCGGCATGCGAAAACGCTGGTGGACCTGCCGCATCCGGTGGCGCTGATCGGCGACTTCAATGTGGTGCCCACCGATGCGGATATCTACGACCCCAAGGGCTGGCGCAAGGATGCCCTGCTGCAGCCGGAGAGCCGCGAGGCCTACCAGACCCTGCTGGCACAGGGCTGGACCGACAGCCTGCTGGCCATCCATGGCCACACGCCGATCTATACGTTCTGGGATTACTTCCGTCAGCACTTTGCGCGCGACCGTGGGTTGCGCATCGATCATCTGCTGCTCAATCGCACGCTGGCGCCCGGCCTGCAAGATGCCGGCGTCGACAAGTGGGTACGTGCGTTGGAAAAGGCCAGCGACCATGCACCCACCTGGATCAGCGTGCGCGTACCGGATGCGCCCGCCGAAGCAGCGGCGGATGCCATGCCGGCTGCGAAGGTGCGCAAGCCGGGCGTAGCGAAAAAGGCGGCCGTGCCCAAGGCGGCCGCCAAGAAGACGCCCAGTGTCATCGCGAAAAAAGCGGCCAAGAAGATCGCTGCGAAGAGGGCCACAGCCGCATCGGCAAGACCACACAAGTCGGCGAAAAGAACGGCTGACTAAGCTCGACCGGCCGGCAGGAGTCCACGCAGCCTGTCTACGCTGCGCGTTCCAGCCTGCGGCGCTTGACCCGCTGCAATGCATAGCCGGTCAGGGCCGTCAGCAGGATCAGCACATTGCTGACGATAAACACCGCGTTGCCAACCAGATAGCTGTAGAGGATGAACAACACCGAAGCACTGATCTGGCCGAGGAACAACCAGCGCGAGACGCCCTGCGCGGCGTCGGAGCGCCATTGTTTGTAGATCTGCCGGATCAAGGTGGCGATCAGGATGATGCTGGCGAGCCAGCCCACGACGTCGACGAATTGCATGCGTGCAGTTGATCAAGGAAGGCCTGCAACCTTGCAGCGCACACTGTCTGCATACCGTTCGAGCAGCTTCAAGCGTGGTGTCTACGGTGATGCCCATCATGTGGCGGATGGACACACGACGGCCCCGCACGGCCACGCCTGTACCTGCTGCGCCAGGGGCCGGTATCCTAGCCGGGTCATCCATTGGTCGGCACTGTCCTGCACATGATCAGCTATGCCGAAGCACTCGCGCTGGTCCACGCGCACGTCGCACCCCTTGCCAGCGAGTGGGTGGCAAGCGCCGATGCCGAAGGTCGCGTGCTTGCCGACGCCTTGTCGAGCCAGGCCGAGTTGCCGCCCTTCGACAACAGCGCAATGGATGGGTTTGCATTGGCGACCGCGGGGATGGGTGCGTTGGCAGACCGCGAGTACGTGGTGAGCGGTACCGTTGCGGCAGGGCAGGACGCCGGTGCGGCTGCGATCGGTGCGGCCTGGGAAATCATGACCGGCGCCGGCGTGCCGCCGGGTGCCGATGCGGTAGTGCCGATCGAGCAAGTGCAGATCCTCGCGCACGACGGCGAGCGCCCCAGCCGCATCCGCCTGTGTCAGCCGGTGCGTACGGGCCAGCACATCCGTCGTCGCGGCGAAGACGTGCGCTTGCACGATCGCGTGATCGACGCCGGCACCATGCTGCGCGGTGCGCATCTGATGCTGCTCGCCGGCCTGGGCTGCGCGCATGTGCAGGTGGTGCGGCGGCCGCGCGTGGCCTTGATCGCCACTGGACGCGAGTTGATCGGCGACCCTGCACAACCCCTGCAGCCGGGCCAGATCCGCGATGGCACCAGCAGTTATCTGCTGGCTCAGTTGCGTGCCGCCGGCGCCGATGTCGTGTGGCGTGGGCAGGTAGGCGACGACGATGCTGCGTTCGATGCGTCACTGGCACAGGCCCGCCATGCCGGTGCCGATCTCATCCTGAGCACCGGCGCCGTTTCGCGTGGTCGGTACGATTTCATCCCGGAGGCATTGGCACGCCACGCTGCCGAAGTGCTGTTTCATAAGGTCGCAGTGCGACCGGGCAAACCGGTGCTGCTTGCGCGCTTTAGCGATGGCGCGCTGTATATGGGTTTGCCCGGCAACCCGATGGCCAGCGCGGCCGGTCTGCGCTTTTTCGTCGAGCCGGCATTGCGCGGTTTGTTGGGCATGCCGGTTGAGCATGGCGTGCGCGTCGCATTAGAGGCACCGATGCAGGCCAGGCCGATCTGGCGGCAGCATCTGCGGGCACGCCTGCTGTGCAGTGCGGCCGGCGCGTTGTCGGTGCAGATCCTGCCGCAGCAGGAATCCTTTCGTGTGGCCCCGTTGCTGCAGGCCAACGTCTGGGCGGTGCTGGAGCCACAGGACGAAGGCGCCGCAGCGAGCACGCATGCCCAGGTCTTCGGCCTGGGCCACCTGTACCCGGCCGCGCCGGCCATCGCGCCATGAACATGCCGGTGGGTGCCGCCCATCCCGGGGCTGTCGCATGACGCTGCAGCAGCCGTGGACGGGCGTGGTGCTGGCCGGTGGACGTTCGTCGCGCATGGGGCAGGACAAGGCCTTGCTGCCCTGGCATGGACGTCCGTTGCTGGAACAGATGCAGGCGCTGCTGCGCCAGGCCGGTGCGCAGCACGTGGTGGTCAGCGGCAACCGGCCCGAATATGCCGGCATTGCCGACGTCCATCCCGATCTGGGCCCGCTCGGCGGGCTGGCAAGTGTGATCGCGAACGCGGCCGACGCGACCACGCTGGTGGTGGTGCCGGTGGATATGCCGCTGTTGTCGGCCGCGTTGCTGGGCAAGCTGCTTGCGCCGTCGCAGCATCGCTGTGTGGCCTTCGAGGACCAGATGCTGCCGATGTGCCTGCGCCTGGATGCCAGCGTGCGCGAGGCGTTGACGGTGCTGATGGCGGGCGCTGCATCGTCACGCTCGCTGCGCGCCTTGCAGCATTCACTGCAGTGCCATCGCGTGACTGTCACTGCCAGCGAACGCGCTGAGTTCGTCAATTGCAATACGCCCGAGCAATGGAGCCGGCTGATCCATGAAAATCCAGATTGAAGGCCAACATCTGCGCTTTCGTATCGACGAGGACGAGCTGGCCAGCCTGCTGGCCGGGCGTAGCGTCGACAATCTCAGCCGGTTGCCGAGCGGGCAGGGCGCGCGGTTGGTGAGACACAGCGTGAGCCTCACCGGCGGTCACGCCGCATGTAATTGCGCCACCGATCATTGGCAACTGGCGATCCCGCGCGACGCGCTGGAGGAACACGCACGCCAGCTACCGCGCCGTGACGGGCTTCAGTTCAGTTTCGATGCGGGCGCTGGGCATGCCGAGGCGATGACCTTGCAGGTCACCTTCGACGTGGATGTGCGCGACAGCACGCGCAAGCGTCTGTTGCGGGATTGATGGCTTGACGCGCCGGCAGCTGTTGGCTGGACCTGCACGCCATCGCTTGCGCTAAAGTGCGGCCGAGCGGTTGAGGCCGCATTGTCGCGAGGACGCAACGCATGCAAGACGTTCGGCTCCGGCCGGCTTGTACCGCTACATGGCACGCGCTGCATGGTGGCGTTATTGGCTGCACGGCACGCTGGCACCGCGGCGAACGCGAACGCTCCGCGGAGCACTGCTGAGCATGCCGCGTGCGCGCGCGGCCGTCACCCGCAGCCAGCCCATCTCCGAGGTCGGCAACGCGCGTCCTGCGCCGGCCGATAACCGCCGCACGGCCAACATCGTTCCCAACACCGTGCGCTCGCTGCTGGGCCTGGTCGAAGATCGCGGACACGCGCCGGAGCGGCTGTGCAAGGGGTTGGGGTTCACCGACCGCGACCTGCACGACCGCGACCTGCTGCTGTCCTACCAGCAGGTGCGTGCGCTGATCCTGCGCGCACGCCGTCTGCTGGACGAGCCGGCGATGGGCCTGGCGGCCGGCATGCGGCAACGGCCGGTGTCCTGGGGCCTGACCGGGCTGGCCATGCTCACCTGCGAAACCTTCGGCGAAGCGATCGCCTATGGCCTGGGGCATCAGCACGAAGCCGGGGCGATGATGCAGCACCTGTTCGCACAGCAAGGCCCCGAAGCCTGCATCGAACTGGTGCCGCATGTATTCGACCTGGAGATCGAGCCTTACCTCATCGAGGAAGCCTTTGCCGGTGCCCTCAATGTCAGTCGCTGCATGCTGGGGCCGGACATCCGACCGCGCGCGGTGGAACTGGCCTTCGCGCGATCGGCCCCGCTGGAGATCTACACGCGTTTTTTTCGCTGCCCGGTGCGGTTTGGCGCTGGTCGCAACCGGATGACGCTGGAGGCAAAGTGGCTGGCCGCGCGGTTGCCGGGCTACGACCGCACCACCTGCGGACTGTTGCGGCAACAATTGGAGACCCTGATTCAGCGGCCGTCGTCGCGCAACGAGTTGGTCGAATCGATCGCACTGCGGCTGCGCAGCGATGCCGAGCGTGCGCCGCGGCAACCGGAGCTGGCGCGCCAGGCCAATTGCAGCGAGCGCACGTTACGGCGTCGGCTCGGCGCGCAACAGGTCGGCTACCGGGCACTGCGCGATGCCGCCCGCTACGAACGTGCGCAGGATCTGCTGCGCAATTCGCAGATGACCGTGGCCGAGGTGGCGCAAGCGGTGGGATACGCCGATGCACGGGCGTTTCGGCGCGCCTTTCAACGGTGGTCCGGTCGTTCGCCCGGACAGGCGCGCGATCCGCGCTGAGCGTTCGACCAGACACGGTACTTGGCCGTAGCGGCGCACCGGTTTGCCCTCCAACAGCGCTGCCGCCGCATGCGCTGCGCGTGCGGGCGCCAGGCAGCGGCTCAGGTCCGCTGCGTGGTTGCTCGCGTTGCGGCGAGGGTGTGCGGGTCTTCGCGGTGAGCGGGCGGCACCACTTCCCATCCGTCCTGGCGTGGGCGAATCAGGCCGCGCTGCTGCAGCGACGCAAGATAGTTGCGATGCCCACGCTCGGCGCTGCGTGCGAACAGCGGCAGGGCGCGCGTCAGCAGGTTGGGCAGCAGCATGGCCAGCCGCACCGTCCACGATTCGCTGGGGCGCACGAAGCGCTCCAGGCACGGTGCGTCCAGGCACCGCAACACCTGCAATGCGACTTCGTCCGGTTGTTGCGGCCGATCCATGAACTGCAACTTGTTGCCGCCGTTGAGGGCCTCGCGCATCAGCATCGGGGTGTCGGTGGCCGACGGGTTGACGATGGAGACGCGAATACCCAGGCGTGCGCCGTCCAGTCCCAGGCAGAGCATGGCACCGCGCAGCCCGAACTTGCTGGCCGAGTAGACCGTCGATTCCGGCAACGGGAACATGCCGCCCAGCGAGACGATGTTCACCACGCGCCCGTCGCCACTGCGCTGCAGCAGCGGCAGCAACCGGTGCGTGAGCAACAACGGCGCCATCAGGTTCAACTCCAGTTCGCCGCGGATCGACGCCGGCGTGCGCTGCTCGAACGGCGTGGTGCCGACGATGCCGGCATTGTTGACCAACAGCTGCAACTGGCCCCAATCCGTGTCGAGCCGCTCGGCGAGACGGTCGCGCGCGGCCGGATCGGTCAGGTCGGCCACCTGCGCGCACGCCAACGGCCCCAGCGCCTGCACCGCACGTGCCAGTGCATCGGCATCGATATCCACCAGCAGGCAGCGCACGCCGCGCTGGATCAGGCGCGCGGCGGTCGCGCGTCCCAGCCCGCCGGCGCCGCCGGTGATCACCGCATTCCAGCCGCGCAGATCCTGCGGCTTAGCCATGGGCAACCTCGCTGTCGGCTAGCCGTGCGGTGGCGGTAGTGCGCATGCGTGGATCGCCACCGGCGTCGAGCTTGAGCGCGTCGTACATGTGTTCGCCCAGTTCGCCCCAGCCCAATCGCCTGCGCAGCTGATGCAGATAGCGTTTGAATGCATGCGCCTCGATGTAGACGGCGTGGCGCTGCGATGCCACGAAACGGATGCCGCCGGACAGGTCCGGTGTATCGTTTTCGATCAATGCATCGAAGCGGCGTGCGCTGGCAGGATCGCGGCGCTGCGCGGTCAGGTAGGACGCGATCATGTGGGCCTGGGTGTCGAACAGCTTGTACGCGCTGGAATTGGTTTCCAGGTAGCCGATCCCGAACAGATTGCGATGCGTGCGGTTGAACATCGACAGGTACATCTGCGGGCGTCCGCCGTTCCAGAGGAAATACTCGCTGGCATACGGGCAGCTCCAGCGGTAGCCGGTGGCGCACAGCAGCAGGTCGATCTGCTCGCGGCTGCCGTCCTTGAACACCACGTGCCTGCCGTCCAGTCGGTCGATATCGGGTTTGACGGCGATGTTGCCGTGCTGGAGATGGTGCAGCAGCTGGGCGTTGAGCAGCGGGTGACTTTCGAACAGGCGATGGTCCGGCTTGGGCAACCCCAGCCGGGCCAGGTCTCCGTTGACCAGCCGCAGCAGGGCCGAAAAGATCGGGCGTGCCAGCCACAGGGGCAGGTGCGGACCGGTTTCGGCGATCTGGTCGACCGGAATCCCCATCAGGTGCTTGGGGATGAAGTGATATCCGCGGCGCACGCTCAGAAAGGCGCGTTGCGCATGCATGGCCGCCTCGCAGGCGATGTCCGCGCCGGAGTTGCCGGCCCCCAGCACCAGCACGCGCTTGCCACGAAATTCGTCGCCATGCCGGAAACTCACCGAGTGGCGGATCTCGCCATCGAAGTGGCCCGGCAATTGCGGCATGCTGGGGTCCCAGTTGACGCCCGACGCGCAGATCACCGCGGCGTAGAGGCGCTGCGAGCCATCGGCCAACGTCACCTGCCAGCGCCCGTCCGCCTGTTTGTCGATGCGCAGGACGGCGGTGTCGAACTGGATCTTCTCGCGCAGACCGAACGTCTCGGCAAAGCTGCGCAGGTAGGCCAGGATCTGCCGATGCGACGGGTAGTCGGGGTACTGGCGCGGCATGGGATGGCCGATGAAGGCCGACAGATCGCGCGAGGAAATGAAATGGGTGGAGTCGTAGATCGGCGAGCCGGGGTTGCTGACGTCCCAAATCCCGCCCAGGTCGCCGTGGCGTTCGAACTGGTCGTAGTCCAGCCCCTGCGCCTTGAGCGCACGTGCCGCACTGAGCCCACCCGGGCCAGCACCGATGATGCAGACCGCATCGCTGCGGTCGAGCGGGAACGTCTGGGACGGCGAAGGCGTCTGCATGGTGTGGCGATGTCCGAACCGGGATGACGTGCTCGACTGTAGGCGGATGCGCGCGCCGTGCTGGGGACTTTTTCGGCCAGGCAGGGGGTGAAATCGGTCACGCTGGGTGCCGTTGCCTGGCTTGCTGCACGCCGTGACGCGGTGCCGATGGCATGCGCCGGCGGGTAGCAGTCGAGCGCCATTGCGCGGCCGCGGGCCGTCATTTCCCTGGGATGGTATCGGCGGGTGCTCCGGCGATCGGTGTGTCGAACGCACGGGTTGGCAGCAGGACACGGCGCGCCGAGCGTTGCTGGCGCGGTAGGCAGTCGCGTTCAAGCGCGTCGAATCCGGCAACGCGCTTGGAAAAATCTAGCGGAGCGGCAAGCCCGGAACCCGCACCGACAGGATGCCCTGCGCGTGCAGCGCGGCGTCCAGCTCCGCCGGGATGGCATCGCCGCTGCCCATGCGCAGGACCACGACCTGCAGCCCGGCGCCAACCAACTCCACTACGACGGCCTGCTGCGCGCCCGGCGTCTCCGGCCAGGCGCGCCGTTGCGCATCCCGGCGCGCCAGTTCCATCACCGCGGCGGGCACGTCCGACGCCAGCAGCAGCACGTCGGCCAGGTTCAGGGCACGCAAGGCATTGAGCGTGAGCAGGCCGGGATCGCCCGGGCCGGCACCGACCCATTGCACGCTGCCGCGCGCCGGAACGCTGTCCACCGCGTCCAACGCAGCGGCAAAGGCGGCTTCGGCGGCGGCGGTATCGCCGGCCTGCAGCAATTGCGGCACCTTCCCGTCTATCACCTGGTCGAACCAGCGGCGCCGCCGGTTCATGTCCGGCAACTGCTGACGAATGCGCTCGCGGTGCCGGGCGAACAAGGCCGCCAGCGTACCCACCGACGCATGCAGTTCGCGCTCCAGTCGCTCGCGCAGTCGGCGCGCCAGCATCGGCGCCGCGCCCGCCGACGAAATCGCAATCACCAGCGGATCGCGGTCGACAATGGCCGGCACCTGGTAGGTGGAGAGCTCGGCATCGTCCACGACATTGACCAGACGCTGGCGTGCGCCGGCCGCTGCGGCCACACGTTGATTCAGATCCACATCATCGGTGGCGGCGACGACCAGCCACACGGTGTCGATCCAGGCAGGATCGAACTCGCCTGTCATTTGCTCGAAGCGCCCGGCCTGCAGCAGCTGGGCAAGTTCGGGCGAAAGCGCATGCGCATACAGCCGGATGTGCGCCTGCGCCTTCAGCAGCGCCAGCACCTTGCGTGTGGCGACTTCGCCGCCACCGATCACCAGCACGGCGCGCCCCTGCAGGTTGGCGAACAACGGGAACAACGGCATCGGACACTCCGAAAAGATGGCTCGCACGAGCGGCATGTTGCATGGCACCATCAGGCCACGTCCATGCCTCGCTGCTGTCAATGCGTGTTTTGCTGGTCAACGATACCGAAAAGCCGATCGGCGAACTGCGCCAGGCACTGACGCGCGCCGGCTACACGGTGCTCGATGACGTGGCCTCGGTCAGCGCGCTGCTGCATGCCGTGCAACGCCAGCAGCCGGATGTGGTGGTGATCGACGTGGATTCGCCTTCCCGCGATACCTTGGAGCAGCTGTCGATGTTGCATGCGCATGCGCCGCGGCCGGTGGTGATGTTCTCCGGCGATGGCGACGATGCGTTGATCCATGCAGCGGTCGGCGCGGGCGTGACGGCGTACGTGGTGGATGGCTTGGCGCCTGCGCGGTTGGCGCCGATCGTGCAGGTGGCGCTGGCCCGTTTTGCGCAGGAAAGCAGCATGCGCAAGCGCCTGGACGAGGTCCAGCAGGCGCTGCAGGACCGCAAGCAGATCGACCGTGCGAAGGGCTTGCTGATGGAAAAACGTGGCCTGAGCGAGGCCGATGCCTATGCCGCATTACGCCAGCAGGCGATGAAGCAGGGCGTCAAACTGGCCGAAGTGGCGCGCCGCATCGTGGCCATGGCCGAGTTGTTGGGATGAATCTATGAGTCAAGCCGAATATCCCGTCCTGCGCGTGGCCTACCTGCCATTGATCGACTGCGCGCCGCTGGTCGCTGCGCAACACCTGGGTCTGGACCATCGACATGGTCTGCAGCTGGAGTTGCAACGACAGGCATCCTGGGCCGGCGTGCGCGACCGTTTGCTGGCCGGTGAAGTGGAGGCAGCCCACACCCTGGCCAGTTTGGTGTATGCGATCGACCTGGGCATCGCCGGCCCGCAATGCCCGATGGCATTGCTGATGACGCTCAATCACAACGGCCAGGCGATCACGCTGGCGCCTGCACTCGCGCACGCGTTGGCGGCCGGCCGCACGCTGCCACAGGCATTGGCAGGATTGGGGCGGCGTGCGGTGTTCGCGCAGACCTTTCCTACCGGAACGCATGCGCTGTGGCTGTACTACTGGCTGGCTGCAGGCGGGGTGGACCCGATCGGCGATGTGGATGTGCTCAGCATTCCGCCACCGCAAATGCCCGAGGCGTTGGCCAGCGGATTGGTCGACGGCTATTGCTCCGGCGAGCCGTGGGCGGCGGTGGCCGAAGCGCAGGGCACGGGGCGGCGTGTGATCCGCAGCGGCGAGTTGTGGCCTGGCCATCCGGAGAAGGTGCTCGCCTGCCGCCGTGAATTTGCAGCACTGCAGCCGGAGTTGAGCGAGCGCTTGACCGCTTGCGTGCTGGAGGCCTGCCGTTGGCTGGACGCGGCGCCAGCCAATCGCGCGCACTGTGCGCAGTGGCTGGCCGAGCCGCAGCATATCGGGGTGCCGGCGACGCACCTGGCGGTGTGTCTGGGGGCGCATCCCGAGGTTGAGTCGCATGTTGGTTGCGGCGCTGCCGCCGATGATGCGACTGCGCTGGCCTTTCACCGCGGCGGGGTGGTGAATATGCCGTGGCTGTCGGACGGCGAGTGGTTCCTGGGCCAGTTCCAGCGCTGGGGATGGCATGACGTTCAAGACGACGACATCGCCCGGCTCGGCGATATCCACCGACTCGACAACTATCGGCGTGCCGCCGCACGTGTGGGTGTCGTCGCGCCGGACAGCGATCATCGCAGCAATCGGTTGTTCGATACGCCGTAACGCGATGGATCAGGCGTGCTGGAGTCTGCGCTGATGGCTGGAGAGCGTAGAGGGATCGCAGGGAGAGCGGCTGGTCTGCAGTTTGGCTGCAGGGGCCCTTGCCGGCCCACCAGCGCAGGACAGGCTGCAAGTACGTCCATGTAGGCTCTACACGGCATCCATGCCGCGTAAGCTCCCGCGACGGTGGGCCGGCAAGGGCCAGTGGAGATGGTCGGTGCGCCAGGTTTCAAACAGAGCAAACAGCAAGCCGCACGAGGCGGTTTCCTCGCTCTTCCACAAACCGCCGGCCAACTCCCAGGTGCGGTGTCCTCGCCGCTTGCGGCATGGATGCGGCCATCGAGCCTGCACGGACGTACTTGCAGCGTGTCTGCGAGCGGTGAGGGCGCCGCGCGCTCCATCGGCCAGGCGTTTGATCTCGGCAGTCGCGCCAATGCGTTCGACTGCACCCAGTCACGCCGTCTAGCTTCCCTGACGCGCAATGGCCGGCCTGGCGCCACGATCATGCGTGGAGGGACGGCGTGTCGCAGGAATATCGATCGATCGCGTCCGCCAGCAACGCACGTTGTTGGTGCATTGCTGCACGAAAGCCGGGAATGGTGAGCTGCGCCAGCGGCTACCCGTTACCTCGCGCGAGACCGGCAACCAGCCGCCAACCCTTAATTTATCAAGCGCTTGCAGCGCAGTGAGGCCGCGGTGAGAAAGTTGGCACGTTGATTGCGTAGGACGCACGTGCAGGTACAACGGCGTGCCTGCAACAACATGCAGACGATGCCAGCGGCTCAACGGCGAGCCGCATGCATCCAGGACAACGGCGTCCTTCCGGTTTACCGGAGGGCGCCGTTTTTTTTTGGCCATCGCACTCGAAGAGGTCTCTATGCAGCGCTCGTTCTGGCGATCAGGGCATACGCCCACGTTGTTCGCATCTTTCCTGTATTTCGACCTGAGCTTCATGGTGTGGTATCTGCTCGGTCCGCTGCAGGTGCCGATCGCGCAATCGCTGGGGCTGGATACGCAGCAGCGTGCCTTGATGGTGGCAGTGCCGATCCTGTGCGGCGCCGTGTTGCGCCTGGTACTGGGCATGTTCGCCGACCGGATCGGCGCCAAGCGTGCCGGCATGGTCGCGCAGCTGGCGGTGATCGCAGCACTGTTCGGTGCATGGCAACTGGGCGTGCACAGCATGGGGCAGGTGCTGTTGCTGGGCGTGCTATTGGGGATTGCCGGTGCATCTTTCGCGGTGGCATTGCCGCTGGCTTCGCGCTGGTATCCGCCCGAGCATCAGGGCACCGCGATGGGGATTGCCGGAGCCGGCAATTCCGGCACGGTGCTGGCGGCGTTGTTCGCCCCGATGCTGGCGGCCGCTTTCGGCTATCAGAACGTGTTCGGCCTGGCGTGCATTCCGTTGGTGCTGACGCTGGTCGTGTTCGCAACCATCGCCAAGGAAGCACCCACGCCGGTCGCGCGCAAGCAGTGGTCCGACTATGGCCGCGTGCTGGTGGGCAACCGCGATGCATGGCGCTTCATGTGTTTCTACGCGATCACCTTCGGTGGCTTCTCCGGCTTTGCCAGCGCACTGCCTGGTTACTTCCACGACCAGTTCGATTTCGATGCGCGTACCGCGGGGTGGGCCACCGCAGCGTGCGTACTGGCCGGCTCGGTGATGCGCCCGCTCGGCGGCGTGATTGCCGACCGCCTCGGCGGCACGCGCGCCCTGTTGGCGGTGTATCTGCTGGTCGCCGGGCTGGTGGCAATCGCCGGATTTGGTGCCGGCGGCGCCACGATCACGCTGGCGCTGTTCGTGCTGACCTTGTTGTGCCTGGGCGCCGGCAATGGCGCGGTGTTTCAACTGGTGCCGCAGCGCTTCGGCCAGGACATCGGCGTGATGACCGGCCTGATCGGCATGGCAGGCGGCATCGGTGGATTTGCGCTTGCCGCAGGGCTGGGCGTGCTCAAGCAGCACACCGGCAGCTACGCGATCGGCATGTGGTTGTTCGCTGCCTTCGCGCTCGGCGGCTGGGCGTTGCTGGCCGGCGTGAAGGCGCAGTGGCGCAGCGAATGGTCAACCGCAGGCGCGGCGCGCGTCTGATATGTCGACAGGAGCCCAGGCAATGAAGCAACCCAGACTCGTCGTCATCGGCAATGGCATGGCCGGCATCCGCACCGTGGAAGAACTGCTCAAGCTGATGCCGGGCATGTACCACATCACCGTGTTCGGCGCCGAGCCGCATCCCAACTACAACCGCATCCTGCTCTCGCCGGTGCTGGCCGGCGAGCAGGAATTCGACGACATCGTGCTCAATCCGTTGCAGTGGTATCAGGACAACGGCATCCACCTGCATTTGAACAAGGAAGTCACGCGCATCGACCGCGTGCGCCGCCGCGTGATTGCGGCCGATGGTACGCAAGCCGAGTACGACCGGCTGCTGATCGCCACCGGCTCGGTGCCGTTCGTGCTGCCGATTCCCGGTAACGACCTGAAAGGGGTGATTGGGTATCGCGATATCCAGGACACGCGCACCATGATCGATACCGCGCGTAGCAAGCAGCACGCGGTGGTGATCGGTGGTGGGTTGCTCGGGCTGGAAGCGGCCAATGGGCTCAAGCTGCGCGGCATGGAGGTGACGGTGGTGCATCTGGCCGGCTGGTTGCTGGAGCGCCAGCTCGACCCGGTGGCCGGCAACCTGCTGCAACAGGCCCTGCGCGCGCGTGGCCTGCACTTCAAGCTGAGCACCGCCACCAGTGCGCTGCTGGGCAATGCGCAGGGCGAGGTGATCGGGGTGAAGTTCGCCGACGGCAGCGAGATTCCCGCCGATCTGGTGGTCATGGCGGCCGGCATTCGCCCGAACACGCGTCTTGCCGAAGAGGCAGGGATTCATTGCTCGCGCGGCATCGTGGTCAACGACAGCCTGCAAAGCTTCGACCCACGCGTGTACGCGGTGGGCGAGTGTGCAAACCATCGCGGCATTGCCTACGGCCTGGTCGCGCCGCTGTTCGAGCAAGCCAAGGTCTGCGCAAACCACCTGGCGCAGTTCGGTATCGGCATTTATCGCGGTTCGGTGGCATCGACCAAGCTCAAGGTCACCGGCATCGACCTGTTTTCTGCCGGTGATTTCATGGGCGGCGACGGCTGCGAAGAAATCGTGCTCTCCGACCCGGCCGGTGGCGTCTACAAGAAGCTGGTGATCCGCGACGATGTCCTGGTGGGCGCGTGCCTGTACGGCGACACCAGCGACGGCGGGTGGTACTTCAAGTTGCTCAAGGACGGCACGCCGATTCAGGCGCAGCGCGATCAACTGATCTTCGGCGAAAGCGCGCTGGGCGATGCCGGCACCGGTGGCCAGGACCGCGCCAGTGCGATGGCCGACAGCGATGAAGTGTGCGGCTGCAACGGCGTCTGCAAGGGCACGATCGTCAAGGCGATCAGCGAGCAAGGCCTGTTCACCGTGGACGAGGTGAAAAAGCACACCAAGGCGGCCAGTTCGTGCGGCTCGTGCACCGGCCTGGTCGAGCAGATCCTGATGAATTGCCTGGGCTCCAACTTTCAGGAAACCCCGAAAACCAAGGCGGTATGCAGCTGCACCGACCTCAGCCACGGCGAGGTGCGCCGCGCCATCCGCGAGCACAAACTGCTCACGCATGCACAGGCTTATGCGTTCATGGAATGGCGCACACCCAACGGTTGCGCCACCTGCCGGCCGGCAATCAACTACTACATGCTGTCGACCTGGCCGCATGAGGCCATCGACGACCCGCAGTCGCGTTTCATCAACGAGCGTGCGCACGCCAATATCCAGAAAGACGGCACGTTTTCGGTGATTCCGCAGATGAAGGGCGGGGTGACCAATGCCAGCGAGCTGCGCCGGATTGCCGATGTCGCCGACAAGTATGCGGTGCCCATGGTCAAGGTGACCGGCGGCCAACGCATCGATCTGCTTGGGGTCAAGAAGGAAGACCTGGTCGACGTGTGGCGCGATCTGGGCATGCCCTCCGGCCATGCGTACGGCAAGTCCATCCGCACGGTGAAAACCTGCGTCGGCAGCGAATTCTGCCGGTTCGGTACCCAAAACAGCACGCAGATGGGGATCGATCTGGAAACCATGCTCGCCAACATGTGGAGCCCGCACAAGGTGAAGCTGGCGGTGTCCGGATGCCCGCGCAATTGCGCCGAATCCGGCATCAAGGACGTGGGCATCATCGCGGTGGATTCCGGCTGGGAGATCCATATCGGCGGCAATGGCGGCATCAAGACCGAGGTGGCACGCTTCCTGGTCAAGGTGGCCACCGCCGACGAAGTGCGCGAATACACCGGCGCGTTCCTGCAGCTCTACCGCGAGCAGGCGTATTACCTGGATCGCACGGTGCACTACATCGCGCGGGTAGGGCTGGATTACATCCGTGCGCAAGTGGTGGACGACACCGCCAACCGGCGTGCGCTGTACGAGCGCCTGCTGTATTCGCTGGAGGGTCTGGTCGACCCGTGGAAGGCGCGTATCGCCGGCCAGCGCCGACAGGAATACCAACCGCTGCGCGTTGCGGCGCCGGCTGCCACGGTGGAGCAATGAGCATGCATAAGCCGCCTGCCTGGATCCGCATCTGCGCTTTGCAGGAATTGCCCGCACTGGGCGCACGCGTGCTGGAGATCGAGGGCATCGAACCGATCGCGTTGTTCCGCACTGCCAGCGACCAGGTATTCGCGCTACGCGACCGGTGCCCGCACAAGGGTGGACCGCTGTCGCAAGGGATTGTTGCCGGCGACACCGTGACCTGCCCGTTGCATGGTTGGGCCATCGCGCTGCAGAGCGGGCAGGCATGTGCGCCGGATGTGGGTTGCGCGCCGCGCTATCCGGTGAAGGTGGAAGCCGATGCGGTATGGATCGTGTTGCAGCCGGCGACCGCGCCGGATGCTGTCGCCGAGCCCGCCGTATGAGCGAAGGCCTGCAGCATCTGTCAAGCGACGAAGCCGCGCAGCCGCAGGCCGCGTTACCGATGCACCGCATCACGCGTTCGTCCTGCTGCTATTGCGGGGTGGGCTGCGGTGTGCTGATCCACAGCGAGCATGACGCCGATGGCGAACGCATCGTCGGCATCGAAGGCGACCCGCTGCACCCGGCCAATTTCGGGCGCCTGTGCAGCAAGGGACTGGCACTGCCGCAGACGGTG
The DNA here is from genome assembly GCF_017746015.1 of Xanthomonas sp. A1809. Classification (NCBI taxonomy): domain Bacteria; kingdom Pseudomonadati; phylum Pseudomonadota; class Gammaproteobacteria; order Lysobacterales; family Lysobacteraceae; genus Xanthomonas; species Xanthomonas sp. A1809. The sequence continues at coordinate 49,764 of NZ_JAGHWZ010000018.1, read as the reverse complement.
GCCAGCACGCAGGGGCGTGTGCTCCAACCGCAGCTACGCCGTCATCGCCAGGCGCCGCGTACCGCAGTGGGTTGGGAGCAGGCACTCGACCATGTGGCCCACAAGCTGGCCGCCATCATCCAGGAGCATGGCCCGGACGCGGTGGGGTTCTATCTCTCCGGGCAGCTGTTGACCGAAGACTATTACGTCTTCAACAAGCTGGCCAAAGGCCTGCTCGGTACCAACAACATCGACACCAATTCGCGGCTGTGCATGTCCAGCGCGGTGACCGGCTACAAGCTTGCGCTGGGTGCCGATGGCCCGCCCACCTGTTACGACGATCTGGAGCTGGCGCACACCGTGCTGTTTGCCGGCAGCAACATGGCCTATGCGCATCCGGTGCTGTTTCGCCGGCTGGAAGAGGCACGCGCGCGCAACCCCGACATTCGCTGGATCGTGATCGATCCGCGGCGTACCGACACGGCGGCCATGGCCGATCTGCACCTGGCGATCGAGCCCGGCACCGACGTCGCCTTGTTCAACGGCATGCTGCATCACCTGATCTGGGAGGGCCTGGTAGACGCGCGTTTCGTCGCGGCACACACCGAGGAGTTCGATGCCCTCAAGCGGATGCTGCGCGAGTACACGCCGCGCATGAGCGCCGAGATCTGCGGCATTGCGCACGAGGATTTGGTGCAGGCGGCCGAATGGTTCGGGCGCAGCCGTGCAGCGTTGTCGCTGTATTGCATGGGCTTGAACCAATCCGTGCACGGCACCGACAAGAACCTGGCCCTGATCAACCTGCATCTGGCCACCGGGCAGATCGGCAAGCCGGGCGCGGGGCCGTTTTCGTTGACCGGTCAACCCAATGCGATGGGCGGACGCGAGGTCGGCGGCATGGCGACCATGCTGGCGGCGCATCGCGAGATTGCAAATGCCGACGACCGCGCCGAACTGGAACGGCTGTGGGGCGTGCCAGCCGGGCGAATCTCGCCAACGGCAGGCGCACCGGCCGTGCAATTGTTCGAGCGGCTGCGCGCGGGCACGCTCAAGGCGGTGTGGATCGTGTGCACCAACCCCGTACATTCGATGCCGGAGGTTGCCGGCATTCGCGCCGCGCTGGAAAACGCCGAATTGGTGATCGTGCAGGAGGCCTTTTCCGGTACCGACACCGTGCCGTATGCCGACGTGTTGCTGCCGGCCGCCAGCTGGGGCGAGAAGGACGGCACGGTGACCAACTCCGAACGCCGCATCACTCGCGTGCGCAAGGCGGTGGAAGCACCCGGGCAGGCACGTGCGGATTGGTGGATTGCCAACGAGGTGGCGCGCCGGCTGGAAGCGCGCCTGGCACCAGTGCGCGGGCCGGGCCTGTTCGCATTCAAGCACCCTGCGCAGATTTTCGACGAGCATCGCGCGCTCACGATCGGCCGCGACCTGGATATCGGCGGCCTGGATTACGCGCTGCTGGATCATGGCCCGCAGCAATGGCCGTTTCCGGCAGGCAGCACGCAAGGGCAGGCCCGGCGTTACACCGACGGCGTATTCGCGCACGCCAACGGGCGTGCACGCTTCCACGCCACGCCGTATCGCAAGGTGGCCGAAGCCACTTCGGCACGGTTCCCGATGCGGCTGCTCACCGGACGCCTGCGCGACCAGTGGCATGGCATGTCGCGCACCGGGCGGGTCGCGGCGGCATTCGCGCATAGTCCCGAGCCGGCGCTGCGCATGCATCCAGGCGATGCACAGCGGCGTGGGCTGGTGGCCGGCGAACTGGTGCAGATCGCAAGCAAACGCGGTGCGCTGGTGCTGCCGCTGGAACTGTCGGACGAACTGCGCTCGGGCACGGTGTTTGCCCCCATGCACTGGAGCGGGCAGAGCCTGTCCAGCGGCGGCATCAACGAAGTCAGCACGCCGGCAGTGGATGCGCGTTCGCAACAGCCCGAACTCAAACACACGGCCGTGCGGGTGGAAAAGACCGCGTTCGGCTGGCATCTGCTGGCGGCGCGGCGTGGGGATGCACTCGCCTTGCAGCAGGCGTTGCAACCGCTGTTGCGCGACCGCGGCTATGCCTCCCTGCGCCTGCATGCCGAGCCCTCGAGCGGCAACAAGCGCCGTGCAGCCGGGGATTGGGTCGTGTTGCATGCCGCCTGCGAACGCGCACCCGATGCCAGCTGGATGGATCGCCTGGTCGTCGCCTTGCAGCTGCCGGCCGGCGCGGATGTGCTGGAGTACCGCGACCTGCGCCGCGGGCTGATGCGCCGCGTTGGCTGGCGCATGCAAGACGGGCATCACCATATCGACGGCGTGCTGCTCACTGCCGCGCAACCCGGCGACGCCGATCGATCGTTGCTTGCCACCGCACTGGCGGGTGAACCGTGGCGGGGTGCGCGGCTGTCGGTCTTCGCCCATACCCACAGCGCACCGAGCGACCCGATCGTGTGCACCTGCATGCATGTCTCGGCCGCCGCGATTCACGCGGCCATCGACGACGGCGCCGATGTTGCGCAGCTCAAGCAACGCCTGGGCTGCGGCACCGTGTGCGGCTCCTGCGTGCCGCAACTCACTCGGCTGTGCCGGCAAACGCGGCTTGCGTGAGTGCACCTGTCCTCTGAATGCACCGTCCCTCCACACCCAACGAGAACTCCCATGTCAGTCACACCTTCCTGCGCACGTGATGTGGTGTTGTTGTCTGCCGGCCCGGGCGATCTGGAATTGCTCACCATCAAGGCGGTGAAGGCCCTGGCGTCGGCGCAGGTGCTGCTGCTCGACGATCTGGCCAACCCGGAGATCGTCGAACTTGCACCGCAGGCGCGCGTGATCCGGGTGGGCAAACGGGGCGGATGCCGTTCGACACCGCAGGAGTTCATCTGCCGGCTGATGCGTCGCTACGCGTTGCAGGGCCTGCGCGTGGTGCGCGTGAAAGGGGGCGATGCGCTGCTGTTCGGCCGCGCCGGCGAAGAGATCGCCTTTCTGCGGCGTGCCGGCGTCGGCGTGCAGGTGATCAACGGCGTGAGTGCGGCCTTCGCTGCGGCGGCCGCACTGGAGGTCTCGCTGACCCATCGCAGCCATTGCCATGGCATCACCTTCGTCACTGCGCACACGCACGACCACGGCGAACCGAATTGGGGTGCGCTGGCGGCCAGCGGCACGACGCTGGGTATCTACATGGGCCTGCGCCGCGCGGATGCGCTGGCCGCTGCATTGCTGGCGCATTTGCCGGCCAGCACGCCCGCCGCCATCGTGCAGGCCGCCACACGGCCGGAGCAGCAACGTCGCCTCACCACCTTGGGCGAGCTGGGGATGACAGCCGCCGCGCTGCCACCGGGCCTGCCGACCTTGTTGCTGGTGGGCGGTGCTCTGTCCGAAGCTGCTGCAGCGTGCGACGACCGCGATGGGCCGATGATGGTGCAGGCCGTGGGGTGAGGCGGCGCACCACCGCTGACGCGGCTGCGGGGCAGGGCGATTCGGACTCACGGTTGCCGCCCGACATGGTGCGTGCGCGTCCGGAGACTGCTTGCCCAGCCTCTGGGGCAGCCGCATCCGGGCGTGGACGGCACGGCACGGCTAATGGTTCCGGCCCGGCGTCAACGTCGGCCAGTGGTACCCACTTGCACACAACCGCTAAGTCTTTCGCAAGGCGGGTAGCAACGCCTGAGGCGTTGATGGCGCATCAGTGCGTGCCCAGATCCACGCGCAGTCTGTGTGCGGGCCTTGCCTGTTTCAACCTGTGGCTGCGCCGCTGTCTGGCAGTCCAGTGGCGAATTGGCCGAGCGATCTGCGGTATCGGCAGCACACGTCTTGCGAGGCGCTGCGCACGCCGGCACCGAGGCGACTGGCGCGCGCAGACGATGAGTGAGCTGTACGCAGACGGCTGTTCCCGCACCATGCGTCGCAACCGGACTACGCGAGATTGCAACACACCTGCATCAGGGGCGGGCGCTTGGTCCAGGCATAGCGGCTGATCCCTGCGGCGCCTGCGCAACCCGTCCAGCGGCTGCAGACGGGTTGCGCCCCGTGATAGCGCTATCTACCTAAGAGGTAGGCCGAATCGTCCGGCGATGCGAAGGTGTGCAAGATTTGCGCAGCGAGCGCAGCCGTTTTTTCCTGCATCCATCCGCAATGCACCGCGGAGCCTGCCTTTCCGGGTTGGCACGAATGTTGCGGTTAGCCCAATACCCAGGCGTAACCGAAGCATCGAGAGGAGGCACAGTGGAAGACGGACAAAACACGACCCGTAGCCGGCGCGGCTTTGCCGCATTGGATCCGGAGAAGCGCCGCCTGCTGGCGAGTAGCGGCGGCAAAGCCGCGCATGCCAGCGGCAATGCGCACGAATTTACCAGCGACGAAGCGCGCGAAGCTGGCCGCAAGGGTGGCCAGGCCGTGAGCCGCGATCGCGATCACATGTCGCGGATCGGCAGCAAGGGCGGGCGTTCCAAGCAGGCCAAGCCGCAGGAAGAATCCGCTTAATCCAGCCATCGGCGCGCCATGGCGCGCCGGTTTGGGAGCGAATCTTGCGGAAGGCTGGACACAGGCGCTACGCCCATGCGGCTAGCGCCTGTGCTGTTTTCGGTTTGAAGCAAGCCGATTGCTGCACGCGGTAATGCGCAATCGATTGCAGATTTTTGCACGCCGTCATCGTGCGTGATGGCCTGTGCACCTGGAAAGATTCATGAGCGCCTGCTGTGCAACGCATCAAGCGCAAGCGAGAAATTTTTGCAGTCGTGCATTGATGTCCGACATCGATTGCATGGAAAAATTTCACTCCAGCCACGATGCCGTTTCCAACATCGGCAGGATTTGCAGCCCACCCGGTTTGGGGCTCACCTGCGCCACGGCGGCATGAAGCGTCCCCACCATCGCTCGCAGGGCCCCGGGGCCTTAGATGGTCAGCGCGGTCAGTGACCCACGCATTGCATGCAGATCCCTCAGCGATCGCCGCGCAGATCCTCAGTTCCGTGCGACGACATACAGACAGGCTGTGGAAGGCGGAGCCGCCAGTGCCTCCGCGTCATGTCAATGCCACGTAGACGTCGCACGCAGCGTTCACTTGGAACAGTCACATCTTTCATCCGCGCCGCTGCAGGCTGGACATATCGCAAACACACAGGAGAACCCCATGGCCGAACCCCAAGAAAACCTGATGGACTGGCTGCGCGATGCGCATGCGATGGAGCAGCAGGCCGAGCAGATGCTCAAGGCCCAGGCTGCACGCATCGAGCACTACCCCCAGCTCAAAGCCCGCATCGAGCAGCATCTGGAAGAGACGCTGGGGCAACAGCGCCTGGTCGAGTCGTGTATCGAGCGCCTGGGCGGTTCGCCGTCGATCATCAAGGACGCGATGGGCAAGATGGCCGCGTTCGGGCAGGCAATGGGCGGCATGACCACCTCCGACGAAATCGTCAAGGGTGCCATGGCCAGCTATGTGTTCGAAAACCTGGAGATCGCGACCTACACCGCCTTGCTGGGTGCCGCCAAGACGGTGGGCGATACCGAAACGCAGCGCGTGTGCGAGCAGATCCTGCCCCAGGAACAGGCCATGGCCGATTGGCTGTTGGCGCATCTGCCGGAGTTGACCGAAGAGTTCCTGGTCCGCGACGCCACCCCAGGGGTCACGGCGAAGAAGTAAACATCAGCGACGCAGGTTTCATCGGCTCCGCAGCGCGGGGCCTTTTTGCTTCTGTGCGCAGAGCGCTTACCCTTGGCGGCTCCTTCGCACCGGTGTCTGCAATGACGACAAACCCAACGTATCCGATCGGCACGCCCGGGCAACCGTGGGGTGAGCCGGAACGCGCCCTATGGCGCGCACGCCAGCTGCAGCAACGCAGCTATGCGGAGGATGTCGTGCAGCAGGTCGCCGCACTGGCCGAACAGTACGAGCGCGTGCAGTACGGCACCATTACCCATGCGCAAGGGGAGTATCCGTTGCTGGCACTGCGCAGCGCGCAGTGGGACGACAGCCTGCCGTGCGTGTTGGTCACCGGCGGCGTGCACGGCTACGAAACCAGCGGCGTGCAAGGTGCGCTGCAATTCCTGCAACAGCGTGCTGCCGACTACGCAGGCAAATGCAATCTACTGGTGGCGCCGTGCATCAATCCCTGGGGCTATGAACGCATCCAGCGTTGGAATGCCGATGCAGTCGATCCGAATCGCGCGTTTCGCCGCGACAGCCCGGCCGAAGAGTCGGCTGCGCTGATGCGGCTGGTGGCCTCGATTTCCGGCCGAATGCTGGTGCATATCGATCTGCACGAAACCACCGATAGCGACGAGAGCGAGTTTCGCCCGGCGTTGGCGGCGCGCGACGGCGCGGTGTTTGTGCCGGGGAGCATTCCGGACGGGTTTTACCTGGTCGGCGACAGTGAAGATCCGCAGCCCGCCTTCCAGCAAGCGGTGATCGCAGCGGTGGCCGAGGTAACGCATATCGCGCCTGCCGATGCGGATGGGCAGCTCATCGGTGCACCGGTGGTGGGGCATGGGGTCATCAATTATCCGGTGCGGCGACTGGGCTTGTGCGCCGGCGTCACCGATGCGCGGTATCGCACGACCACCGAGGTCTATCCGGATAGCCCACGCGCCACACCCGACCAATGCAATGCTGCGCAGGTGGCGGCAATCTGCGCGGCAATCGATTACGCACTGGCGCAGCACTGAGGGCAGGGCACCTGGAGCAGCTAACAAAACGACTGCACAGCCGCCAGGCCCACCTGACGACTGTTCGCTACGTTTGTTGGCCGCTCTTCGGCGCCACGCGGCAGGGTTGGCCGGCAAATCGCTTTACGTCGCGCGCCCGCAATTGCCCGCGCGGATTCGGGCCTGGGTTTTGCGACGACGTCGCATGTATGCGGCCCATCTGCACGGCTGCGCATCGTCGAAGCACGAACCGGCGCCTTGCCTGCATGGCGAACAGAGGAGGGGCCGCACCCATGCGGCCTTGCGCGTACAGCACGTAAACTACGCGTTCATAAGTCGCAGGAGCGCAGATCCATGCAACACGATGCATTCAATGGCGCACGCAGGCGGGTGTTGGCTGGCATGGTCGGGATGACGCTCAGTGGTGGCGCGTTTGCACAACAGAACAATCCGAGGAAAACCATGGCGCAGGACAGCAGCTGGCACGCCGGAACCTGGCTCAACCGGCCGAAGACACTCGATATCAACGGCGACACGTTGGATGTGGTGACCGACCAGGCGACCGACTTCTGGCGCAAGACGCATTACGGATTCACCCGCGACAGCGGGCACTTTCTGGGCATCAAGGCGGGCGCAGGCTTCACCGCGCAGCTGCGTGTGCGCGCGCAGTACGAAGCCTTGTACGACCAGGCCGGCATCATGGTGCGCGTGGACGAGCAGCACTGGGTCAAGGCCGGGATCGAACTCAGCGACGGGCGCGCCATGCTCAGCAGCGTGTTGACCAACCCGGTTTCGGATTGGGCAACTGGGCCGTACGAAGCCGACCCCAAGGATTTCTGGATCCGTGCCACGGTTGCCGATGGCGTGCTGCGCCTGCAGGTCTCTGCGGATGGCCGTCACTGGCCGCTGGTGCGGCTGTGTCCGTTTCCGCCGGCAAGCGCCTATCTGGTCGGACCGATGTGCTGCACGCCCGAGCGCTCAGGTCTGAAGGTGCGGTTCTCCGATTGGGCACTGAGTGCGCCGCTGGGCAAGGACCTGCACGATCTCAGTTGAGCGCTAGGAGCATTGCTGCATTGCAGGCAGCAGGTTGGACGTGCATCGCATCGCAAGGCATCGTGCATGCATCCGCACGGCGCGGCGTGGTGCGATTGCCTGTCCGGCGCATCCGCGCACCGCCGCGGCTCTACGGCAGACGCTGCAGCGCCCCGGTTTGTTTGACGTAGTCGGCCACCAGATGCGCCTCCATGGGTTTGGCGAGCAGATACCCCTGTGCCTCATCGCATCCCCAGCTCCGCAGCAACGCAATCTCATCGGCGTGCTCGATGCCCTCGGCCACGGTGCGATAACCCAACGCGTTGGCCAGGCGCACCACCGCCTCGGCGCGCATCTGCATGCCGGTTTTGGTGGCGATGCCAGTCACCAGCGACCGGTCCAGCTTGAGCACATTGACCGGCAACTCGGTGAGATAGCCGAAGTTGCTATAGCCGGTGCCGAAATCGTCGATGGCCACGCTCACGCCTGCATCGCGCAGCGCGCGCAGCCGCGGCACCGCTTCGACATTGCTGCGCAGCCAGCGGCCTTCGGTGATTTCCAGCTCGATGCATGTGGTGGGAATCGCCAGGTCCTTGCAGCGGTTGATCACATCCGCTGCCAGGTTGATGTTGCCGAAATCGCGCGACGACAGGTTGATGGAGATGGAAAAATCCAAGCCCTGAGTACGCCATTCCGCCAGCTGTACCAAGGCGCTTTCGATCACCCAATTGGTGACCGTGCACATCAGTGCGGTTTTTTCGAAGAGCGGGATGAACTCGTCGGGACCGATCGGGCCGAGGCTGGCGTGATGCCAGCGCAGCAACGCCTCGAAGCCGGTCACCGATAAGTCTTCAAGGTTGATGCGTGGCTGGAACACCAGCCGGAAATCGCCGGCTTTCAGGGCCTGTTCGGCATCCAGCGCCAGGCGGTACGAGCGTTGAATCGCATCGTCGTGCGAAGCGCTGTACCAGCACACGATGGCATGATTGTTGATGGCATCGCCCAGCGCCACCAGGCCCTTGCGCATCACATCGTTGGTGTCCGGCTGCTGCGGGGCGAAGCGCACCACACCGGCATGAAAGGTCAGCGACATCGGTACGCCGGCGGCATCCACCGGCTTGTGCAGCATGTCGCGCAGATCCAGCAGCAGGTCTTCCATCTCGTCCGGCGCGGAGTTGAGCAGAAAGAACGCAAAGCGCATCGAGGCCACGTGGTAGACGGTGGCCTTGCCGCGCAAGGCGCGGGTCAACACGTAGCTGGCGTGGCGAACCAGCTCTTCCAGCGGCTGCATGCCCAGCGCCTGGCGCGCCTCGTTGGCGGCCTGAGTGTCGTAGACCTCAATGAACGCTGCAATGGTAGGCACGCTATGGCTGCCGAAGGCGAGGGCGTCCAGATCCGATTGCAGCTGACGCGTATTGAGCAAGCCGCTGTGCGGCTCGCGTCGGCCCGCACCGAACTGCAGTTCCAGCTGTGCGGCAGCCACGTTGGCGAACATCAGCAGTTGCTGATGCTCCTGGCTTGCCAGCCGTCGCTCGCGCGTGTCGATCACGCACAGGGTTCCGGAAATTCCTGTCTGCGGCGCACCCACGGGCACGCAGGCGATGAAGCGCGCGGGCAAGCCGGGGAACGCGGCATCGCCGAGTTGAATTTGCGCGAGCGTTGCATGCTCGATCAACTCGGTCACGCCATTTAGCGCTGGCGGAACCTGCTGGCACAGCTCCATGGCCTGTTTGACATGACTGCTGCTGATGCCACGCGCTGCCAGCACACGCAGGCGCCCGCCCTCCGTGATGGTCAGCGCAGCAGCCGGCGCCACCAGGGCATGGCAGAGCAATCGTGCGATTTGCTCCAGGGGCTCCATGCCGCCCAAGTCGATCGGCACGCCTGACCAGTCGAAGTGGCGATCCTGCGGTTTGTCGTCCGGGGCAAGCGTCATGGCATCGGGTTCCGTGTCGAAGATCACACACTGCACCGCTACTAGAAACAAACCGAGGTCATCGATAGGTGACGGAAACTCCACGAACTACGTGTCGAGCCAATCACTTTCGATTTTTTCTGCAAACGTCGAGCTGCCTGGCAGTCCCCACAATAAACCATGCTGTTGCGCTCGCGATATACAAATACCGCACTCCACTGTCCGCTGTCGACTACAAAATGGTCTTACTCTCTAAAGCAAACTCCGAAACTGATTGGCACCCTGCTGGAGGGTGTGTCGGGCTTTGCAACGCAGCAAGTTTCGTTGAACGCGATTGTTATAAGTCAAAGTTGCCGGCCCAGCTCAATTGCGCATCAGTCTGCTTTATCAAGCTCGGGCTCATCCGTTCAAATCACTTCAAAAAATTCAAAATTCCGCTTTGCAAGTGATGAATCCAGCATAGATGGTGTGGGTCAGTACAGATGAGGCTGAAAAACCTGCATTTAGCGGGCACGAGCAAACCAGTCCACAGATCTGGCCTGTGTCATGGATGAGGTGAGAGTTAGTGATATTCAGCACAGTTTCAATCGTATTGAATCGCCTATTAATTTAATGGCGCGGCGAATAGAGAGTGGTATTAACTCAACTTCTCCCTGCAAGCGATGTTCGCGGCTAATCGCCATTATTCGTCTAGGTGGCCTGGCTGCTTTAAACCAGCTCTACCGTTATTCCAATCCCGTCTTTGGAGGCGCGCGCCTGGGTGCGCGCTGGTCTCTGCCCGGCAATCAGGGGGAATTCAAATGAATCGTGCATTTGCGCTGGTCTGGAACGCAGCCATTGGCAATTGGGTGGTGACGCATGAATTGGTGCGTCGGCGTCGCAAGCCTGGCTCACCCCGTCGTCAATTGCCGGCCTTGGTGGTCCTTGCGGTGGGGGCCGCCGCACCGATGCTGGCCTGGGGCGCATGCACGCCGGCCATCCCCGCGGCGGGCGCAACCGTCACCTGCTCGGGTACGCCGGTCACCAGTAACAGTTTTTCCAGTAGCGCCAACAACCTGACCGTGAATGTCGCCTCCGGCAGCCAGATGACCGCAGGCCTGTTGGGCGGCACCGCCATCGCCCTGAGCGGTACCAATTCCACACTCAACAACGCCGGCACCATCGACCCTTCCGTGCTTGGGCTGCTCTCGGTACTGAGCAGCGGCGTGACCATGGGCAATGCCAGCTCCACTGCAGTCACCGTCAACAATCTTGCCAGCGGCACGCTCTACGGCACCGGCGGCTTGCTGGGCGCCAATCTGCTCAATCTCGACGGTATGGCGCTGGGGCTGACGTCGGCCAGCAATGGAACGGTGCAGATCAACAACGCTGGCGTGATCGATAGTCGCCCGTTGCTGGGATTGTCAATCCTGGGGTCGGACACGCCGGTGATCGCGGTGACCGGTGGAGGCACCGTCAACGCGGTCAATACCGGCACCATCAACGGACGGGTGGGCTTTCAGAGTTCGGCCACCGGCAACACGTTCGTCAACTCAGGCACCATCAACGGCAGTGTTTCGATGGGGGCGGGCAGCACCAACAGCTTCACTGCAGTCACCGGTGGCAGCGTCAACAGCGGGGGAGGCCTTGCACTGGAATTGCTCGGCCCGGGCGGTTTGCTGAGCTTCGCGCAAACCGGTGTGGTGGATGGAGGCCTGGGCGGAAACAACACGCTGATCCTGCAAAATTCTGCGGTGGGTACCGGCAGCGGCAGCACCGGCACCGGAACTTTAAGCACCGCGCAATACATCAATTTCGGAAATTTGCGCGTCAATAGCGGCACCTGGTCGGTGGGCGGGGCGAGCAACTTCGCCAACAGCGCGCTCAATGGTGGCGTGTTGCAGTTCGCCAATCCTGCGCAGTTGGGCACCACCATCACCGCCAACGGAGGCACGCTCCAAGCCACCGCTGCTGGCCTGACCCTTGCACCGACCAATGGCATTGCGCTTGGCGCGGGCGGCCTGACTGTGCAGGGCACCAATAACCTGACCGTTGGCAGCGCAATTACCGGCACCGGCGGATTGACCAAGACCGGCACCGGCGGACTGGCGCTGACCGGTACCAGCACGTTCAGCGGTGGCGTCAATCTGGTCGATGGCGCGTTGACGGTGGGCACCAACAGTGCCTTGGGCACCGGCACGGTCACCGCATCCGGCGGCAGCCTGTTGGCAGGTGCCGCAGTGAACCTGGCCAATGCGTTTTCGCTAAGCAACACGGTGGGTATTGGCGGCGCAAACGCGCTGCGAATCGGAGGGACAATCAGTGGCACCGGGGCGCTCAACAAGGTTGGCGCCGGCACGCTGACCTTGGGCGGCAGCAATACCTACAGCGGTGGCACCACCCTGGGTGCAGGCAGCGTGCTGCTGGAGACTTCCGGTGCGCTCGGCACTGGCACGGTCACTGCGGCAGGCGGTTTGCTGGATAACACTGCACCACTGACCCTGACCAACAACTTTGCGCTCGCCAATACGCTGGGCCTGGGAGCCAGCGGCAACGCGTTGACCTTGAGCGGCACGCTGGCCGGCGCTGGCGGTGTCAATAAAACCGGCACCGGAACGCTGTCACTCAGCGGCACCAATACCTATAGCGGCGGCACCACGCTGGCAGCGGGCACGCTGCAACTGGGTACCGCGTCCGCGCTGGGCACGGGCGCATTGAATGTCACCGGCGCATCCAGCCTGAGCACCACTGCGCCGTTGACGGTGACCAATGGCATCAGCCTTGCCGCACCGTTGAACTGGACCGGCGCACAAGCGCTCACGCTCAGCGGCGCCATCAATGGTGCCGGCAGTTTGATCAAGAGCGGTACTGGCGATCTCACCCTGACCAACGCCAACACCTACACCGGCGGCACTACGCTCAGCACCGGGCGACTGGTGGTCGGTTCGAATGCGGCCCTGGGCACCGGCACGCTCACCGCCAGCGGAGGCGAGCTCGATGCCACGGCCGCGTCCACGCTGGGCAACGCGATTGCGCTGACCGGAAACCTGGGCGTCGGCAGTAGCGGCAACGCGTTGAATCTCACCGGCACCATCAGTGGCGCCGGTGCATTGAACAAACTCGGTGGCGGGACGCTGACGCTGGCTGGTCTGAACACCTATACCGGCGGCACCAGCCTCAATGCCGGCACCTTGCAGGTGGCCAGCGGCACCGCACTGGGCGCCGGTACGTTGAATGTCACTGGCTCTGCGAGCTTGCAAAACACCGCCGCTGCCACGCTGAGCAATGCAGTGACGCTGAGCACCGGCGCGCTGACCCTTAATGGCGCGCAGGCGTTGACCTTGGGTGGCGCCATCAGCGGTGCAGGCAGCCTGGTCAAGGCCGGCGGCGATCTCACGCTCAGCGGCAACAACACCTATACCGGTGGCACCGCGCTCAACACCGGCAAGCTTACGGTGGGCAGCAATACCGCGCTGGGGAGCGGGACCTTGACCGCAGCGGCCGGCACGACGCTGGACAACGCAGCAGTGAGCACGCTCGCCAATGCCATTGCACTGGCAGGGCAGTTCACTGTGGCTGGGAGCAACGCGCTCACGCTGACCGGGGGCATCAGTGGCGCCGGCAGCCTGGACAAACTCGGCCCGGCCAGCTTGACCCTCAGCGGCAACAACACCTATCTGGGCGGCACCCGCCTGACGGCAGGCAGCCTGATTCTGGGCAGCGATGGCGCACTCGGGGCGGGCAGCCTGAGCGTGAGTGGCGGCCTGCTCGATAGCACCGCTGCACGCGTGCTGGCCAACAACGTGGTGCTGGATGCGGATCTGCAACTTGGCGGCAGCCAGGACCTGACCCTCACCGGTGGCATCAGCGGCATCGGTGGCCTGGTCAAAGACGGTGCAGCAGCGCTGACACTGACCGGCGCAAACACCTTCGGTGGCGGCGTGGATCTCAACGCGGGGAGCTTGTCGGTCGGCAGCGGCGCGGCGCTGGGCAGCGGTGTGTTGACCGCAGCCGGCGGAACGCAACTGCAGGCCACCACCGCCACCACGCTTGGCAACGATGTGGTGCTCAATGGTGCGTTGTCATTGACCGGCAACAACAACCTGGGCTTGAGCGGTACCGTGAGCGGCGCCGGCAGCCTGGTCAAGCAAGGCACCGGAGCGCTCACGCTCAACGGAAACAACAGTTACACCGGCGGCACCGCGTTGAACGACGGTGCCCTGGTCGTGGGCAGCAATACCGCACTCGGTAGCGGCGCACTTACTGCTGCCAACGGCACGCTGCTCACCGCTGCCTCTGCGGTGACCTTGCAGAACGCGCTCACCACCAACGGTGCGCTGACGATCGATGGACAAAACCTCACGCTCGATGGCGCGATCGATGGCGCGGGCAGCCTGATCAAGACCGGCGCGCAGACGCTCACCCTCAATGGCAACAACACCTGGAGCGGTGGGCTGCAACTGCAGGGTGGTTCGTTGCTGGTTGGCAGCGACACGGCATTGGGCGCAGGTACCTTGACTGCCGCAGGCGGTACCACGCTGGATGCAAGCACCGTCGTGGCGCTGGGTAATGCAGTCGCCTTGAATGGCACGCTGACCCTGCCTGGCACGCAGGATATTGCGCTCAACGGCGTCGTCAGCGGCATCGGTGGCCTCGACAAGCAGGGCAGCGCCATCCTGACGTTGAGCAACGCCAATACCTTCACCGGTGGCGTTGCGCTGGACGCGGGCAGGCTGGTGCTTGGGAACAATGCCGCGCTTGGCGTGGGTGACATGCGAGTCAACGGCCCTGCCGAACTGGATGCCACTGCCGCGTTGACGGTAGGCAACAACCTCGCGTTGAACGATCAACTGACGTTGGTGGGCAGCAACGATCTGGTCTTGAACGGCAGCGTCAGCGGCACCGGCAGCCTGGTCAAGAATGGCGCCACCACCCTGTCGCTCACGGCCAGCAACAGCTACAGCGGCGGTACCAGCCTGACTGCAGGCACCATCGCGGTGGGAGCCGACAATGCGCTCGGCACCGGCAGCCTGTCGGTGCTCGGCAATTCGGTATTGAGCAATGCAGTCGCCGTGGCGCTAGGCAACGACATCGCGCTGGGCGCCGCGCTCACCGTGGATAACGCCGCAGACATGTTGGCAAGCGGTGCCATCAGCGGAAGCGGAAGCCTGGTCAAGACCGGTCTTGGCACGCTGACCTTGAGCGGTAACAACAGCTACACCGGCCCGCTGGCGATTCAGGCCGGCACCGTGGTGGCCAGTACCGCGGCCTCATTGGGCAACGCCAGCAATGTCGATGTCGCGGCAGGTGCGCTGTTGAACCTGACCAACGGTGGCTTGATCAACACGCTCACTGGTGCGGGCGGTGTAGACACCGATACCGGCGCCACGCTGCAACTAGGCGGCGGCGATTTCGCCGGCAGCCTGGGCGGTGGCGGCAACCTGGACAAGGTGGGGGCCGGCACCGTGCGTTTGCTCGGTACCAGCGCGATCGGTGGCAGCACGCAGGTCAGTGCGGGCACGCTCGATGTGGTCGGCAGTCTCGGCACCAGCGCCTTGAACGTCGCATCGGGGGGCACGCTGACCGGCACCGGCGCCGCCGGTAATGTGGGTGCGGCGGTCACCGTCAGCGATGGCGGCAGGCTCGCACTGACCAGCGGTTCGTCGTTGAGCGTGGGCGCGTTGACGCTCGCGCCAGGCGCGTTCGTCGATGTGGCGTTGGGCGCGCCAAGCGCAACCCGCTTGCTGGCCGTCAATGGCGATCTCACCCTGGACGGTACGCTCAACATCACCGATCTCGGTGGCTTCGGGACCGGCGTGTACCGGTTGATCGACTACACCGGCGCGCTCACCAACAACGGCATGCTGATCGGCCTGTTTCCGGGCAGCGTGGACATCAGCCAGCTCGCCCTGCAGACCGCCATCGGCCAGCAACTCAATCTGGTGGTGACCGCGCCGGGCAGCATCGTGCAGTTCTGGGATGGGGTGCAGACCACAGCCAATGGCACTGTCGATGGTGGCGCCGGCACCTGGGGTGCAGCCACCAACTGGACCGGCCAGGACGGTAGCGCCAACAGCACGTGGCAAGGCGACTTCGCAGTGTTTTCCGGTACGGCCGGCACGGTGGGTGTGCAGGGCACGCAGAACGTCGGCGGCCTGCAGTTCGTGACCGATGGATATCAGCTGACCAATGCCGGCGCGGGCGCACTGGCGGTGACCGACCCGTTGACCGCCATCCGCGTCGATCCGGGTGCCACGGCGAGCATCGATGTGGCCATCACCGGCACCGGCGGCGTGCAGAAGCTCGATACCGGCACGCTGGTGCTGAGTGGTCCCAACACCTACACCGGTGGCACGGCGCTGGGCGGCGGCAGCCTGGTGCTGGGCAATGCGCTAGCGTTGGGCAGCGGCACGCTGACCGCCGCAGCGGGCACCACGCTCGATACCAACCAAGCATTGGCCCTCGGCAACGCGGTGGTGCTCGATGGCGCGTTGACGCTGCCCGGCAGCAACGACCTGACATTGGCCGGCGCCATCAGCGGTGCAGGCAGCTTGATCAAGAACGGCACCTCCACGCTCACGCTGGGAGGCAGCAACAGCTACCTCGGCGGCAGCGTGTTGAATGCCGGCACCCTGGCGGTGGGCAGCAATACCGCACTCGGCACGGGCAGCCTGTCGGTGCTGGGCGATGCGACGTTGAGCAATGCCATTGCCTTGGCCCTGGGCAACAACGTCAACCTGGGCGCCAACCTGACCATCGCCAGTGCGGACGATCTGGCGTTGACCGGCGTGCTCAGTGGCGCGGGCGCGCTGACCAAGACGGGCCTGGGGACCTTGACCCTGTCCGGCAGCAACCTGTTCAGTGGCCCGGTGTCGGTGCAGGGCGGCGTGCTGGCCACCTCCGCCACCGGCACGTTGGGGACCAGTGCCAGCGTGGACGTTGCGGCAGGGGCGGGGCTCTCGCTCGGCAGCAATACCGCATTGAGCAGCGTGACCGGCCTGGGCAATGTCGCGATCCAGGGGGGCAGCACCTTGCAACTGGGCGTTGGCAACGTCGGCAGCACCTTCGCAGGTGCGTTGAACGATGCCGGCAATCTCGAAAAAGTCGGCACCGGCACCGTGCAACTCACCGGCACCAGCGCGATCGGCGGCACCACGCAGATCACCGCGGGCACGCTGGATGTGGATGGCACGCTGGGCAGTGCCGGTGGCGTCACCGTGGGCACCGGCGGCACGTTGAGCGGCAGCGGCGTGGTCAATGCCGCGGTCACTGTGAATGACGGTGGCCGCCTGGTGGTGACCAGCGGTGCGCTGCTGACCACCGGCAGCCTGAGCATGTCGCCCAATGCCACGCTCGATGCGTTTTTGGGGATACCCAGCCAGACCGGTGTGCTCGCGGTCAACGGCGACCTCACGCTGGATGGCACGCTCAACATCACCGACATCGGCGGCTTCGGCACCGGCGTGTATCGCCTGATCGATTACACCGGCACCTTGACCAACAATGGCATGGGTTTCGGCACCTTGCCGGGCACGGTCGACCCCGCCCAGCTCACGCTGCAGACCTCGCTGGCGCAGCAGGTCAACGTGGTGTTGTTGGCTTCTGGCAGCAACGTGCAGTTCTGGGATGGTGCGCAGACCGTCGCCAACGGCAGCGCCGAGGGCGGTACCGGCACATGGACCGCCGGCACCACCAATTGGACGTCGGTCGATGGGCTGACCAACAGCGATTGGCAGAACAGCTTTGCGGTCTTCGCAGGCACCGCGGGCAACGTGGGCGTGCAGGGCACCCAGGGCATCACCGGCATGCAATTCGTCACCGATGGCTATGTGTTGAGCGATGCAGGCGGTGGCGCACTGAGCGCCAACGCAGCGAACACCATCATCCGCGTCGACCCCGGCGTGACCGGCACCATCGACGTCGCCATCGGCGGCAGCGGCACGCTGCAAAAGCTCGACACCGGCACGCTGGTCCTGACTGGTGCCAACACCTACACCGGCGGCACCGCGCTCGGCGGCGGCAGCCTGGTGCTGGGCAATGCGCAGGCGCTGGGCACCGGCACGCTGACTGCCGCAGCGGGCACCACGCTCGATACCGATCAAGCATTGGCGCTGGCCAATGCGGTGGTGCTCGACGGCGCGTTGACGCTGCCAGGCAGCAACGACCTGGCATTGACCGGTGCAATCAGCGGTGCAGGCAGTTTGATCAAGAACGGCACGTCCACCCTCACGCTCAGCGGCAACAACAGCTATGCCGGCGGCACGACGCTCAGCGATGGCACGCTGGCGGTGGCCAGCAACACCGCCCTGGGGAGCGGCACCTTGTCGGTCACCGGCGATGCGGTGCTGAGCAATGCCATTGCCGCGGCATTGGGTAACGCGGTCACGCTGGGTGCGGCGCTGACCGTCGACAACCCGGCCGACCTCACCCTTGCCGGCAACATCAGCGGCAGCGGTGCGTTGATCAAGACAAACACCGGCACCCTCACGCTGGACGGCAGCAATACCTACAGCGGTGGCACGACGCTCACTGCGGGTACGCTGGTGGGCGACAGCGCAAGCCTGCAAGGCGCCATCGTCGATAACGCAACCTTGGCGTTCAACCAGGCGGCCGATGGCGTGTTTACCGGTTCGATCACCGGCACTGGCACGGTGGTCAAGGAGGGCGCCGGCGCATTGCTGCTCAGCGGCGCCAATGGCTACGCCGGTGGCACCACCATTGCGGCCGGCACCCTGATCGGCGACACCGCCAGTTTGCAGGGCGATATCACCAACAATGCAGCGTTGGTGTTCAACCAGACCACCGGTGGCGTGTATGCCGGCGCGGTCAGCGGGACTGGCTCGCTGGAAAAGACCGGCAGCGGCGTGCTGCAATTGCTTGGTGCCAATACGTATACCGGCGGCACCGTCATCAGCGCCGGCAGCCTGGTCGGCAATACCACCAGCTTGCAGGGTGATGTGGTCGACAACGCGACGTTGATCTTCGATCAGGCCAGCGACGGCGTGTTCGCCGGCGCGGTCAGCGGCACCGGTAGCGTGATCAAGCAAGGTGCCGGCGCGTTGACCTTGGTGGCGCCCAACACCTACAGCGGCGGCACCACCGTCGCCAGTGGCAGCCTGATCGGCACCACCGACAGTCTGCAGGGCAACATCGTCGACAATGCAGTGCTGGTGTTCGACCAGGCGACCGATGGGACCTACGCCGGCAACGTCACCGGCAGCGGCGTGCTGGTGAAGAACGGCACCGGTACGCTCACCCTGGACGGCGTCAACGGTTACCTGGGCGGTACGACCGTCAACGCGGGCACGCTGGTTGGCAACACCGCCAGCCTGCAGGGCGACATCACCAACAACAGCACGCTGACCTTCCTGCAAAACAGTGCCGGCAGCTATGCAGGCAGGTTGTTCGGGGTCGGTCGCTTCATCAAGCTGGGGACCGGCACGCTGTTGCTCACCGCCAACAGCAGCACCTTCACCGGCCCGACCGAGGTCAACGCCGGCACCCTGAGTGTCGGCAACCTGGCCAACCCGGGCGCGGCGCTGGGCGGGCCGGTCACAGTGGGTCCGGGCGGCACGCTCGCCGGCAGCGGCAGTGTCGGCAGCCTGGTGTCATCGGGCACGGTCGCCATCGGCGGTGCCGGTGGCACCATCAGCGTCGGCGGCAATGCCACGTTTGCACCAGGCTCCACGTTGCAGGTGACGCCCGGCGACGGCGGTGTCGTCACGCCGGTGGCGGTGGGCGGCGCAGCCAGCGTGGCAACCGGCACCACGCTGGCGCTGGTGCGGGCGACCGACTTGCCGCTGTTTACGGAAATTCCGGTGATCAGCGCCGGCGGCGGCCTCACCGGGCAGTTCACCAACGTCATTTCCGACTACGCGTTTATCGAGCCGGATGTCAGCACCACCGCGACCGGATTGTCGGTGACGTTCGGGCGCAATACGGTGGGCATGGTGGACGCGGTCACCACGCCGAACCAGCAGTCCACGGCGGCGGCCGTGGACGGCTTGCCGAACACCAGCCCGATCTATCAGGCCGTGGTGCGTTTGCCCGACGACCCGGAGGCGGTGCGCACCGCGTTTGCCTCGCTGTCGGGCGAAAGTCATGCCAGCACTGCAACGGCCCTGCTGGACAGCCGCTTTCTCTACAGCGGCATCGCCAACCATCTGCGTGGCGACAGCCAGGACACGCTGGTCGGCGACACCATGGTCTGGATCACCGGGCGCAGCCTGCCCACCCGTGTCGATGGCGATGCCAATGCGGTGTCGGTACGTCGCGAGGACAACGGCGTGATGGCCGGTGCGGAACGCCGCTTCGGCGAACGCAGCGTGGTGGGCATTGCGGTCGGCAACCAGGATATCGAGAGCTGGTCGCGCGAATGGGGCGACCGTGCCGATGTGGATGGCACGCATGCCGGCGTGTATGGCCGGGCCGATTGGTCTGCGTTCTCGCTGCAGGGTGCGGTGGACTACGCCAGCTATCGCGTCGACAGCACGCGCCGGGTGATGTTGCCCGGCGTGCTCGAAGAGCGCATGGACAGCCGCTACGACGCCACCGCCGTAACGGTGTCGCTGGAAGCGGCCTGGAATCTGCGCACCGAAGGCGCGGTGTACAGCCCGTTCATTGCGGCCGATTACACCCGCCTGAAGACCGACGGGTTCACCGAACGCGGCGGCATCTCCGCGCTGTCGGTGGACAGTGCCAGCGACACCTTCAGTACCGCCACGCTGGGCGTACGTGGTGATTGGGACCTCGGCCAGAAGGCGGCGTTGTATGCGTCGGCAGGCTGGCGGCATGCCTTCGGCGACCGTTCCGTGCAGCGCTCGGCCGGCTTCGTCGGCACCGCCTCGGAGTTCTCGGTGCAAAGCGTCACCCTGGCCAAGAATGCGGCCATCGGCGAGCTGGGCGTGAGCCTGGTCACCTCGCCACGCAGCCGGCTGGCACTGTCGCTGCAAGGGCTCAGCGGCGACGGGCAGACGGCGTACGGTGGTCAGGTGACCTGGGGAGTGAGCTTCTGAAGTCTTGTCTTGCCGCATGCCTGACACCGGAAACAAAAACGCCCCGGATACCGGGGCGTTCTTTTTGCCCGCATTCCTGTGTCTGTCGCGCGCGCCGCAAGATACGCACCGGAGCGTCAGGTGCGTTGCGGTGACCAGGTCAATGCATGACATCGAGAGCCGAAAAAGCGCTGCGTGGGTGCTGCGTCATGGCGCTGTCATCCTGGAGCACGCAGGCCGTCATGGCGGCTGGATGCCCGCCGATGGCGCGTGCGCGGGCAGCTAGCACAGCACGCCTGCGCACCGGTCACACAGCGCGCATCACAGCCCGATGCGTTCGGCCAGGCGCACCAGTTCGGCCAGCGAGCCAGCCTGCATCTTGCGCATGGCCTGGCCACGCCGCACTTTCACGGTGATCTCGCTCAGGTGCAGGCGCGCGGCGATCTGCTTGTTCAACAGACCTTGCACCACCAATCGCGTGACATCCTGCTCGCCGCTACTCAGCGACTCCCAACGTGCACGCAATTGCGCGGCCACCGCCTCGCTCTGGCGGCGCGCACGGTCACGCCGGATGCCGTCCTGAATGGCATCCAGCAGGACCTGATCGCGGAACGGTTTGGTCAGGAATTCGATCGCGCCGTTCTTCATCGCCTCCACGCTCATCGCGATATCGCCATGGCCGGTAATGAAGATGGTGGGCAGGGCAACGCCGGATTCGACCATGCGCCGATGGAACTCCATCCCGCTCTGGCCCGGCATGCGAATGTCCAGCACCAGGCAGGCGGGTGCCTCGTGCAACCGGTGCGCGAGGAATTGATCGGTGGAACCGAACGCGTAGACCTGCAAGCCGACCGAGGCGAACAGATCCTCCAGTGCAGCGCGCATCGAGGCATCGTCGTCGATGAGATACACCACCGGGGCCGGCTCGCTCATGGCCTGCGCTCCGTCGCGACCAGGGGCAGACGCAGGCCGAAGCGCGCGCCGCGTACACCGGCCGGCTCGGCCCAGATCTGCCCGCCGTTGGCTTCCATGATGGTGCGGCTGATGCTCAAGCCAATGCCCATGCCATCGTCCTTGGTGCTCCAGAATGCTTCGAATACATGCGCCAGTGCGTCATCGGACAAGCCTGGGCCGGTGTCGTCGATGCACAGGCATGCCCACCCACCATCGGTGTGCGAGCGTACATGGATGCTGCGCGCCTCGTCCGGCAAGGTCGCCAGTGCCTCCACGGCGTTGAGCAACAGATTGCCGATGACCTGCTGGATCTGTACGCCATCGGCCAGCACCGCGGGCAGGGCAGGGTCCAGCTCCAGCGACAGCGCGATGCCATGGCGCTCGGTTTCGCCACGGGTGAGGGCAATCATGTCGAGCACGGTGCGGTTCAAATCCAGCGGCTGGCGTTGGCTGGCTTCGCCACGCGCCAATGCACGCATGCGCGCGATGATGGCGCTGGCGCGGCCGGCGTCGGCGAGCATGCGCTCCAGTGCTGCATCGGCCTTGGCCAGGTTGGGCGGTTGCTGCGCCAGCCAGCGCTGGCAGGCATTGCCACTGGTCACGATGGCGGCCAAGGGTTGATTGACTTCGTGGGCGATCGATGCGGCCAGCCCGCCCATGCTGCCGCTGCGGGTGAGCCGCAACAGCCGTGCCTGTGCGGCATGTGCGCTCGCCTTGGCCGCTTCCATCTGCACCGCCAGATAGGTGGTGACCGCCACCACCACCGCACTGATGCAGGAGTTGATCACGCCCACGCGGTAGCTGCCGGCCGGGGTGAGATGGAAGCTGAGCACGATCAGCGCCAGGCAGGTGGCCGCCAGCAGCACTACGCCCGTGCGCGTCAGCAGGCGTACCGACAGCAGCACCACCAACGTATAGAACAAGGCTGCCGCCACCGCATAGTCGGTGAAGGTATCGGCCACGAAGATCGCCGCCATGCCCGCCACCAGCCCGACCATGCCGAGCAGGTCGGTACGCGTGGGTGGCGAGCGGAAGAGAGAGGTCATGCGCATGGCGGCGATTGTCTCAGCTGGCGCCGCCGCCGTTACACAACCGGCGCTGGCTGCGGTGCGTGATTCATGGAGCCGCGGGCTTGGGCGTCCGGGCCGCTGGCGACCACCACGGCCCGCCACCCAGGGCCTGATACAGCGCCACGGTGTCGGTGTAGCGGGCGGCTTGTGCCTGGACCGTGGCGGCCTGCGTGCTTTGGTAGGCCTGCTGCGCCTGCAGCAGATCTGCCATGCCCACCGCACCGACCGCCTGTTGACGTTGCACCAGCGCCAGCGTGCGCTCGGCCAGGGCCTGCGCATCGGCACAGGCACGCAGGTTCTGCGCGTCGCTCTGCAGCGCGGTGAGCGCGTTGGAAACCTCGCCAAATGCGTTCAGCACCACGCTGCGGTATTGCGCCATGGCCTGCGCGTAGCCAGCTTCGGCCGCCCGTTGCTGATGCGCAAGCGCGCCGCCATGGAACAGCGGTTGCAGCAGGCTGCCGGCCACCGACCATTGCGTATTGCCGGCCGCGAACATGCGCCCGACACTGGAAGCAGAGCCGCCGCCGGCCGCACTCAAGGTAATGGATGGCAAGCGCGCAGCGGCCGCCACCCCGATCAATGCGCTGGCAGCCTGCGCCTGCGCTTCGGCGGCGCGGATGTCCGGGCGGCGATCGACCAACCGCGAGGGCAGCGATAACGGCAATTGCGCCGGTAATTGCAGCGTGTCCAGCGTAAATGCCGCACCCGCACCCGCACCCGCAGCGTCGCCAGGCAACTGCCCGCCCAGAATCGCGAGCAGGGTCCGTTGCTGTTCCAGCTGTTTTTCCAGCCCCGGCACCGCGGCCTGCGCCTGTGCCAGCGCCGTGCGTTGGGCCAGCACCTGCGCTGCACCGAGGGCGCCAAGCGCCTGCTGGCGTTCGGTGAGCGTGCAGAGCTGCTCGGCGATGGCGACCTGCGCGCGCGCAGCCTCCAGCTGCGCGCGCACGGCCGCCTCGCCAATGGCCGCGTTCACCACGTTGGCGGTGAGGCTCAGGTACGCCGCATCGCGCTGATCGCGCTGGGCCTGTGCCTGCGCACCGGCCGCTTCCACTTGCCGCCGCGTGCCGCCAAAGACGTCCAGCGTGTAGCTGACGCTGAGTTGGGCGGTGCGTAGCGCATACGGTGTGTCGATGCCGGCATCTGGCGCCGGCACCACCGAATCGCGTTGCCGGCTGGCATCCACATGCAGATCCGCTTGCGGTAGCCAGGCACCGCGTTGTGCAGCCAGCGTCTGCTGCGCCTGCCGGAGCGCTGCGTCGGCGGCCTGCAGGTCCGGATTGGCACGTAAGGCCCGCTCCACCACAGCATTGAGTTGCGGCGAGCCGAAGGCGCGCCACCAGGCGGCCGGCACGTCCTGCCCGGGCTCGAACTGCTGCGCACCACCATGTGCTGCGTCGGCGGCCACGGTCGTTGCCGGTAACGCATTGGCGGTATAGCGATCGGCATCAGGTGGAGCGGGGCGCTGAAAGTCCGGTCCCACTGCGCAGGCGGCGAGCGATACCGCCACGGCACTGGCGAGCAATGCGTTGCGAACGTCGGTCATGCGGTCGTCTCCGGGCGGCCCTGGCGCGTTGCGACGAAGGCTTCCATCAGGTAGTAAAGCGATGGCAACAACACCAAGGTGAGCACCGTGGCGGTGACCAAGCCGCCAACCACCACGGTGGCCAACGGGCGCTGCACATCGCTGCCCAGGCCAGTGGCGAGCATTGCCGGTGCCAGGCCAAGCGCTGCCACCGTCGCGGTCATCAGTACCGGCCGCATGCGGCTCACCGCACCGGCCACCACCGCCTCGCGCAAGGACATGCCCACGTCCTGGCGCAGCCGGTTGATTTGCGCGAGCATCAGCACCGCGTTCAGGACCGCCACCCCGAACAGGGCGATGAAACCTACCGCGCTGGAGACATTGAGGGTC
The DNA here is from genome assembly GCF_017746015.1 of Xanthomonas sp. A1809. NCBI lineage: Bacteria > Pseudomonadati > Pseudomonadota > Gammaproteobacteria > Lysobacterales > Lysobacteraceae > Xanthomonas > Xanthomonas sp. A1809. Next base: position 25,302 of record NZ_JAGHWZ010000018.1, on the reverse strand, counting down.
ATCCCGCGCAGGTGCAATGCAGCCAACCCGCCGATCATGGCCAGCGGCACGGCGGCAAGCACCAATGTCGGCTGGCGCAGGTTGCCGAATGCGCCAAACAGCAACACGAACATGATGCACAAGGTGGTTGGCAGCACCACCAGCAAGCGCGCCTGGGCACGCTGCAGGTTCTCGAACTGGCCACCCCACACCAGCTGCATGTGCTGCGGGTCGAGGTGCACTTGCCGCGCGAGCGTGGCCTGCGCATCGCTCAGGAAACTGGACAGGTCGCGGCCGCGCACGTTGAGCCGCACGATGATGTTGCGCCGGCCCATCTCGCGCACGATCACGCTCTGGCCACTGGTGGTGGTGATGCTGGCCACCGCCGAGAGCGGTATCTCGGCGCCGGCAGCGGTGCGCAGGCGCAACGCGCCGATGGCCTGCGGATCGTTGCGATACCGTTGCGGAAAGCGCACGGTGAGGTCGTAGCTCTTCTCGCCGATGTACATCTGCCCGATCGGGTTGCCGCCGATGCCGGTGGAAATCAGATCCGACACATCGGCCGCATTGATGCCATAGCGTGCTGCCGCCGCGCGGTCGAAACGTACCTGCAGGTTGGGCAGGGGCGGCTCTACATCCACGGCGATGTCCGCAGCGCCCGGCACCTTGTGCAAGGTTGCAGCCACCTGGTCGGCAACGCCGCGAACCTGCTGCAGATCGTCGCCGAACACCTTCACGGTCAGATCGCTGTGCGCGCCGGAGAGCTTGTCCTGCACGCCGTCGATCATCGGCTGCATCATGCTCACCGTGTAACCGGGCATCCGTGCATAACGTGCGCCGAGCGCAGCGATCAATGCCTGCTTGTCCATGCCGGCCGGCCAGTCTTTGTAGGGACGCAGGCCAACGCTCGCTTCGATATGCGAAGGCGTCCAGTAGTCGGTGCCATCGTCGTTGCGCCCGGTCTGGGTCACCACGTACGAAACCTCGGGAAATTCCAGCGTGGCCTTGCGCAAGGCATTGGCCATGGTGGCGGCCTTGTCCAGAGTGATGCCTGGCGGCATCTGCACCTGCAGCCACAGCGATCCTTCGTCGATATACGGCAGGAAGTCGCGGCCGATGCTGCCCCCCAACACCGCCAGCACGCACAGGGCCAGCGCCGCGCAAGCCAGCAGCCAGCCGCGTCGGCCCACGCTGCGTTCCAGCAATGCGCGGTAGCGCTGCCCCAGTGTTTCCAGCACGCGGTTGTGCATCATCTTGCGCGGCCTGCGGAACGCCAGCCACGCCAGGCCAGGAACCAATGTCAGCGCCACCAGCAGCGCACCGATCAAGGCCGCGCCCACCGCGTAGGCCATCGGCGAAAACAGCTTGTATTCGATGCGTTCGAACGCCAGCAGCGGCAGGTACGCACAGCCGATCACGGCCATGCCGAAAAAGATCGGCCGCGCCACCTGCAGGGTGGCGTCGATCGCATCGCGCGCCGTCAATGCACGCTGGCTGTTTTCTTCGCGCAGGCGCAAGACGTTTTCCACCAGCACCACCGCGCCATCGACCAGGATGCCGAAGTCGATCGCGCCCAACGACAGCAGATTGGCCGGAATCTTGAGGTGGTGCATGAAGATGAAGGCGATCAGCAACGACAGCGGGATGGTCAGCGACACGATCGCCGCCGCACGCGGGCTACCCAGGAAGATCAACAGCACCACGCACACCAGCAGCATGCCTTCGGTCAGCGTGGCGCTCACCGTATGCAGCGTGGCGTCGATCAACGCGGTCCGATCCAGGTACGGCACCACCTTGACGTCCCTGGGCAGCACGCCGTTGTTGAGCTCCTCCACGGCACTGTGGATGCCTTGCAAGGCCACCGACGGGTTGCTGTCCTTGAGCAGCAACGCGATGCCTTCGATCGTGTCCGGGTTGCCGTCCTTGCCCAGAATGCCGCGTCGCTCGACATTGTCGTAGCGCACCTGGCCCAGGTCCTTGACCAGGACCGGTACGCCATTGCTGCTGCTCACCACCACATTGCCGATGTCCTGCAACGAATGCAGCAGGCCGATGCCGCGGATCACGTAACTTTGTTCGCCACGATCCATCACGCTGCCGCCGCCATCGGCGTTGTTGCTGGTGATGGCGCTCTTGACCTGCTGCAACGACACCCCGTACCGGGTCAGGCGGTCCGGCTCCAGCGCCAGCGAAAACTGCGTGGTAAGGCCGCCGAAATTGGTCACATCGGCCACGCCTGGCACTTTCTGCAGGCGCGGAATCACCGTCCAGAATTGCAGGTCCGACAGCTCGCGCAGGCTGCGTGTTTTCGATTCCAGCGTATAGCGATAAATCTCGCCGGTGGGCGAGGTGTATGGGTCGAGCCCGGGAATTGCGCCATAGGGCAGGGTGACCGCCTGGATGCGTTCCAGCACACGCTGGCGCGCGAAGTAGCCTTCGGTCCCATCGTCGAAGACCAGCGTGATCAGGGAAAGGGCGAACAGGCTGCGCGAGCGCAACACATGCAGGCCGGGCGTGCCCATCAACGCACGTTCCAGCGGCACGGTGATCTGCTGTTCCACTTCTTCTGCACCCAGGCCCGGGATCTGCGTGACCACCTGCGAGGTGACATCGGCGATGTCCGGGTAAGCCTCCACCGGCAGCTGCGTCCAGCTCCATGTGCCGTATAACGCAATGAGTACGAAGACCAGCCAGACGATGCCGCGACGCTGGAAGCAGGTGGTGATGATCGCCTCAATCATTGAGCAAGGCTCCGTCCTTGATCACCACACGCTCGCCGGCCTTCAAGCCGGACAGGATTTCGGTATAGCCCTCCATTGCGCGGCCGGTGGCCACGATGCGCGAGCGATAAGCGAACGGCGCGGTTTCGACAAACACCCGCGTGTACAGTCCCATCTGCAAGAGCGCGCTATCGGGCACCACCAATGCCTGTTGCGGGCGCGACTGGAACTGGGCGCGCGCAAACATGCCCGGCTTGAGCAGGCCGTCGCGGTTATTCAGGTCCACCCTGACTTTCAACGTGCGGGTGGCGGGGTCGAGCAAATCGTCCAGGTGTTGCACGTGGCCGACGAAGCGTTGGCCAGGATAGGCATCCAGGCTGGCAGTGACCGGCTGACCTTCGAAGACCTGGCCAATCTCGCGTTCCGGCACGCTGGCGGTGAGCCACACCTGCGAGATATCGGCCACGGTCATCAGTGACGCCGACGTGTCGTTCCAGAAGCCGCCCAGCGCAGCGCTCAGCTCCGCCACGCGGCCGGCAATGGGCGCACGCACGACATAGCGCCGGTGCGAGCTCGCCTGCGCAGCCACACCCAGCTGGGCCAGGCGATCGCTGGCCGCCCGTGTATCGTTCTGCGCGCTGTCGAAGGCCTGCTGCGCCGCCTGCAGATCGCGTGCAGCGGAAATGCTGTCCGCTGCCAGCGCCTTCTGCCGGGCCAGTTCCAGGCGCGCCTGTTCCAGCGTGGCGCGCGCCTTGCCGGCATCGCTGTAGGCACTGGCGAGTTCGGCAGAATCCAGCACGCACAGCACATCGCCCGCATGCACGGTGTCGCCCAGGGTCTTGGGCAGTGCGACCACGCGCCCGGCCAACGGCGGCACGACGCGCACCAGGCGCTCGGGCAGCACGTCGATCACCGCCGGCATCTGCAGCAGGGGGGCGATGGGTTGGCTGCGCACCGCCTGCACGCGCAGGCTGGCACGCAGGGGCGAGTGCGCCGGCACCATCACCTGCGTGTTGGTGTGGATCAGCAGCGGCGAGGGAGCAGCCGGCGGCGGCGTGGCTCCGCAGCCGGCCAGCAAGCTGCACACACAGGCAGCTGCCAGCGTAGAACGCAGGAAGGGGGACGACATGCGATGACTCGTACGGGGAGAGGGAAGGCGTTGCACCCGCGGTCGGCGATGCGCGAACGCAGGCCGCGGTTGCATCGGCGATGGATCTACGCGCGCTGCCGGCAGCGGCGTACATCGGCATCGCCTGGCACCCATGGCGCATCGCCACAGGTGTGAGGTTGCGCGCCAGCCATCCGGGCCGGCGCAGTTGCAACGCGTGCTGCAGCCGCGTCGATGGCGTGCATGGTGCCAGCCGTCAGCGCGCGAAACCAGGGGTTTTCGGGCGTTTTCGCCAGTCCATGGACATCGCATCGATATACTTTCGTATCGTCTGCGCGGGGCCGGCACGCAAGACGCCGTGTCAGCCAAGCGCTTGGCGGTTTCGCCATTGGCACGCGGCCGTCAACGAAAAGGCCCCGGACATGCCGGGGCCTTCTTTTAACTGTCACGCAGCAGTGTGCGTGACATCGTCACGTGCATCGCCTGCAGCACTTCTGCATCGGCTGCGATCAGAACTGCCAGCGCAGACCGATGTTGGCGTTGATGCTGTTGGTGTCCGAACGAGCGCGCTCGGCACCCACGTTGCCGTAGATGGAGAACGCATCGTTGAGCTGGTAACGCAGGCCAACCGAGGCGCGCAGCGACTGCTTGGACACCGGCTCGCCGGCGACATTGAAACGCGCTTCCGGCAGGCCGGTGAACCACGCAGAGAAGTCGGCATTCGGGTTGCCCAGCAGCGAGCGATACGCCACCAGACCATCGAAGCTCCAGTTGCCGCGCGCCAGATGGCCACGCACACCCACCTCGCCGTACCCTGCGCGCAGGGTATCGCTGTTCGCGCTCAGGCCCAGGCCCGTCACCGAGGCTTCGCTGAAAGCATCCTGGGTCTGGCTCACCACACCGGCTGCCACGAACGGCGACAACCCGGCATGCGGCATCAGGCCGATTTCCGCGCGCGCCGACCAGTTGGTGTCGTGGCGACGGTCCTGCAAGCGCTCGCCGATGCTGCCGGCCTGCACGTTGCGTTCGGTCTGGACGTTGCTCATGCCGTACGAACCGATCGCCGACAGATACGCCTGGCCGATCGGCTGGTACAGGTACGCGGTCATCGCATACCGGTCCGAGCGCAGACGGCTCGAAGACGCGGCGATGTGCGCACGGTCCTGACCGGAGGTCACGGCCGCACCGACGATGGTGCCGCCGCTGCCCATCGGCAGATCCACGCCGAAGGTGGTGGCCTGCTGGGTGTAATCGGCCGAAGCGAAACCGCTACGGCCCAGATTGCCGTCCAGGTAGCTGCCCTGCATCCAGGTGGTCAACGTGGTGGTGTCGGCCAGGTAGGGCAGGCGGTCGGCGGCCACACGTGCGTCGTTGAGCGCGGACTGGAAGCCCAGCGTGCGCTCGATGCCGTGCACCTGGCCGGTCAGGGTCGGCAGCGACGCGGCAACCTGCGCATCGGATGCTGCAATCAGCGAACCGGTGGCGCTGATCAGGCCACCCAGGTTGTCGGTGTCGCCCGAGGCGACCCGGGTATCGAGCACCTTGACCAGCGCATCGGCCTGGTTGGCACCGTTGACCACCGACTGCGGTGCACCGGCCGCCTGTGCGCTGGCCGCGGAGGCATTGCGGGTCAGGGTCGCGGTGACGGTGGTCGAGTCGTAGGACAGTGCCGCGGTCCAGAAGAAATTGTTGGCGTACTGCACGCGGTCGAACGTGCCTTGCAGGAGGCCCGCCTTGACGATCTTCTCGGTGCTGCCGACGGTGTAACCGGCCGCTTCCGGCAGCAACAGCAGATTGCCCTTCAAGCTGGCCCGGCCGGTGACAGTGAGGCCCTTGCCCAACTCGAGCGCGGTGGTGCCGGTGTTGTTGACCAGGCTGTAGTTGCCGTTGATCACACCGCCGCGCGATTCGAACGTGGCCGAGTTCAACACGATCACATCCGAACGCAGGCTGCCGGACAGTGTGAGCACGCCGTCGCTAATGCTGGTGCCGCCGGTATAGCTGTTATTGCCGCTCAGGGTGAGCTTGCCGGCCCCGTTCTTGGTCAGGCTGCCCGCGCCGGAGATGTCGTTGCTGAAGGTGCTGTCGTAGCCAGCGGTCACATTGGCCGCCCAGTTGCTTGCGAACTGGCCCGGGCCCTTGATCGCCTTGGCCGCATTGACCAGGCCCCAGCCGTACAGCGCGTCCACGCCCGGGTCGCCCAGGTCGGTGGCGGTGGTCAGCAGGGTTTGCTGCAGGTTGGAAGCGCTCATCCACGGATACGCGCCCAGCACCTGCGCGGCGACACCGCTGACGGCGGCGGTGGAGAACGAGGTGCCGGCAATCTGGCCCTGCAATTCGGTGCCGGCCAGGGCCGGGGCGGTGTAGCTGCCCGGCGCGACCAGGCACCACTGCGCGGCGGCGCCGCAGTGATTGGAATAGCTGGTCAGGCCGGCGGCGTTGCCGGCGCTATCGATGTTGATCGCACCGACGGCCAGCCAGTTGTTGCGCACACTGGCTTCCTGCACCGGCGTTGCCGCCGGGTAGGAAGCTTCTGCCGCGCCTTCATTGCCGGTGGATGCCACGATCAGCGCATCGGCCTGCACCAACGGGGTCAGTGCGTATTTCCAGGCCAGCGCAGCGTTGGCACTGGAGGCGGCATCGGGGTAGGAGGCACCGATGGAGAGATTGGCGATCCGCACGCCAGCCGCGGCCATGTCCACCGCCGCACGACGGGTCTGCTGCGTGCCGCAGGAATTTTCGGCGCAGATGCGCGCATAGAACAGGTCTGCATCCGGCGCGACACCACCGGCGAAGCCGTCCTGCGCGGAGCCCAGCACCAGCGCAGACACAATCGTGCCATGACCGCGCAAGGCATTGGCCGACGACTCGGGCGTGCCCGGGCTGGCGGTGTAATCGTTGAAGCTGTCGACCTTGCCGCTGATCGGTGCGTAGCTGGGCACCAGGTTGTCGTCCAGCACGGCCAGCTTCACGCCCTGGCCCCGCGCGCCCGCCTGCTGCGCCAGATCCGCGTTGGTCGGCACCAGCAGATTGCTGCCCACGCCCTGATAGCGTGGCGGGGCCGGCGTCGGCGCGGGCGTGGTCTTGGGCAGCGGGTCCGCTGCCGGCGGCGGGGTCGTCGGTGTCGGCGCGATCACCGTGGTCTGCGGTGCGTCGCTACGCACGTTGCCGCCACCGCCACCGCCGCCACAGGCGGTCAGGACGAGGCAGGAGGCGATGGTGGTTGCCAGTAGCGAGCGATTCATTGGTTGGTCGGTTCCAGTTATTGAGTGCGCCGCTACTGCTGATGATTCAAATTTGGCGCAGAAGGACCCCGCGCCGGCGATCGCCAGCGAAGGCATTAATTTCACGCGTTATTCATTTCTCGACCGCTGCGCCTCTTCCCCACGAGTGCGCCCGCGGAGCATCTGAAAAATACGTTTGGTATTACTCAGTGCTTGCGAGATTGTTTAACGGCGCTATCTGAGATCTCTGAAATCTGAATGGACAGTTGCTATTCAGAGAAAAATCGCCCAAATAGGATTTGCCGATTTAATCCATAGCCAAAACGAATTAGAGGCGCATTAGCAGGTGAGCCTGCAGATTATTGTCGGAGCGTACTCAACAATAATGCGTCACAAATCTCGCGGGGCGACAATCCTAAATGCGACTGCGGTCTTCGTGAATCAGGGAATCGCATCCGCCTTGTCGGTGAAATCACTACGCTGGGTAGCGAATTCAAGCGCGAGTTAGCGGATCTAACGGGCTCTAGCGCAGGACGTTCGTGGCCGGACTGATACTGGCAAAATTATACTAATTTGCTCATTTCCTCTTGCCGATTAATTGAATATATTCCCGGGAATATAATAAATAAGGTCAGGCGCGAACCTCCATTGTGCGTAATCCTGCACTTCAGATGGGTCAAATTCACTAGTTCGGCACCTTGCTTAAAGATCGGGCAGCAATTTCGAATAAATCTCGCAGCCAGGTCGTTGATCTTTCAGACGGGGGCGCAGCTGAATGGCGCGTGTTTTTTTCCTGTGTGTGGATTTAAATTCCGACACGCGCAGCTGCATTCCCCGACGGCAGGCCGGGTCAAACGCCAGCGATGACGCTTACCGTCATGGGCGGGAAGCGCATCGCCTGCCGCTGCGCGGCTGCGTCCGGTGTCGCCGTTCGGCGCACGCTGGTGGCCAGGTTCTGCCAGGCCCCATCGCGGTTCCACATCACACAAGGCCGATCGCCGCGCAACACCACCTGTGCGGGCGACAGGTTTGGCGATGCTCGCTGCAGCGCAGACTGCGATCGCGTAAACGGTTCAAGGTGTGCTGCTGCCGCGCTGACCGATCGTCGCTATGCTCGCTGGGGATGAGCACCACATCGCCCGAGGATCTGCTGACGATGGAAGGCACGCTGCATGGCATTGCCTATGCCGTGGTGGCCCGTCAGCTAGAGCGCCAGCGCGTGGTACTGGACACCTTGCAGGTAGGCGGGCAGTCGGTTCCGTTGACGGGCTCTCCCACATTCGGTTCGCTGCAGGCTGCAGTGGACATCGGGAGCAAACTGGCCCGGCAATACATCGGCGAATTGCTGAAGAAGCAAACGCGCCCGCACTCGACCCCGCCCGGCAACGCACAGGGCTAGCGCGCAGACGCCAGCACACGGCCACTGCGTTGTCGCCCGGTGCGATCAGCGATGCAGCGAGAAAGCATCGACGGTCATCCACATCGTGCAATCGCCTTCACTCGGCCCTATTCTCTGCCCGGGCATCGGTGGCAACGCGTCGCTGGCATGCCGGACGGAGATGAGGCTGCGTGACAGAGGCAAGGAAATACCCGGCATGCGCGGAGTAGGGCGCATGTTCTGGCTGATGCAGGCATTGGGCTGGTCGCTGTTCCTGGCGATTGCCTACGTGGCTCGGCCTAGCGAGGAAGCGGTTCCCGATGGGCTGCAGTTGGCCGCAGTGGCTAGCTTTAGCGTGGGCGGGTTGCTGGGCAGCCTGCTGCTGCGCCGGCTCTATCGAACACTGCAAGCCGATGGCTACGGCGAAGTGCGTTGGCTGGGCCTGTTGCTGGTTGCCAGCCTGCTGGCGGCGCTGGGCGTGGATGTGGCGGTCCACGGCACACTGCTGGGCTTGCGCGGACTCTCGCCGGGGTTGATGGCGCTGTCCGAGGCGCAGCCGATGATCGCGGGCACGGCCCTGCTATGGCCGGCCTACATTGCCTGGAGCCTGCTCTACCTGTCGATCAGCAGACAGACGCGGCTAGCCGAAGCGACTCGCCACCAGAACGATCTGCGGCTGGCGCTCAAGGAGGCGCAGTTGCAACGTCTGCTCGGCCATATCAGCCCGCATTTCACCTTCAACACGCTCAACAATATTCGAGCGCTCATCCTCATCGATCCAGAGCTGGCACGCGAACAGATCACCCGCTTCGCCAGCACGCTGCGCTACCAGTTCACCGGCGGCGAAGAAGCCCTGGTGACCGTGGACGAAGAAATGGCGGTCGTGCGCGACTATCTGGGCTTGGTCGGCATGCAACTCGGCAAGCGCCTGCGCTATGCCGAACACGTGGATGCAGCCGCATTGCTGCGACGGGTACCACGATTCTGCGTGCAGCTGCTGGTGGAAAACGCGATCAAGCACGGTCTGGGGCTCAGCAGCAGCGTCGGCGATCTGCAGGTAGGCATTGCCGTGCAGGATGATGCGCTGCATATCCATGTGCGTAACAGCGGGCAATTGCAAGCCGGCGGCAGCGGCGGCACGGGCCTGGCGAACCTGCGGCAACGCCTGCAACTCTCGTTCGGATCACATGCCGGCCTGCAATTACATGAAGAAGGCACGTGTGTGGTGGCACATGTATGGATTGGAGAGGGCGCGTGATTGAAGCGGTGATCGTGGAAGATTCGGAGCTGGCCCGCTTCGAACTGGAGCATCAGCTCAAGGGTTACCCGCAGCTGCGTGTGCTGGGCCATGCCGATGATGTGGACAGTGCAGTGCAGTTGATCGAATCGGCTACGCCGGACGTGGTCTTTCTGGATATCGACCTTCCCGGCGGCAACGCGTTCGATGTGCTGGAGCGCCTGAGTCGGGTTCCGCGCATCATCTTCACCACCGCCTTCGACGCGCATGCGCTCAAGGCGTTCGGCTACAACACGGTGGACTACCTGCTCAAGCCAATCGAACCGCAGCGGCTTGCCCAGGCAATCGAGAAACTAGGCGACGCGGTTGCCGCCCCGCCGGTGCGGCGTGCGATGGACAGCGCCATCTTCATCAAGGACGGCGAGCGCTGCTTCCTGGTCAAGCCGCGCGATGTGCGGTTGATCGAGGCGGTCGGCAACTACAGCCGGGTGTACTTCCAGAACCACGCGCCACTGCTGTATCGGCCGCTCGGGGCGATTGAAACGCAGCTGGCGCCGGACAAATTCTTTCGCGCCAGCCGCAAGTACATCGTCAATCTCGACTTCGTGGAGCAGGTTGCACCGTGGAGCAACGGCGGCCTGATGCTGACCCTGCGCGGTGGGCTGGAAGTGGAAGTGTCCCGCCGCCAGAGCGCACGCTTCAGAGAGCTGCTTAGCCTTTAGCTTTCGGCGGTTTCTGGGTGGCTGGCAACGTGGGGGCAATTTGCCAGATCAGTGCCGATGGCGCACGCGAGCCACGGGGCATGCGTGTGGCATATGCCCACTCTGTGCACCGATTCCGCCGGAGGGCAGCCGCGCAGCCGCTTGTCAGTTGTCCCCGGTCGGTTCGCGAGTGCCGCTGCTGTCACCCATCAAGCGGTCGTGCATGGTCATGACTGCGTTGCCATTGCCGTCTTTGTTGAAGCTCAACGCATCCAGGCTCTCGCCCAGGTAGTAACGGCCGTCGGCATGCGGCAGCACGGCAACCGGGTCTTCTCCCTCGCGCTGCAGTTGCAGCGCGCCGTCCACTTCCGCAAGCACGCGTACATCATCTGCAGCAAAGCGATAACGGCCCAGCCATGCGCGGTCCTGGCTGCGCAGCGCGACCGTCGCCGCATAGGCATGCCCGGCGGCGATGGCGGCCAGACGCACGCTCAGGTTGGTCGGATCCAGGAACTCGGCATTGGTCAATACGGTCACGAAGACGTCCGGCTGCGTCACCCGCACCACATAGCTGTTGAAGCCGTTGATGAAGCCGCCATGCTCCACGTCGGCCATGCCGTTTACCTGGCCGATGATCCAGCCGAAGCCGTAGGGCGAGGCGCTGCCATCGGCCAACGTGGTCGTGCGCATCGCCTGCGCCAGCAGCGATGCCGACACCGGCAAGCCGTCGCGCAATGCGCGGTGCCAGATCGCCAGATCGTCCACCGTGCTGATCAGACCGCCCGCGCCTTGCGGCTGCGACATGCTGATGAAGTCGGCGTTCTGCAACTGGCCCTGCGCGCGGCGATAGCCATGCGCGCGTTTGGCGATCACGGTGAGATGGTCATCGTAGCGGGTATGCAGCATGCCCAGCGGCTGGAACAGCGACTGCTGCATATAGACCGGGTAGGGCTGAGCGGTGATGCGTTCGATCAGATAGGTCAGCACGATGTAGTTGGAGTTGCTGTAGCGAAAGCGCGTGCCCGCAGCAAACTCCAGCGGCAGGTCCTTGAAATAGTTCATCAGGCTCCGCGCATCGGTGTCTTCCCGTCGCGCGGCGCGCGAGGCAGCGATGCTGCTGACATTCTTGATGCCGGAGGTATGCGTGAGCAGTTGCTGCACGGTGACCTTGGCGAGCGGGCCGCTCAGCGCCGGGTCCACTGACTCCAGGCAGGTATCCAGTTGCAGCTTGCCCACCTGCACCAGTTGCAGTACCGCCATGGCGGTGAACTGCTTGCTGACCGAAGCCAGCCGCATTGCCGCGTCCGGTTGCATGGCCACGCCATTTTCGATGTCCGCCATGCCGTAGGCCTGGCGCAGCAGCACCTGATCGCCACGCGTCACCAGCACCACGCCGCCCGGCTGGCTGTCCTTGAAAAACGCAGCGGCCTCGCGCGCCAATTCGGCCGTGGCTGACGCCGGCGGTGTGGTTCCCGTCGCGCGGGTCGTGCCGGCCATGCTCAGCGCGGTAGCCAGCAGCATCATCGCAATTGTCTTCATACACCTGCTCCTTCAGTGGATGGAGCGCAGCTTGGAAGCGGAGCCGTGCAGCGCCCAGCGATGCATGACGTGCGGTCGAGACAGGCATCGAACGGTCGACGGAGCGGATGAGCGGGAGCCGTAAGTGACGGTCTGCGCTGCACATGGCCCGGCATCGCGTGGGGTCAGGGCGTGGGCGCTATGGATGCGGTGGCACCTCCCAGGCAGCCCGGCAGCAGGCTGCCCAGGGATCGAACGCGACAATAGATGCAGCCTGCGTGCGTTCGAAAGGCACCAGGCAGCGCCAGCTTCGGTTATCTGCACGGGCACGAATTTCGCGAATATCACGCTGCTCATCACATGCAAGCTGTCAGCATCGGGGCACGTTTCGCCATTGCCCCAATGAGTCCGCTATGAATTCAACGACCGTTCCGGCCCGTCCATGGGCCGTCCATCCGTTCCACGCAGCCGTGCTCGGCGGTGTGTGGCCGCTGTTTCTCGGCGCCTTGCTCAGCGATTACGCCTACTGGAGCAGCTACCAGATCCAGTGGAGCAACTTCGCATCCTGGCTGCTGGTAGGCGCGATGGTGTTGACCACGATTGCGTTGGTGTGCGCCATCGTCGCGCTGGTGCGCGGAAGCCGTAACCTGATCTACATCATTGCGCTCATTGCTACGTGGATCGTGGGCTTTTTCGATGCCTTGCATCACGCCCGCGACGCATGGGCCGTCATGCCGGCAGCCCTGGCGCTGTCCGCGATTGCGACGTTGTTCGCATTGGTTGCGACCTGGGCAGGATTGTCCGGTCTGCGCGTAGGAGGTGCACGATGAAGCGTCAGACCACCAGTCTCATCACCGTCTCCATTCTTGCTGCAGCGCTGGCCGCATGCGGCAAAGCACCGGAGGTCAGTCAGCGCGGCGCAACCCCGGAACTGCCGGAGCCGGACCGCGGCTTGCTGCCCGACATGAAGATTGCCGAGCCAACCGCCTGGAACGAGCGCAAGCCCACCGTGCCGGCAGGCTATCGCATCACCGCGATCGCCAAGGATCTTGGCATTCCGCGCCAGACACTGGTGCTGCCCAATGGCGACATCCTGGTGGCAGAAGGCCGTGGTGGCGGCGCGCCAAACCTCAAGCCAAAGGATGTCATTGCCGGCGCGATCAAGGCCAAGGGCACCTCCAAGGCCAAGAGCGGCAATCGCCTGACCTTGTTGCGCGATGCTGATGGCGATGGCACCTACGAACTGAAAACGGTGTTTGCCGACAAACTCAACGCGCCCTACGGGCTGGCGCTGATTGGCGAGGCGCTGTACGTAGCGAACCAGGATGCGTTGGTACGCTTCGAGTATCGGCAGGGCCAGACCCAGGCGAGCGGGGCGCCCACCAAGGTGACCGACCTGCCGTCGGCCATCAATCATCATTGGACCAAGGCGCTCACAGCCAGCGCGGATGGCCGCTATCTGTATGTGGCCATCGGCTCCAACAGCAACATCACCGAACGTGGCATGGCCGTCGAGCTCGACCGCGCGCAGATCTGGCAGGTGGATGCCGCAACCGGCGCGCACAAACCGTACGCGACCGGTATCCGCAATCCCACGGCGCTGGCCATCCAGCCGGGTAGCGGTGCGTTGTGGGCAGTGGTCAACGAGCGCGATGAAATCGGCCCCAACCTGGTGCCGGACTACCTCACCTCGATACGCGAAGGCGGTTTCTATGGTTGGCCTTACAGCTATTGGGGCAAGAACGTGGACGCGCGCGTCATGCCGCAAGATCCGCAGAAGGTGGCATCGGCGATCGTGCCGGACTATGCCCTGGGTTCGCATGTCGCCGCACTTGGCGTTGCGTTTTCTTCCAGCGCAATGGGCGCCAAGTTCGCCGATGGCGTCTTCGTCGGTGAGCACGGTAGCTGGAACCGAAATCCGCCGGTTGGCTACAAGGTCGTGTTCGTGCCGTTCCGCGACGGTCGACCAGCAGGCGACCCAATCGACTTCGTGTCCGGCTTCCATGGCGAAGATGGCAAGACCCGCGGCCGGCCGGTGGGTGTCACGGTCGACCCGCGTGGTGCATTGATCGTTGCCGACGATCTGGCCAACATCGTCTGGCGCGTCACACCAGACGCCGCGGCCGCTGCGCCCCGGTAGGCAGGACCAGCCGAGCAGTGACGATCCCGGTGTTGCACGCTCCGGTATCGTCGCTGCAGTCGGCGATGCTGATTGCTGCTTCCAACGGGGCGCGATGTCGATTGCGTGCACTGTCATGCCATGAAGACTTCGCGCTCACTCAGGTGTCGATGCCCTGCAAGCGACGCATCCTGGGGAGCATCGTCGTTGACATCGTCGGCGCTTTGCTAGCATCACCACACCATCGATGCAGAGCACATCCTCATGCTACCGACCACATTCCCGACGCCGGACCTGTTCTTGCCAGGCCAGGGCGAACCGGCATTGCGCTGGGGCGTGCTGGGTCCCGGCAAGATCGCATCCGCATTCGTCGATGCCTTGCGTCGCAATACGCGCCAATGTCCATTCGCGGTGGCCTCGCGCAGCCGCGAACGTGCCCAGACGTTCGCCGATACCTGGGCGATGGAACACGCCTGTGACAGCTATGAGGCGCTCGTCCATCACCCGGACGTCGACATCGTCTACATTGCGACCCCGCACAGCGAACATCTGGAACATGGCCTGCTCGCACTTCGTGCGGGCAAGCATGTCCTGATCGAAAAGCCCATGACCACCTGCGCGCAGGATGCCCGCATCCTGGTGCAGGAAGCGCGTAGGCGCGGACTGTTCCTGATGGAGGCCATGTGGAGCCGTTATCTTCCACACACCTCGGTAGTGCGCAAGCTACTGGCCGATGGAGCGTTGGGCGATGTCCGCCACGTGTTCGCAGACCTGAGTCAGTCGGGGCCTCGCGATCCACTGCATCGGCAACGCAATGCTTCACTCGGGGGCGGGGCGTTGCTCGACCTGGGCGTCTATACCGTGCAGTTCTCCTCGATGGTGTTGGGCGCACCTAGCGCAATCACGGCCGTGGGCGCGCTCACCCAGACCGGCGTCGATGCCTATTCGACCGTGGTGCTGTCGCATGGCGGGCACGCGCAATCCACCCTGGTCAGTTCCATCGTGGCCCGTAGCAGCTCCACCGCCTATGTCACCGGTAGCGCCGGCCGTATCGATCTGGCAGGCGATTTCCATAACCCGACCACGCTGCGTCTGGTCGGCAACGGCGACGCCATCGAACCGTTGCTCTGGACCGACCCCACCGGTGTTGACGGCTATCGCGCGCTCTCCTGGCAAGCCACTGCAGCTGCTCGCTACATCGGCCAGGGATTGATGGAATCGCCGCTGCATCCGCTCGACGAGGTCATTCAGATCATGACGACTTTGGACGTGGCGCGCTCGCAGCTAGGGATGGTGTAGGACCGCAACCACCCGAGACGACGCGCGGGCAGGGCGGCCATCCATCCAGGAAGAATCTGCTCTTGGAGGACTGCAGGCAGAGGATCGCAGCACGTACCTCTGGTCAATGGCCGCGCATTCCCTGCACGCAAGCATTGGCCATTCAGCCAAGAACATTGTAGAACGGCCTGTGATTGTCCTGGTGCCGACGAGAAAGCGTCTGGCGCATGTCACGCATTTCAAGATCATGAAAAAGGCGCCCCCACTACAGCAGGGGCGCCAGTCCAGTTGCGCGTTGCAGTGAGTCAATATTGCGGTGCAAGCAATCGAAACCAGACTTACTGCGGCAGATCGCACTTGAGTTTGCCGTCGACATAATACGGCTTGGGAACATCCGGATTCTTGCTCGTCTTCTCGAACACCACTTCAAACGAGCCGAGATCCGGCGTGCCGTTGCGCGATGTGCAGGCTTCCTGCAATTTCTTCTTCACCGCCGCGATGCCTGCATCGCGATTGGCGCCTTCGGCGCTGTTGGTCAGGTTGGCAACTTCGGCGTAGGCCATCGAGCTTAGCCCCATCAGGCAACCAGCCAGGATCATCGTCTGTAGCTGCTTCATACAATCTCCTTTGTCGTGTCGCTCATGCGCTGCAGCTACCCTGCAGCGCCGACAGCATAGGCGGTTCGCGTTAAGCGCTCGTGGGCACTGGAATCTGGCGCTTTCGGGTCAGCAGCATCAGCAACGGCAGGCAGTCATCGTGCAACCGCAAGCGTCGCCCATGCAACCACGGCATAGCGTGCGGTCTTGGCAACGACCAGCAGAGGCACCACCGCACGCAGCGACTCGCGCATGACCCCAGCGGCGAGCGTGAACGGGTCGCCGATGACCGGCATCCAGCTCAGCAGCAGCGTCCATTTGCCATCTCCCAAGTGAGATGGGTCAAAGCCTCACGGCCGCTCTAACTTCATGAGGAGCGCATTTGCCTCGGCCATGCGCGCTTGGACCGATGTCGAGGCAAGTGGGTCGAACCGCGCAACGACATTGCCGGAGCTGTCGCGTATCCAGATCGTTAATCCGACACCGAAACTCTGCGATAGCTCGCGCCAGGCGATAAGCTCCGCAAAGTCTTCGCCTGCCGAAGCGGTGGAGTACAACGACACAAATGGAGATTCGGCCAGAGCCCGATAAAGCATCGGTGCCTGTGACAGGGGCTGAGCTAGTTTGCGCCGGTAGACGGAGGACGCAAGCGGGCCGCGATCGAGTGGAGCGGCCAAGCTGCGGTAGTCGGTCCATATCTCGCGGAAAGGGCCGCCGTCGGCGGTGATCTTCAAGGTGCTGTCGACGACGTGAGTTGCTTCGTGCAGCAGCAGATACTCCAGAGCAGGAACCGCCCCTGCATCCAGTTGAATGCGATATCCCGACGCGTCTGTAGTGAACAGGCGGGCATCCTTGCCGGTGAGAAAGGCGCTGAGCGAGGTGTCGAGGACATCTCCACGCACGGTAATCTCGAAGAGCGGTTTGCCATCGGCGCCGTCGTACTCGCGTGTCAATGCCGTACCCGGACTCCAGGGCGCATCAACGAAGCTCAGTCGCGCCAGACGCTGTTGCAGGATCTGACGGTGCAACGCAGGCAATGCGTCAATCGCGCGTTCGACCAAGGCCCACTCGCGGTCGCTTAGCTGATGCACCCGTGCGCGCTGATCGATACCAGAGAAGGCGTTCAGGCTGTCTTCGTGTGCAGGCTGGACCCGCGCGCGCAAGGACGTGCTGGACAGATCGACGTCCGCCTTCGGTGGCGTACCCGAGACCGGCGCGGGTGCGCCAGCCCAACCGACATTCGCACACATCAATAAAGACGCCAACAGGCAACCTGCCAATGGGCCAGACGTGTAGTTCGGCAAATCAGACATGAGAGGCACCCGACAGAGACGGTGTTGCATCCGTATGTAGCGGACAAGTGATGTAGTGCCCGTGGATCGTAGCCTAGGCGGCACGAGGTGAGGTCGTATGGCACCTATGCACGCATCCGATTGAAGCTATCTGCCCCGCAATAGTGCACTGATCATCTTGATGCCCAGTTCCATGTCCGCGTGCCTGCATGCAGGCAAGCGGACATTGCGCAGCGTGATCAGCGTCTTCGCCGCCATGCCATGACGCATGCTCGCATCGTGCCGCCTGCTCGCACGGTCTAACCACGGCGCGTGCCACGCGTGTCCATCTCGGAAATATGCCAGCGATTCGCTGTGCGCAAGATCCGACTCCCATCGAAGGCTGCGCGGACTGCGATTACCTGAACGAATGCGTGGCCGTGGGGATTGCCTCGCCGCTTGACGCAATGGGCAGCGGCTAGCCAGCGATTGGATGCCGCACGGAAGAAGCCAGCGCATTCGAGTGCTCCGCCGGCGTGCGCTGTGGTTGTCATTGGATCCTGCGGGAAAGCCCATCACGCACACCCATACCTGCCATCCCGGCGTTCGATTTCATTCCGCCGACGGCAACGCACACGATGCACATCCGGTGCAAGGGATACGCCTTTGCCACACGGCCGCTGCAACCGCAGCGTCCAGCAACCACGCAGATCATCGGAGGCCGCATGTCCGTTCGCAGCAGCAGTCAGAAGTTCATTGCCAGGAATCGCGCGCCTCGCGTGCAGATCGAATACGACGTCGAGATCTACGGCTCGCAGAAGAAGGTGCAGGTTCCGTTCGTCATGGGTGTGTTGTCGGACCTGTCCGGCGCCAATACAGAAAACCTGCCGGCGCTGGAAGCACGCGATGCAGTGGAAATCGATATCGACAATTTCGACAGCCGGCTGCGTGCCATGCAACCGCGGGTGGCAATGAGCGTTTCCAACACCCTCACCGGCAGCGGCGAATTACCTGTCGATATCACCTTCGACAGCCTGGACGATTTTTCGCCCACCGCCGTGGTGAAAAAGGTGGCACCGCTGGCCGAGCTGCTGGAAGCGCGTACCCAACTGGCCAATCTGGGCACGTATCTCGACGGAAAGGCCGGCGCCGAGCGCTTGATCGCCGATGCGATCAAGGATCCCACCTTGCTGCGCTCGCTGGTCGCGGCCCCCAAGTCGACGGATGAGTAACCCCATGGCGACCCAGAATTCTTCCGCTACCCAAGACCTTGCCGATGCCCAGCCGCTAACCAGTCAATCCGACGACTTTGCGGCGCTGCTGACTCGCGAATTCCGTCCACGCAGCGAACGCGCCGGCGAAGAAGTGCGGTTGGCTGTGCGCACCCTGGCCGAACAGGTGCTGGAACGCAGCGACATCATCAGCGACGATCTCGCGCAGACCATCAATGCGTATGTTGCCGAGATCGACCGCAAGATCACCGAGCAACTCAACCTCATCCTGCACGCACCGCAGTTCCAGGCGCTGGAGGGTGCATGGCGCGGCCTGCATTATCTGGTGAGCAATACCGAATCGGACACGCAGTTGAAGATCCGCGTGCTCAACGTGTCCAAGAAGGAGCTCGCCAAGAACCTCAAGCGCTTCAAGGGCACCGCCTGGGACCAAAGCCCGGTGTTCAAGAAGATCTACGAAGCCGAGTATGGTCAGCTGGGTGGCGAACCGTATGGCTGCCTGATCGGCGATTACCACTTCGACCACAGCCCGCAGGATGTCGACACGTTACGCGGCATCAGCCAGATTGCGGCCGCCTCGCATGCGCCCTTCATCGCCGCTGCGGGTCCCGGACTGATGGGGATGGAAAGCTGGAGCGAGCTCTCCAACCCGCGCGATCTGGCCAAGATTTTTTCCACCCCCGATTACGCGGCATGGCGGTCGTTGCGCCAGAGCGAGGATGCCAAATACTTGGCGCTGGCCATGCCACGCACGCTGGCACGGCTGCCGTACGGCGCCAAGACCGATCCGGTGGAAGCGTTCGACTTCGAAGAAGACACCCAGGGCGCCGATTCGTCGCGCTACACCTGGCAGAACGCGGCCTATGCGATGGCGGTCAACATCAACCGCTCGTTCAAGCAGTACGGTTGGTGCACGCGCATTCGCGGCGTGGAGTCGGGTGGGGCGGTGGAAGGCCTGCCGACGCACACCTTCCCGGCCGACGACGGCGGTGTGGACATGAAGTGCCCGACCGAGGTCGCCATCACCGACCGCCGTTCGGCGGAACTGGACAAGATGGGCCTGATGCCGCTGGTGCATCGCAAGAACACCGACATGGCCGCCTTCATCGGTGCACAGTCGCTGGGCAAGCCCGAGGAGTACGACGACCCGGATGCCACCGCCAACGCAGCGCTGAGCGCACGGCTGCCGTATATGTTCGCCTGCTGCCGTTTCGCCCACTACCTCAAGTGCATCGTGCGCGACAAGATCGGCTCGTTCAGCACGCGCCAGCAAATGCAGAGCTGGTTGACCGATTGGGTGATGAACTACGTCGACGGCGACCCGGCCAATTCCAGCGAAGAAACCAAGGCACGCAAGCCCTTGGCCGCCGCCGAAGTGGTGGTCGAAGAGGTCGAGGGTAACCCCGGTTACTACACCTCCAAATTCTACCTGCGCCCGCATTACCAGCTCGAAGGCCTGACGGTATCGCTACGCCTGGTCTCGCGCTTGCCATCGGCGCAAGCCGCCTGACCGCTTTCAGGCTTGGCTTTCAACACTAACGACCTGCGGCTGGCATAGCCGCCGGATCGGCTCTGCCTTTCCTGCACCACCCACCACTGGAGAAGTTCCATGGCTTTCGATATGCATCTCAAATTCGGCTCGGGCGACGTCGAGATCAAGGGCGCGTCCAACCATTCCAAGCACAAGGACGAAGTGCCGATCATTGCCTGGTCGTGGGGTACCAGCAACACCGGCAACCTGCACACCGGCGCTGGCTATGCGGCCGGCGGCAAGGCCAACGTGCAGGATATTTCCGTCACCAAGTACGTCGACAGCTGCTCCAACGCCTTGCTCAATGCCTGCTGCACGGGTGCGCGTGTGGATTCGGCCACGCTGTACGTGACCAACGCCACCGGCGAGCAGACCGACTACGTCACCATCGAGCTGAGCGAGGGCGTGATGATCACCTCGGTGTCCACCGGCGGCAGCGGTGGCGAAGATCGTCTGACCGAAAACGTGACGCTGCATTTCGGCAAGTTCAAGTACTCGTTCCAGCCGCAGGACGACAAGGGCAAGAAGCAGGGCGGCACCAAGGACTTCACCTTCAACATGCAGGAAGTGAAGAAGTCCTGAGCCAACGCAGTCCGACCGGAGCGCCAATGTCGATGTCCACCGTCCATCCCGAACATGCCTGCGCTCGCCTGATCAAGGCAGACAATCCCGAGGCCTCGTTGGCGACCGCCAAGGAGTGGGTGCGGCAATGCCCGGCCGATGCCCAAGCGCGCATCGGCTTGTTCCAGCTGCTGGCCGTGGTGGGCGACTGGGAGCGGGCGCGGCAGCAGTTGCTGCTGGCGGCAGACCTGGATCAGGCCTGGATCGGCGTGGCTGGCGCGTATGCGTGCATTCTCGACGCCGAACTTGAGCGCGAGCAGGTGCTGGCCGGTCGGATGATGCCACTGATGCCTGGTCAGGTACCGCAGTGGCAACACGATCTGCTGCAGGCATTGCAACACGATCGCGACGGCGAGCCAGCGCAGGCCGCACGACGGCGTGCGCTGGCGCTGACTCAAGCCGATGCCATCGCGGGGCACGTCGATGGCGAACGTTTCGACTGGTTGGCGGACGCCGATCCACGGTTTGGGCCTTGCCTGGAGGTCATCCTCGAAGCGGGCTACGCCTGGCTGCCGTTCGCCCAACTGCGCAGCCTGCGTTTCGAGGTGCCTGGCAGTCTGCGCGACATGCTGTGGCAATCGGTGGAAATTCAATGGCGCGACGGCACGCACAGCCGTGGCGTGGTGCCTTGTCGTTACCCCGGCAGCCACCACAGCGACGACGGCGCGATCCGTCTCGGCAAGCGCACCACCTGGCAGGGCGAAGACCTGTCTGCCTGCGGTCTGGGGCAACGCCTGCTGGCCGGCAGCGAAGACGACTACCCCTTGCTCGATATTCGCCATATTGCATTCGACACCGCCGCGGTGGCAGCGCCATGGCCGAACTGACCCAACAAGAGCGGCTGCAGCCCTCGCTGCTGGACCGTTTGATCGACGACCGTCGGCATGAGCTGGCCGAGAGCCGCGACGCGCGCGCGATCGGTCCGGCCAAGCTGCGCGACTGCGTCATGCGCGACCTGACCTGGTTGCTCAACTGCACCCGCCATTGGCATGAGGACGCGCTGCAAGCGTATCCGCATGTCGCCACCTCGGTGCTCAATTACGGCATTCCCGATCTGGCCGGCGCGCGCCTGGCCGGACTGGACGTGGTCGAGCTGCAGAACCGCATCCACGCCGCCATCGTGGCGTTCGAGCCGCGGCTCGCTGCGGCCAGCCTGCAGGTCACCGCCAAGGTCGATACCGGGCGCATGGACCGCATGTCGCTGTCCTTCGTCATCGACTCCGAACTCTGGGCGCAGCCATTGCCATTGGCGCTGTATCTGCGCACCGATCTCGACCTGGAAACCGGTCGCTTCAGTCTGTCGTCCGGAGCGCACTGAGCATGGATCCGCGTCTGCTCCACCACTACAACCGCGAGTTGCAGCATGTGCGCGGGATGGGCGCGGAGTTCGCGCAGGCGTATCCGAAGGTGGCCGGCCGGCTCGGCATGAGCGGTATCGAGTGCGCCGACCCGTATGTCGAACGCCTGCTGGAAGGGTTCGCGTTTCTGTCCGCGCGCGTGCAACTCGAATTGGAGGCACAGCAACCGGTATTCGCCCAGCACCTGATGGACATGCTGTATCCGCACTTCCTGTCGCCGGTGCCGTCGATGGCCGTGGTGGAGCTGCAACCGGAGCAGGGCGAGGGCATCGGTCCGGCGGGGCATCTTGTGCCGCGTGGCAGCGCGCTGCGCTCGTTGATTGGGCACGGCGACCGCACGGCCTGCGAGTATCGTACGGCGCATGCGGTGACGCTGTGGCCGCTGCGTCTGACCGCCGCCAGCTACCTGGCCTCGCCGGCGGCGCTGGCCACGCTTGGCGTGCCGGTCGAGTCGCGCGCGCGCGCCGGCCTGCGGTTGGTTTTCACTGTGAATGCCGGGCTGCGTCTGGACATGCTGGCGCTGGACACACTGCCGATCTTCATCACCGGCGCCGACGGACTGGCCGGCAGCCTCTATGAGCAACTGCATGCCAATGCGTTGGGATTCGTGGTGCGTGCCCGCGCCGCGGATGGGCAGGTGCTCAGTCGCAACTTCGGCCCCGAGCATCTGCAGCCACAGGGCTTCGACGATGAGCAGGCATTGCTGCCGCGCAGTGAGCGCTCCTTCAGCGGCTATCGTCTGTTGCAGGAATACTTCGCTTGCCCAGAGCGCTTCCTGTTCGCCGCCTTCGATGGCCTGGCACAGGTGCTGCCGCGCGCGGCCTGCACCGAGTTCGAGATTGTGGTGTGGTTCGATCGTGCCGTCGAACGGCTCGACAATGCCGTGGATGCGAGCAATTTCCGCCTGCATTGCACCCCGGCCATCAACCTGTTCCCCAGGCGCGGCGATCGCATCCATCTGCAGCCCGGCATCTGCGAGCATCATGTGCTGGCCGACCGCACGCGGCCGATGGACTTCGAGATCCATGGCGTGGAGCAGGTCGAGGGCTTCGGCGATGGCAATACGCCGATGCAGCGTTTCGAGCCGTTCTATGGCGCGCAGCCGCGTAGCTGGCATGAGCGGCGCTCGGCGTTTTATGCGCTGCGGCGTCAGCCGCGGCGGCTGTCGACCGGGCAACGCCGCACCGGGCCGCGCTCGAGCTACGTCGGCAGCGAAGTGTTCCTGTCGCTGGTCGATGGCGATCAGGCGCCGTATCCGCATCAGCTGCGGCAATTGGGCATGCAGCTGTGGTGCAGCAACCGCGATCTGCCGCTGCATATGCCGGTGGGCAAATCCAGCACCGACTTCGTGCTGGACGATGGCGGCCCGGTGGCGGCGATCCGCTGCGTGGCCGGTCCAACGCGACCGCGCTCGGGCGTGACCGCCGGCGATACCCGCTGGCGCCTGATCAGCCATCTTCAGTTGAACTATCTCTCGCTGCTGGAGGCCGGCGACGACGGCGCCACCGCAGTGCGCGAGATGCTCACGCTCTACCACGACCCGCACGATGCCGCGGCGCGGCGCCAGGTCGAGGGCGTGCGCCGCATTGCCTCACGCCCGATCGTGCGCCGCATTCCGGTGCCGGGCCCGGCCACCTATGGCCGCGGGCTGGAGATCACCTTGACCTGCGACGACGCCGCGTTCGAAGGGCAGGGCGTCTACCTGCTCGCCTCGGTGCTGCGGCATGTCTTCGCCCGCCAGGCATCGCTGAATTCCTTTACCGAAACCGTGCTGTGCACGCTCGAACGTAACGAGGTCGTCCGATGGCCAGCCCATCTCGGCAATCGGCCGATCCTCTAGCGTTGCTGGCGCACCTGGAGGCGCAGCCGCAGGACTTCGAGTTGTTCGAAGCGTTGCGGCGGCTGGAGTGCGAGCATCCGGCGCAACCGCGTCTGGGCCAGGCAGCACGGCCGTTGGAGGAGCCGGTGCGCTTGGGGCAGCGCGCCTCGCTGGAGTTCCCGCCGCGCGATATCGACAGCCTGCAACCGGGCCCGGACGGTCTTCCGCCGACGCTGCGGACGCTGGCCTTGGGTTTGTTCGGCCCGCATGGCGCGCTGCCGCTGCATCTGACCGAACACGCGATCGAACGCGAAGGGGCTGGTGACCCGACCTTCGCCGCCTTCGCCGACATCTTCCACCACCGCATGATCGCGCTGTGGTACCGCGCCTGGGCCGATGCGCGCCCGACCGTGCAGATGGATCGTCCGGGCGAGGACCGCTTTGGCGCGCGGCTGGATGCGCTGACCGGCGTGGACCAACCCGCGCTGCGCGGCCGCGATGCGATGCCGTTGGCCGCACGCCGGCACTTCGCTGGCCGCTTCGTCGCCCAGGCACGCAATGCCGAAGGCCTGCGTGCGGTGCTGATCGGCCTGTTCGATGTCGCCGTGCAGGTGCAGGAATTCGTTGCCAACTGGTTGCCGTTACCCGAAGAAGGACGGCTGCGGATGGGACGTGCTGCTGCGCGCATGGGGCGTGACGCCACGCTCGGCGCATCGGCGCGCAACGCCCAACACCGCTTTCGCCTGCGGATCGGTCCCTTGGAGATCGCCCGTTACCGCGAGTTCCTGCCGGGCGGCCAGGCCCTGGAAGTACTGACCGCCGCAGTACGCGGCTACGTCGGCGACGAGCAGGCCTGGGACCTGCAATTGGTGCTGGCGCGCGAAGACGTCCCGCTGCCGCTGATGGGGCAGGGCCAGCGCATCGGCCTGTCGCTCTGGCTTGGTCACTATCGTCGCCCGCGCGATGCCGACCAGCTGGTGCTCACACCGTCCTGATCGACCTCTGTATCCATTTTTCTGGAGTTTCCATGGCAGACATCAGTCGCGCCGCCTTGTTCGGCAAGCTCAACAAGACCACGTATCGCGGCATCGAATCGGCCACCGCCTTCTGCAGGCTGCGTGGCGACCGCGAGGTAGATCTGCTGCATTGGCTGCATCAGTTGCTGCAGGCCCAAGACGGCGACCTGCACCGCATCGTGCGCCATTTTTCGCTCGACGCGGCGCGCCTTGCGCAGGACCTGACCGCGGCACTGGACCGGTTGCCGCGCGGCGGTGGCGGGCACTTCGATCTATCGGCCAGCGTGGAGGAGGCAGTGGAACGCGCCTGGGTGCACTGCACGTTGCGCTACGGCCGGCAGCGCATCCGTGGCGGCGACCTGCTGGTGGCGATTCTGCACACGCGCAGCCTGCGTCACGGCTTGCTGGCCATGTCCAGCGAGTTCGGCAAGCTGCGGGCCGAGGCGCTGGCCGACGAACTGGACGCCATCGTCGCCGGCTCGCCGGAGGACGATGCCACCGATATTGCGGCGGCCAGCGCTCCCGCCGGACCAGCCGCCGCTGGTGGGACTGCCGCGCTCGCGCTGTATACGGTCGACCTCACCGCACAAGCACGC